>JABIVD010000027.1 GCA_018667335.1 Rhodospirillaceae bacterium
AAAAAGACATCGGGTCACGCGGCAGTGGCGGAATTGGTAGACGCGCTAGCTTCAGGTGCTAGTTCTCGCAAGGGAGTGGAGGTTCAAGTCCTCTCTGCCGCACCACCCGAGGGTTTTACCGACAGGGCGTTTCCACAAGGAGACGCCCTTTCTGTTTGCGTTGCGGGCGCATGGACGGCATAGCTCTCGCACAGGAATGGGTCACCCGGCATTCGGAACCGATCAACATCCCGAACGATATTTAGGAACCTCGAGTGAGAAGTCCCGTCCACCGCGAAGGGTGGCCCGCGATCGGTATTTTCGTCGGCCTGAACGCCCTCCTGTTTTTGTTCGCCGGTCCATTCGGCTGGATCGGCGTGCCGCTGACGGCGTGGTGTATCTGGTTTTTCCGCGATCCGGAGCGGGTCACGCCGGCCGGTGGTTGGCGCGTCGTCAGCCCGGCCGACGGCAGGGTGCTCCCATTCGCCGTGACACCGCCGCCGGCGGAACTCGGAATGGGTGACACGCCGCTTACGCGCATCAGCATTTTCATGAATGTCTTCAACGTGCATGTGAACAGGGTGCCCTGCGAGGGCACGGTCATCGCCCTGGCTTATCGACCCGGCAAGTTTTTCAACGCCTCCTTTGACAAGGCGAGTGAGCATAACGAGCGCATGGCCGCCCATATTCGCAGCACCGGGCCGGATGGCCGCGAGATCGATCTCGCCGTGGTTCAGATCGCCGGTCTGGTCGCGCGGCGCATCAAGTCCGATCTCACAGAGGGTCAACAGGTGACCCGGGGAGATCGCTACGGCATCATCCGGTTTGGCAGTCGCCTCGACGTTTATTTGCCGCAAGGGATCGCGCCACTGGTGGCCGAGGGGCAGCATGTGAAGGCCGGCGAAACACTGCTGGCAGATCTCGCTGCCGCAGATCTCGCTGCCGCAGATCTTGCTACCAATGGCACCACAGCCGAGGACCCGACAACGTGAAACATAGACGGCTACAGGTTCGGCGGCCAAAACATCAGCCATTCACCAAGCTGGTTCCCAACCTCCTGACATTGCTGAACTTGTGCGCCGGCGTGACGGCAATTCGCTTTGCGCTGAACAGTCAGTTCGAAGAGGCGGTGGCGGCAATATTGCTGGCCGGTATTCTCGATCTGCTCGATGGCGGCATGGCACGGCTGCTCAACGCTGGCAGCAAACTCGGGGCCGAGCTGGATTCACTCGCCGATTTGGTGAGCTTCGGTGTCGCCCCGGCGGTCATGGTCTATGCCTGGACGATGCATACCGCGGGCGGCATTGGTTGGGTGCCGTCGCTGCTGTTTTGCGTTTGCGCCGCCCTCCGGCTTGCGCGGTTCAACATCGCCCAGGACGACGTGGCCCAGCCAACAGAGGCAGACTGTTACTTTATCGGTGTGCCGTCACCGGCAGCGGCGGGGATCATGCTGGTGCCGATGCTGCTCGGTTTCCAGTACCCCGACGGGCCATTCAACAACGTTCTTCTCAACGGCGCCTTCATTGTCGTCGCGGCGCTGTTGATGGTCAGCCGGATTCCAAATTTTTCGGTGAAAGGCCGACATCTGCCGCACAAATACGTGGTGCCGGTGTTGTTGCTCTTCTGCCTTGTGGTGGGCTTCGCGGTTGAGGCGCTCTGGGCGACCCTTACCGTCGTGATGTTCCTCTATATGGCCAGCATACCGATCAGCGTGGTCACCTTCAGGCGTCTGCAACGCAAATCGGCCGCCGCGTTCGCACCCACACAAACCGATGGTGGCGCGTGACGCACCCACCTGTGGCCGCACGACCAAGGTCATCACGGACAAAACGTCCCGTGTTTTCGCCATATTACATTGGTACCAGTGCGCTCTGCCCTTATATGTTCTGGGCAACGCGGAGCACCCATGGCTGACGACGAGAAGACACAAGACAAGCGCAAGGACCGGGTCGGCCTGGGCGGTCGCAAGCGGCACGGGATCGCCGCAAAGCTGCGCGGTTATTTCCTCGCCGGGCTGCTGACGGTTGCGCCCATCGGCCTGACCATGTGGCTGTTCTGGGTCCTGCTGAAGTTCGTCGACGCACGCATCACACCGCTGATCCCGCAGAACTACAATCCCAACACCTATCTGCACGCGATCGTGCCGTTCGAGGTCCCCGGCGTCGGACTGATCGTGCTCATCGTGGCGCTGATCATCATCGGCGCACTGACCCGTGTGTTGCTCGGCCGGACCCTGGTTCGGATCAGCGAGAATCTGGTCAACCGGATGCCGGTGGTCCGCAGTGTGTATGGCGCGACCAAGCAGATCGTCGAATCCGTCCTGAAAAGCCAGTCCGACGCATTTCGCCAGGTCGTACTGTTCGAATATCCGCGCCGGGGCAGTTGGGCGATCGGTTTCGTCACCGGCCAGACCAAGGGCGAGGTCCAGAGTCTCACGGATGACGACGTCGTCAATGTGTTCCTGCCGACCACGCCAAACCCGACCTCGGGCTATTTGCTGTTCCTGCCGCGCCGCGAGCTGATCGCATTGTCGATGTCGGTCGAGGAGGGGATCAAGATGATCATCTCCGGCGGCATCGTGACGCCGCAAGACAGGCGGCCTCTGGAAGAGCAGAAAATCAAGCGCATCGCGGCGGCAGACGGGGACAAGCCGACAATCGCACCCGGTGCGGCCCTCGCCGCAATTCCGGACGTCGACACGCCGCAGCCGAACGCCCCGGATCCGGAAAAGACCGCCGTCGAAGGCGACTGATCAGCTGAACTCAACCCGCATCTGGCCGCCGGTCGCTAACCGGGTTTATCCGGAGCGTGCGTAGCGCACGGCCGCATCCCTCTCGAACAGATAGAGCAACGTGCGCAACGCGTCGCCGCGCGCGGTCTCAAGGCCCGGGTCCTTGTCCATGATCAACCGCGCATCGTCCCGCGCCATCGCCAGCAAATCGCCATGGGCTTCGAGGCTCACCAGCCGAAACTCCGGCAATCCGGACTGGCGGGTTCCCAGAACGTCGCCTGCGCCGCGCAATCGCAAATCCTGCTCGGCGATTTCGAACCCGTCATCGGTATCGCGCAACACGCGCAGCCGTTCACGGCCGGTCTGGCCTGTTTCATGGCCGTACAGCAGAAGGCAGGTGGCGTCCCGATCGCCGCGCCCGATCCGGCCGCGCAGCTGATGCAGCTGGGCCAGACCGAACCGTTCGGCGTGCTCGATCACCATCACGGTCGCTTCGGGCACGTCGACGCCGACCTCGATCACCGTGGTCGCGACCAGGAGATCGATCTCCGGGGCCACGCCGTCGGCGAACCGCGCCATCACCGCGTCTTTCTCCTTGCCGGGCATCTTGCCGTGCACGAGACCGACCCGTTCGCCAAACTGTTCGCGCAACGCGGCATGGCGCGCCGTCGCGGCCGCGACATCTATGGTTTCTGATTCCTCGACGAGTGGACACACCCAGAAGACCTTGCCGCCGGCATCGAGCTGCCGTTGCACACCCGCGACCGCGTCGTGGAGCCGATCCACCGAGGCGGTCGTGGTCTTGACCGGCTTGCGCCCGGCGGGCTTCTCGCGAAGCTGGGATTCATCGAGATCACCGTAGGCGGCGAGCATCAGCGTGCGCGGGATCGGTGTTGCGGTCATCAGCAGCACATCGACCATCGAGCCTTTCTCGGCCAGCAGCAGACGCTGATGGACCCCGAACCGGTGCTGTTCATCCACCACGGCCACCGCCAGGTCGTTGAACGCGATGTCACTCTGGAACAGCGCGTGGGTGCCCACGACGAGCGGGGTGTCGCCTGCCGCCAGTCCGTCAAGGATTGCCGCGCGGGCCTTGCCCTTGTCCCGGCCGGTCAGCAACACACACGGCACCCCTGCCGCCTCGGCCAGCGGGGCGATGGTGGCATAATGCTGTCGCGCGAGGATTTCCGTCGGCGCCATCAGCGCGGCCTGCCGCCCGGCCTCGACGGCCGTCAGCATGGCCATCAGCGCAACCACGGTCTTGCCGCTGCCCACGTCCCCCTGCAGCAGCCGGAGCATGCGGTGTTCCGAGCCCATATCCTCTTCGATATCAACGATGGCCGTTTTCTGGCTTCCGGTCATCTCGAAGGGGAGGGCGTCCAGCACCCGAGAGCGCAAACGCCCGTTACCGGTGACCGGACGACCGGCTTGTCGGCGCACATGGGAGCGCACCAGCATGATCGCCAGCTGGCTTGCCAGAAGTTCGTCATAGGCGAGCCGCATGCGGGCATCGGATGTGCCCTCCAGATCGATGATCTCTCCCGGCGTATGTGCGGCCGTCAGTGCGCTGTGCCAGTCGGTCCATTCCCGCTTTGCGACCAGTGCCGGGTCGAGCCATTCGGGCAAGTCCGGCACCCGTTCGAGCGCACCCGAAACGGCCTTGCCCAGGACATTTAGAGACAGACCCTCCGTCAGCGGATAGACCGGCTGAACGCGCATCACACTGTCCCGCTCGGTGAGCTTGGCCACAATGTCCGGATGGGTCATCTGCAGCTTGTCGTCATAGAGCTCGGCCGTGCCGCTCACGAGGCGGATCTCGCCCTCGGGCAGAGCCGATGTGAGGTAGTCGGCCCGGCCGTGAAAATAGACCAACGTGATCTCGCCCGTGTCGTCCCGGCAGTCAATCCGGTAGGGAATGCGCCGGTTGGCAACCGGCGGCGCGTGATGTTTGACCACGGTCAGCTCGAGCGTGGCGATGCGACCGGGTTCAAGGTCGACGAGGTTCGGGCTGTAGCGGCGGTCGACGATACCTGCCGGCAGATGCCAGATCAGGTCGACGATCTGCGGCCCGACCAGCCGTTCGATATGCGTGCCGATGCGCGGCCCGACGCCCTTCAGCGCCGTGACGGGCGCGAAAAGCGGAAACAATATCTCTGGGCGGGCGCGTTGGGGCACGGCAGGACCGATTATAGGGTTCGTGCGGCTGACAGCAGTTCGCAGGAAGGCTATATCCTACGGAGCATGAGCGCCCGAGTCAGCATCGGGCAGACAGGATCGCAAAGATGACAGCTGAGACGGCTAGAGAAACACGCGAGAACCGGATCAAGCGTCTGATCTATCGCAGCATCTATACCGGCACCAAGGAGACCGATCTGCTGCTCGGCGGGTTCGCGCGGCGGAACCTCGATGACTTCAGCGAGCAACTGCTCGACGAATATGAAGCGCTGATCGAAAACAGCGATCCCGATTTGTATATGTGGATCAGCCGCCGCAAGCCGGTACCCGAGGCGTGGAACGGCGAGATCATGCAGCGTCTTCAAGACTTCAAGCTCGAAGACTAACTTGTTGTTAAATCATAATTTTGACTGGGGTCCTGCCGGCTCCACGACGCGTTTTACCGGCGTGCCCGACGGCTGCGACGCGCTGTTGCTTGCCGAACTCCTGAAGCAGGCCACCGGGGACCATTTGCTGCACGTGTCGAGCGACGACCTCGGCATGAACAGGTTGGCCGACGCGGTGACGTATTTCGCGCCCGGGACGCGGATCCTGAAGTTCCCGGCCTGGGATTGCCTGCCTTACGACCGCGTGCCGCCGCGCGCCGAACTCGTCGCCGAACGGATGGCCACCCTCGGCGCACTCACACATGGGGCCGAATCAGGAACGACGACGCTGATTCTGACCACCGTCGCCGCTGTGCTCCAGCGCGTGCCGCCACGCGCGCGCATCCATGAAACGCGAATTGATCTGGCGCCCGGCCGCACGGTGGACTTCAGCGTTGTCATGGCCTTCCTCGCGGCAAACGGCTTCCATCGCACCGAAACCGTCCGCGAACCGGGCGAATTCGCGAGCCGCGGCGACATCATCGACCTTTTCCCGCCAGGTTACCCGGAACCGGTGCGCATCGATCTTTTCGGCGACGAGATCGAGGGACTTCGGCAGTTTGATCCCCTGAGCCAGCTGACGACCAAGCCGATCGAGGCACTGACGCTCATGCCGGCGAGCGAGATCCTGCTGGATGACGACGCAATCGCGCGCTTCCGATCTTCCTACCGCTCGCGGTTCGGGGCCGTTCGCGGCGATGACCCACTCTATGAGGCGGTCAGCGAAGGCGTGCGCCATCCGGGCATGGAACATTGGCTGCCGCTTTTCTACGAGGCACCGGAGACGCTGTTTGACTATGTCGACGGCCCGGTGATCCTCGGCGCGCAGACTCCCGACGCCATGACCGACCGGTTCGACCAGATCACCGACTATTTCTCGGCCCGCGCAAACGCGCCCGAGCGCGCGGAGGGTGAGGCGCCGTACAACCCGCTGCCGCCGGATGCGCTCTATCTCGGGCCAGACGAGTGGGAAGAACTGCGCGAGGGCCGTACCGCGATCGATTTCGACGTGTTCGAAGCCCCGGTGAGCGGTGCGGAAAGCAATTCCATCGGCGGACGGCGGGCAATCGATTTCGCAGAGGCCCGCAACAGGGCCGACACCAACCTGTTCGATGCGGTGCGCACCCGGATCATCAACGAGCAGGGCGAGGGGCAGGCCATCGCAATCGCCTGTTATTCAAACGGTTCGCGCGATCGTCTGACCCAGCTTCTGGTCGATCACGACATGGATCGGGCAACGCCCGTGACGAACTGGGCCGAAGCCCTTGCCGCCGGTGCGGATCAAATTCCCGTCTGCGTATTGCCGCTGGACAGCGGTTTTTCAGTGCCCGGGCGCACGATCTACAGCGAACAGGACATACTGGGGGACCGGCTCGTCCGCCGTCGCCGGCCGACCAAGCCGAGCGAGCATCTCATCTCGGAGATGTCGAGCCTGGCGGTGGACGACATCGTGGTGCACGCCGATCACGGGATCGGCCGGTATAACGGGCTGGAAACGCTGGAAATCGGCGGCGCGCCCCACGACTGCCTGCGGCTGCTCTATGCGGGTGACGACAAGCTGTTCCTTCCGGTCGAAAACCTCGACCTGCTGTCGCGCTACGGGTCCGAGGAAGCCGGCGTACAACTCGACAAGCTCGGAAATGCCGGATGGCAGGCGCGACGCGCCCAGGTCAAGAACCGCATCACCGAGATGGCGGACAAGCTGATGGCACTCGCCGCCGAGCGCGAACTGCGCCACGCGCCGAAATTAACACCACCGGCGGGCCTGTACGAAGAATTCTGCGCCCGGTTCCCCTTCGCGGAAACCGAGGACCAGAGCCGCGCCATCGACGACACGGTAGACAGTCTGGGTGCCGGCAAGCCCATGGACCGGCTGGTCTGCGGCGATGTCGGCTTCGGCAAGACGGAAGTGGCCCTGCGCGCAGCGTTCGTGACCGCCATGAACGGCCGACAGGTCGCCGTCGTCGTGCCCACGACGCTGCTCGCCCGCCAGCATTTCCAGACATTCAAGGCGCGGTTTGCCGGGTTGCCCGTCAAGATCGCGCAATTGTCGCGTCTCACGACAGGCACGGAGGCGCAGGACGCACGCACCGGGCTGGAGGACGGGCAGGTCGATATCGTCATCGGCACTCACGCCCTGTTGTCCCAGTCGATCGCGTTCCGCGATCTGGGCCTTCTCGTCGTCGATGAAGAACAGCATTTCGGCGTCGCTCAGAAAGAAAGGCTCAAGGGGCTCGGCACCGATGTCCATGTCCTGACGCTGACCGCCACGCCGATCCCGCGGACCCTGCAGCTCGCACTCACGGGCGTGCGCGAGCTCAGCCTGATTGCCACCCCGCCGGTGGACCGGCTCGCCGTCCGCACCTTCATCCTGCCTTATGACGGCGTGACCATCCGCGAAGCGATCATGCGCGAGCATTTCCGTGGCGGGCAGAGCTTCTATGTCTGCCCCCGGCTCGCCGATATTGAACGGCTGCGGGAACGCCTGAAGGAACTGGTGCCCGAGGTCTCGGTCGGGGTCGCCCATGGCCAGTTGCCGGCGCGTGCGCTCGAGGATGTCATGACTGCGTTCTACGACCGCAAATACGAAGTTCTGCTGTGCACCAACATCGTGGAATCCGGCCTCGACGTGCCGTCCGCGAACACGATCATCGTTCACCGGTCGGACATGTTCGGCCTGTCGCAGCTCTACCAGCTTCGCGGTCGGGTCGGCCGCTCGAAGGCGCGCGCCTATGCCTACCTGACCCTGCCCACCGATCGCGTCCTGTCTGAGACGGCCCGGCGCAGGCTGGATGTCATGCAGACCCTGGACACGCTGGGTGCCGGGTTCAGTCTCGCAAGCCATGATCTAGATATCCGCGGCGCGGGGAACCTGCTCGGCGAGGAACAGTCGGGCCATATCCGCGAAGTCGGGGTCGAGCTCTATCAGCAAATGCTTGAAGACGCGGTCGCCGCCGCGCGTGAGGCCGGGTCGGGCGTGCTGCCCACCGATGAATGGACGCCTGTCATCTCCATCGGCGCTCCGATTCTGATTCCCGACCACTACGTCGCCGATCTCGGGGTCCGGCTCGGCCTTTACCGCCGGATCGCGTCATTGGTGAACCCGGAGGAGATCGAGGGATTTGCCGCCGAGCTGATCGATCGTTTCGGCCCGATACCGAACGAGGTTGAGAACCTGCTCGAGGCCATCACCCTCAAGGGGCTGTGCCGGGATGCGGGCGTCGAGAAGCTCGATGCGGGACCGAAGGGTGCGGTCGTCACGTTCCGGGATAATAATTTCTCAAATCCGGCGGGTCTCGTGGCGTTCATCACCAAGGAATCCGGCACCGTCAAACTGCGCCCCGACCATAAGCTGGTTTATCGCCGCGACTGGACGGACGCGAACAAGCGTTCCGTGGGTGTCCGGCGTTTCATGCGGAACCTGTCTGCCATCGCCGCCGCGCCGGAAGGCAGTGCTGGCGAATAAAAGTCAGCTATTCCGCCGCCAGGCCGACACTTGCCAGGTCGAACAGCGGGAAAAAGGCCTCGGGCTCCTGGGCGCCTGATATGGCGTAGGCACCATTGATCACGTAGCAGGGCACAGCGTTGATCCCCATGCGCCGCGCACGCAGATCTTCGGCGACCACGGTGTCGCGCTCATCGTCGCTGGCAAGGAATGCCGCTGCGGCATCCCGGTCCAGCCCGACCAGATGGGCGACTCGCAGGAGCGTCAGGTCATCCCCGATGTCTTCGCCATCGAAAAAGAATGCCTTGAACAACGCCTCGACGACGGCACCCTGCATCCCGAACCGGTCCGCATAGCAAACCAGCCGGTGCGATTGGATTGTGTTTGGCATCCGCGGCACCGCATCGAAATCAAAAGGGATACGCTCGGAATGGCCGGCACGGCCGATCGTCGCATAGATGCCCGCGGCGCGCTCTGGCCCGCCGAATTTCGATGCCAGATAACGCTCGCGTTCCATGCCTGCCGACGGCATGTCCGGGTTCAGCTGGAAGGCGTGCCATTTGATGGTGGCCGTGATATCGTCACGCGCAGCCAGCGCCCGTTCGAGGCGCCGCTTGCCGATGAAACACCAGGGGCACACCGTGTCCGAATAGATATCGATCTGGACCATGAGGGAAATCTGCGACGCGGCTGGCACCGGGTCAAGTGCAGACAGCACCCCAATGCGCACGAACAGGTCTTCTCGCATCGGCCCGGCTTGAGCCATAATCCAACTGAGGGAAGGGGAACCAATATGATTCTCGAACATCGCGCCTACACGATGAAACCCGGCCTGCGGGAACGTTTCTACGAAACCCAGGTGGAACGGGGCTTCGACGCTGTCCGCCCGGTCATCGACCGGGTCATCGGCTATTTCTCGACCGTGAGTGGCCCTGCGGATCAGGTCGTCCATATCTACGCGTTCGATTCCCTCGATGATTGGCAGACCCGCCTGCACGGGCTTTACGGCGTGCCCGAGCTGGAACCGTACTTCCTGAAGGTGCGCCCGCTGATGCAGGAGCAGGAAAACCGGATTTTGTTGCCCGCGCCGGTCGCGGCACTGACGCCACATTTCTCGGCAAGCGCCTATTGGACGCCCGGCGACCCGCCCCTGGCTGATCCGGCCACGAGCCGCGATCTCCTGGTGGAGGAACAAATCGTTAGCCTGATCCCAGGGTCACTGGGCAAATACTGGGAGCTGATCGAGCGTCACGGCGTCCCGGCCATGTCCCCACTGGAGACCAACACGATCGGCAGTTTCCACGCGATGACCGGCACCCTGCATCAGGTTTATCACTACTGGTTCTTCGACGGGTTCGACGACCGGACACGCCGCCACAACGCGGTCCGCGTGAACCCGGAATGGATCCGGTTCCAGGACGAAATCCGGCCCCATGTCGTGAAGCAGGAAAGCAAGCTCATGGTGCCCGCGCCGGTGCCTGAAATGGTCCCGCTGTTTCGCGCTGTGTAGACCACCGGGCAAAGTCGTTGCGGGGCATTCAAGGTCGGCTTTTCGCAGTGAGCTTAGGAAACAAATTTTGACCGGCTGCGGTTTGCTATCGCAACCAGCGACAGCATGACAGGCACTTCGACCAATACGCCGACGACCGTCGCGAGGGCCGCTCCGCTGCCTATTCCAAACAATCCGATGGCAACCGCGACAGCCAGTTCAAAGAAATTGGAAGTGCCAATAAGCGCGCAGGGTGCCGCAACGTTGAAGGGCAGCTTCCACATGTATGCCGCACCGTAAGTCAGAAAGAATATTGCGTAGCTCTGGATGATGATCGGCACGGCAATAAGCACGATCAGAACAGGCTGGGAAATGATTGTCTGGGCCTGGAAACCGAACAAGAGGACAACGGTCAGAAGTAGTCCGAGGACAGATAGGGGTTTCAGTTTCGCCGTGAAATGATCGATGCCAGCTTGTTCACTTCCGTGCCCGCGAACCAGGGCGCGACGTGTGATTGCGCCCGCGATCAGGGGCACAACGACATAGAGCAGCACGGATAGCAGCAGGGTCTCCCACGGCACGTTAATGCTCGTGACACCCAATAACAGCGCCACGATAGGGGCGAAGGCAAAGATCATGATGACGTCGTTCAACGACACCTGCACAAGCGTGTAGGCAGGGTCACCCTTCGTCATCTGCGACCAGACAAACACCATTGCGGTGCAAGGAGCCGCCCCCAGCAGGATCAGCCCGGCAATATACTGCTCGGCATCATCCGCAGGGATAAAGGGCGCAAACACAAACTCGAAGAACAAGACCGCCAGCGCCGCCATGGAAAACGGCTTCACAAGCCAGTTCACGACGAGCGTCAGGAAAATGCCCTTGGGTCGACTTCCGATGGACTTGAGGCTGCCGAAATCGACAGAAATCATCATCGGATAGATCATCGCCCATATCAGGACTGCCATGATCAGGTTGACTGACGCGTATTCGATCCCCGCGATCGTGGCGAAGAGGCCGGGCACGATGTTGCCGAGCGCAAGTCCGGCCAAAATCGAAAGCCCGACCCAGACAGACAACCATTTTTCGAAGATGCCGAGACCGGCTGCAGCCGGTCCTTTGTCGGCAGAGTGTGCTGTCATGGTCTATCTCCAGTGGCGGCGATAATGTCTCGCCAGTCTTGCGTGTCTGGTCATGCGGTTAACGTTGGTCGATCCAGCTCAAAACAGGCCGGCCCGCAGTTCGATCGGCTCTGCGTCTGCCAGGCGCGCGGTATCGGTCGCCCCCAGCTTGTTGAAATCGATCAGTCCGCGCACCTCGTCGACATACACCTCCCCACGTTCGGAGTAGGAGAGCAGGCCCGCAACCAGCGACAAACCGCGGGGAATGTTGCCCGCCTGGCGCGCGGCCGCACGCAGCTGTCGAAAGTCCTTATAGGCCGGGTTCGAGTTCAGGTTTTGGGCATAGCTGCGGACGGAATCAAAGGGTGTCTTGAAGCTCGCGATCCGATAGTCGCCCAATGCCGTGCGTTGGTTCGCCGGTGTCAGTCCCTTGCCGTAGCGCCATTGTCCGAACAGCGCATTTCCTTCGACCGCGAAACGGGACAGGGCGTAGGCGCTTTCGATTGCGCCCTGGGCCAATGCGAGTGACGGCGGAACGATATCGACCCGGGCATTCAGCGTCGCGAGCTGTGCCGTTGAAAGCGGCGTCTCCGCGTCTGCCTTTTTGCGGTCGACAACGCCGTAACTGGCGGCAAGGTCGAACAGCCAATTGCGGTCCTTGGTCCCCAGCGAGGCCCCGCCGGCCAGGCGCTCACGCAGGCTGGCCAGGCGCGTTCGGTCGGCGCGGATGTCCTTATTGGCCTGCAGAACCAGCGGCAGCAGCGTGCGGAAGAACAGGCTCTTCTTCTGTCCGACATCCAGGTCCTTGGCCCAATCGTCGGGCACGGATGTGATGAATACCGGCGGCACGTTGGCGTTGCCCGCACGCAGTGCGGTCATGGTGTAGTCCTGCTCGGTGAAATACGCGTGCAGTTGCGCGGGAGATGTAATCCGGACCGACGACCCACCCGCCGGGTCCACGACGAACCACAGGACGGCGCCAATCAGGAGCACAGCAAGGCTGACAAATATCCCTCGACGCCCGGTGAGTACGGGGAAACGTTTCCCGATGCCTGAAAATACTGGTCTCACAACGGCGTCCTTTTCAGGGTTCGCAATTCGACCATTTGGACGAATTCGGTTTGGAGTTTTCGAGCCTGATTGCCTACAGTCAGGACCTCTGTATTCCGGCGACCCCGCGTCGCCAAAGCAACAAAAACATCTCATGGGAGGATACCAAGATGGCCGACGGCCCACCAACACGCACACAAATTCTCGAAGCCAGCGGCGACATGCTGAAGTGGCAGGTCTATGTGGTGCACACAACCCCGACCGATGGTCTCGGTCCGGTGATGGCAAACATCGGTCCGCATCTCGCCCATCAGGCGAAGATGGAGGAAGACGGTGTTTATATCGCGGCCGGCCCGCACTGGGCCGACGACGAGGAGACCTGGGAAGGTGACGGCATGTTCGTCGTCCGCGCCCGGGATCTCGCCCACGCGAATGAAATCGCCGCAGCCGACCCGATGCATTCGAGCGGCGCGCGCTCCTACCGCGTCCGGCCCTGGCTGATCAACGAGGGCACCATCACTGTGAAGGTCAGCTTCGCCTCCGGCGCACGCGAAGTTTCCTGAGTTAATACAATTACTTATGTCGTGCGGCGGCCGCCCAATCGGGCGGCCGTTCGCATTTTCGCCGCAAAGGGCAGAAAACATGCTGGTATATATCCAACTGGCAAACTTCTTGCGTAGTACGGGGTGAACATTCGAGTTTCACGCAAAACGAGACAAGGCAGGCACACGATGAAGAAAATTTTGATCGGACTGGGCGTATTGGTGGTCATTGCGGCGGTCGGGATATTCGTATTCCTCGGCAACCTCAACGACATCGTTCGCGCAGCCGTAGAAAAAGTCGGCTCCGACATGACCCAGACCAATGTGATTCTGGACGAAGTCGATATCGAGCTGACGTCCGGCAAGGGCGCGCTTCGCGGGTTCCGGGTCACCAATCCCAGCGGGTTCAGCGATGACGACGCCTTCAAGTTCGACGAGGTCAGCGTCAAGATCGATCTCGCCTCTGTTCGCAGCGATCCCGTGATCATCAAGGAGGTCATCATCTCCGGTCCGGAAGTCGTCTACGAATTCGGTGATGACGGTGACAGCAACCTCGACAAGCTGAACAAAGCGGTGCAGTCGAAGTCCGGCGGTGGCGAGAAGAGCTCCGGTGGTGGCGATGCCCCGAACATCGTGATCGAGAGCCTGGTGCTGCAGGGCGGCAAGGTCGCGGTCGTTGCCCCGTTGCTGAACGAGAAACTCTCCGTTCCGCTGCCGACCATTCGCCTGACGGACATCGGCAAGGATGGCAAGGGTGCCACGCCCGAAGAAATCGCGTCCCAGATCATGGATGCGGTCCTGAAGGGCGCACAGAACGCCGTTGCGAGCGCCAAGATCAATGTCGATCAACTGACCGGCGCGGCCATGAAGCAGGTCGAAGAAGCCGCGGGTGAGGCCACGAAGGCGCTCGAGGACGCCACGGGTGGCGCCGGCGGTGCCGGTGACGCCGTGAAGGGCTTGATCAAAGGGATCGGGCGTTAACCGAACCGATACATCTAGGATTTATTAGGAAAGGCGGTCTTCGGGCCGCCTTTCTGATTTTGCGAGAGTGCAAACTTTCGTTCACAAAGCCATCGATGGCGACTAACCATGTTGCCCAAGAAATCACGCGCGATAAGCAGCGGTAAAGTGGGAAGCACGCCATGAGCCAATCTGAAACTCCCATCGAAGAAGGTCCACCGGCACTGATGTTCAGCCATTTCGGCGTGAACTGTGACGATGTCGACAAGCTTGAAGACTTCTATACCCGGGTCCTGGGGTTCTGCGTCAGCGATCACGGTCTGATCCGAGGCGACACCGACCGCATCATCTTCATGACCCGGCGGCCGCGCGAGCATCATCAGTTCGTGCTGGCGGGCGGGCGGCCTTCGATCTTCGCCTCGACCGTCGGTGAAACCGGGTTCAAGGCAGCTGACCTGGAAGCGCTACGCCAGGTCCGGGCCATCGTGTCCACGGAAACCGAAGTCACGGATATCGTCGCCGTCGACCACGGCATCACCTGGACGCTCTATTTTCGCGACCCCGAATGGAATCGCTGCGCGATATCCGTCGACACCGGATTCTACGTTGCCCAGCCCGCAGCCTGGCCGCTGGACCTCTCGATGCGCGACGACGATATCAAGCAGCAGACCGAAGAACGCTGCCAGGCCGGCCCGGACTTCAAGACCCGCACGGCCTGGCGCGACGAGAAGGCGATCACCTTTCAGGCCGAGGGGCGGTTGACCGACGAGGGACCGGAGACCGGTAACGCGGACCCCGATTTTGAACGCCCTCACGACCCGAACCATATTCTGCTGAACGCCACTGAAAATGACGTGCGCCCGCCGCGCATTGCGCAGGCTCATTGCGGCTTCAAAGTCGCCGATATGGACGCGATGATCGCGTTCTACGACAAGGTTTTGGGCTACGCCGTGACCGACCGGGGCTTCATGCCGCCGATCGGCTCGGAGCCGGAGCGGGAATACACATATCTCAGCCGTGATCCGGGCGAGCACCATCAGGTGATCCTGATTGCGGGCCGTGATCTGGACGCCCCGACCAGCGTCAATCAGCTCAGCCTGCGGATCATGTCCCTCGACGAGTTGCGGCGCATGGAACGCGAACTCGAGGCCCATCCCGATGTCGGCCCATTGCGCAAAACCTGTCACGGCAATTCATTCTCGATCTATTTCCCGGACCCCGAGGGAAATGTTGTGGAGCTGGCTGTCGAATCCGTCTGGTATGTGCCCGCACCGCACGGCGCACCGCTGGACTTGTCTCTGAGCGACCAGGAACTGATCGGCTGGGCCGAGGGCCATTGCCGCGAAACAGAAGGCTTCATGATGCGCGCAGACTGGAAGGCCCGGGCGCGGGACGAGCTCATCGCCAATGGCCATCTCGAGGCCGAAGGTCTGGTCAACGACGTCGCTTGAAAACCGTCAAACAACGGGTGCGCACATCGTTCGCCACCGGCCGGCCCTGGCCGCAGTCGACGACCCCGCCGAGGCCGCAGAAACAAGGCCGCGTTTAGCGAATATTAAGCGTCAATGCTTAGGTTCCTTCGGATCGATCGGTGATTCCATCAGCGTTGCCGTCTCGTGTTGTATCTTTACGAGCAGGTAGACAATGGTCGACGCAGAACAAAAGTTCGAACTCGGTTCCGATTCGGATTCGCGGGACACTGCCGCCGCGTTCCACAACCGCGTCAACCTCTTGCTGTTCCTGATCGCTTTCGCCGTCTGTCTCTCGCTGGGCCTGACGGTCTGGTCGGCGATAAAACAGGACCAGATCACAAAAGTCGAAAATCTCAGCCTCGCCAGATCGGCCCTAACGACCGATCAACAAACCCTTCTGCGCATCATCAAGGACTACAGTGTCTGGGGTGACGCCTACGAGAACCTGTCGCTGAACCCCGACCGGGAATGGTGGCTCGAGAATTTGCAAAACGACCTCCATGATAATTTCGGGGTCGTTTTTACGGCCGCCTATAACGCGCGCGACCAGATAGTGTTCCATCAGGATTTCACGGAGACCGGCCGTCTCGATGCGGACGACTTCAGGGTCTCCGAGATCCAGGAGTTTCTGAACTCGATAAGGGCGGGCTACGGCGCTAGCGGGGGTGCCAGGACGTCGTTCGTCAAAGTGAATGAACGCGTTTACCTGATCGCCGGCAACGTCGTGCAGCCCTTCGAGGCCGAGGACAAGCCGGACCCGGACACCGTTCTCTACGACGGTACGATTCTTCTTTTCTTCCAGGCCATCGATGAATCATTCACAGCAGGCCTGGAGGCCAATTTCCTCCTCCCGCAGCTTCATCTCGAGGACGAAGTCCATTCGCACGGGTGGAGTGGCATCGGGAAGGGCGAATTGTCGATTCCCCTGCAGGCGCCGTCGGGAAAGGACCTTGTCTATCTCAAGTGGACGCCCGAATGGCCGAGCCACGCGATCCTCGCATTCGTGGTGCCACCAATCCTGCTGGTCGTCGTCGGCATCCTGTTCTTCGCGGCCTTTGCAACCCGGACACTCAAGCGTGCCCTGACCACAATCGTGCAGTCGCGTGATGAAGCCATCGCGGCCGGAAAGGTGAAAGCGAGTCTTCTGGCGAATGTCAGTCATGAGCTCCGCACACCGCTCAACGGCATCATCGGTTTCTCCGACCTGATCCTGACCAGTGATCTCGAGCCTGACGAGGTCCGGCAATATTCGAAGCTGATCAAGGAAAGCGGCAACCACCTGAACAGCGTCGTCGAGGATGTGCTCAGCATGACGGAGATCGAATCCGGGTCGATGCAGCTCAGCGAGGATGTGTTCGACCTCACGGAATGCGTCCGCGACTGTTTCAACTTGCTCAAAATACGCGCCAAACTCGCCAACATCAGTTTGCAACTTTCGCCGGACATCGCCCAGGTCTCCATCAACGCCGATGAATCGAAATTGCGTCAGATCGTCACCAACCTCGTCAACAATGCGATCAAGTTTTCACCACCCAACTCGATTGTCTCCGTCGACGTCGCGCTGGCGGACAACCAGGTTGAAATTCTCGTGCGCGACGAGGGCATCGGGATTCACTCCGACGACATCGAGAAAATATTGCTGCCCTTCGGACAGGTCGACAGCGCGCTGTCGCGCCGCTACGAGGGGACGGGCCTGGGGCTTCCGATCGTCGTCTCACTGGTCGAGCTGCACGGCGGCAATCTGGCGATCGACAGTGAACCCGACCTGGGGACAACGATGATCGTCTCATTGCCCGCTGACCGCGTGGTCGACATGCCAAGCCAGTCCCAACGAGATTCGGCGTTTGTGCACGGCGAACATCCGGAACTCGAGACAACGGCGGCCTGAATTCACCCACCTGTGTTCTGGAAGGGCATGTCATCTAGATTGTCCGACCTGCAGGAAAATCTTGGCTGAACAGACCGAAGTCTCCATTCTCGCACCCATGCGCCGAAGCATTTGCCACAACAGGCGCGACTGATGAGGGGGAGAGAACATGTTCGAATATTTTCCGGACAACTATGCCTGGAGCTTGACGGCAGCGACCTTGTTCGACGAGGTCGGCACCGTCAGCGAAGCCGAAGAGGTGTTGCGGTCGGTCAAGCATCTGGCCGGCGGCGACCCGGCGGTGGCCAATGAGGCCTGGTACGAGGCCTTCACGCGTCTCGCCGAGCGCCTGGAACGGTTGGGCAATACGGACATGGCCGAGGGCCATCCGCTGACAGCGTCGCGCAAGTATCATCGCGCTGGCCTCTACCATCTGCGCGCCGAACGCTTCCTGCACCACTCCGACCCGCGCGAGTTGATGGCCTATCAACGCGGCGTCGACACGTTCCGCAAGGCCCGCGAGGTCGGCCGCGAGCCGGTCGAGTATGTCGACATCCCGTTCGAAGACGGGTTTATGCCCTGCATGTTCGTCAGGGCAGATGTCGACGGCCCGGCGCCCTGCATGATCCATATTCAGGGCTTCGATTCCCTGAAGGAACTGCATCACCCGGTGATCAGCGCGGAATACCAGCGACGCGGCATACACATGCTGATCGTCGACCAGCCAGGCGCTGGCGGCGCTTTGCGCCTGCACGGCCTGACGGCCGGCCACGAGACTGAGCATTACGTCGCCAAGCTGGTGGATTATGTCGAGGCCCGCGACGACGTCGACGCCGAACGCATTGGCCTGTCGGGCAACAGCCTGGGGGGTTACTACGCGCCGCGTGCGGCAGCCTTCGAGAAGCGCCTGAAATGCTGCATCGCCTGGGGCGCGCTGTGGGACTTCAGCGTGTACTTCGAGCGTGCCTACGCCAAGATCGAGACCGCGCCGTCGGTGCCCGACATGGTCAGCCACGGCATGTGGGTGATGGGGCAGAAGACCCCCGAGGACGCACTCGCCGTCTCCCGCCAGATGACCCTGGAAGGGGTGATCGACAAGATCACCTGCCCGCTGCTTGTCTGTCACGGTGAGAACGACCGCCAGGTGCCGCTCTGGATGGCCGAGAAGACCTACGAGGATGCGGTCAACAGCCCAAACCGCAAGCTCAAGATCTTTCGGCTCGACGAGGGCGGGGCCGAGCATTGCCAGATCGACAACCGCCAGCTGATCGGCGACGTGATGTCGGACTGGGCGGCGGAAATCTTCGGCCTCGATCCGGCGGGAATCGCGTAAGCAGTTCGACACCCGTCGCAATCGCGCGCAAGTGCGGAAAGAATGTCCATGGATGAAACGGCAAATCCCGACAGCGTTATCGGTGAGTGGCAGAGCAGGCTGCGCCACCTGATCGGTATCTACCAGGACTATCGCGGTCGCACGCGCAGGTTCTGGCGCTATCTCTTCATCGCATTCTTTCTGCTGAATTGTATTAGCTACCAGTTTGCAATCATGACGGCATTTCCCGATCGAGCCTTCGGCGTCGATTGGCTGCGTTATGTGCTCATCATGTTCCCTGTCGCCCTGTTCGGGGCCCTCTTTGATTGCGTGTCCTTTGTCTTGACCGTGGCGATCATGCGGCACGCTATCCGCATCAAGGCCAAGCTGGTTTATTTGGGGCATGTGGTGGCCGATATCATCATCGCGACCCTGGCAACCGGCTGGGTGCTGATCGTCTTCTCGGTTTCGACTGTGCTGGTCGATTTCATCATCGGCCCCCCGGTGGCTGTGCCAGCCGTGGTGAGCCAACCGGTCACACAAACGACGGCACCGGCAACAACCGCCGCACTCGTTGCGCCGCCCGTCGTTCAACCCGTCAAACCACCCGCCGAGCCGGCACCCGTCACCCCGCTCGCCGAGCCGACACTGGTTTCGCCCCCCGCCGAGCCGGCATCCGTCACTCCGCCCGCCCAGCCGACGCCCGTCGTTCGGCCTGTTAAACCACCCACCGAGCCGGCGCCTGTCATACCGCCCGCAGAGCCGGCACCCGTCACCCCGCCCACAGAGCCGGCACCCGTCACCCAGCCCGCACCTGCGGTCACGCCGCCAAGCGATGCATCTATCGACCATGTTCGCTTCATGGCGGACCGCGCCGATGGGTACCGACAGCGGGTCTCCGGCGCGCTCAGGGACCCGTTTTCAGGACAGAATTTCAGGAATATCTATTTCGGCGTCGTCATGGGCGTATCGGCAATGCTGCCGAGCCTTCTGCATCTGATTGTAGGACTTGCAGCCCTGTTCACCGTCATCTTCCGGATGCTGTCGCGAAGAAAGGCTGCTGGTACACCGTGAGAATTCACGCCGTACGCGTTCTTCTGATTGTATTGCTGTCATCCGGCGCGGCGCTGGCAGACAGCTCGTCGCCAAAACTTGCGGCCTACTACGATCGGCAAATGGCGATCGTGGCCGGTAAGGTCTATGCGTGGGAGGAGGAAAACCCACCAACGGTTGTCCCGATTTCTGCGCGCCAGGTCGGCGTCGGGCGTGACAACTTTTACGCGCTGACCAGCGACGGCGATCTCATCGCATTCGACGATGTTGCGGGTGAACATACGGTCCTGATGCAGGGCATTGCGAAGTTTGCCGCGGGCGACAGCGGCGTACTGGCTATCACGAGCGATCGCACCCTCTGGTGGCTCTCCGGTCAGGCAAAGCAGCCCCTGGCCACCGACGTCGCGGTTGCAGCCGTTGGCGATGGCGCGAACTACTACATCACCTCATCGGGCGACCTGTACGTGAAAGGCCGTGCGCATCGTGGGCAATATGGTGATGGCCGACTAAAGCCGACGGACCAATTTGTACAAACAGCCTCCAACGCCACCCACATAACGGCCCACACGGGGCACGCCATTCTGCTCCAGGCGAACGGGGACGTTGTCGGAACGGGCGGCAATATCTATGGCCCGGTCGGCAAACACGGCCTCGGGGACAAGGCCATCCGGTGGAGCCGGATCATGTCCGGCGCCAAGGCAATTGCGACCGGGTCATCCCACTCTTTGGCCATCCTGCAGAACGGCATACTTGTCGCCTGGGGCAGGGGCTACGATACCGAACCAATGCCGATATTCAGTGACGTCGTGGCCGTCGCGGCCGGGTCACGGACGACGATTGCTCTGACGCGCGACGACACGCTTTGGCAGTGGGATCGGGGCGAGCCACCTCGACGCGTGCAACTCCCCGTAGGGAATTGACGGATGGCGCGCATGGGTGACGGGTGAGCGATATACGCGAGAAATACGTCGCCGACGGGTTCCTGCACCTCCGCGAGGTTTTTTCAGAAGCGGAACTGGAGTTTGCACGCCAGGCCGTTTCACATTTGCCGGAATGGATCCGGCAACACAGTGGCAACGCCAACGTACAGCGCCTGCAACCGCTCCAGAGATGCCCGGCGGTCGCCGACCCGGCCTGGATCAAGGCCTTCTACGGCAATGCCCGGCTCAGCAGGGTTGTCGACGAAATTTTCGAGGATGTGATCGTGCCAACGCCAAACATGTCCCGGGACTTCCAGGTTACCGGCCTGCTGATCGGTCCGCGTGAGCATTGGTGGTCGACGGGATTGCATCGCGACTACCGAGATCTCATGGAGAACATCGACGTCGAGACATGGCTGTCCCACACCGATGATCTGCGGATGTTCAACCAGATCAATATCCCGCTGCATCCCGACCCGAGCCTCTGGGTGATCCCCGGCTCCCATGACCGGGCCGACACCAAAGACGAAGCGACGGTGGTCCGCGCGCGTGATCGCTATCGCGAATGCCAGGATCGTTCCATGGATGCGCGGAAGACAAGGGCGTACCGGAGCGAGCTGATCGACGCCATGCAGGCCTGTGGTGGGGTGAACGTCCAGGCAGTCCCGGGGGATCTCATTCTCTATCGCAGCAACATCCTGCACTGCGGAATCTATGAGCCCGCGGCCGTGCGGATGACCCTGCATGACGGCATTTATTCCCGCCAATGGCATGACTATGTGCTCGAGACGCTCGGGCACGGAACTGCGCAACCGGGTTAGTGCCGAAGAGCAATGGCGGAGTGGTCGAGGCGAAAAGCGCTGTAGCCGATGTTCTCAATTCAATCGGCTCACCGTGGCCCAAGCCGCCTGCGCAAGTCGCGCACGCCGCGCAGAAAGATATTGGGCCTGATCTTGTCTGGCCGGTTCAGCACCTCGATGGCCGTATCCCACAAATCGAACTGCAGATTTCGGGCGACGATCAGAATCTCCAAAACATCACGATCGATCTCCTCGATGGCAGTGGCGATTGCCGGGGAATCGCCCTCTGTCGACATCTCATCGTTGCGGATAGAAACGATCAGGCACGCATAATCCCATTCGACAGGACCCTGGCAGACGTCTTCCCAGTCGATCCACAATCCCCGACCAGCATCCATGAGCATATTGCTCAGATGTGCGTCACCATGCAGCGGGACATTCGATGTGCTCGACGCACCGCCGCCGGCATCGAGCATTGCATCGATTTCCACCAGCTTGCGCACTGTATCGCCGGGATCAATTGCACCCAGTGTGTCGTTCCGCCAGAGATCATGAAACAGTTGTCGCGCGTCGTTGTAGCCCCGCATGTAGGGCAACGGTTCCGGGAAGGAAGCGAGAGAGGCGCGGCAGTGCGCCAGGGTTTCGAAAGCCTCCGTCTCGGGTTTTCTGGCTTCCTCATCTGGCACGTAATCCCAGAATGTGACGATCAGACCGTCATACGCATGTGGTCCCGGGTCGATCAGATCGCTGGGCGCAACCACGGGTGCTCGAGCGTTCGCCAGAAACTGCGCCACCGCAATCTCTCTCTCGCGCGCGCCATCTTCCGAACGAATCACAGCCGCTTCTCCCGATACCCGCGCCACCAGATTGTATGGCTGCAGCAGCAGAACCATGTTGCTCGCGAAGGCAATCAGCTCCGTGGAGTCGATTTTCAGTCCGAGGCCTGCGGCCACATGGCACGCGGCGCGGCGCGATCGCTCGGCCAATTCATCACGCAGGGTCAGGGTCATAGCGATGGACAATCATGGTTATAGGGCCGGCACAATTGCTGCCGACGTTGAGACGCGAGAGCAAGTCACAAACGACCCGCGACGCCCATCAGAGAGTGTCTGCCCCGCAAGTACAAGACAGTGTGGGGTAGGCATCTTGCCGCCGCCGCATACACGCCGGTTCATCTGACAATGTACGGGTCTCTGTCGTCGGGAACAGTTATGGGGACCCATCGGGACTCGGATGGCAGTCCTGTAGGTTCCCGGCTAGGGACATCGCCCTGATGCAGAAACCCGCCCCAAACGAACATGGCGATATGACCGCTTTACCCGAACAACTTCTGGAATCAGTCTTCGGGTTTCCCGCGTTTCGTCCCGGCCAGAAAGAGATCGTGGACCGCCTGCTCGAAGGCACCCATACCCTGTCTGTCATGCCGACCGGGGCCGGGAAGTCGATCTGTTATCAGCTTCCCGCCCTCATCGCGGAACAGCTGACCGTCGTTGTCTCGCCGCTGGTCGCCTTGATGGATGATCAGGTCGCCGGTTTGCGCGCCAACGGTGTCGCGGCCGTCTGCATCCATTCCAACCGGTCGCGCGAAGACAATGTGGCCGACTGGCGGCGGGTTCAGGATGGTTCGATCAAACTGCTGTACCTGTCGCCCGAGCGGCTGATGACCGAACGCATGCTCACAGCATTGCAGGGTCTCGATCCGGCGATGTTTGTCGTGGACGAGGCCCATTGCATCTCGAAGTGGGGATTCAGCTTCCGGCCGGAATATGAAGCGCTTTCGAGCCTGCGTGAGCGTTTCCCCGGGGCCACACTCAGCGCGTTTACCGCCACGGCCGATACGGCGACGCAGCAGGACATCGCGACCAAGCTGTTCGGCGGGAAAGGCGACATCGTCGTGCGGGGCTTCGACCGCCCCAATCTGCGGTTGGCCGTCGCCCCCAAGACCGACCGGAACAAGCAGCTCCTGGACTTCGTGGAATCCCGGCCTGACAGCTCGGGGATCGTCTACTGCCTGTCGCGCAGACTGACCGAGGAAACCGCAAAACTGCTGCGCGAGAAGGGCTACAAGGCGCTGCCCTATCACGCAGGGTTGGCGCAGGAGGTCCGCCGGGAGAATCAGGAAACCTTCATGGCCGAAGACGCGGTCATCATGGTGGCGACGATCGCCTTCGGGATGGGGATCGACAAGCCCGATATCCGCTACGTCTTCCACATGAACCTGCCCGGCAGCGTGGAGTCCTACTATCAGGAAATTGGTCGCGCCGGACGCGACGGAGAAGCCGCCGACGTCCACATGCTCTACGGGCTCGACGATATCCGCATGCGCCGCCAGTTCATCGCCCAGGATGACGGCGACGAGGACCACAAGCGCCGCGAACACAAGCGGCTGGATTCCCTGCTGGCCTATGGCGAGGCGATCAGCTGCAGGCGGGTCGCACTGCTCACATATTTCGGCGAAGACACACAAGCCTGCGGCAATTGCGATATCTGCATCGACCCGCCGACGCTGATCGACGGCACGAAGGAAGCAAAAATGCTGCTGGCCGCCGTGTCGGGCACCGGGCAGGTCTTCGGTGCGGCCCATATCGTCGACGTGCTGCGCGGCAGTGCCTCGGAGAAAATTCTCGCCCGCGGCCATGACCAGCTGCCGGTCTACGGGGCCGGGACCGATCGTCCGAAGAATTTCTGGACCGCCTTCATCCGGCAGGTCGTGGCCTCGGGCTTTCTGCGCATCGATGTCGAAGGCTATGGCGGGCTGCAGCTGACCGAGAAGGCCGAGCCGCTCATGCAGGGCGAGCAGGGCTATGAGTACCGGGACATCCCGAAAACCAAGGCCACGGGCTCGCGCAAGGCCCGCGCGGCCGCAGCCACTCTCGATGATGCCGATGCAGAAATTCTCGCCAATCTAAAGGCCCTGCGGCGCAAACTGGCCCAGGAACGCAAGGTCCCCGCCTATGTGATCTTCTCCGACGCCACCCTGCACGACATGTGTGTGATGAAGCCGAATGATCTCGACACCCTGGCGCTGGTGAACGGCGTCGGCCCGAAGAAACTCAAGGATTTCGGGGAGACGTTTCTGGCGGCCCTGAAGGCTTGAGTTAATCCGTGATGTCGGGACGATCGAACATGTAGTCCCGAACAACGGGCACGGCGTCACGCTCCCGCGAGATCATCAGCTGGAACACCATGTTTGAGCCGTTCAAAAAGCCGAGCTCGACGGCCGACAGATAAAATTCCCACATCCGACAGAATCGCTCGTCATAGAGCGTGCGCGCCGCATCCCGGTTGGCCGCGAACCGCTCCCGCCAGTGCCGGATCGTATGATAATAGTGCAGCCGCAGCACTTCCATGTCGGCCACCCAGAGGCCCAGACGTTCGGTCACCTCAAAGACTTCCGACAGCGCGGGCACATAGCCTCCGGGGAAAATATACTTGCGAATGAAGGGCCCGGTTGTACCCGGTTGGGATTTCCGTCCCACCGAGTGGACCAGGGCAAGACCGTCCGGCACCAGCAGGTCGCGAACCTGCCCGAAATATTCATCGAAATGCCCGATCCCGACATGTTCCATCATGCCGACCGAAACGACCCGGTCGAACTGGCCCGAGAACTCCCGGTAGTCCTGCAGCACGAACCGCACATTCGCGGTGACCCCCGCCGCATCAACCCGTTGCTGGGCGACAGCCATCTGGTCCGGCGACACATTCAGCGAGACGACATCGGCCCCCGCGCGCGCGAGTTCGATCGCCAAACTGCCCCAGCCGCCGCCGATCTCGCAGACGGTCATACCCGGCTCGATCGCGAGCTTGCGAACGATGCGGGCGAGTTTGGCCTTCTGGGCATCCTCCAGGCTGTCGTCGGGGGAATGAAAGAAGGCGCAGCTGTAGTTCATGCCTTCATCAAGGAAGAGCCGGTACAGATCCTCCGACAGGTCATAGTGATGCTGCGCCTGGTGTTTCGCCCGTTCCACGGAATTTTGCTGCTGCCGCCGTCGCCGGGCGCGCCAGATCCGGCGCAGGCTCCCCTGAACCGGATGCGCGCCAAGGGCCGCGCGGTTGATCGAGAACAGGAACAGCAGGTCGTGGATGGTCGAGCCGTCTTCGCACGTCAGCGTGCCATCCATATAGGCTTCGGCAGCGACCAATTCCGGATTGAAAAACAGCCGCCGCGCAACGGCCCTGTTGTGCAGGCGCAGCGTCACCCGCGCGACATCACTGCCGTCGCCAAATTCGTGCTCCACACCCGAAGCATCCAGAATTTTCAACGTGCCGCGGCGCACGAAGGACCGGAGGAGATTACCGAGAAGACGCAAAACACACCTGTTCTTGTGGTGCCTGGAGTCTAAACGAATTGCCGCACCACGAGAATGGTCACCCGTTCAATTCCATACCGGGCGATCACGGCATGCTTAGGGCTCAGGGGGAATGTTTGGCGGAGGGGGTGGGATTCGAACCCACGAGACGCTTGCACGCCTGCCAGTTTTCAAGACTGGTGCCTTCAACCACTCGGCCACCCCTCCGTGCGGCATTCCGATAGCATCCGCCCGCCGAGTTTGAAACGCCGTTCTTGCGTCTGGCCCGTTGGATGCCCCATACGCTGCGCCCTTTAAATCGCCATCCATGTTGCCAACGGCCCAAACGCTGCCGATATTGCATGCGACGTCCACTTTTAGGCCGAGCACAATGCCCAACGAGACCCACACCGAACCGACCGACGCCCAGACCGACGCCCAGACCGACGTCCAGGCGGATGTGAAGTACATGAAGGACAGC
Source organism: Rhodospirillaceae bacterium (assembly GCA_018667335.1). Classification (GTDB taxonomy): domain Bacteria; phylum Pseudomonadota; class Alphaproteobacteria; order UBA6615; family UBA6615; genus UBA8079. Next base: position 26,112 of record JABIVD010000027.1, read on the forward strand.
GGCGAGAAGCGGCTGATCTACATCCCGTCCGAAGCCGGGCAGGACAATTCGAAGTGGGCCGGGCGCTACGAGGACCGCAAGGTCGAGATTCGCGACGCGCGCAACGCCGACACGGCCTTCGAACTCGACACGGCCGGCTTCGCGATCACGCCGCAGACGAGCGCGGTCGGCGACTTCTACGACGACGCCCAGATCACGGAAATCTACGAGCCGGAGATGGTGACGCTCCTCCAGGGGCTCACGGGCGCCGCGCGGGTGCATATCTTCGATCACACGCGCCGGGCCGATTCCAAATCCATGCGCGAAGAAAAAGTCGTGCGCGAACCGGCCGGGGTCATTCACAACGACTACACGAAGGCATCCGCCGAGAAGCGGATCCGCGACCTGTTTCCCGAAGACGAGGCGAACGACCTGCTGTCGCGGCGCTTCGCCATCGTCAATGTGTGGCGCCCATCGAACCACGCGCCGATCGAGACCGCACCGCTGGCGCTGTGCGACGCCCGCAGTGTTTCGGTGGACGACCTGATCACCGTGGAGCGCCATTCGAAGGACCGGATCGGCGAGGTGCAGCAGGTGATCTTCAATCCGGATCACCAATGGTTCTGGTACCCCCGGCTTCAGGCTGATGAAGCGATACTGATCAAGACCTATGATTCCGCGACCGACGGGCGCGCGCAATTCTCGGTTCACACCGCGTTTGAAGACCCCACGGCGCCGGCCGGTGCTTCGCCGCGCGAGAGCATCGAGACCCGGGCGTTCGTCTTCTTCTAGACCGGACAGGTGACCCTCATCGCTTGCCGAGACCGAACCCTGTAGGCTCCGCGCCAACAGGCCAGCGGAGCACGCGTGACGACATCCACTTCCAGTCCATCCGCGAGCCGCCGGCCAGACCCCGCGAGCCGCAGGCCTGACAACGTCACCGGGATTCTCTGGATGGTCGCTGCGACGTTCATCGCGGTCTCGACCCACGCCATGATCCGACATGTGGCCGAAGGCGAGATGCACGCCTTCGAAGTCGCATTTTTCTACAATCTGTTCACGATGCTCATCATCGTCCCGATGATCACACGCAACGGGACGGGGTTCCTTCGCACGCGGCGCCACGGCCTGATGTTCGTCCGGGCGGTCCTGCATCTGACCTCGATGCTGCTGTTCTATGTGGGGCTGACTCTCGCACCACTGGCCGCGGCCAGCGCGCTCACGTTTCTGGCGCCGTTGTTCGCGGTTCTGCTGGCGGCCATATTCCTGCGGGAGGGTTTTCCGCTTCGCCGCATCGTCGCGTTGGTGGTCGGCATCGCCGGCATGCTGATCATCGTGCAGCCGGGCCCGTCGGCACTCGACACCGGCGCGCTTTATTTCGTCGGCGCGGCATCCCTGTGGGGTGCGGTGTTGCTGATCATCAAGATCATGAGCCGGACGGAATCGAGCGCCACGATCACGGCCTGGATGGCGATCATGATGACACCCATGGCGCTGCTGCCGGCGATTCCCTACTGGACAACGCCGAGCCTCGCCGACATTGGCTGGCTGGCCGCCGCCGGATTTCTGGGGGCCCTGGCTCAATGGATGCTGACCCAGGCGCTGCGGACGGGCTCGACGAACGCGATCATGCCGATCGATTTCCTGCGGCTCGTGTGGGGTGCGCTGATCGGGTTCGCGATCTTCTCGGAAATCCCCGGCATCTACACCTGGATCGGCGGCACCGTGATTTTCGGATCTTCGATGTGGCTGGCCTGGCGCGAACGCGCGGCGACGCAGTCGGAGAATGCAAAAACCTGAGGGCTATTCCGCCGCAGCGGCGCGGCGCAGGTCGCGCCGCATGACCAGATCCTGGAGAATGTCGAAGGCATCGCCGGGCAGCTCGTAGAACTTGCCGCCGAAGCGTCCCTCGACGGGATCAACACTCGCGATCTGGACCAGGATCAGAACGTCGCGGCCCCGATAGTCGGTGAAACGCAACTCGGAGCGCTGGTCTTCCATGGGCCAGGAAAGATCCTTGGTCTCCATCCGCGCACCCTCGGCACCGAACCCCGACAAACCGATATCGACAATCATGATCGGTTGATCGTCGAGGGTCGCCTCGATGGGAACGTCACGACGGCGATCACGCCTGCGCTCATTGGGGGTTCCGACAATTCGGGTGGCCATGTCCTGCCTGCTTTTTCTGACGCAATACGACACGGTCGCCGAAAGACATTAAGCAATGCTGAACAGGCCCCGGCTACAGGGGCGCGATGCGCAACGCGGGTGACAAGCAAACGACCCTCGGCCATAACGAACCCTCGTTGCTAACCCATGTTCGAGGCATTCGCGTTGGTCAAAGTCATTGTCCAGATGTACCCGGTCATTCCGGCGGAATCCGAGGCCGAGCGCATGGCGTTGCGTCCCATCGGGCGGAACGCCGATCTGTTTCAGCAGACCCTGCGCGGCTGGTGCGACATCGTGGAGGAGGCCGACAGGCTCGGCCTGTGGGGCGTCACCGCCATCGAGCATCATTTTCATTCCGAGGGATACGAGGTCAGCCCCAACCCCGGCGTGATGAATGCATTCTGGGGTGCCCGCACGGAAAACATCCGCGTTGGCCAGCTCGGCTATGTGATGAGCGCGCAGAATCCGATCCGGGTCGCCGAGGAAACGGCGATGCTCGATCACCTGACCGAGGGACGCTGCTTCGTCGGTTTCTCCCGCGGCTTTCAGTCCCGCTGGACCGACATCCTCGGCCAGCATCTGGGCACCCGCGCGACCCTGTCCGACGGCGGGGCGGACGACAAGCTCAACCGGGAAATCTTCGAAGACGCGGTCGATATCGTCCGCAAGGCGTGGACCGAAGACAGCTTCGAGCACAATTCGCCCCGTTGGCAGATCCCGTTTCCCTACGACACCGGCGTCGAGAACTGGCCGATGGCGGCGTGGACCGAGAAGTTCGGCGCTCCGGGGGAAATCGGTCCCGACGGTGAGGTGCGCCGGATCAGCGTCGTCCCGTCGCCCTACACCAAGCCCCATCCGCCGGTCTTCATCGCCTCGAATGCCAGCCGGGAGACTGTCGAATATGCCGGGCGCAACGGCTTCATCCCGGCGTATTTCTCACACATGGACAAGGTCGCCGATTTCGGCCCGGCCTATGTGGAGACGGCGAAGCAGGCCGGGCATGACTTCGCGCTCGGCCAGAACCAGGCGATCGTGCGCATGCCGCGCATCGCCGAGACCATGGCGGACGCGCGCCAGGCCGTCGCCGCGTATGACGGCATGATCTACAAGCATTTCTACGAGAATTTCCTGCCCGATGCGCTGCGCGCCAAAGCCAACGTCCAGCCGGACACGCCGCTCGAAGATCTCGTCGATCCGATGATCGACACCGGCCTGTTCGTACCGGGCACCGCGAGCCAGGTGCGCGACCACTTCGTCGAACAGTGGAAACATCTGCCGGCCGAATACGTGATCCTGATCTATCACTACGCCCAGCAGCCCAAGGACAGCGTCATCGAGAATTTGCGCCTGTTCATGGACGAGGTGAAGCCCGCGCTGGACGAGCTGACGCCGTATTCAGACGAGGATTAAACCTCCGCGGGTCAACCCAGCATCAGCGTCGCGCCGCCATCAACCACGAGTTCCAGCCCCGTGATGTAGGAGGATTCATCCGAGGCGAGGAACACCGCTGCATTCGCGATGTCCCATGCGTCACCCCAGCGGCCCAGCGGGATCTTGTCCTCGCGCCAGGCATAGTATTTCTCGAGGGTCATGTCGGGGTCGGTGCCCTGCTGGACCATGTCGACCACGGCATTGTCGACCATCGGGGTGCGGTTGAAGCCCGGCAGGATGGCGTTCACCCGAATATTCCAGCGGCCATACTGTCCGGCCGTGACCTTGGTGAACTGATTGATCGCGGCCTTCGTGGTCGGATAGGAGACATAGTTGATCCCCATGTAGCGCAGGCTCGAAATCGACGAGAGGTTGATGATCGAGCCGCCATTCTGTTCCTGCATGATCGGGATCACGCTCTTGCAGGTGAGGAACATGGACTTGAGGTTGGTGGCCATGACCCGGTCCCAATCGTCCTCGGTCTGCTCGACCGCGCCGCCGGGGGCCACGATGCCCACATTGTTGTGCAGCACATCGATCCGCCCGAAGGCGCTGGTGCAGGCCGCGACCATTGCCTCGACCTGATCGGTCTGGGTGACATCCGCCTCGAACACCTCTGCCGTGCCGCCTTCACCGCGGATCAGCTCCGCCGTCTCGGTCGCCGCGTCCGCGTTGATATCGGCGCACAAGATGCTGGCACCTTCGCGCGCGAACAGAACCGCCGCGGCCTTGCCATTGCCCCAGCCGGGTCCGATCGAACCGGCACCGGTCACCAGCGCCACCTTTCCACTCAGACGTTCCGCCATCCTTCACTCCTGCATCTTCGCGGGGATTAAAGCCGCTACTCTTCTTCGATCGGGTCCCAGTCGGGCGCAAAGGGCGGGTCCGAGCCGCGCTGGCCGTTGGGCAGACCCTCAATCGCCGCCCGGTCGGCATCGTCGAGCGTGAAGTCGAAGACGTCGATGTTCTCGGCGATTCCTTCGCGCCGCGTGGACTTCGGCACCAGCATGGTATCCGGCTTGTCGAGCTGCCAGCGGATCGCGACCTGGGCAGCAGACTTGCCGTACTTCGCGCCAACCCCTTCGAGCACATGGTTGCCCGGGACCTTGCCGCGCCCGAGCGGCGAGTGCGCTGTCACTGTCACGCCCAGCGCAACGGTCGCCGCCTCGACGGCCGGTTGTCGCAGCAAGGGATGGTTCTCGAACTGGTTGGAGAACAGATCCGCTCCATGGACCTCAACCGCTTCATGCAGCAGGGGAATGGTGAAATTCCCGACACCGACCTGACGGACCAGCCCCGCCGTCCGTGCGTCCGCCAGCGCCGCGAGAGTTTCCGCCAGCGGGGTGTCGCGGTTCGGCCAGTGATACATCCACAGATCGACATAGTCCGTTTGGAGCCTGTCGAGGCTCTCGACGAGTTCGGCTTGCACCGCCTCGGGAGAGGCGTCGTACACGCCGCATTTGGTGGTCACGAAGATGTCCGCGCGCGACAGCCCGGACTGCACCAAGGCCGCGCCGACATCGGCCTCATTGCCGTAAAGCTGGGCCGTGTCGATGTGCCGGTAGCCCGCCTCAAGTGCCCACAGGACGGCGCGGGTGCATTGCGCGCCGCGCATCGGGAAGGTGCCGAACCCCAGCGCCGGGACGCGCGCCCCCTTGTGTTGGACATATTGCATAACCGGGGGCTGACTAGAGTCGCTTGCCCACTGCGTCTGCGGCGCCGTGCAGTGCGGCCTTGGGCAGCATCACGTGGCAGCCCTTGTTGACGTTGACCAGCTGGGAGACGCGCACATCCGCGGCCAGGCTGCACAGCGAGTAGGCGTCTTCGGCCGACAGGTTTGTGCGCTCCTGGATCAGCACGATCATGTCCCGCAGGCCCTGCTTGGCCGCATCGTCGAGATCCTGGTCGATGCCGATCGTGATGTAGTGGGTGTCGGTCTCCGCGCGCGGCATCTTGTAGGAAATGTCCTTGCGGATATGGAACTCGAAGGTGCCGATCAGCGCGGTCTCCGCCGCCGACAGGCAGCTCTCACCGTCGCCCTGGAGCGCATGGCCGTCGCCGGTCTGGAAATTCGCGCCGGGCACATGGACCGGCAGGTAAAGCGTCGAACCCGCACCGAGCTCCTTGATGTCGAGATTGCCGCCGTGGGGCTGGGGGACGATCGAGGTGATGGTGCCCCATTCGGGCGGCGGCGAGACGCCCATCACGCCGAAGAACGCGTTGCACGGCAAATCCACACCCCAGGGCAACTTCGCGACATGGGCCTCGCGGTCGAGCGGGATGTTGAGGACGCGCTTCTTGTGGAAGTCCTCGGGCAGGGAGCCCTTCAGGGGCATGATCATGTTCCACGCCCAGTCCTGGCGCAGTTCGACATCGATGATCCGCACCTCCAGCACGTCGCCGGGCACAGCCCCGCGCACCGCGACCGGGCCGGTCATGATGTGGCCGGGCAGGATCGGCTTGTTGTCGGCGATGAAGGCGGCATGGTCCGGCAGCAGGCTGTCGCGGACCTCCTCTGGAATCTGGTCCGGCCCGCCGGAAATCGTCTCGATGACGACCCGGTCACCGGACTCAACTTCGAGGACCGCCTCGAAGTCTGCTGAAAATGCGCCCCACCGGAGGTTCTCCGGTGCCGATGTCAGTCGATGTTCCGTGGCCATGATGCTTTCCCCATACGTGCCTCTGTATTCGAGGCCGGCATTGTGTCGGTCGGCGGAGGCGGGGGCAAGCGCCGCCGCGCTACATCGCGGAGATGCCGCCGTCGAGGACCAGTTCCGAGCCGGTCATGAAGCGGCTCTCGTCCGACGCCAGGTAGACGACCGCATAGGCCACGTCCTCGGGTTCGGCGACAATCCCCAGCGGGACCTGCTGGGCCAGCCGTTCGAGGCCTTCCTCGCGGGTGCCGCGTTTGAGAATATTGTCGAGAATCGGCGTGTCGACGAAGGCCGGATGCACCGAGTTGCAGCGCACCTGGTTGCCCTGCTTGGCGCAATGCAGGGCGACGGACTTGGTCAGGTGGCGCACGCCCGCCTTGGCCGAGTTGTAGGCCGCCAGATTGTGCCCGGCGATGATCCCGGAAATCGACGAGATGTTGACGATCGAACCGCCACCCGACGCCGCGATGTGCCGGATCGCGTATTTGCAACCGAGGAACACGCTGTCCAGATCCAGCGAATGCAGCCATTTCCAGTCCTCGAACGAGGTGTCCTCGACCGTGCCGCCGATGGCCGACCCGGCGCAGTTGACCAGCACGTTCAGCCCGCCATACGCCGCCACGACCGTGTCGAGCGCCATCGTCCAGGCATCTTCCTGGGTGACGTCATGGGCAATCGCGACGGCGGTCTCGCCGATCTCCTCGGCGACCGCGCGCGCGCCATCCAGATTGATGTCCGACACGGCCACCCGCGCGCCCTGGTTCGCCAGCATGATCGCCGACGCCCGGCCGATCCCGGATGCGCCGCCGGTCACCAGCGCGATTTTTCCGCCGACCCGTTCCAAATCAAAAACCCTCCGCTACATTGTCCGCATGAAGGCGCAAGGACCCGATCAATGCAACCGCTGACCACAGATCGTCTCGCACTGCGGCCATTTTGCATCGATGACGTGGAGGGTGCCTTCGGTTTTTTCGCCGACCCCGAGGTCATGCATTTCAGCCTCAACGGCCCGCATCCATCGCGCAAACAGACCGAAGATTTCATCGCGGCGAACATCAACCGCCAGGCACGGCTTGGGTTTTCCATCTGGGCCGTCATCGAACAGGCCGGCGGCGACCTCGTCGGGATGAGCGGCCTGGCGGAGTTCGGTCACGGCGTACCGGGGATCGAGCTGGCGTACCGTCTGCGCCGGGACCGCTGGGGCAGGGGCTATGCGACCGAGGCCGGGCGCGCCGCCGTCACGCATGCATTCGGACCATTGGAACTGGACCGGCTGATCGCCGCGGTCGAACCCGCGAACACGCCGTCGATCCATGTGCTGGAGAAATGCGGGTTTGTCTTCGTCGAGGACCGAAATCTCGGCGGCAAGGACGCGCTGGTCTACGAACTGCACGGACCCGGGGCGAACTCCGCCTAGGCCAACGGCCCGCCGGCGGATTTCCACGCGTCGATCCCGCCGGCCAGATGGCACGGGTTGTCGATCCCGGCACCCAGCGCTGCTTCGACCGCCATCGCCGAGCGCTCGCCATAGGCGCAGTAGAAGACGATCCGCTTGCCCGATGTGTGTGCGAGCTCGAACAGCATGCCGCCCGGGTTCACGTTCTCGTCGAGATCGGGGTAGGGCGCATGGACCGAGCCGGGGATCACGCCGTTCTTCTCGCGCTCGGAATCGTCGCGCAAATCGACCAGCATGATGCTCGGGTCCTCGACCTGGGCGATGCCCTGTCCGCAATTCAGGGAAAGCCCCATGCGTTCGAGGTCGTCCTGGTGCAGTCCGATCTTGAGATTGGCCGGCACCGCCACATCCATCATCTTGGGATTGGCGAGGTTGAGGTTGTCCATGATCTCGATATACGCGGCCTCGGACGTCACCTGCAGGCGCGGGTTGTAGGACTTCTCTTCGCCGATCGTGCTGACCGTGTCGCCCTTATAGTCGTGGGCGGGATAGACCAGCGTGTCCTCGGGCAGCTTCAGCAGTTTGTTGAAAATCGAATCATACTGGGCGGCCGCGTCGCCATGCTGGAAGTCGGTCCGGCCGGTCCCGCGGATCAACAGCGTGTCGCCGGTGAACACCCGGTCATTCATCAGGAAACTGTATGAATCATCCGTGTGCCCGGGTGTGTAGACCACATCGAGACGGATCCCCTCGATGTCGATGGCGTCGCCCTCAGCCACCCGCATCGAGACAACATCCACGCCGCTCTGTTCTCCCATCACGGTGATGCAGCGCGTGCGGTCCCGCAGCGCGCCGAGGCCGGTGATGTGGTCGGCATGGACATGGGTGTCGACCGCCTTGATCAGGCGAAGGTCGAGCTCGTCGAGAAGCTGGAGATAGCGATCCACCTTGTCGAGCACCGGATCGATGATCAACGCCTCGCCGCCGGGGCGGCTGGCCATCAGGTAGGTGTAGGTGCTGGACTCACTGTCGAACAGTTGCCGGAAAATCATGGCGTGCGTCTCCGTGCGAAAAATCACACACAGATTACGTGAAATGATCCGCCCAGTGGAAACAAATTCACGCGATCAGAGGCTGTAGAAGTCGCGCGCCGTGTCGTGGAAGAATTTTCCAAGCTCTGCATCGGATCGCTCTGCCAGAACGTCCTTCTGCGCCGACATGTAGTCGCCGAAGGAGGTCCACATGCGTTCGACGGGATAGTTGCTGCCGAAGAAGCAGCGATCGGGCCCGAACATGTCCAGTGCGGTGTTCGCGGCAATGCCCATCAGGTTCGCGTCCACCTTGCGGGTAAAGGTATTCAGGCCCGACACCTTGATGAAGACGTTCTCGCACGGCTTCAGGACCTCCAGCGCCTCGCGCCATTCCGCGACAGTTGAACTGTCGGTCGCCGTCAGCATGCCGGCATGCACGAGGCATATGTTCAGGTTGGAACATTCGCGTGCGAGCATCGCCAGGTCGGCAAACTGTGATGCGAACCCCTGAAAGTCGAATGTCAGACCCTTGTCCGACAAAATAGACAGGCCGCGCCGGAAACTCGTCGAAAGGCAAAGGTCCGGACGGTCCACGTAGCGCCAGTATTCGTTCTGGGGGTGCCAATAGACCTGCTGGCGGATACCGCGCGTGTTGGCGTGGCTCATATGGCCGTCGAGGACGGTCTCCAGATTGGGGTCTGTCAGGTCCGCATAGCCGACGATGCCGCTGGGAAAGCCGGTCTCGTCTGCCATGTCCTGCAGGCCGGCGGTCTCATCCACGGGCCGGGTAATGTCGAAGTTGGCCTGAACATGGACCGACTTCACCACATTGTGGGGTTCGAAATCGGCCATCAGATCGCCGACGGAATATTTCTGCTTCAGGGCCGACCAGTCATCGCCGAAGATCATCGGACGCATGGGTTGGTTCATCCATGGATAGTTGGCCTCGAGGTCCCAGAAAATGTGGTGATGGGAATCGATAATCGGACCGTCGTATCGCGGCATCAATATGCTCCTTCAAGCAATCGTATTTATTCGCCGAGCGCCTTGTTGACGCGCGGCATGACCTCATGGGCCATGAGTTCCATCGAACGGCGCGACAGGGGCACATCGGCCCAGTCATGTCCGGTGTACATAAGTTGGCCGAACGGGCCGATGATCTCGCGCAATTCGAGAATTTGCTCGACCACGCTTTCAACCGATCCGGCGATCACCTGCGTGTCCAGCGAATGCCGTACAGAGACCTCTTCGTCCGGCTGATCGGGATGGGACTTGAACAGCCCCATGCCCGTCGCGCCCCGGCCCCGCAGTAGCTTTTTCTGGATGTTTGAGAAATAGAATCCGTAAGGGCCGTCTTCACTGCGGGCGTACTTGATCGCCGTGTCGGCGTCGTCGGCGACGAAGATGCTTTTGGCCACCGACCACTGGGACGGGTCCTCGGCCATGCCGGCATTCTTCTGGCCTTCCACAAATTTCGGCAGATGGGTCGCCACCCAATGGGCCTGCACATAATTCGACGAGATGCCGCGCCAGCCGCGCTCGGCCGCCAGGGTAATGCCCTTGGAGTAGGGCGCCAACGCCGTGAACACGATGGGCGGGTGGGGCTTCTGGAGCGGCTTGGGTATGAGCCCCTGGCCAATCTCGGGGTACAGCGTGCGCTCGGTCGAGGTCTTGAAGAATTTGCCCTCGAGGTTGTACGGCGCGTCCCCGGCCCAGATTTCCAGCACCTGGTTGATCGCCTCGACCATCTTCTCGTTCTTGTCGAGGTCGAGATTGCCGAACACCTCGATGTCCGACGGCAGGCCACCCGGGCCGATGCCGAACACGAACCGGCCGTCGAGCAGGTGATCCATCATCGCGACCTGCGCCGCGACATGGACCGGGTGATAGCTCGGCATATTGATCACGCCGGTCCCGAGTTTGATTTGCTTTGTGCGGTCAATCAGCGTCGCCAGGAAGACCAGACAACTGGTGATCGGCTCCGCCAGATCGGTCATGTGCTCGCCAACGAAAGCCTCGGTATAACCGAGCTCATCCGCCAGGATGATCGCCGCCTGATCCTCGCGCAAAACCTCCCGGTAATCGCGGGTAATCGGATGTACCGGTTGGGTGAAAAATCCGAGCTTCATGATCCCCTCCAAATCGAGTTGCATTCATAGCGAGGTGCAAAGCGTCGGTCACGCCAAACAACCCACAAACCCGAAATCTCTCCGCGATCTGTCGCACAATCGTGATTGCCCGACGCGAAGGCGCTGTGGCACCCCTCGTTCCGGTACCACACGGAGGCGACATGCGACTGAACCGAATTCTCATGAGAGGGTTGCTCGCACTCCCGCTCTTGCTCATGGCGGGCACAGCGACCGCGCAAACCACCGCAACCGCGCAATCCGAAGACGCACGGTTTCTCACCTGGCTCGAAGGACTGCGCGCGGATGCGCTGGCCAGCGGCATCAGTCAGGGCACGTTGGACCGCAGCCTCGTCGACGTGACGCCGATCCCGCGGATCATCGAACTCGACCGCCATCAGCCGGAATCCACGGTCACTTTCGAGAAATATCAGGCACGCATCGTCAACGCCACGCGCATCAGGATTGGGCGCGCGCAGCTCGCGAAGCACCGCGCGCTCCTGGATGAAATCGGCGAAAAGTTCGGCGTGCAGCCCCGCTTCGTCGTCGCCTTGTGGGGGATCGAGACGAATTTCGGCCAGTTCACCGGCGGGTTCCCGGTCGTCGATGCGCTTGCGACCCTCGCCTATGACGGGCGGCGCAGCAAATATTTCCGGGGCGAATTGCTGAAGGCGCTGCAGATCCTCGAGGAGGGGCATATCGAGCCCGCCGAGATGAAGGGCAGTTGGGCGGGCGCCATGGGCCAGGCCCAGTTCATGCCATCGAGTTTTCTCAACTTCGCGCATGACTATAACGGCGACGGCGCCAAGGATATCTGGAACACTCAGGAAGACGTCTTCGCGTCCGCCGCAAACTACCTGAAGGGCGTCGGCTGGCGCGACGACATCACGTGGGGCCGGAAGGTGACCTTGCCGGCGAATTTCGATGCAACGCTCGTTTCCCTCGACGTCGTCAAACCGATCGGCGATTGGCAGTCCCTGGGCGTTCGGCGTGCGGACGGCAGCGATCTCCCCGGGCGCAATATCACCGCCTCGATCCTGCGACCCGGCGGCGCGGACGGCCAGGCCTTCATCATTTACGACAATTATCGCGCGATCCTGCGCTGGAACCGCTCCCACTATTTCGCCATGGCGGTCGGCCAACTGTCGGACCGAATCGCAGGCCGCTAGGGTAGAAATAAACGATGAGTGAAATCGGCTTGGAAATCAGAGGGATAACCGGCATCGGTCGCCAAATTCGACCACTGGCGCTGGCGGCCTTGTGCTGCTTCGGACTGGCGGCGTGCGCGGAAACCGAATTCCTCGTCCACACCGCGAAGCAGCTCAATGGAACGGGCAGTTCCGACGCCAAGCTCGGACGCTACAAGGTCGGCTCGCCGTACCAGATCAAGAGCGTCTGGTACTATCCGGCAGAGGATTACGAATACGCCGAAACGGGCATCGCATCCTGGTACGGCCCGAACTTCCACGGCAAGAAAACCGCCAATGGCGAGATCTACAACCAAAACGACCTGACGGCCGCGCATCGAACACTGCCGCTCCCCAGTGCGGTGCGGGTGACCAACCTGGAGAACGGCCGTTCGATCGTTCTCCGGATCAACGACCGTGGCCCGTTTGCGCACAGCCGAATTATCGACGTGTCGCGCCGCGGTGCCCAGCTCCTGGGGTTCGAGCGTAACGGAACCGCCAAAGTCCAGGTCGATATCCTCGAAGTCGAGAGCCGACAGCTGAAGGTCGCGGCGATCAACGGCGGCGAACAACAGCTTCAGGTCGCGGCATCGCCGCGTGAGGCCGTCGTCTCGCAACCGCTGCCCGCCAGCGGCGAGAGCGCCGGCGCGGCGCCGGCACCGACCGCGACACAGACAGCTGTGCGCACGGCACCCCTGGAGCCCACGCCTGCGCAATCGACGGGCGCGCCGACACTGTCCGGCGAAGTCGAGATTCTGCCTGTGTCACCCACCGGCATCTACGTTCAGGCCGGTGCATTCTCGCGGCTGGAAAACGCGCTGCGCATGCGTGACCGGGTCTATGACATGGGGCCCACCCAAATCAGCCGGTTCGCGGTTTCGGGAAGCGAGATATACCGGGTCCGGATCGGCCCTCTCGGTACGGTCGACGTCGCCGACGCGACGCTTTCGCAGGTCCTGAATGCCGGCGTACCCGAGGCCCGGCTCATCGTCGAGTGACCGCGTGACATCATTCCGTCGCAATCACCCGTATAGTTGCGCCGTACGTTCCACCCGCACACGTGAACTCACCGCCATGAACCGCACAGTCCGCCGCATTCGTTACGCATTCCTGGCCCTGACGGCTCTGGCTCTCGTCGCGCCGGCCACCATCGCGCCAACCCACGCCGCACCGCCGACGTTTCAGACCACGGCGCGCCAGGCAGTCCTGATCGATTTCGATACCGGCGCGGTGCTCTTCGAGAAAAATTCCGACGCTCCGATGTTCCCCGCTTCGATGAGCAAAATCATGACATCGGTGCTCGTTTTTGACGAATTACGCGCCGGACGCCTGCAACTCGACAGCACGTTCCGTGTGTCGGAAAAGGCATGGCGCATGGGCGGGTCGAAGATGTTCGTGGGGGCGAACGACGAGATCGAGATCGAGGACCTGCTGCGCGGCGTCATCGTGCAGTCCGGCAATGATGCATCGATCGTGATCGCCGAAGGCATCGCAGGCAGCGAAGAGGCCTTTGCCGAACAGATGACCGCGCGGGCGACCGAAATTGGCCTGACCGGCACCCAGTTCCGCAACGCCACGGGCTGGCCGGATCCGGAGCATTTCACCACGGCACGCGATTTGGCCATGCTGGCCATGTTCCTGATCCGTGAGTATCCCGAGTTCTACGGTCTGTATTCGGAGCGGGAGTTCACCTACGGCAAAAGCCTCGACGGCAAGCCGATCACCCAGGGAAACCGCAATCCGCTGCTCTACAAGGCGGTCGGGGCGGACGGGCTCAAGACCGGACACACGGAAGCCGCCGGTTTTGGTCTGACGGCCTCCGCCGTGCGCAACGATCGTCGCCTGGTCATGGTGATCAATGGCCTCAACAGCGTGCGGGCACGCAGTTCCGAGTCCGAACGCCTGCTCAACTGGGGCTTCCGGGTCTTCGACAATTACCGGCTGTTCGAAGCGGGAGAGACTGTCGAGGAAGCAAAAGTCTGGCTCGGGGATGCCGGGTTCGTGCCTCTCGTGATCGAAGACGCCCTGGCCGTGACCATCCCGAAATCCTCGCGCCGCGGGATGCGCGTCAAGGTATTGTATGAAAGTCCGCTCCCAGCGCCGATCAGCGCCGGGGTCGAGGTCGCGCGGATCGAGGTCACGGCACCGGATATGGAGCCGATCTCGCGCCCGCTCAAAACCGCCGGAGAAGTGGGCCAACTCGCCTTTTTCGGCCGCATCACGAGCGCCATCAACTTCATTATCTTCGGTGCGTCCTCGGGCGGTTGACGCGACCCGCGCCGCATGTGACATCTGCCCGTATGAATGCGATCCAGCAACGCGGCAAGTTCATCACATTTGAAGGCGGGGAAGGGGCCGGCAAGACGACCCAGATTGCCCGCCTGGCCGACCGTCTGGACGCGCTCGATATTCCCACCATCACGACGCGCGAACCCGGGGGTGCGCCGGGCGCGGATTCCATCCGATCCCTGCTTGTGTCGGGCGCAACCGACAAATGGGACCCGGTCAGCGAAGTGCTGCTGCTCTATGCCGCCCGGCGCGAACATCTGAACCAGACGATTCGCCCGGCACTGGACCGGGGGGCATGGGTCCTGTGTGACCGGTTTGCGGACTCCACAATGGCCTATCAGGGCTACGGCCACGGGATTTCCAGGGACTTCATCCGCACTGTGCACGACGAGGTGGTTGGAACATTCAATCCGGATCTGACGCTGATCCTCGATATCCCGGTGGATATAGGAGTTGGACGGGCTGTTTCGCGCAACACCAGTACCCGGAGCGGGGAAGACCGCTTCGAGAGGATGGACAAGTCGTTCCATGAGCGGCTGCGTGAGGGTTTCCTCGACATCGCGGCCGGTGCACCGGAGCGGATCACGGTGATCGATGCCGACTCTTCACCGGAAGTCGTCACGAGCACCGTCTGGCAAACCGTATCTGCCAAATTCGATCTCAACGCGCAGGCAACACCCGCATGAGCGACGAACTGATCGAACGCATCGAGCGGCCGCGGCTCGAGACCGGTTCGCTGATTGGCCATGCGGCCGCACGGCAAACCCTCGTTCAGGCCCGAAACACCGGGCGTTTGGCCCATGCCTGGTTGATGACCGGCCCGGCCGGGATCGGCAAGGCAACTCTCGCATGGCGTTTCGCGCGTCTGGTGCTGGCGGCCCCGGATGCCGCGGTTTCGGACGACGACATCGAAACCGATCCCACCCATCCCGACGTGCGCAAGATCATCGCCGGCGCCCATCCCGATTGCCGCCTGATCCGGCGTAGCATGACCAAACGGTCGCCATATCGCTTCCGGACCGAGATTTCGGTCGAGGACATCCGCGATTCCAGCACGTTTCTGCACCATACGGCCGCGATGAGCGATTGGCGCTGCCTCATCGTCGACGCCGCCGACGAGATGAACCTCAACGCCCAGAACGCTCTTCTCAAGGTCCTGGAAGAGCCGCCGCCGCGCACCCTGATCCTGCTGATCGCGCACGCGCCGTCGCGCCTGTTGCCGACGATCCGCTCGCGCTGCCGGACATTGCCCCTGCATCCGTTACACACGGAACAGGTCGCGGAGGTCATGGCGCGCACCGGAAGTGAGCTGTCTCCCGATGAAATGCAGATCATTTCCGATATTTCGGGCGGATCACCCGGCAAGGCGATCGATTTGGCGCGGGCGGGCGGGCTTGAGCTCTACCAGGATCTGTCCCAGCTGGTCGAAAACCTGCCGAATATCGACACCGAGCAGCTTCACATCACGTCGGACAAATTCGCCGGTGCAGCCGGGGAGGCCGGGTATCGCACGTTCCTGGAAATCCTGAACTGGTGGATGCTGCGCCGAATTCGCACCGACGCCACATCCGGGGCGGGTGGCAGCGCGCTTGAGCGCTGGCTGAAAGCATGGGAGAACATCAACGAGTTGACGACCCGCGCCGACAGCGTGAACCTCGACCGCAAACAAGTTGTTCTGAATACGTTTTTCGAACTTTCAGCCGCCGCGAAAGCGGCATAACGAACAGCCCCGATGAACGGACCCCGATGACCGGATTGAAGACATTCCTGCTGCGATATCTGACGCCGCTGACCTACATGATGTGGGTTGTCATCATTATCGGGATGGTCGACCATTTTTTCCTCGAGCCGCGTGGTCAGGCGGTTCTGCCCCCGGTCGTATTCGATTGGCTCCTGATCGTGATGTGGCCGTTGCTTGCGGCGGTCTGGTTTGGCAATAAGGAAGCCGAGCGGCTCAAGGCCCTGAAGCGGGCCGAAACACCGACCGAAGAGTAAACACGTTCAACGACGCGTAACCCTGGCACTCGAAAGACCATCACCGTGGCATCAAGCCCGTACTACCTGACAACGCCGATCTACTACGTGAATGATCGGCCCCATATCGGCCACGCCTACACGACCTTGGCGTGCGATGTGCTGGCGCGCTTCAAGCGGCTGGACGGTTTTGACGTGCATTTCCTCACGGGAACCGATGAACACGGGCAAAAGGTCGAGAAATCAGCCCAAAAAGCAGGTGTCGACCCCCAGGCATTCACCGACAAGGTGAGCCAAAACTTCCGCCGTATGGCGGAGGACATGAATTTTTCAAACGACGACTTCATCCGCACCACCGAAGAGCGCCACATCCGGTCCGCGCAGGCCATCTGGCAGGCGATCAAGGACAACGGCGACATCTATCTGGGAAGCTATTCGGGCTGGTACGCCGTGCGCGACGAGGCCTTCTATGCCGAATCCGAGCTCGAGGAGAACGCCGAAGGCCAGAAAATTGCTCCGGCCTC
This sequence comes from Rhodospirillaceae bacterium, assembly GCA_018667335.1. GTDB lineage: Bacteria > Pseudomonadota > Alphaproteobacteria > UBA6615 > UBA6615 > UBA8079. Next base: position 42,872 of record JABIVD010000027.1, read on the forward strand.
CGGTGCCGAGGTCGAATGGGTCGAGGAGCCGAGCTACTTCTTCGATTTGTCGAAATGGCAGCAGCCACTGCTCGATTTCTATGACGCGAATCCCGATTTCATCGGTCCCGATACCCGGCGCAATGAGGTCGTCAGCTTCGTCGAAGGCGGGCTGAAGGATCTCTCGATCAGCCGGACCAGCTTCAAATGGGGCATTCCCGTGCCCGACGACCCCGACCACATCATGTATGTGTGGCTCGATGCGCTGACGAACTACATCACTGCCGTCGGCTATCCCGACGAAGAAAATCCCGACTATTCAAAGTTTTGGCCTGCTGACCTTCACATGGTGGGCAAGGATATCGTGCGCTTTCACGCGGTCTATTGGCCGGCGTTCCTGATGGCCGCCGGGCTGGCGCCGCCAAAGCGGGTCTATGCCCATGGCTGGTTGCTGAACAAGGGCGAGAAAATGTCCAAATCCCTGGGCAACGTGGTGTTGCCCGAGGATCTGGTGGCCCAGTACGGGCTGGATCCCGTGCGCTACTATCTGTTGCGCGAGGTCCCCTTCGGCAATGACGGCTATATCAGCCACGAGACCATGGTCTCGCGGATCAACAGCGACCTGGCGAACGATATCGGCAATCTGGCGCAGCGTTCCCTGTCCATGATCGCCAAGAACTGTGACGGCGTGGTGCCGGAACCCGGCGCGTTCACAGCCGATGACGACAAGCTGCTCGCGTCGGCGGCGGGTGTGCTTGAGAAGGTGCGCACGGAATTCGATCAGCAGGCCTTCCACCGCGGACTCGAGGCAATCTGGCAGGTCGTCGGCGACGCCAACCGCTACGTGGATGCGCAAGCCCCGTGGGCGCTGCGCAAGACCGACCCGCCACGCATGGGCACGGTCCTCTACGTTCTGGCCGAGACGATCCGCCATCTGGCGCTTTTGATTCAACCCGTGATGCCGGAATCGGCCGCCAACATGCTGGACCAGCTCGGTATTTCTCCCGATGCGCGCAGTTTTGCGCACTACGGGCCCGACCATGCGCTTACCCCGGGGACGGCTTTGCCGAAACCGAGCCCGGTGTTCCCGCGCTATGTCGATGAAGAGACCGCGGACTGAACCCCATGCTGGTCGACAGTCACTGCCATCTGGATTTCGAGGATTTCGGCGAAGAGGTCGCTGACGTGGTCGCGCGTGCCCGGGACGCTGGTGTCGGCACGATGGTCTCGATATCGACCCACCTCAGCCGGTTTGAGGGCGTTAAAGCCGTTGCCGAGCGTTTCGATGACGTCTGGTGCAGCGTCGGCGTGCATCCGCACCATGCGGGCGAGGAGGGGCAGGAGACGCCCGACCGTCTGATCGAACTCGCCGCCCATCCGCGGGTCGTCGGCATTGGCGAGTCCGGGCTCGATTACTACTACGACCACAGCCCGCGTGATCGCCAGCAGATCAGCTTCCGCGCCCACATCGCGGCGGCCCGCGAGACCGGCCTGCCGTTGATCGTGCACGCCCGCGACGCCGACACGGAAACCGCCGATATCCTCCGTGATGAGATGGGCAAGGGCGCCTTCACCGGCGTCATGCATTGCTTCTCCAGCGGGCGCGGCCTGGCCGAGGCGGCGCTGGATCTGGGCATGTATGTGAGCTTTTCCGGCATTTTGACGTTCAAGAACGCCGAGGAGCTGCGGGAAATCGCACGCGATGTGCCCGAAGACCGGTTGCTGGTCGAGACCGACGCGCCATTTCTGGCGCCGGTGCCAAATCGTGGCCAGCGCAACGAGCCGGCTTACGTGGTCCACACCGCGGAAACCCTCGCCGCAGTGAAGGGGCTGGAGGTCGCGGACCTGCACGACAGGACCAGCGAGAACTTCTTTCGCCTGTTCTCCCGCGCCGAGCCCCCGGCAAAACGGCCCGGCGCCGCATGAAAATAACGCTTCTCGGATGCGGCAGCTCGGGCGGCACCCCCTTGCTGGGGCCCGACGGATGGGCCGATATCGACCGCGACGACCCGCGCAACCTGCGCCGGCGGCCATCGATCATCGTCGAGACCGATAACACCCGGATTCTGGTCGATACATCTCCCGATATGCGCGCCCAGCTCCTCGATGCCGACGTCTGGCAGGTCGACGCGATCCTGTTCACCCATGCCCATGCGGATCATGTGAACGGTATCGACGATATCCGCACGCTGAATTATCACAAGGGCGGCGCACTCGACGCCTTCGCCAGCGCGCAGACCCTCGACATCCTGCAGGAACGCTTCGGGTATATTTTCGAGCCATACCGGGATGTTAACCCGCAATTCTGGAGGCCATGCCTCAACCCGAAGGTGATCGACGGGCCGTTCATGATCGGCGACATCGAAATTCAGCCATTCGCGCAGGAACATGGCCGAATGCCGTCACTCGGATTCAGGTTCGGCCCGTTCGCCTACTCGACCGATGTCAAAACCCTGCCCGAAGAGGCATTCGAGCTGCTCGACGGCATCGAGGTCTGGATCGTCGACGCGTTGAGCGAGAATCCCCATCCGACCCACAGTCATGTGGACCAGACCCTCGACTGGATCACACGGGTGGGCTCCAAACGCGCAGTTCTGACCCATCTCAGTCACCGCACCGACTACGCGCGCCTCGCCGCCAGGTTGCCCGCAGGTGTCGAGCCAGGGATAGATGGAATGGTGATCCGCATTCCCGAATGATGTGACGGGAAGGGGGTTCGCCCTGCCCGTGTAAGGCTTTAGGCTGGCATACAACTGAGATCAGAGACCAAGCAGAAGAGTGAAGATCATGGAACGAGAAATCATCTACGTCGGCGACCCGATGTGCTCCTGGTGCTGGGGGTTTTCGCCCGTTTTGCAGAAGATCGTAGAAAAATACGGCGAGACCGCGCCGATGCGGCTTGTCGTCGGCGGGCTGCACGCCTTCGACACTGACCCGATGAGTGACGAGTACAAGGCCCAGATCAAGCATCATTGGGAACAGGTCGCGGAAGCCACCGGACAGGCCTTCAACTACGCATTTTTTGACCGCGAGGGCTTCGTACTCGACACCGAGCCGGCCTGCCGGGCCTCTGTCGTCGTGCGCAACATGAAACCCGAAGCGCTGCTGTCCTTCTACGAACGTATCCACAAGGGCTACTACGTCGAGGATACGGACACGACGAAGCTCGAGACCTTCCTCGATTACGCGGCCAAGGAAGACATCGACGCTGCGGCGTTCACCGCGGCATTCGAATCCGAAGAAACCCGGCAGGAAACCATCAGTGACTTTGCATGGTGCCAGCAGTCCGGCGTCACCGGGTTTCCAACTGTTGTGCTGCGCGAGGAAGAAACGCTGGCCGCACTCAGTGTGGGGTATCAACCGTTCGACAGCCTAGAGCCGATTCTCGATGCCTGGGTCTCGGGCGAGATGAGCGTCAAGGCGCAGGTCGAGGCGGCCGCCGCCGAACAGGCAGCGAATGACGACGAGGATGCGACGCCACCCGAAACGAAGCACTAGGAGCCCGCCGGCGGGGATGAGTCTTATTGATCAACTGATAAATTAGCTTGAGGGTTTGGGGTTGCAGCTATCTATGCCGCCACAACTCGGCGCTGCGGCACTTAAGGCATTGCTTTAAATCATAGTATACTATTTAACATAATATATATTATGCGTATAACTGATATTGGCTCTCAGGAACCCTTCTTCTCGGGATTGTCCCGGTAGAGCATGAACCGCGCGAGCGGTCGCTTGATCAAATACAGATACCCGCCGTGCGCGACGACGAGCCAGATGACGATCCCCGAGACGCCCTCGTGGAGGTCGTCGAATATCTCACCGTCATCGGTCAGTGTGAGCAGCCCGGTTGCGGTCGCCACGATCACGGACACGGCGACAGCAAGAATCAGGGATTTGCTGATCGCCGGATGGGTGATCGCGTTGGTCCACTCGATTCCGTCGAACACCGGATAGAACCGGTTGAGCCCCAGTTGGCGCGGGTTGAACACCGCCCATCCGAGCCGCGCGACTATGATCACGCCGACGACATAACCCAGCCAGTCGTGGATGAAGCCGAAATCCCCGGTGAAGTAGGCCAGTAACGTCGTGATCGCGAGGACCGCGTGGTACCAGCGAACTTTGTGCATGAGGCTCATGGCAAACTCTCAAACCTAAGAACTCAAGGGACGCAGGGAATGGCATCCCTGCCCCAGTATCCCGGGCAAATCCACGACTAGAACGTCTTCACGTCGCCCGCGCCGCCATAGGCCATCCAGCCGCCGTCGACGAACAGGGTCTCGCCGGTGATGAACGACGCGAAGTCGGATGCCAGGAAGGCGATCGCCTGCCCCACTTCGGCCGGCGTGCCGAGCCGGCCCATGGGCGTGCGGTTGTTGATCCGCTCGGTGTCCACCTTGTCGGCATCGATCAGGCCCTGGATCATCGGCGTGGCAATATAGCCCGGACCGACGGCATTTATGCGCACGCCGTGCGGGCCCCATTCGCAGGCCAATTCTTTGGTCAGCGCAATGATCGCGGCTTTCGACGGACCATAGGCCGTGCGCCGCGGCCAGCCGCCGGGGCCATTGACCGAGGCGATGTTGACGATTGCACCAGACGACTGAGGCACCATTACCCGCGCGGCCGCGCGGCAGATCTGGTACGTGCCCTTGAAATTGACGTCCATGATCCGCTGCCACGGCTCCATGTCCCGTTCGAGGGCGTATTTCACTTCGTCGACGATGCCGGCCGCATTCACGGCGATATCGAGCCCGCCGAGGGCCTGTGCGGCGGCCGACACGGTCGATTCCGCCTGCGATTCATCGGCCACGTCACAAACGAAGGTCGGGCAGTCGCCGAGATCGGCGCTGACAGCGGCTAAACCGTCCGCGTTGATGTCTGAAATGGCCACACTTGCGCCGAGACCGCGCAGAACACCGGCGGTCACAGCACCGATGCCGCTGGCGCCGCCGGTCACGAGTGCCCGCTTGCCGTCGAGTGAAATGCCGTTGGTCATATCCGCGTCCCCACCATGAATCAGGACGTTGATTGGACCATTGCCGACACGACGCGGCAAGGCTCGAAGCCGGGTCGACGGCGATAATCGCGAAATTTAGAGAGGAACGGTGACGCTAGCCGAACTGGATGTCGTCGGACCAGACACGCTCGAGGCCACGCAACAGTGACCAGGCGGCACCGACATTGTCATCCTCGGCATTGAGCGTGCTTGCGTGCCGGGTTTCCATTTCGACCAGGGACGCGCACAGGCTTCCGCCCTTCTCGGTCGCGCGGATCCGGACCGAACGCCGGTCACGTTCCGAGCGCTCCTGATCGAGGTAACCGGTCTCGACCAGATGGCGGACGTTGTAGGTCACGTTGGAACCGATGTAGTAGCCACGGTCCACCAATTCACGGATCGAGACCTCGGAGGCCTGCACGTTCATCAGCAGCAACGCCTGGACGGCGTTGATGTCGTCAATACCGAGCTGGCTCAGTTCATAGCGGATGACATCCAGGTAGCGACGGTGCAACCGCTCGATCAAGCGGGTGATGTCGCCATAGGAGGCCGCGGTGGTATTTCCAGAAGCGTCAGGCATACCCGCATCTTGCGTGAGAGTTTCTTAACGACGGGTGAACAATAGATTGGACGCGAGATAATCATGCGTCCGGCGGCAATCAGACGGGAATCGTCGCCGCCTCGCCGTCGTCATAGTAGGTCCCTGCATCGCCGATGCCCGCAACGCTCTGTGCCCAATCGCCGGCCCGACGATCAATGGAAACATCGGCCATATTGCCTGTCACGATGGTGCCCGGATTGCCGTCGTCATAGTCACGGCGCGCTGCGGTGGAAGGGATCTCGGCGCGGGTCGGTGATGTCGTCTGTTTCATCGGAAAGAACCTTTCAATGGGGCCAAGTCGATGATGAAACCCTATCCGTGCAAGCCGGCGATGTGCCATTTATTTCTGCGTTCTCTACTGTTTACGCGTAAATAACTTTACAAACGATCGCCCATGATCCGTCAATGATGTAACGATCGTCACTCCGCCGCCATGGCCAGAATGGCCGTGGTCCGGGGCCGATAGATCGCCTGGTAATAGAGGCGTTGCGCCGGAATCATGATGGGTAACAGGAACGGCTCATAGTCGAAATAGACTTCCGTCACGACCAACCCCTCACCTTCGTCGACGTTGAAATTCAGCGGCAGAACCGCCGCATCCCCGGGCAACCCAACCAGGCTGGGCTCGGTGACATGACCCGCGCCGATCTGCTGCCAGAGAATTTCCGGCCCCGTTGCCTCGCCGATCACCGACGTGACGATGATGTTCCCGGCATCGAACAGGTCAAACGGTTGGCCGAGCTGGTCGGCGGCGGCGAAATAATCGTCAAAATCCGCCTCGTCGAGCGCTTCGGCACGGGCGACGAAGTCCCCGACGAAGCTGGTCACACGCTCCATCTTCTGGTTGACCAGCGCGAACCGGGCAAACTCGACCCCGCCCATCAGCAATCCGATCATGACCGGCATGGCAAACGCGAATTCCAGCATCACGCCGCCGCGCCGATCGCGAAAAAAGGGCATGAAAGCGGCCAGAAAGGCGAATTTTCGGGACGGATAAACGCTATTCGATGATTCCATCGCCATCCTCCAGGTCATAGGGCTCGTTGCGCACGGCGATGCTGGCGACAAGCTGAATCACATTGTCGTCGCCGCCGATCAGATGGTTGAGAAAACCGGTCAAAGAGGGCGCGTCATAGGTCACCCGGTAGAGAACCACCTCGCCCGATTGGCCGGCGCTGGCGAGGCCCTGATCCGGGTCCCACTGGGCATTTCCGTTGATATCGGTATAGGTCTCGCCCATATCGTAGACGCCGTTGAACGGCGCCCCATCCACGAAAGGCTCCGGTGCCCCGATGACGTCGAAACTGCCATAGGTCAGGACATCGATCTGCGCCTCATCGGTGTCCACGAGGCCGATCGTCCGATCGGCGATGATGTCCTGGATGATGGAGAGCCGTTCGGCCTCGTCCTGACCGGTGACGCCGTAGCGGGCCGCATCGCGCACCGCGCCTTCCATGAGGGCTTCGGTCGAGAGCACCATCCCGACTTCCATCGTCCCCAGAATGGTGAGGATGAAGAGCGGCCCGACAAGCGCAAACTCGACACCCGCGATCCCCGACTGATCTCGTCGGAATTTATCGAAAATTCTATTGAATACAGGTAGTTGTGATTTACTTCCTGATAACTTAGTTGAATTTATCATGGTGTCATCCTTTCACTTCCAGAGGCATCCAGATGACCCTCGTTGAACGACTGAAACAGCACCCTGCCCGGCTCGCAATTGCCGCCGGCCTCCTGCTCTCCGCCTGTGCCCCGGCCGCCCATACCGACGGCGTGTCCGGCGGTGGCAGCGACACGATGCTGCGGATCGGAGATGCGGCACGTGATGCCGGCGATATCGGGGCGGCAATCCCGATCTACCGCCGTGCCCACATGCTGGCACCCTTGCAGCTGGATCCGTTGCTGCGTCTGGGCGACATACTGGGCGATGTTGATGCCCATCGAGAGGCCGGAAATGCCTGGAAACGGGCGTTGGCGATCGATCCGCGCAGCTTTGAAGCCCGGCTCGGATATGGCGAGACCCTGGCAGCGTTGGACCAGCCCATACTCGCACTCGAGCAATTCCGGCTGGCCTCCGATCTGGGCGGCAACGCTGATCTGTTCAATGGCATGGGCGTGTCCCACGATCTGCTGGGCGACGCGGCGGCGGCGCAGTTGGCCTACCGCGACGGGCTGAACGAGACCCGAAGCCTCAAGCTCCTCAACAACCTCGGGCTGTCCCTGGCTCTCTCTGGGGAATACGACGAAGCGATTGCGGTCCTGGAGGAAGCCAACGGCTTCAAGGCTGCAGGATCGCGCCACCGCACCAACCTGGCGCTCGCCTATGCCCTCTCGGGCCAAGCTGGCCGGGCCCGGGCCATCATGGCGATGGACACCGACGAGGTGTCGGCCCAGCGCGCACAGGCGTTCTACACGATGCTCGCCAGCCTGCCCGACCATGAATCCCGGGTCGCGGCGGTCGGCACCTACAGTGCGGTTCGCGGAAACGGCGCGCACAGCACCGGGAATCCGCGCCGCGCGCGCTAAACGCAGACTATCTGGATGCGCTGCGGGGTGGATCACAACACGCCCTTCAGCGCATCGATGGTCTGCAGCGCGCCAGGGCCGATCAACACCACGAACAACGCGGGCATGATGAAGATAATCATCGGGACGGTGAGCACCGCCGGCAGGCGTGCCGCCTTCTCCTCTGCCTTCATCAGGCGGTTTGTCCGCATTTCCGAAGACAACACCCGCAAAGCCTGAGACAGCGGCGTGCCATACCGCTCCGTCTGGGCGAGCGTGTTGACGAGGCCACGCATACCGGAGATATGGACCCGCCGGGCCAGGTTCTGCAGTGCCTGCGCACGATCGGGCAGAAACCCCAACTCAATCGACGTCAGGCTGATCTCGTCGGCGAATTCCGGCCAGGACTGACGGAGTTCGCGCCCGACCCTCTCGAGTGCGGCATCGAGGCTCAGTCCCGCCTCGGCGCAGATCACCATCAGATCGAGACCGTCCGGCATCGCCTTGGTGATTTTCTGTTTGCGACGCGAGACGACGTTGGCCGTGAACAAATCCGGTGCATAAGCCCCCAGAATCACCGCCAGCAACGCGATCAGCAGCTTGGTCGTGGGGCCGAAATCGAAGACCGGGAGCAAATACAGGAAAATCACCGCAACCAGCCCGAAGGCGAGCGGCAGCGCGAATTTGAGAAATAGATAGACGACCATCGCGTCCTTGCCACGCCATCCGGCTTGCAGGAGCTTCTCGCTGATCCGCTTGGCCTGGCTGGATTGCAGCAACCGCAGTCGGTCCACGACACCGGTCGCCATGTTCAGGCCGCGGATACGCATGGGATGGGACCGGGGCTGCAACCGCACGCGTTGGAGCACCACCCGCCGGTCGGCAAGTGAGCGCATCCGCGCCTTGATCGGCCGCGGCGCAATCAGGCCCGTCCAGACCGCCAGAACGGCCGCTATCGCCGCGAGACCGGCAAGCCAGACGATCAGCTCCTCCATCGGAATGGGAATCAATTCACCCGGGGTCATATTTCGAACCTCACCATTTTTGCCATGATCGCGATGCCCGTGAACTGACTGGCCAGGCCGAACCCGATCAGGGTGGAGCCGCGCGGATCGGTGAACAGGGTCATCACGTAGCCGGTGTTCACGAAGAAGATGATGCCGAACATGATGAAAGGCAGAGAACCGAGGATCCAGGCGCTCGCCTTGGGCTCGGATGCCATCGCCTTGATGCGTTGTTTCATCTGGCCACGCTTGCGCAGCACATCGGCCAGATTCTCAAGGGTCTCCCCCAGGTTGCCGCCGGTCTCGCGCTGCACGGTGATCGACACAACGAAGAACTTGAACTCGGGCGTGTCGATCCGGGGCACGGCATCCCACAGGGCGTCTTCCAGGGTCTGCCCGAAACGCACGGCATCGGTGATGGTCTGGAACTCCTGCCCGACCGGTTTCTGCATTTCGCGCGCCACGGTCATGATCGATTCCACCACCGGAAGGCCGGAGCGTATGCCGCGCACAATCAGGTCGATGGCCTCGGGAAACTGGGCCGTGAAGATGCGTTGGCGCCGGTTGCCGAGATAGCCGATGAACATGTGCGGCAACAACATGCCGATCGCGCAGCCACCCAGAATCGAAACCGGGGCGGAAAACGCAAACAGGAAGGACATCGCGCTGCCGATCAGAAACCCAACCACGATGCAGGACACGAGATACTGTCCGACGCTAATCGAACGGCCCGTTCGGCGCAGGCGACGGCGGAGCATTTCGCGCCGTGGCAGCAAGCGTTTGAGGATACGGTCCACCGACGGCAGTGAGCTGTCATGCTGGGACAGACGCAGGGTCGGCGTGCCATCGGCTGCCACCCGGGGCTCCCAACGGTGCATCACGGTGTTCAGTCGCTTGTTTGTCTGGCGCTGCTCGCCGAACAGCAAAATTCCGCCAACGACCGACAGGCACACCGTCGCCAGCACCACGCTCGCCACCATCACCGCGACGGACAAATCCACCGTGCCGAACATCGTGCCCTCCATCAGCGCAACGCCTCCGTGAGAGCCCGGCCGAGACCGAAATACTCTGCCTTCGTGGTCAGGTGCGGCCGCACCCCGGAATATTCGTATGTGCCCGTGATCCGGCCGGAGGGATCGTCGCCCTCATACTTGAAAACGAAGAGATCCTGGGTGGTGACAACGTCACCTTCCATCCCGACCACCTCCATGACGTGGGTGATTCGGCGCACGCCGTCGCGCATTCGGCTGACCTGCACGATGATATCGAGCGCGGCGGCGATCTGGGTTCGCACCGCCTTGGCCGGCAGATTGATCCCTGCCATGCCGACCATGTTTTCCAATCGGGTCAGGGCCTCGCGCGGACGATTGGCGTGAACCGTACACATGGACCCTTCATGGCCCGTGTTCATGGCCTGCAACATGTCCACGGCCTCCGACCCACGCACCTCGCCCAGGATAATGCGATCCGGGCGCATCCGCAGCGCGTTCTTGACCAGATCGCGCATGGTTATCGCCCCCTGCCCCTCGAGGTTCGCCGGGCGTGTCTCGAGGCGGACGACATGGGGCTGCTGGAGCTGCAACTCGGCCGCATCCTCGATGGTCACGACGCGTTCGCCATGATCGATCATCTGCGACAGCGCATTCAGGAGGGTCGTCTTACCGGACCCGGTACCGCCGGAGATCAGGATATTCAGTTGGGCACGGGCGCTGATCCGCAACACCTTCGCCATCGCCGTCGACAGGTTGTTCTGATCCTCCATCACATCGAGGGTGATCTTTTTCTTGGCAAATTTACGGATCGAGATCGTCGGCCCATCGATGGCCAGCGGCGGGATGATGATGTTCACCCGGCTGCCATCGGCCAGTCGGGCATCGACCAACGGGTTCGATTCGTCGATCCGCCGGCCGATATGCGAGACGATCCGCGTCGAGATGTTCATCACGTGTTTGTTGTCGCGGAACGCGACATCGGTCAGCTCAAGCTTGCCGAACCGCTCGATGTAAATTTGGTTGTAGCCGTTGACCATGATATCGGTGATGTCCTCGTCGGCGAGGAGTGGCTCAAGCGGGCCCAGCCCGAGCATTTCATCGAGAAGCACCTTGATCAGATCCTGCTGCTCGAACTGATTGAGCTGCAGTTTCTCCTCGTGAAGGATTTCCGTGACGATGTCGGCGATTTGAGCCTCGAGCTCCTCACGCGGCAGGGTCACGGCCGTTCCAACGTCGATGCGCTCGACCAGCTCCGGCTGGACCTTCCGACGCGCGTCTTCCACCACCTTCGAGACCTGGCGTTTCTCCGTCTTCAGGTTTTCGAGTGAGTACGCGCTCGCGGGGTCCGGATTACCGGTGCTCATGTTTTCCGGTGTCAGGCTTGCCACCGGCTCTGCAGGCTCGGCGCGAACCGGCGCAACGTAGACCTGGTTCAGCACACGGGTGATCAGGTCGCGCTGTTCGATCTGATTGAGCTTGCGGTAACCGCGGCCCAGAACCTTTTCTGCCGTGCGGGCCACCAGGGCCGCGACCTCGCCGCGCGAGGCGCCCTCCGCTCCGTCGCCGTCATGGATAGCCGCGACAATTTTTTCCTCGAATTGCGTAGGCTCCAGACCCGCATCGAATTCGGCATCGGAATCGACGTGACCCGCATCCGCAAACGCGACCACATTTTCGTGCACCTGCGGAGAAGACGCGCTCGGCGGGATATCCCGGCCGGAAGCTGCCGGTGTCCCGTCGGATCGCCGGCCGAAACTCATGCCTGCGCCTGCGCGTCAGCTTTGCGAAACGACAACAGTCCGCGCCGTTTCTTCGGCAGTGGCGCAATCTCCTGAACGATCTTGCGCAGTCCGACAGCGAACTTCCCGCGTCCCGCAATCTGGGCGACAGGCTTGCCCGTGGTCGCCGCATTGCCCGCCTTTGGGTCCTCCGGAAGGCGCGCAATCACGGGCTTGGGCACACCCTTGCCGAACTGGGCCGCGGGAATTCCCTTGGCGCCCCCGGTGCGGTTCAGGATAACGGCAATATCCGAATCCCGATTGAGCCCATCGCAATAGTTGGCCACGCGCATCGTGTCGCGCATGCCTGCGAGGGACAGGTCGGACACCACGTAGATGTGTGACGCGTCTGAGATCACGTTGGCATTCACGTAGCAAAGCGTGCGCGGAATATCGATCCAGACCCAATCGAAACTGCGGCGCAGCTCTTCAATCAGGCGCTCGATCCCGGCACTGCTGTAGCTCGCGTCGCGGGCCAGGTCCTCTTCCGCCGCGAGCACGGAAAAGTTCGCGGTCTTGGGCACGAGCGCGCTGGCCAGAAACAGGGCGTCGACCCGGTCGGGATTGCGCAACGTCTCGATCATGCCGCCGGCCGGCACAAGATCGAGGGACAGCGCGGTCGAACCGAATTGCAAATCGAGATCCACCAGAACCACCTTCTGGTTTTGCTCCTCGGCCAACATCCACGCACCATTCGTGGCGATCGTGGTCGCCCCCACCCCGCCGCGCGCGCCAATCGTCACCACGATTTTGCCAAGCGGCACGTCCACGGCTTCGATCACATGTTGCTCGCGGAACGCCGCCGCAAGCAGGGCCGTCTCCAGCTCTTCCGGGCTGAGTGGCTTGACAAGATAATCCGCGACCCCCGCCGCGACGAACTGTTTGTAGAGCCCAAGATCGTTGACTGTTCCAAGCGCCACAACCTGCGTGGAGGGCTCGCAGGATTCCGCCAGGGTCAACAGCTCTTCGAGGGGTTGCTCGCTGTTGCCGAGATCAACCACCAGCAAGTCCGGTGCGCGCGTACTGCCGAGGTAACTGGCAGCGGCATTCAGGCCACCCTCCATCACAGTCGCGCCGGGCCAGTGATAGCTCGCGACCTGTTCGATCATCGTCGCGGTTACGGAATCTGCCGCGAATGCCGCCAGGACGACCCCGCTCTCCCGTCTCGTATCAATCGCTGCAACCGTCATGATTATTCATTCGTCTCGATAGCCACGGGATTTTTGACCTTGTTTGCCCGGTAACGCTGGATTCCCAGCGACAGGGCCTGCCCGTCTCCGGGCGCGAGGCTCCGGCCACGCACCAGGTCGGCCGGGTCGGCGATCATCAGGCTGAGATTGGTCGCCGCCGAGCAGCCGAAATTCGAATCGGTGATGTTGCCGGGGTTGGCGCCGGATGGGCGCGACCAGTTGGGACAGTTGGGGGGCACGGCCACATAGCGGCCGACCACCAAACGTGCGCCCCCGGCCGGTGCGCCACCGCCGGAGTACATCAGCGCATCGACACCGGGCAGATGTCGGCGCAGACGTTGCGAGATGGTCGTAGCGCGGGCCTGGGCCAGCGGGTCGAGACCGCCCGTGTCGCCCGTGTCGACCAGAAACCGGTCGCCGCGCCGCAGGGTCAGGCCCTCCAGAAATGCATCGAGATGAAATCGCTCGGATGATTTGAGTACGCTGGTGCCCGGGTCGAACAGGACCGCATGGTCGAGTGAGACCCAGCGAACCTGGATGTCGCGCGTCGACTGGGCCGGGCTGTAATCCGCCAGGGACTGCGCGCAGCCCGTGACGATGACTGCCGCCACAGCCAGGAGTGGCCACCATCGCGAGGGGCGCTTGGTGAAAATACGCCGGTTCCTGATTAGCTTCTGTCGTCGCATCATGGTCAACCTCTACTCAATCTGAAAACCGCCGGGCCCGGATGCCCCATCAAATTCCGGAACTCGTACTTCACGTTCGCTCGGCGCTGCCTTCCGGCGTTGCGTCTCGCCATGAAAAATCCGGTCAAAATCGTCAGGAATTTCAAAACCATCGGTCGGGGACAGCAGCGCGTTGCTCGACACCGGACGCACCAGATAGGGCGTGACGATGATCACCAGCTCCGTCTCCTGCCGGTTGAACTCGGTTGAGCGAAACAGCGCCCCGAGGATCGGCAGATCCGCCAGTCCGGGAAATTCGTTCACGTTCTGATTGCTGTCGGCCTGCAGCAGGCCTGCGATCGCGAAGCTCTGGCCACTGCCGAGCTCGACCGTGGTGTTTGCCCGCCGGGTCGTCAGCGCCGGGATATTCAGCCCGTTCACATTGACCGCACCCGAGGACGACAGGGCGCTCACCTCCGGGATCACCTTCAGGCTGATCCGGTTGGCACTCAAAATCGTTGGCGTGAAGGCGAGTGACACGCCGAACGGCTTGAAACTCACTGTGACTTCGCCATCGTTATCGACGATAGGCACCGGAAATTCGCCGCCGGCCAGGAAGCTCGCCGTCTCGCCGGTGAGTGCTGTGAGGTTCGGCTCGGCCAGAAGCGAGATCAGGCCCTCGGTCTCCAGGGCATCGACCACGCCGGCCACATCGACCGTATTCGAGATGTAGTTGGCCTGCGCGAGCCCGGTGTCGGGCAACCCGCTGATGAGTGTCCGCGCCGGGTTCAGAAACCCACGACCCGAGGCGAGGCCGAAGGAGAAAGTCCCGACATCGATGAGCGCATCGAAGTTGAATCCGAGCCGCTTGAGCACGTTGCGCGACACCTCGGCGATCCGCACCTGGAGGTTGACCTGGTTCGGCCCGACGACCTGGATCTGGTTCACCACGACTTCGTTCTCGGCCAGGAAGCGCGCTGCAATCCTCCGCGCCTCTTCAGATTCCGTCGCGGAGTTGACCAAGCCCGCCAGCATCAACCCGCCGGGAACCGAACGCGCCTCAATCGCCGTATCGGGCAAGACAGACCGCAGGGACGCGCTCAACGCCGAGACATTATGGGTGACCATAAGGTTGATATTCGCGAGCACCGCGTCGCGACCATCGAGGGCAAACAACGAGGTCTCACCCGTTTGCTTTGCCATGACGTAGACAAGCGTGGGGGACTTCATGGAGATATCGGCATAGGCGGGATTGGCGACAAACACCGCCGAGGCCGGCTCGGGCAGCCGCACGAGTGCGCCCTTGTTGACCTCGATCTCGATGGTTTCCACGCCGGACCCGACGGTTCGCACGGGGGCCTGCGCCTGCACGCCGCCTGCCCCGATCAACATCATGGAAAGCGCGGTCAGCAGGCCCAGAACGGGCGCCAGCCGGGAGAGTAAGCGGATCATTTTCGGCCTCGCTTGAATTCGACAACGGCGGACGTATCGCCGCGAACCACACGGACCTGATGCAAATTGGCTTTCGAGTCTGGCGCGACCAGCAAGCGGCTGACCTCACTGTCCCAGGTATGCCCCCGCCCCCGCGCCGGCTCCGCACCGCTGATCAGTCGCGCCAAGATCGGGTTGAGCGGATCGGATGAAGCGACCCCTGAGGTAGCATCGGGGGGCACGCCCGGCGACCCGCCCTCGGCATCACTCACCTGGGGTTCCCCGATTGCACCCTCGTCGCGCTGCAAGCTGCGCAGACTCAGGGACAGCCGGCCGATATCGGTCACCAACGAGACAATTTCGACCTGCTTGGGCGTCAACTCGAGCGTCACACTCTTGGAGGGATTGGGCTTCTCGGCCTGGTCATCGGTCGACTGGTCGATGGCCAGCACGCGCACATCGGTCAGGACCGTCTCGGACGCGCGCCGGACGCGCCCGTTCTGGCCTTCGCGGCCCACCGAATGAGAGAGGATCAGATCGATACGGTCGCCCGGGAAAACGAACCCGGCGACACCGCTGGTGATGTTGACCGCAACCGTGATGGCGCGAAAACCGGGCCGCAGTACGGCCGCCATGAAGCCATGTTGTCCCGGTCGGACGACGCGGGTCTCGGTGATCGGCTCGCCGGCGGCGATTCCCTGCCGCACGACCGTTCCGACCAGGCTTTCGAGATTGGCCTTACCGTCCACCAGATAGGCGTCGGACACGCCGGTGTCGGGCCAGGCCTGCCAGCGCAGATGGGTCTTCTTGATCAACGTCCCCGCGGGCAGCCCCCGCTTGGCGACGATGATGCGGGTGTGATCCTTCTTGACCTGCACCTGATTGCGGTTGGCGGCTTCAAGTGCGGCGCGCTGGCCCGCGAGCCAGCTGTTCGCGCCGAAGATGGCGCCACCGGCCGCGATCAGCGCGACGAGGACGAGACCGAGAAGTCGGACGTTCATCAGAAAGCCTCCAGGGAGCCAAAGAGAATGACCGCACGCGACACGGCGACATACAGCGCACCCGCCAGGATCGCTGCGGCGTAGGGCACGACCGCTTGATCACGGGCGGCCGGCATGGCGAATGCGCCGTCCATCGTCGGGATGTGGCGCGCGAGCAACCGGTTGAACCCGCCGATGCGGAACCATTCGGCGAAACTCATGATTCCGCCCGTGAGCGTGATGATGACGATCATCGGCAGGACGAGATCGGTTCCGGCCCAGAGACTAAGCGCGGCGAGCAGCTTCACATCGCCGCCACCCATCCAGTCGCGTGAATAGAAAAAGACCCCGACCGCGAAGATCAGGCCACCGGCGAACAACCCGCTACGGAAATCCGTGCCGCCGGCCAGAGCGAAGATGGGAAAGCCGGCAGCGATGGCCAGGCTGATCCGGTTGGGAATGCGGTAGCTGCGCAGATCCGTGATCGCAGCGGTGACGGCCAGGCCGAGCAGTGCTGCAAGCAATAGGATCTGGAGCGAGAAGAATGACGTCATGTCTTGAATGTCCGGACTCTGGCAATTGTGATTGCCGGGAACCTGTCTGCTGGAAGCGGTGAGTGGCGGGCGGCGCCTGCCTGGCACCAACCCGCCGTTTCACGCGTGTGACGCTTACGGTGTGCCCGTACCGCCACCCGTGCCGCCGCCGGTGCCGCCGCCGGTGCCACCGCCGGTCGGCATATTCGCCACCGCGGTGTCGAGACGACCCGACACAGCCGTGAACATGTCGTCGAGCGAACCGCCCATGAGTGTGAGGGCGCCGATCGAGGCAACCGACACAAGTGCGGCAATCAGGCCGTACTCGATGGCAGTGGCACCCGATTCATCGCGGGACAGATTTTTGAGAGTTTGGTACATCGATTATCTCCTTGTGGACGCATAAGTGACGGGACGAAGCATCGCGCCGGGCCTCTTAAGGAAGTGTTAAAATCGGTGTTCAGTTGAAGTATTCAAACGGCTTTTTACAAGTTACAGAACCAATATAATAAGCCAATTTATTCGATATGATGATTGTTCATTACTATTATTGTTTTACGACAAAATTGAATGATAATTCATCGATATATCTGGCAACTGTCGATTCATTTCGAATGTAATATAACCCACTGATTTATATGGTTTTATCGCATTTCCGAGTATCGACAGGTTTATCCGATCGACATTGATCCAGGTTGCTGAGTGGCCAAGTATTGACGCATCGAAACGAACGCGCGGTGCCCATGAAACGTCCCTCCATATCGATACGCCACATCCTGTCCCACACACTCGCCGGAGCCCTCCGATTCTGGCCGGACCGGCGCGGTGCCGTCGCGGCCTTCGTCGCCATCGGGATCGTGCCGACCGTGGGCTTCGTGGGATTGTCGACGGACGCCGCACGCGGCTACATGGTGAAGACGAAACTCCATCAGGCGCTCGACGCAGCGGCCCTTGCCGGCGGCCGGGCCATGCTTGAACCCGACCGCGATGCCGACATCCTCCAATTCTTCAGCGCCAATTTCCCCGACGGCTATCTCGGCGCGACGGTCAACGGCCCCAACATCGATGCGGACGAGACCGAGGGATTGCTGACCCTGTCGGCGTCGGCGGACATTCCCACTTCATTCATGCAGGTGCTCGGCTTTCAGGATATCACGGTCAGCGCGCAAACCGTGGTCCACCGCGCCGTGCGCGGCATGGAGCTGGCGCTGATCATGGACAACACCGGCTCGATGCGCGGCGGCGGCAAGATGGACGCCATGAAATCGGCAGCCCACGACCTCATCGACATTCTCTATGGCGAGGAGGAAACGGTGAACGACTTCTGGGTCTCGCTGGTACCCTACGCGGCGACCGTAAATGTCGGCGGCGCCCACACAGCCTGGCTGGCGGCCTATGACCCGGGCGATTACCTCCCGCCACTCTGGGAGGGGGCAACGAACTATGCCACCGATGATTTCGCCAGTTTCAACAATCTGCCCTTCCAGGCCCTGCAGCCCAATCTGGGGGCCCAGCCCGACATCAATCCGGGCGACTGGCAGCCGCTGACGGCAATCGGGTGGAAAGGCTGTGTCGAGGCCCGCACCGCGCCGTTCGACCAGGCCGACACTCTCCCGACCACCCAGCCCTTCGTGCATCAGTACTGGTCGACGACCATACCCGTCTATACCCCCCAGACCGGTGACAACGACTGGGACTGGGCCAATATCAACGAGGCCAACGGCGCCCAGAACAACGGGCTCGGGCCGAACCTCGGCTGCGGTCCGTCGATCACGCCGCTGGTCGCCGAGAAGACGACCGTGCGTGACGCGATCGACGAGATGCAGCCCTGGCATCGCGGCGGCACGATGGCCAATCTCGGGCTGGCCTGGGGCTGGCGCGTGCTGTCCCCGACCTGGCAGGGCCTGTGGGGCGGTGCCACCCCGTCGGAGCTTCCGCTCGACTACGACACCCCCCTGATGGACAAGGTCGCGATCATGCTCACCGACGGCGTCAACCAGTGGTACGACTGGCCGACGGGCCTGCCCAACAATCCCGACGCCGACTACACGGCCTACGGGCGTGTCAGCGAGGGCCGGCTCGGCACCGTGAATGGCGGCGCGGCGACAACCGAGATCAACAACCGCATGCTCGCGGTCTGCAATTCCATGAAGACCGAGGGTGTCATCATCTTCGCGATCACGTTCCAGCTCGGCAACGCCGCGACCCAGGACCTGTACCGGAACTGTGCGACCTCGCCAGCGCATTATTTTAACTCTCCGTCGAACGATGAGTTGCAGGACGTGTTCCACGAGATCGGCAACGAGCTGACGAATTTGCGTCTCGCCCAGTAGTTCCTCCGTTTCCCCGACTCTCCGCCCGGTCTAGGCTCCGCCTCCCTGTTCGACCGGAGGCTGGAATGACGACGCGGAATATCGATCGGCTCATCAAGATCATGGCGCAGTTGCGCGACCCGACCGACGGCTGCCCCTGGGATGTGGAGCAGGATTTCAAATCCATCGCACGTTATACAATCGAGGAGGCCTACGAGGTCGCAGACGCCATCGAACGCGATGACCGCGACAGCCTGCGCGAGGAACTCGGAGACCTGTTGCTCCAGGTGGTGTTCCACGCGCGCATGGCCGAGGAAGAGAAATCCTTCGACTTTGACGATGTCGCCGGCGCCATCGCCGACAAGATGGTGCGTCGCCACCCGCATGTTTTCGACACCGAAAACCACGACCCGGACAAGAGCCTGCGCGACAATTGGGAGACACAAAAGGCGAATGAACGCACCGAGAAGTCCCGCGCGCGCGGTGAAGAGCCGGGCCTGCTCGACGATGTCCCGATCGGCCTCCCCGCCCTCACCCGTGCGGAAAAACTTCAAAAGCGTGCGGCGCGCTCTGGCTTCGATTGGGCGGAGATCGGCCCGGTCCTTGAAAAACTCGAAGAGGAACTGGGCGAACTGAAGGCCGAAATCAACGACGGCGGAGCCCCCGAACGACTGGCAGACGAAATGGGGGACGTTCTATTTTCTGTCGTCAATCTCGCCCGCCACCTGGAACTCGACCCGGAAGACGCCCTGCGCGGCACCAACGCAAAATTCGTGCGCCGCTTCAAGTATGTCGAGACCTCGATCCGTGATGACGGGCAGAAACTTGAAAAGGTTGGATTGGATGTTTTGGAGCAACGTTGGCAACAGGCCAAAAAACGTGGCCTATGAGGTGACGAACCCTCTAATCCCTTAAAATCCAACGAAAAATCAAGCACGCATTAATCTCGTTTTCCTACATTCGACCCGCGATGCAAACGCACGCGCACGCTGTGCGTGCCACATGAATGGCGGGGAGAATATCGATGGATATGAGCATTCTCGACGGGCGTACCGACGGGCCAGGGCTGAATGATCTGCTCGAACATGCGCGCGACGCTGTGCGTGGCGGGCGCCTGGGTGAAGCGCGTGACACCTGCGAATCCCTCATCGAGGCGCACCCTGAACAGCCCGATGCGTGGTTCCTTTCGGGTATGACCGCGCTGCGCAACGACGACACCGATAAGGCACACACACATCTGTCGCGCGCGGTCGACATGCGCCGCGGCTTCGCGCCATACCGGATCGCCCTGGGCCAAACACTCCGGCGCCTCGGAGATTCAGACGGGGCCTACCGACAGTTTCATGACGCATGGATCCTGGATCCACGAAACCATGAAGCCGTGTTCGGCCTCGCTGCCGCGCGCGCCGCAAAAGGCAACCGCGCCGAGGCAACGCATCTCCAGCGAATGGCCCTGCGCCTGTTACGACGAAATGTGGGTCGCCATTTTGGCCGCAAAATCCTCGGATACGCTGCCGGCATCAACGCATTTGTGCGGACCATTCCCGGCGCGGGACCGTCGCGCGAGTTCCGGTCCGCCATGATGCTCGCACGATGGCTGACGAAGCGAGGCGACAACGGCGGCGCCTTCGCTGCACTCGAGCGTGCCCAGCGCGTCGCTCCCGATGATGCGCGCCCGGTTATCGAACTGGGGCGTCAGGCCTTCGATGCAGAAAACTTCATGCTCGCCCTTGAGTATCTGGAGCATGCGCATGAGGTTGCCCCGCGCAGCCTCGACGCAAAGTGCGAATATGGCCGCGTGCTGAGCCGGCTGGCCCGCCACGAGGCCGCATTTGCGATCCTCGAGGACGCGCATCTTCAGAACCCGGATGCCATTCGACCGCTTCTGCTCCTGGGCTGGGCCCGTTATCGCGCCGGCCAGAGCCAACGCGCAATCTCGGATTTCGACGCAGTACTGGAACAGCTCCCCTCCTCAACCGAGGCGCATTACGGGCGCGCACGCGCACTCATCGATGCCGGGGAACTTGTGGATGCGAAGCGGTGGCTTCAGCGCTGCATCGCGCTTTCACCCGGCCACGCGGGCGCATTGCGCGAGCTTGCCAACATGAAGGACCTCGCCCCGGGCGATCCGAACTTTCATGGCCTGATTGCCGCCATCGAAAATGACGCGACCCCGGCGCAACGGCGCGCCGTGCTGCACATGGCCGCCGGTGCAAGCTGCCACAACGTGAAGGCCTATGACGACGCGTTCGATCACTACCGCAACGGCAATCTGCTCAAGGATGTGGTCTTCGACATTACGAGCCACACGAAATATATCGACAATCTGATCGAAACTTTCGACCGGCAGCATTTCGAGCGCACCCAGGCCTGGGGAAACCCATCGGATGTGCCGGTGTTCATTCTCGGCATGCCGCGTTCGGGCACGTCCCTGGTCGAGCAGATCCTGGCAAGCCACTCGCGCGTGCACGGCTCGGGCGAGCGCGAGGAAATGCTCCAACTCGTCGATCAGCTGTCTGATAACCTGAACGACAGCCGCCCCTATCCGGCGTGTGTCACCGGCCTGACAGAGAACTCAACCAATCACATTGCCGAACGCTTTCTCGGCATCCTGAGACGCTCCGATCCCCATGCTGCACGCATCACGGACAAGATGCCCGGGAACTTCCACCATGTCGGCCTGATTGCGACCCTGTTTCCCAACGCGAAGATCATCCATTGCCAGCGCGATCCCCGCGATACGTGTCTGTCCATATTCTTCGGCGACTTCGTGGGCAACCACACCTACTCCTACAACCTGACCAACCTGGGGCGTTACCACCGGCAGTATCAGCGGTTGATGGCGCACTGGCACGAGGTTCTGCCGGGACGCATTCTGGATGTGAAATATGAAGACCTGGTCGAGCGGCAGGAAGACCGCTCCCGCGAGATGGTCGCGTTCTGCGGCCTGGACTGGGAGGCCCGTTGCCTCGACTTCCACAAGACGTCACGCAATGTGCGCACCCGCAGCAATGCGCAGGTCCGCCAACCGATCTACCGATCATCGATCGCGCGCTGGCGCCCCTATGCGGCGCATCTGGAGCCTTTGCTTGCGGCGCTGGCCGCCCCGGCAGACAGCTCGACGCAGGTGGTGCGTTAGTCGTTCGAAAGCAGGTGCAGGAGACTGGACGTGTCCCAACGGCCGCCGTCGCGCGCCTGGACCTGCGCATAGAACTGATCAACCAGTGCGGTCATCGGCAGCCGGGCCCCGTTGCGCGCGGTTTCGGCCAGACAAATACCCAAATCCTTGCGCATCCAGTCGACGGCGAAGCCAAATTCGAACTGGCCATCCACCATGGTCGACCAGCGATTTTCCATCTGCCACGACTGGGCCGCACCTTTGGAAATGGTGCCGATCACCTTCTCCATATCCAGGCCCGACTTCATGCCAAAATTCATCGCCTCAGACAGGCCCTGGACCACACCAGCGATGCAAATCTGGTTGACCATTTTGGCAAGCTGACCCGATCCGCTCGGGCCGATCAGCGTGCAGGCCTGAGCGTAGGCGTCGATCACCGGCTGCGTACGATCAAATGTTTCAGCCGCGCCACCAACCATCACGGTCAATGCGCCATTCTCGGCACCCGCCTGGCCACCAGATACCGGCGCGTCGAGGAAACCGATATCGAGCCCTGCGCATATCTCGGCGAGTTCGCGCGCCAGATCCGCCGATGCGGTCGTGTGATCCACCAGGATCGTCCCCGCCGTCATGCCAGCCAGAGCGCCGTCATCGCCAAGCACGACGCTGCGGACATCATCATCATTGCCGACGCAAACAAACACGATGTCGCTGCCCTGCGCCGCTTCTCGCGGCGTCGGGTGGGCTGATCCGCCGCCGGCGGCGACCCAAGCCTCAGCCTTGGCGCCGGTGCGGTTATACACGGACACCGTGTGCCCGGCGGTCCGCAGGTGCCCCGCCATCGGGTAACCCATGACACCGAGGCCGATAAACGCTGCCTTCACCTGATCGGACATCCGTCCCCTCCTGTTTTAACTATTCGTCGTCACGCGGCGACATCACCGCGGCTATCTTTTGCCAAACATCCCGGCTGCACGCTGTCAGCATATCGCCCTTCGGCTGGCTGAGATTGTAGCGTTCGCCATCCAGCAGGGCATTGTGACCACCGGCCTCGCGTACGAGGAAGCTCCCCGCCGCATGATCCCACGGCAACAGTTTCGTGTAGGCCGAAAACGCCCTCTCGCCCGAGAGTATCTGGACATATTCATGCCCGGCACAGCGCGGGCGGAACACCTCCCGAACAATTTCGGGGGCCGCCTCCGCGCGCTCGCGCAGGTAGCGCGCCGCCGTGCCGACGAACGCAGCCTCTGCCCCGCTATCGCCGAGCGTTACGTCTTGCCCGCTCAGCCGGACACCATCTCCGCGCGCGCCGATGGCAAGTGCTTCAGAGACAGGCTCATATATCCAACCCGCATGAACCTCACCGTGAACGACATAGGCCACGATGACCGCGAAAGTCTCTCGACCATTCGCAAAATTCCAGGTGCCGTCGACGGGATCGATAACCCACACAGGATCGTCTGCCGCAAGTCGATCAAACACGGACTTGTCGGCGAAGACCGCTTCCTCCCCAACGACTGTGCTGCCCGGCACAAGATCGGGCAACCGCTGGGTCAACCAGGCCTCGGTCTCTATATCGGCGACGGTGACCAGTTCGCCCCCGTCTTTCTCATCGATCTCTCCGTCTTTGAGAGCACGAAACCGTGGGAGGATGATCTCCGCCGCCGCCGTTTTCATAAGTTCCGACACGCGATCCATGTCGGGGAGCAGAGCGTTCATTCTGTCACCACTTCCTGACCAAGACGCCTGCGAAACCGCGCAATGTCCCGCGGGGCCAGCCGAACGGTGATCCGGGCGCTCGCCCCACTGTCGTCGCGTTCTATGACCTCGCCTCTCTCATAGAGCCAGGCAAGTGCGGCACCGTCAGCGAACGACACATCAAAAGTCTCAACGCTTTCCTTGGTCGCGAGAATGGCGTCAATCCGCGCCAGGAATTCATCACAGCCCTCGCCGGTCACGGCGGACAGCATCACCACATCGTCACTGTGCCGGGCCCGATCAGCCAGAAACGCACGCTCATCAGCATCGATCAGGTCGATCTTGTTCAGGATCTCCATCTGAGCCGGCGGCCCCTTTGGTTCGCCGTCATCATCCTGCCGATCGACACCATCGAGCAAGTTTTCAAGGATTGCTTCCACATCCTTCTGCTGAGCGTCCGTGTCCGGATCGGCAGTGTCACGGACATGCACGATCACATCGGCTGCTGTGACCTCTTCCAGCGTCGCGCGAAACGCCGCCACCAGGTCGGTCGGCAGGTCCGAAATAAACCCAACAGTATCGGACAGGATCGCCGTTCTGCCGGATGGCAATTCAATTTGCCGCATGGTCGGGTCGAGGGTCGCGAAAAGCATATCCTCGGCATACACCTCCGCGTTGGTGATCCGATTGAACAGCGTCGACTTGCCCGCATTGGTATAGCCCGCGAGCGCGATCAACGGATACGGCACACGTGCGCGGGCACGCCGATGCAGCCCGCGTGTCCGGCGCACCTGTTCGAGTTCGCGTTTAAGTCTGGTAATCCGATCGTCGATCAACCGCCGGTCGATCTCGATCTGGCTCTCGCCCGGCCCACCAACGAACCCGAAACCGCCGCGCTGGCGTTCGAGATGGGTCCAGGAACGCACCAGGCGACTACGTTGATAACTGAGCGCCGCTAATTCTACCTGTAGTTGCCCTTCTCGTGTCCGCGCCCGCGCGCCGAAAATTTCAAGGATCAAGCCGGTCCGATCGATCACCTTGCAGGACCAGGCGCGCTCCAGATTGCGTTGCTGGACCGGCGTCAGAGCACCGCCGACAATGACGAGCCCGATCTCGTCGGCCTCGATCCGATCATGGACCTCCTCGACCACGCCGCCACCGAACAAGGTCGAGGGTCGCGGTCGGTTGAGAGGCACGGCCCGCATGCTGACGACATCCAGCGCAATCGCATGCGCGAGACCGGCCGTCTCATCGAGAAGCGTGTCCGCGCTCCGCCCACCATTGGCGTTGGAGTTGCCGCGAATGACAGGCTGAAGCACCAACGTTCTCGTTGGCGCCGCGCCGGTTTCATCCGTCACCGAGTTCTCGTTTGTGCCCAAGACGAGCGGTTACTCAACCGCCTCGACGTCGGCATCGACGTCAGCATCAGCATCAGCATCGACGTCCGCCTCGTCCGTTTCGGGCTCGAAGAGCTGGACCGGCACTGACGGCATCACCGTCGAGATCGCATGCTTGTAGACAAGTTGCGAATGCGCATCCCGGCGCAACAAGACACAAAAGTTGTCGAACCAGGTCACGACGCCCTGAAGCTTTACACCATTGACGAGAAAGACCGTGACGGGAGTTTTGTTTTTGCGAATGTTGTTCAGGAACACGTCCTGGACATTCTGTGACCGTTCTGCAGCCATCTTATAACCTCAGCTTTGTTCTTGTTTAGATTGTATTATTCGCTGTACGGGTCGATTTGTATCATGTGGTCCCCGCCGCAACGCGGCATCCGAACACATGAGTATATACGTTAGGCTTCCCGGACTGGATTTCCAGTCATTCCTTCCATGATTTCGCGGTTTTATGCCGGCGTGAACGCCAGTGGCGTCGAATCCATGAATTCGGTGTAGCGGTCATGCAAGGCCGTGCTCAGCGATCCCGGCTTTCCGTTGGCGATGACCGTGTCGTCGATACAAGTCACCGGGGTCACGAAGTGCGAAGAGTTGCTCAGAAACGCCTCGCGCGCTTCGAGCGCCTCCTCACGGGAGAATTTTCGCTCCTCGACGGCGAGCCCCATCTCCTCTGCGAGGCGAATGATGGCCTGACGCGTGATACCGCGCAGGATGTCAGGACCCGCCGGACGGGTTACCAGGGTGCCGTCCGCCGTTACGATCCATGCGTTCGATGACGTGCCTTCGGTTACAAAACCATCCGCGTCACACATCCAGGCTTCGTAGGCGTCCGATTCCGTCGCAGCCTGTTTCCCGAGCACATTCGGCAGCAATGCGACCGTCTTGATGTCGCATCTGGCCCAGCGCAGGTCATCGATCGTGATCACCTTGACCCCTTCATCACGCATAGCAGCGGGGAACTCGGAAATTGGACGCACCGTCATGACCAGGGCGGAACGCACGTCTATCGGGAATTTGTGATCACGCGGGGCGACGCCGCGCGTGACCTGAATGTAAAGAAGCCCCGTGGCGTAGCGATTTCGACGGACAAGCTCGCGCATGGCAAACCCGAGCACCGCACGCGACACAGGCCAGTCGATATGCAATTCGCCAAGAGAGCGATCGAGCCGGTCCAGATGGGGAGCCTCGTCGATCAGGCGGCCGCGATAGAGGTGAATAACCTCGTACACCCCGTCGGCAAACTGATACCCGCGGTCCTCGACATGCACCGCGGCACGGCGGTGCTCGATATAGCGGCCATTCACATAAGCAACACGTGGCACGGTCAACTCCAGGTCTGCGCCATCCGGCGGTCGCGAAAACCGGCGACCGAACAATCCGACGAATTAAAAAAACTCCAGACGAACCGCGAACATCCGCTCGACCTTGCGAACGGCATCCTTTGTCGCGAACAGCACAATCCGGTCGCCGACGTTGATGACCGTTTCCTTGGTGGCCATCAGCACCTGATCATCGCGCAGGATGGATGCCACGATGACACCGGCCGGCAGCTTCGCATCCTTGATCGCCTTGCCGACGAGGCTCGACGTCTCAAGCGCTTCCGCCTCGATCACCTCGCCGAAATTCTCTCCGATGGAATGCACCGAGCGAATGCGGCCGCGGCGGATGATCTGCAAGATCGTCGACACCGTGATAACGCGGGGATTGACGACCACATCGATGCCCAAGGGGGCCAACAACGGGTTGTAGGTGTTGCTGTTGACCAGCGTGACCGCGCGTTCCGCCCCGTAGCGCTTGGCCAGCAACGACGCGAGGATATTGACCTCATCATCATTGGTGATCGCCACCACCGTGCTCGCCTTGCTGACGCCGGCCTCGGCCAGAATATCGGGATCGAGCGCATCACCATGAATGACATTGGTCTTGCTGAGCGTATTGGCTGCCTGTTCGGCACGCTCCTTGTTCAATTCGATCACACGCGCGGTGATTCCGGAGAAACGCTCCTCGATATCCGCCGCCAGGCTTTGGCCGATATTGCCGCCACCGATGATGATGACCCGACGCGCCTCCTGCTCCTCATGGCCAAAAGCCGCCATCGCGCGCGGCACATGCTCGGCATCGATGACGATGTAGACCTCGTCCCCCGGCTCCAGATGATCGTCGCCGGTGGGCACCATTGGTTTGCCCTCACGGATAATGCCGACGATCGACAAC
Source organism: Rhodospirillaceae bacterium (assembly GCA_018667335.1). Taxonomy (GTDB): domain Bacteria; phylum Pseudomonadota; class Alphaproteobacteria; order UBA6615; family UBA6615; genus UBA8079. The sequence goes on from JABIVD010000027.1 coordinate 70,265, forward strand.
CTCAGGTCCGGGAACAAAGTGGTCAGCTGACGCAACGGGGTGTTCAGGATCGGACAATTCTCTTCGCACCGAACACCGATCAGCCGCAGTCGATTGTTGGCCAGCGGGATCATTTCAAACGAGCCCGGCACGGTGAACCGCCGGCTGATCGCCCTGGCCACCTCGATCTCGGGAGAGATGATCACATCGATCGGCATATGATCGCGCGAGAAGAGATCGGCCCAGATCGGATTGCGGTAGGCCTGCGAGCGCACGCGCGCGATTTTCATCGGCACATCGAACAGCGAATGCGCGACCTGACACGCGATCATGTTCACCTCGTCAGCGAACGTGACGGCCACGATCATGTCGGCATCACGGGCACCGGCCGCCTCGAGCACGTCGGGATGCGAGGCAAACCCCACCATCGTGGTTACATCGAGCGTATCGCGAATACGCCGGATCAACTCCGGGCTTTGGTCGATGACAGTGACATCCACGCGCTCCGAGGCGAGCTCGCGCGCGATACTCGATCCGACCTGACCGCCACCACAGATAATCGCTTTCATGGGAATCCCCTGAAATCAGCCGCACCGCCGGGCACAGCATTCACAGTACGGCCGCCCGCCTACTCCATACCCCGAACGGTGGGACCTTTTACGCCAAGCGACTTCAATTTGCGATGCAGCGCTGAGCGCTCCATTCCAACAAAGGTCGCCGTCTTTGAAATGTTGCCACCAAACCGGTTGACCTGTGCCTCGAGATACTGCCGCTCGAATTCCTCGCGTGCATCGCGCAGCGACAGTCCCAAAAATTCCGTGTTCGACGCATTCTGGAGGGCCCGCGGCGTATTTTCCATGATCTCCGGCGGCAGCATTTCGGGGCGGATCGATTCACTTTGCTCGTTCGATGACATGATCAGCAGCCATTCGATGACGTTGCGCAGCTGGCGCACATTGCCCGGCCAGTTGTGCGCCTGCAGCGCTGTCATGGCGTCAGGTCCGATCCGACGCGGCGGCATGCCCGCCTGTTCCGAGGCACGACGCATGAAATGCTCCGCGAGTTTCGGAATATCCTCGCGTCGGTCCGTCAGGTTTGGAATCTCAAACGGCACCACATTCAGTCGGTAGTAGAAATCCTCCCGAAAATGGCCGGCCTCGATCTCCTCGAGCAGATCACGCGTTGTGGTGGCCACGACACGCACATCGACCTTGATCCGCTGCCCGCTGCCGACGCGCTCAAATGTCTGGTCTTGCAGAACCCGGACGATCTTTCCTTGTGTCTCGATCGGCATATCCCCGACCTCGTCGAGCAACAGGGTTCCGTTATGGGCCTGTTCGAACAATCCAATCTTGCGGCCTTCGGCCTCGTTGGTGCGTCCGGTCTCAACGCCAAACAGCTCAATTTCCATGCGATCGGGCGCCATGGACGCGCAGTTCACAACGACGAATGGCTGATCGGCCCGCCGTGAACTGGCGTGCAGCATGCGCGCTGCGACTTCCTTGCCCGCGCCCGCCGGACCGGTGATCAGCACCCGGCTGCCCGTTGGGGAAACCTTTTCAATCCCCTGGCGCAACTGCACGATGCTGGCCGAATCACCGACCATCTCCGTCTCGGGGCCGGCGCGGAGCCGCAATTCCCGGTTCTCGCGACGCAGGCGCGCTGCTTCGATCGCGCGGCTGACGATGGTGATCAGGCGATCCGTCTTGAACGGTTTCTCGATATAGTCATACGCCCCGACCTTGATCGCCTGAACGGCGGTCTCCACGGATCCGTGCCCGCTGATCATCACGACGGGTACATTCGGGTGTTCGCGGCGGATCAGGTGAAGCAGTTCCATGCCATCGAGCCGGCTGTCTTCCAGCCAGATATCGAGCACAACGAGGCTCGGGCGACGCGACGCGATCTGCTCGATCGCCTGCTCCGCGTTCGCCGCGTCGCGAGTCTCGTACCCCTCATCTTCGAGCACACCGGCGATCAGAAGACGAATATCGTCTTCATCATCGACTATGAGAATATCTTCAGCCATGCCCTGACATTCTGCCTTAAGTGTCCGTCGACGGTTCGTCGGTCTCTTCATTGCCGGATTGCGGCAGATCGACCTGCATGGTCAATACAATGCGTGCACCCGGAAGACCTTCACCCCGGTCTTCCAGGGTCAACGTTCCACCATGTTGTTCAACGATTCGCGAGACAATCGCCAGTCCCAGCCCCGTCCCCTTGGACCGCGTGGTGACATAGGGCTCAGTCAGGCGATCGCGCTCTTCGACCGGCAGTCCGCGACCATTGTCCTCGACGAGGATCGACGCCATGTTGCCGGTCGCGGTCAACTGCATCCGCACCAAGCCCGGTTCGCGCGGCGCGTCCCCATCTGCATCGGGGCGGCCGACAATCGCATCGACGGCATTTTGCAACAGATTGGTGAGCGCCTGACTGACCAGGCCTGAATCGCAATTGGCCAGCACCGGTGTATCCGGAAAATCGGTCTCGAACCGGATATCCGCCCGCGCCTGATCCTGCAGGAACACCGCATCGCGGCAGATCTTCACCAGGTTCACCGGTCGCACGACCGGATTGGGCATCCGCGCAAACGCCGAGAACTCATCGACCATCCGGCCAATGTCCCCAACCTGCCGGACGATGGTGTCCGTGCATTGGGCAAACACTTCCGGATCGCTTTTGACCTCTTTTAGATATTTGCGCTTCAGGCGTTCCGCCGACAGTTGAATGGGGGTCAGCGGATTTTTAATCTCATGCGCGATACGCCGCGCCACATCCGCCCACGCCGCCTTACGCTGGGCCGACTGAAGTTCCGTCACGTCATCGAACGTCACGACGAACCCGATCACCATCTGATGCGCGTCATGTTCCGCCGCGATCCGCACATGCAGGGTCTTTCGGTCCGTGCCGCTCTCGACCGAAACCTCATCCTCGACGAGCCGTTCGGGATCACTGACGGCGAGCGCAATCAAGTCGGCCAACTCCGGCACGCACTCTCCGAGTTGACGCCCCATGAGCTCGTCCAGCCGCAAGCCCAGCAATCCCGTTGCGGATCGGTTGGGCAGGCTGACACGCCCGGCGCTGTCGAGGCCGACGACACCGGCAGATACGCCGCCGAGCACGGCTTCGGTGAACCGCCGCCGGTCTTCGAGCTGGCGGTTTGCCTCGGTCAATTCGCCGCGTTGCTCCTCAAGCTGGCGCGTCATCCGGTTGAACGCGCGAGTCAGCATACCAATCTCGTCGTCGGACCGGCCCGCCTCGGCCAGGCGCACGCCCAGGTTTCCCGAACGCACCATTTCCGCAGCATGGACAAGGCTGGCGATCGGACGGGTCAAGCGGTTGGCAAAGACAAAAGCCAGCCCAACCGCCGTCATGAGCAACAACAGGGTGACGATGACGAAGATCGCCGCGAGCTCGATCTGCAAGTCGGTCAGTTCGGATTCCACGAGCGCGTAGTCACGCGCCGCGCGCTGGGTCGTCTCGCGCAACTCAAGCACGTTCGGGTCGATAAACCGGCCGACGTATAGAAACACCTTGGGGCGCACATCGAGCCCGACCAGGGCGCGCACCCGATCACGGGCTTCCGCCACCAAAACAACGGGCTCGCCACCGTTCGAATCCACATAGGCCCATGCGGGGGGCAAATCGAACGTAAGCGACGACGTGAACCCGGCCTGGGACAAAATTCGCCCCGACGGATCGAGCAGCAATGCACCGTGCACGGAATGACGTTCCGTCAGCACCTCGAGGCTTCGTTCAATGCGCCGGCTGTCGGTCGCGACCTGCGGCCAGATACGATTCAGCTCCCCGCTCATGGCAAACGCGTCAGAGCGGAAAATCTGTTCGTGCTCGCTCAGATAGGCTTCCGACACGCGTACTGAACTTTCGACGGCCTGACGCACCCTGTCGCTGAACCAGTTCTGAATCGTGACATTGAAAAACAGGGCGGCGAGAACGACCGCCAGGATCGCCGGGACGATCGCGACAATCGAAAACAGGCCGACCAGGCGCACATGCATGCGGGCCGCGGCAAGACCGGAGCGGCGCTGTCCCCAAAGACGGACCAACCCATGGACGACGACGGCGCCGAGCGCCAGAACGAGCACGAGATCGACGGCGACCAGCACATCAAGCGCGGAATCGCCCATCCCGAAATTGCTGTTGCCCGTCAGGGTCAGGAACGTGGCTATTCCGGCTGTGACACCCACCACCATGAGCACAAGCGCCAGGCGCCGCCCGATGTTCGTGCGCCCGGCCCACATGGCCACGCGCCGCATCGCGGCTGCATCCCGGCGTCCGGAACCGCTCACAAAATCCGGGCTTGGCTCGGACGTCACCTGCAGGGTGTTTCCGTGCGCCTTCCCGGGGCTTACTTCATCGGTCATTCGATGCTCGATCGTGCCCGTGCTTCCTGTGGACCCATTGGGGGTGGACCCCATATGGGGTCATACCGTTGAAAATGCACGATGTCCTATTTTACGCCCCGCACAACATCAATGTCTAACTCACGGATTTTCTTACGTAATGTGTTTCGATTCAGGCCGAGCAATTCGGCGGCGCGGAGTTGGTTTCCGCGGGTCGCCTCGAGCGCCAGAGAGATCAGCGGTCGCTCCACCTCATGCAGCACGCGTCCGTAGAGTCCGGGCGCCGGCAGCCCGTCCCGGTGGGCAGAGAAATAAGTCCGCATATGTCGTTCGACCGCGTCGGACAGCGACTCCTCGTCGCTGCCGGCCTCATGCACACTGCCCGGGGCAGACTGCGCCAATTCCGCCTCGACCGTCTCGACATTGATCACATCCTGGCTGTAGAGCGCCGTCAACCGCTGCACGAGGTTCTCGAGTTCACGAACATTGCCGGGCCAGCGATAATCCATCAGCCGTTGCATGGCTTCAGGCATGAAGCTCTTGGGGCCCATTTCGCTGACTTCCGCATGGGCAATAAAATGGGACACCAGCTCGGGAATGTCCTCAGATCGTTCGCGCAGGGGCGGAATACGAAGCGGCACGACGTTCAAACGATAGTAGAGGTCCTCGCGAAACAGGCCCTGACGCACCGCCAGCCGCAAATCGCGATGGGTCGCGGCGATGATCCGCACATTGGTGGAGATGGGCGTCCGGCCGCCCACAGTCGTGTACTCGCCTTCCTGCAACACCCGCAGCAACCGGGTCTGCGCCTCAATCGGCATGTCGCCGATCTCGTCGAGAAACAGCGTGCCCCCCTCGGCCTGCTCGAAGCGCCCCGCATAACGGCTGGTCGCCCCCGTGAAGGCGCCCTTCTCATGACCAAAAAGCTCGCTCTCGATGAGCTCCCGGGGAATCGCCGCCATATTTATCGCAACAAACGGCCCGCGCCTGCGTTTGCCGTAGTCATGCAGCGCACGCGCGACAAGCTCTTTGCCAGTACCGGATTCGCCGGTCACCATGACCGTGAGATCGGTGTTCATCAATCGCGCGAGCACCCGGTAGATGTCCTGCATCGCCGAAGAACGCCCGATCAACGGCAGCTCCTCTTCATCACCCGGCAGGCCATATGACGGCGTTTCTGCCGGCGCGGGGCTCTCCGACAAGGCGCGCTGGACGACCTCGACCAATTCCTTGAGGTCGAAAGGCTTGGGCAAATACTCAAACGCCCCGCGCTCGGTCGCTCGAACGGCGGTCAGCAGCGTGTTCTGGGCACTCATCACGATGATGCGCAAATCCGGGCGGATCTTGCGGATGCGCGGGATGAGATCGAGGCCGTTCTCATCGGGCATAACCACATCGGTGATCACCAGATCCCCCTCGCCATCGGATATCCAGCGCCAGAGATTGGCCGCGGTCCCGGTCGAGCGCACCTCATGGCCGAGGCGCCCCAGCGCCTGGCCCAGCACGGTTCGTATGCTCCGATCATCATCGGCGATCAGGATTGTCGCTGCGCTCATTACGATGTCCTCGCTGCCGCTTCGTCCACCGGCAGCATCACCTTGAATGCGGTGCCGGAATTGTCGCTCTCGAGGTCGATCACGCCGCCATGATCGCCAACCAGCTTGGCAACCAGCGCAAGCCCTAATCCGCTGCCGTTCTTCTTGGACGTCACGAAAGGGTCAAACAGGTAGGGACGAATGTCGGGCGGAACGCCAGAACCGTTGTCACGGATTGTGATCTCGATCGGCAGGTCAACTCGCTCACCGGTGCCCGGGAGCGCCAGACGCAGTCCGTTTCGATACCGCGTCTCAATACGGATTTCACCGCCCGACGCGTCGACGGCTTCGGCGGCATTCTTCACCAGATTGAGGAAGACCTGAATGAGCTGGTCCCGGTTGCCGGACACCATCGGGAGTGACGGGTCAAACAACGGCACGAAACGTACGTTGCGGGCAAATCCGTTCTCGGCAGAACGCTGCGCGCGATCGAGGACCTCGTGGATGTTCACCGCGGACCGTTCGGGCAGGCGTTCGTCGGAGAAGGCCTCCATACGGTTCACCAGGGAGACGATCCGGTCGGCCTCATCGCAGATCAGCTGGGTCAGCTCGCGACCTTCGTCGTCCGTACCATCCTCGAGTAGCTGCGCGGCGCCGCGAATGCCCGAAAGCGGGTTCTTAACCTCATGGGCCAGCATCGACGCCATCGCCGTCACCGAGCGCGCGGCCCCGCGATGCACCAGCTGCCTGTCGATATGACGCGCGAGTGTCTGTTCGTGCAGGCTGATCACCACCACCCCCTCTTCGTCGGGCAGGGGTTGCGTCTGAACCGACATCTCGCGTTCATCCAGGCGCGGTCCTTCGATGGAAACATCGCGTTCCGCAAAGCTCGCGCCGTCGCGACGTGACTTTTCTATAACGAAAAACAAGGGGTTGTCGGAGGTTATGAAGGCATCGAGTGAATTTCCGACGAGGCTGTGTGCCCCGAGACCGAACAGTTGTTCGGCCGCGTTGTTCACGTATCGAATGCAGTTGCCCTCACCTACCGCGATCACCGCATCACTCAGGGAGTTCAAGACCGACATCGGGTCGAGGCCGGAAAGCATGCCCGCCGCCGGTTCCCGTGACCGGTTATCAGCCATCGACATCACGCAGCTTCCAGGGACAAATCATGATAACGGTGCATTTCCGCGAAAATCACCTGCTCATCGAGGGTGTTGTTCACCACATTCCGGAATTCGGCAGCGCCGGGAAATCCGTTGATGTACCAGCCGATATGTTTGCGGGCGTTCCGGATGCCATTGCTCACGCCGTACAGGCTGAGCATCCCGTCGAGATGTTCGCGCAAAATCTCCCAGCGCCGTGAGATATCCGGCTCCGGCCGCACTTCGCCGGTCGCGAAATGGTGCGCCACGTCCCCCGGAAACCATGGATTTCCCTGGGCGGCCCGACCGATCATCACTGCATCCGCGCCCGAACGCTCCAGGCACGCATAAGCATCATCGATGGAACGGATGTCCCCGTTCGCGATCAATGGAAGAGAGACGCTGTCCCGCACCTCGGCGATGAAGTCCCAATCGGCGCTGCCGGTGTAGAACTGACAGCGCGTGCGACCATGCACGGTCAGCATCTGGACACCGATGTCCTCGGCAATCCGGGCGAGTTCCGGCGCATTGCGGCTGTCATCGTCCCAGCCGGTGCGCATTTTCACGCTCACGGGAACCTCGACGGCGTCGACCACGGCCCGCATGATTTCGGTCGCCAGAGGGAGATCGCGCATCATCGCCGAGCCGGATGCCTTGCGGACGATCTTCTTGGCGGGACAGCCGAAATTGATGTCGACCAGGTCGGCACCACGCTCGACCGACAGAATCGCCGCATCTGCCATGATCTGGGGGTCCGTGCCCGCCAACTGGATGCAGACGGGACCGGCGTCGCGATCAAACAGCATCCGCTGGGTGGATTGCCGCGTATTGAGCAGCATCTGCCGGCTGGCGACCATCTCCGAGACCACGAGCCCGACACCAAAACGCTGCGCCAAGCGCCGAAACGGTTGGTCGCTCACACCCGACATCGGGGCGAGAAAGACCCTATTGGGAATCCGGACGGCCCCGATATCCAAGGGTTCTGAAACGTTGACGGGGGAAGTGGTCATTTTTTATACATTTGCGCCGGTTGGTTATCGTTTGGGCACAATAAGGTCCATTGTGCGGCGCAACAAGAGCTATCTGGACACTACCTAGCTGATAATCACATCCGTCACGAATTTCACACCAGGGAATGCGAGGGCGATCAGCAGGTAAGCAAACAGGACGATGCGGGCCGCGCGACGGCCGCGCAGGCCGCTGCCTCGATTGAGCAACAGGACGAGGCCAATAATCACAAAGGTTGCCACCGACAAAAGGATCTTGTGATCCAATTCCACAAAGGCCCCCGTCGCCGAGAACTGGGTCGCCACGCCCGTCAGTAACCCGACACCGAGCACGATCTCGGCCGCGATCAGGAGCCTGATCTGTAAATACTCCGCATCGGCGACTGCCGGCAGGATCTCGGACCATCCCGAAACACGATGGGCACGCAACGCGCGCTCCTTGAGCCAGATGGCCAGTGCGGCAACAGCTGCGATGCTGATGAGCCCGTAGGTGACGAGGGAGACCCCGATATGGACCTGCAGCCAGGCCGTAAGCAGGTTGCCGGACAATGGCTGCTCTGGAACGGACGACCACGCCAGCGCAATGAGGCCCAACAGCACCAGATACGGCAGCAACAACCCGCTCAGGCGACGCGCGGCCGCGGACAGGACACAGACGACCAGGTACACGACCATCGTCGCGGCGATGATCGTCCACAATGTGGCGCTGAAACCCGTCCGCCAGATGCCACCGGCAACCGAAATATCGAGGGCCAGCGGCCCGATGGTCGCAGCCAGCAGCAATAACCAGAACAGGAGGCCGCCCGCGGGTTCAATCCCGCCGCGGCGTCCGTACGGCAGCAATGCTGCGGGCAACAGCGTCAAAAGTGCCGCAATGCCCAAAGTGATCGATCCACCCATGGGCACATCATACGACCGTCACACGCGCCGGTCACTTGCACGGCTACGTGACCCGCACATTTCCATGTTCGGCTGATTTGGGCGCGACGCCTTGGCAAGGCATAGGCGTGCGACTAACGTGCGCCCAGATTTCGCTTGGAGTGGCCAGACGTGCCCGAAACCGTTGCCCTCATTGTCGCCGCCGGCCGCGGGTCCCGCATGCCGGGAGACGTGCCCAAACAGTATCGGCACCTGCATGGACGCGCCATCCTGCGCCACGTGCTTGAGGCATTCGTCGCGCACCCCGGCATCTCTGCGGTCCACACGGTGATTCATCCCGATGATGCCGAGCGGTTTGCCGATGTCAGCCGGGGCCTGAACCTGGGTGTCCCGGTCCCGGGCGGTGAGACCCGGCAGGAGTCCGTGAGAAACGGTCTGGAATCCCTCGCGGCGGAAACATCCCCCGAAAAGGTGCTGATTCATGACGGCGCCCGGCCTTTCGTCTCCCCGGCCCTGATCGATCGCGTGATTGATGCACTCGATCGCTTCGACGGAGCGGTCCCGGCGCTCCCCATGACGGACACGGTCAAACGGGTCAGCGGCGACGCCGTTGTCGGCACCGTCGACCGCAGCGGATTGTTTCGCGCGCAGACTCCACAGGGCTTCCGGTTTCCCGCGTTGCTTTCCGCCCACGGAAAAGCCGCAGAAAACATGGACGGGCAGAGCTTCACCGATGACGCGTCCGTCGCCGAAGCGGCGGGCCTGAGCATCTCCGTCATCGCGGGCGAGGAGAGCAACATCAAGATCACCCATGACGACGATATGGCGCGTGCGGCCGCGTGGTTACGCGGCGCACGCGAAACCCGCGTGGGGTCCGGTTTCGACGTACATGCATTCGGTCCGGGCAACAGCGTGCGTCTGGGCGGGATCGATATCGCGCACAGCCAGGCACTCGCCGGACATTCCGATGCAGACGTCGCACTCCACGCGTTGACGGATGCCATCCTCGGCGCCATCGGCGACGGCGATATCGGCTCCCACTTCCCGCCCTCCGACCCACAGTGGCAGGGTGCGGACTCAAGTCAGTTTCTCGCCCATGCCGCAAACCTCCTGCGCCAGCGAAGCGGCACGCTGGTTCATGCTGACCTGACCATCATCTGCGAGCAGCCGCGCATCGGTGCGCACCGCGACGCCATGCGGGCACGGATCGCTGAAATTCTGGCGATCGATGCGAGCCGTGTATCGGTCAAGGCCACCACCACCGAGGGTCTCGGCTTTACCGGGCGCAACGAAGGCATCGCCGCGCAGGCAAGCGTGACGGTCACAGTTGAGGAAAGCGCATGAGGCCTGATCAGCACACGGAACCGAGCGAGCCCCGGCTCGCGCGGATGCTCTCCACGTGGTTCGGCGCCGGCGACCTGCCCGGCGCGCCGGGCACCTGGGGCTCGATAGCAGCACTACCCTTTGCGATCATCGCGGTCATGATCGGCGGTCAGTTCCTGCTGATGGCCCTGATCCTGATCGGGTTCGTCGTCGGTGTTTGGGCCAGCGGCCGTCTCGCATCGTTCCATCGTCTTCAGGATCCACAACGCGTGGTCATCGACGAGGTGATCGGCATGTGGCTGGCGATCCTGCCGGTGGCATTCGACTGGCGCTTCTATGTGGTGGCATTCGTTCTGTTTCGCTTCGCCGACATCACCAAGCCCTGGCCGCTCAAGAACCTTGAGAAGCTTCACGGCGGGGTTGGCATCATGGCCGACGATATCGGCGCCGGCGTCTATGCCGGTGCACTGACATGGCTCATCGCGGTCTGGCTCGGGACCGCCACCACCCTTCCCACCCTGTTTGGATAGATCGATGTTCGATGCCCAACTCCTCCATGACGCCGCCGAATTGCTGGAAATGTGCCGGCGGGCCAAACTCAAGGTCGCGACCGCGGAATCCTGCACCGGCGGCCTGATCGCGGGCTGCCTGACGGAAATCGCCGGGTCATCCGATGTGGTCGAGCGTGGCTTTGTGACCTATTCGAACGAGGCCAAGATGGAGATGCTGGGCGTGCCGAAGATGCTGATCACCCTGCATGGTGCGGTCAGTGAACAGGTCGCCCGCGCCATGGCCGAGGGGGCGCTAGCCAAATCCCTGGCGGACATCACGATTTCTGTCACCGGCGTCGCGGGCCCTGGAGGCGGTACGAAAGACAAACCCGTCGGTCTCGTGCATTTCGCCTGCGCGGGGCGAGGACGGCCGACGATCGCCCATCATGAAGTCTTCCCGGGCGACCGCGCGGACGTGCGGGATTCGACCGTTCAGACCGCCTTCACGATCCTACGCCGCACCGTGCAGGGGAAAATCTGATCCGATCACTGCATCAGGAGAAGTCATGTCGGACGACGACGTAAACAAATCAGCCTTCGACAGCCGGGATTTCTCGGCCATCTTCGATCACGCCTCGATCGGCGTCCGGGATATCAAGCGTGCCGTCGCGTTCTATCAGCCGACCCTCGCCACGCTCGGCCTCGAAATCGTCATGGACAAGGGGTTTGCCGTCGCCTTCGGCAACGGCAGTGGCCGCCAATGGCTGTGGATCAGCGAGCCCATCGACAAGGACACGGACGTGGTCGCGAACAATGGCGCGCATTTCGCGCTGATCGCGGAGTCCCGGTCGACGGTGCGGGCCTTCCACACGGCGGCCATGGCGAACGGCGGACGCGAGGACGGTGCGCCGGGGCTTCGGCCCGAGTACATCCCGACCTATTACGGCACGTTCGTCATGGATCCAGACGGCAACAAGATCGAGGCTGTCTGCCGACGGCCCGAAGACGATTAACCCGCGTCGGCCCGGGAACGACTAAATCGGCCTGGAGACCACGGGCTCATAAAGCTCGGCGGCGCGCTTCTCGAATGCACCGACCATCCGACTGACCGCTTCGTGGAACAGCGTGCCGATTATCTTTTCGAGGATGCGGCTGCGGAATTCGAACTCCACATAGAAATCGATCTCACAGGCACCGTCCTCGCGCGGGACGAAGATCCAGTGGTTGCGCAGGAACTTGAGCGGCCCGTCCACATACTCGACATCGATCCGGGCATGCTCTGCGTCATGCCCTGGCGTCAGCGTGACTTTGGACGTGAACCGTTCGCGGATCAGCTTGAACCCGATCACCAGGTCGGACCAGATGATCGAATGCTCGGTTGTGTCTTCCCGTTTCCGGTTTCGCGCGGCGATGCACCACGGCAAAAACTCGGGATAGTCCTCGATATCACCGACCAGCGTGTAGAGCTGGTCGGGGGTGTAGGGAAGAACTCGGTTTTCCTTGTGAGACGGCACGCTGAAAAGGTCTTTTCTGTTAACCCGCAGCGGCCAGCTTGGCCTCGCGGGCATCGCGCAACTTCGCGAAATCGTCACCCGCATGATAGCTCGAACGTGTGAGCGGCGTGGCCGAGACCAGGAGGAAACCCTTGCCCCGCGCCATCTTGGCGTAACCCTCGAACTCGTCGGGCGTGACGAACTTGTCGATCCGGGCGTGCTTCGGTGTCGGCTGCAGATACTGGCCGATTGTCAGGAAGTCGACATTCGCCGCGCGCAGGTCATCCATCACCTGGCCCACCTCTTCGCGGGTCTCGCCAAGGCCGACCATCAACCCCGACTTGGTGAAGATGCTCGGCACCTTCTCCTTGATCCGGTGCAACAGGTCCAGGCTGATGAAATAACGCGATCCCGGGCGGATCGTCGGATAGAGCCGCGGCACGGTTTCAAGATTGTGGTTGAACACGTCGGGCGGGTCCTGGGCCAGCACGTCGATGGCGCCCGGCTTGTCCTTGAAATCAGGCGTCAGGATTTCGATGGTGGTGCCTGGTGCCGATGCGCGCAGCGCCCGCACGACCTGGCCGAAATGATCCGCGCCGCCGTCTTCCAGGTCGTCACGATCAACTGACGTCAGCACCACATGTTCAAGCGCCATGCCGCCGACGGCCACGGCGACATTCGCGGGCTCGTTCGCGTCGAGAGGCTTCGGAACGCCGGTCGCCACGTTGCAGAACGCGCAGGCGCGCGTGCAGGTGTCGCCCATGATCATGATGGTGGCGTGCTTCTTGGCCCAGCATTCGCCGATATTCGGGCAGGCCGCCTCCTCGCAGACCGTCGACAGGTTGAGATCGCGCATCATCTTGCGGGTCTCGTGATAGGCCTTGCTGGTCGGCGCCTTGACCCGGATCCATTCCGGCTTGCGCTGGATCGGATTGTCGGGCCGGTTGCGCTTCTCCGGATGCCGGAGTGCGGCGTCGGTGCGCTTGTCGCGAACGGGTGTGGTGGTCATGGGCTAAAAGTGGATAGTGCGCCCGTAAGCGTCAAGCACGGACTCGTGCATCATTTCGCTCAGGGTCGGATGCGGGAAGACGGATTCCATCAGTTCGTGCTCGGTCGTCTCGAGGGTCTTGGCGATGCCATAGCCCTGGATCAATTCCGTTACCTCGGCCCCGATCATGTGCGCGCCCAGCAACTCGCCGGTGTCTGCATCGAAGATCGTCTTGATCAGGCCCTCGGGTTCGCCCAGCGCGATCGCCTTCCCGTTCCCCTGGAACGGGAAGCGGCCGACCTTGAGCTTGTGACCGGCCGCCTTGGCCGCCGCCTCCGTCATCCCGATAGATGCGACCTGCGGACTGCAATAGGTGCAACCGGGAATGCGGCTGGTATCGAGGGGGTGGACGTCCTTCTGACCGGCGATGCGCTCCACCGCGATGATTCCCTCATGGGACGCCTTGTGGGCCAGCCACGGCGGGCCCGCGACGTCGCCGATTGCCCAAATCCCCGGCTCAGCGGTCTGGCCCCATTCGTCGATGACGATATGAGATTTCTCGACAACCACCTTGGTGTCTTCGATGCCGATATTCTCGACATTGCCGACGATCCCGACCGCCATGATGACGCGCTCGGCATCGATATTCTGGAACTTGCCGTCCTTCTCGATCGTCGCCGTCACCTTGTCGTGCTGCTTGTAGAGCGACTTCACGGTCGCCCCGGTGATCAATTTCATGCCCTGCGCTTCAAACGCCTTGGCCGCGAGTCCGGAGATTTCCTCGTCTTCCACCGGCAACACGCGGTCGAGAACCTCAACCACGGTCACCTCTGCGCCCAGCGTGCGATAGAATGAGGCGAATTCGATGCCGATCGCACCGGAGCCGACGACCAGCAGAGATTTCGGGAATGTCTCCGGCACCATCGCCTCGCGATAGCTCCAGATCTGCTCACCATCCGCCTCCATGCCGGGGATGTTACGGGCCCGCGCACCGGTGGCCAGCAGAACGTTCTTGGCCGAGACGTCGGCGACCTTCTTGCCATCCTTCTCGACCACGACCTTGTGGGCGCCGGGCTTACCGCCGGCGAGCTTTCCCCAGCCGTCGATCACCTCGACCTTGTTCTTCTTCAACAGGAAGCCAACCCCCTGATTGAGTTGGTTTGCGACTCCGCGCGAACGTTCCACGACCTTCTTGAGATCGAACGACACGTTGTCGGCCTTCAGCCCATAGGCCTCGGCGTTCTTCATGTAGTGATAGATTTCCGCGGTACGCAGCAGGGCCTTGGTCGGGATACAGCCCCAGTTGAGGCAGATGCCACCGAGATGATTGGCCTCGATCACCGCCGCCTTCATGCCGAGCTGCGCGGCACGAATCGCCGCGACGTAGCCCCCGGGCCCGCCACCGACCACAACCAGATCGAATTTCTTGTCCGCCATTGGTTCAACCTCGAAGGTTTCGGCTCACGCGAATGCGCCGCCGAGAAGAAACTGGACTACAGGAGGAGCCCGAGGGGCTCTTCGATGAGGCTCTTGAGCGCCGCCAGATACTCGGCCCCGATGGCGCCATCGAGGGCCCGATGATCGACCGACAGAGTCAGGGACATGACCGTCGCAACGGCCAGCTCACCGTCATGCACCACCGGGCGCTGTTCGCCCGCTCCGACCGCCAGGATTGCGCCCTGGGGCTGATTGATGACGGCGTCGAACTGCTTCAACCCGTACATGCCCAAATTGGAGATGGTGAACGTGCCGCCCTGGAACTCTTCCGGCGCCAGCCTGTTGTCGCGGGCACGCGCGGCAAGATCGGCCATCTCGGACGAGATCGCCTTCAGACCCTTGCCCTCGGCGCCTCGAACGATCGGCGTGATCAAACCATCGTCAATCGCGACGGCAACCGAGATGTCGGCCCGCTTGTAGAGGCGCACACCCTCGCCGGACCAGCCGGCATTGGCGCGTGGCACCTCGATCAGGGCGGCTGCCACGGCTTTGATGATCATGTCGTTGACCGAAATCTTGAACTCGCCGTCCTTGGCACGGGCGTTCAGATTCTTGCGTGCCTCCAGCAGCCGGTCGATCTCGCAATCGACCGTCAGATAGAAATGCGGGACCTGCTGTTTGGATTCCGTCATCCGCTCGGCGATTACCTTGCGCATGTTGGACAGCGGCAGAACCTCGTAAGGCGCGTCGCCCTCGACCGAAACAATTGCCGCCGAGGCACCAGAGGGAGCGCCGGTCGCAGACGCGCCCGAGAAATTCTCAATGTCCACCTTCACGATGCGACCGTTCGGGCCGCTGCCGGTGACCTGGCTCAGGTCGACCCCCTGTTGGACCGCGAGCCTGCGGGCCAACGGACTGGCCATGATGCGGCCCCCCGATGCTGCGGGAGAAGCTGCGGGAGATGCCACCGGAGCAGGTGCCGCCGCCGGTGCAGGTGCCGCTGCGGCGACTGGTGCAGCAACAGCAGGTGCATCCGCCGCGGGTGCGGGTGCTACCGCACCGCCCCCTGCGTCGAACCCGTCCAGAGCTGACTCGTCCTCACCGTCCTCGAGCAGGATCGCGATGGGCGTGTTGACGGCGACTTCCTCTGCGCCTTCGGCGATCAGGATTTTCGCAAGCACACCCTCATCGACGGATTCGACCTCCATGGTCGCCTTGTCGGTCTCGATTTCGGCGATGACGTCGCCCGGTGCTACGGCATCCCCCTCGGCCTTGAGCCAGCGCGCGAGGTTGCCTTCGGTCATGGTCGGCGACAACGCAGGCATGAGAATGGAAATTGGCATCAGTGCTTCCCCTAGATACGGTCCGAGTCAAAACGGTGTGTCCGGATCATATCTCCGGTCCCGATTATGCGTGTTGCGAGTTGGGCGGTCATTGACGCCATTTGCGCAACGTTCTGCTTCAACCTTTCCGGTTCCTGACAGCTTATGCCAAGCCCCGGCTGATCTCCGACGCGCAACGCGTCAGTCCTTGTAACAAACACGTTTGGCCGCCGCGGCGATTTTTTCCACCTGCGGCAGAGCCAACTTCTCGAGATTGGCCGCATACGGCATCGGCACATCCTCGCCAGTAACACGAACAACCGGCGCATCAAGATAATCGAACGCGTCTTCCATCATCCGCATGCCGATTTCCGCGCCGATGCCGGCGAACGGCCAACCTTCCTCGACGGAGACGATCCGGTTCGTGCGCTTTACGGATTCGATGACGGTCTCGGTGTCGAGCGGCCGGATGGAGCGCAAGTCGATGACCTCCGCTTCAATCCCCTCGGCAGCCAGCATTTCTGCCGCCTCAAGCGCCCGGCCGACCATCAGCGAAAAGGCGGTGATGGTCACGTCCCCACCTGCGCGAACGATTTTCGCCCGACCGATGGGCACCGTGTAGTCATCGTCGTCCGGCACATCGAAGGTGGTGCCATAGAGCATTTCGTTTTCAAGGATGAGAACCGGGTTGGGATCGCGGATCGCCGACTTCAGCAGCCCCTTGGCATCCGCCGCCGTGTAGGGCGCCACAACCTTGAGGCCCGGGACGTGTCCGTACCAACTCGCATAACACTGTGAATGCTGTGCACCGACGCGCGATGCCGCGCCATTCGGGCCGCGGAACACGATGGGCACGTCCATCTGGCCACCGGACATGTAGAGCGTCTTCGCCGCGGAATTGATGATCTGGTCCATCGCCTGCATGGCGAAATTGAAGGTCATGAATTCCACGATCGGCCGGAGGCCATGATAGGCAGCGCCGACACCCATGCCCGCGAAGCCCTGCTCCGTGATCGGCGTGTCGATCACCCGGCGCTCACCGAATTCCTCGAGCAGGCCCTGGCTGACCTTGTAGGCGCCCTGATACTGGGCGACTTCCTCGCCCATCAGGAACACCTTGTCGTCCCGGCGCATTTCCTCCGCCATGCCGTCGCGAAGCGCCTCGCGCACGGTCATCTCGACGGTCGCACCATCGTAATCGACTTCGGCCGGTGGCGTGGCTGCGACCGGGGCTGACGGCACG
Source organism: Rhodospirillaceae bacterium (assembly GCA_018667335.1). Taxonomy (GTDB): domain Bacteria; phylum Pseudomonadota; class Alphaproteobacteria; order UBA6615; family UBA6615; genus UBA8079. The sequence goes on from JABIVD010000027.1 coordinate 87,471, forward strand.
TCGTCAGCAGCAGGTGCGGATTGCGCTTGCGGTGGACTGTCGGCCACCGGCGCATTGTCCGTGGTGGCCGCGACGTCATCAATATCCGATGCGCTCTCGCCTTCTGACAGGATCACCGCGATCGGCGTGTTCACCGCCACGTCCTCGGCGCCCTCCGCAACCAGGATCTTGCCCAGCGTGCCCTCGTCGACGGCTTCGACCTCCATGGTCGCCTTGTCGGTTTCGATCTCGGCGATCACATCACCCGGTGAGATGCTGTCACCTTCGGATTTGAGCCAGCGTGCGAGGTTGCCCTCGGTCATGGTCGGCGAAAGCGCCGGCATTAGTACCTGGATCGGCATATCAATTGTCCTCCCTGTCCCGCGCCGGGGTCAGGCTTCAATCAGAATGTCGGTGTAAAGCTCGGACGGATCGGGCTCGGGGCTTTCCTGGGCGAAGTCCGCCGCCGCATTGACCCGTTCACGCACGCTGCGATCGATCGCCTTGAGGGCATCTTCATCCGCAACCTTGTGCGCAATCAGAACGTCCTTGAGGGTCTCTATCGGATCCTTCTCGGTCCGCATCTTCTGGACCTCTTCCTTGGTCCGGTACTTGGCCGGGTCGGACATGGAGTGACCGCGATACCGGTAGGTCTGCATTTCCAGGATGAACGGCCCCTTCCCGGAACGCACATGCTCGACGGCTTTCTTGCCACCCTCAAACACCTTGACCACATCCATTCCGTCGACCTGGGCGCCGGGAATGCCGTAGGCGCAACCGCGGTTGTAGAGATCAGGCTGCGCCGAGGCGCGCTCGACCGAGGTTCCCATGCCGTAGCGGTTGTTCTCGATGACGTAGATGATCGGCAAATCCCAGAGCGCGGCCATGTTGAAGGATTCGTAGACCTGCCCCTGATTGACGGCGCCGTCGCCGAAATAGTCCAGGCAGATGCCGTTATCGCCCTTATATTTATGGGAAAATGCGATGCCTGTTCCGAGCGGCACATTGGCGCCGACGATGCCGTGGCCACCGTAGAAATTCTTTTCCTTGGAGAACATGTGCATCGAGCCGCCCTTGCCGCGCGAGTAACCTCCCTCGCGGCCCGTGAGCTCGGCCATCACGCCGTTCGGATCCATTCCGCATGCGAGCATGTGGCCGTGATCGCGATAGGTGGTGATGACGGAATCCTGTGTCTGAAGGGTCGCCTGCATGCCGACCACAACGGCCTCCTGACCGATATAAAGATGGCAGAAGCCGCCGATCAGACCCATGCCGTACATCTGGCCGGCCTTTTCCTCGAACCGGCGGATCAAAAGCATCTCGCCGTAGAGTTCGAGCAGTTTTTCAGAGCTGTACGACTTGTAGTCCGGTTTGTCGGACGCGGCGGATTTCTTTCGTGGGGAAGCCCCCTTCGATGCCGACCGATTGCCTGTCCGTGACGATTTCGTGGCTGGCTTTCGCGCCATCACACTCTCCCCCTACAACATTGATCGGCGTCTTTCGCCTTCTCGACAAGTAGGCGAAAAGGCCAATTCCGACAAGTGCGGAAACGGCAAAAGACGTGTAATTTCAGGGAAAAAGACCTAATTTACCGACATTCAGTTAATTAGGCCTGACTGGCGCGAAACAATCGAACGCCAGAGGGCATCGAGTGTCGCGGATATTGCGCAGGAAAAACTACTCGAGGATAACAATCTCGTTCGGATGCGCGAAATTGAGCATCACCCTGGCGCGCTCCTCAAGCATATCGGGATCGAGATTGTCGGGCCGCAACAATGCCACGCGGGCATCGAGCCGGGTCCGCTCGATCTCCAGTGCCGCATGCACCGTATGCGCCTGCTCGACCTTTGCGCGGAGCTGCAGCAACGACAACAAACCGTGGTCGCCCTGAACCGTATGGTAGGAGAAATAGGCGAGCAGCAGCGCGCCGATGATGGGCCAGAGGGCGCTGCGGGCGCGAGTTCGAATTTCGTCGAGTACTGCCATACACGCAACGAATCACAGGCCGAGTCGCACCGTCAACTTCGAATTGTTCTTAATATTCAATTCTTTGCGCAGAATGAGGCTTCTGTTGCAAAAGTGACTCAGAGTTCTCGTTTTGGACTCATCGGTCGCACCGGATCATGCCGGTCGCCGCAAACCCGGACGGTCTAACGGAGGACCGAACGGCCGGCATAACCGGCGGCCGGGCCCAACGCTTCCTCGATCCGGATCAACTGGTTGTACTTGGCGAGCCTGTCGGAGCGGCTGAGCGAACCGGTCTTGATCTGTCCGCAATTGGTAGCAACCGCGAGATCGGCGATCGTTGCATCCTCAGTCTCGCCGGAGCGGTGGGACATCACCGACGTGTAAGATGCCTTGTGGGCAGTCTCGACCGCGTCGAGCGTCTCGGAGAGCGTGCCGATCTGATTGACCTTGATCAGGATCGAATTCGCCGCACCTTTTGCGATGCCGTCGCGCAGGCGCACCGGATTGGTGACAAACAGGTCATCGCCGACCAGCTGGACCTTGTCACCGATCGCTTGCGTCAGTGCGACCCAGCCGTCCCAATCATCTTCCGCCATGCCGTCTTCGATGGACGTTATCGGGTAGCGCGCACACAGATCTGCCAGGTATTCGACCATGGCACCGGAATCGAGCGACTTGTTTTCGCCCGCCAGCTCGTAGGCCCCATCGACATAGAATTCGGTCGCCGCGGAATCCAGCGCCAGCACAACGTCATCGCCGGGCTTGTAGCCGGCAACTTCGATGGATTTGCAAATAAACCCAAGCGCTTCGTCCGCACTCTTCAGGTTCGGTGCAAATCCACCCTCGTCGCCTACGTTGGTACCGTGTCCGGCATCTGAGAGTTGCTTCTTAAGTGTTTGAAATATTTCCGATCCGACCCGAACGGCATCCGCCATATTGGCGGCCCCAACCGGCATGATCATGAACTCCTGAATATCGATCGGGTTGTCGGCATGGGCGCCGCCGTTGACGATGTTCATCATCGGCACCGGCAGGGTCCGGGCATGGCTTCCGCCGACATAGCGATAGAGGGGCAACCCCGCGTCCTCGGCCGCCGCCTTGGCCACCGCCAGGGACACACCGAGGATCGCATTCGCCCCAAGCCGGCCCTTGTTCTCGGTGCCGTCGAGGTCGCGCATCAGTTGATCGATATGCTCCTGTTCGTCGGCGTCGAGCCCGGACAGCGCCTCAAACAGCTCCGTGTTGACGGCCTCTACGGCGCCCAGCACGCCCTTCCCGCCATAGCGGGCCGGATCTCCGTCGCGGCGCTCCACGGCTTCATGTGCACCGGTTGACGCCCCTGACGGCACACCGGCGCGGCCAAAGGCCCCGCTCTCGAGCATGACATCCACTTCGACGGTGGGGTTTCCGCGGCTGTCGAGAATTTCGCGGCCGATAATATTGACGATGGCGCTCATCGTGAAATCCGTTTGTTCGTGGGTTGGGTCAGGTAATCGAGACCGGGTTCGCTTTCGCGATACGGTCGATTTCGAGCAAGGTTTCGACAATCCCGGGCAGATCTCGCAGATGGATCATGTTCGGGCCGTCGCTGGGCGCGTTGTCCGGGTCCTCATGGGTCTCCAGGAACACACCGGCGACCCCGATGGCCACGGCTGCGCGCGCCAGCACCGGCGCAAACTCCCGCTGGCCGCCGCTCGACGCGCCCTGCCCGCCAGGCTGCTGCACGGAATGGGTCGCATCGAAAATTACAGGGCAGCCGGTCTGGGCGGCCATGATCGGCAGCGAACGCATGTCGGCCACCAGCGTGTTGTAGCCGAAGCTGGCACCGCGCTCGCAGACCAGGACGTTGTCATTGCCGGCCTCGAAGGCCTTGCTGACAACATTCTTCATATCCCAGGGCGCCAGGAACTGGCCCTTCTTGATGTGCAGCACGCGCCCGGTCCGGGCCGCCGCAACCACGAGGTCGGTCTGGCGGCACAGAAATGCCGGTATTTGCAGGACGTCCGCGACTTCGCCGACCTTGGCGCACTGGTCTGCATCATGCACATCGGTCAGGATCGGCAGGCCGGTCACCTCCCGGATCTCGGCCATGATGGGAAGGCTCTGGTCTATCCCGAGGCCGCGCTCCGTCTTGATCGACGTCCGGTTCGCCTTGTCGAAGCTCGTCTTGTAGATGAGCCCGATCCCGAGCCGCTCCGCCATTTCCTTGAGCGCAGCGCTCATTTCAAGCCCATGGGCGCGGGATTCCAGCTGACACGGGCCGGCAATAAGGGTCAGTGGCAAATCACCGCCAAGGGTGACATCGCCGACACGGACATGCCGCATTTCAACCATCGCTCAGACCAACCGGGATTGATCGAGAGCCGCCGCCACAAAGGATTTGAACAGCGGATGGGGATCGAATGGCTTGGATTTTAACTCAGGGTGGAATTGCACGCCGATGAACCAGGGATGGTCATCAAGCTCAATCGTTTCGGGCAGCAGGCCATCAGGCGATGTACCGGAAAACGTCATGCCTGCTTTCTCCAGTATTTCCCGATAGTTGATGTTGACCTCGTAGCGATGACGATGGCGCTCGGCGATATCGTTCAGGCCGTAAATTTCAGCGATATGGGTCCGCTCCGTCAGGCTGGCGGGATAAGCACCCAGCCGCATGGTGCCGCCCATATTGTCGCCCGAAGCGCGCTGCTCGGTCTCTTCACCGCGTTGCCATTCCGTCATCAGCCCCACGACCGGGTCTGCACAAGGCCCGAATTCCGTCGAACCGGCGCCGGACAGCCCGGCCAGGTTACGCGCCGCCTCGATCACGGCCATCTGCATGCCGAAGCAGATGCCGAAATAGGGGACGTTGTGCTCCCGCGCGAACTGAACAGCCTTGATCTTGCCTTCCGCGCCGCGCTCCCCAAACCCGCCGGGGACCAGGATTCCATGAACCCCGTTCAAATGCTCAACGGTGTCTTCCGTGTCGAATATTTCCGAGGCAATCCAGTCGAGATTGACCCGCGCATGGTTGGCAATGCCGCCATGGACCAGCGCTTCGGAGAGTGACTTGTAGGCGTCGGGAAGATCGGTGTACTTGCCCACGACCGCGATATTGACCTCGCCATCGGGAACACGAATCCGGCTGACGATGTCGTGCCAGGAGTCCAAGTTTGGCTCCTTGCTGGCATCAATCTTAAAGTGACTGAGGACCTGGGTGTCGAAGCCTTCCTGGTGATATTCGCCCGGCACCTGATAGATCGTGTCGATATCGATCGCGGGGACCACGGCTTCGGGGCGAATGTTGCAGAAAAGCGCGATCTTGTTGCGCTCACCGTCCGGAATCGGGCGGTCACAGCGGCACAGAAGCACATGCGGCCGGATACCGACCCGCTGCAGCTCCATCACGGAATGCTGGGTCGGCTTGGTCTTGAGTTCACCGGAAGCCGAGAGATAGGGCACCAGGGTCAGATGCACGAACATCGCCCGTTCGGCGCCCAGTTCGTTGCCCAGCTGGCGGATGGCCTCGAGGAACGGCAGGCTTTCGATATCGCCGACTGTGCCGCCGATCTCGCAGATCACGAAATCCTCGCCATGCAAATCGGCCGTGACGAATTTCTTGATCGCGTCAGTCACATGGGGAATGACCTGGACCGTGCCGCCCAGATAGTCACCGCGCCGCTCACGGCCAAGCACATCGGAATATATCCGGCCGGTCGTGACGTTGTCTGATTGGGTCGCCGCCACCCCCGTGAACCGCTCGTAATGCCCAAGATCGAGATCGGTTTCGGCCCCGTCATCCGTGACGTAGACCTCGCCATGCTCGAAGGGGCTCATCGTACCCGGATCGACGTTCAGGTAAGGGTCCAGTTTGCGAACGCGCACGCTGTAACCACGCGCCTGAAGAAGCGCACCCAGCGCCGCAGACGCCAGCCCCTTACCCAGAGAGGAAACGACACCACCCGTAATGAAAATAAACCGTGTCGCCATGGTTACCTTGTACTCAATTGAACGCGGCCCGCCAAAGGGGATTCATCCACAATCGACAAGCTGTTGAGATACCGGCATTTGGCAGAGAAAAAGGCGGCCTGAAAGCCGCCTTTTGAAATCGACTCGGGACGCCGCGCCATCTACTCGGTCGTCGGAACCGTTGGGGTCGTCGGCACGGCCGGTTGCGCCGGCACCGGCGTCATCGTCTCACCATGCGCAGGTGCGGCCTCATTGACGATCGAGCCTGTGCTGCCGCCGCCATTGGCGAGGATCGCAAGGCCGATGCTTGTCACCATGAAGGCTGCTGCGAGCATGCCGGTGGAACGGGTCAACAGGTTGGCTGTCTGGCGATTGCCCAACAATCCACCCATGCCGCCACTCGCGCCGCCGCCACCGCCACCGCCGCCGCCGCCAAGACCGCCGAGGCCGCCTTCGGACTTCTGCATCAGCACGACACCGACAAGTGCCACGCCAATCAGCATGTGAATGACCAGTATGATGGTTTCCATAGTCTCGGCCGATTCTCGTATGCGCGGTGCCGACCTTTCGCCGCACCGCAACTGCTTGGCGGGTATTTAGTCGGTTGTGCGCCGCAATTCCAGTCCCAATGCTGTCAATTGCCTATGACGCGTCGGCGGCGGCAATCGCCAGGAAGCTTTCGGCATCCAGGCTGGCGCCACCAATCAGTCCACCATCGACATTCGCGACGGCCAGCAACGGACCTGCATTCTCGGGCTTCATGGAGCCTCCATAAAGCAGACGAATGGCCGCAGCTTCGCCGCCCAGGGCAGCTCCCAGGGTCGTGCGGATGTGCGTATGGGCCGCTTCGACTTCTTCCAGGGTCGGTGTCCGGCCGGTCCCGATCGCCCAGACCGGCTCGTAGGCAACCACCGTGTTCGTGCCGGAAACGCCGCTGTCTGGCAGCGACCCGCCCAGCTGTGCACTCAGAACATCGAGTGTCCGGCCGGCATCGCGCTCCGCCTCGGTCTCGCCGATGCAGACAATGGCAATCAATCCAACCCCGTGCGCCGCGACGGTTTTCGCCCGGACACGCGCATCGCTCTCATCCAGACCATGACGGCGCTCGGAATGACCCAGAATCACATGGCTCGCACCCGCATCGCCGACCATCGCCGCCGACACGTCGCCGGTAAAGGCGCCGCTTTCCGCCTCATGACAATCCTGACCGCCCACCGCGACATCCGTATCTGCGAGCGCCTCGGCAACGGATCGCAGGATCGTCGCGGGCGGACAAACCAGCAGATCGCAGCTCGCCCCGTTCGCCTTCGCACTGATCGCACGTGCCAGTGCGACGCCATCGGTCGCCAGCATGTTCATCTTCCAGTTTCCGGCGATCAGTTTCTTCAGCGCGGCCATATCTTCACCAAATTGTTGCTTTTCATTGCGTTAGCAGGCCACTACATCGGCCAGAAGGTGCTCTAGCATAGCCGCGAACGCGCCGCCAACCGGCCCCGAACGAAAGGTCGGGTCCGGCGCTTGAGACACCGGATCGCGATCACTATCATGCGCCGCCCGCAGACGGGCTGCGGACCCGAACCAACTGGTGACAACAAAATGCTCGAATCCCTCCGGAATTTTTCCAAAAGCTGGATCATGCGTGGCGTGCTGCTCGCGCTCGCCGCGACCTTTGTCCTGTTCTTCGGGACCGATTTCGGCGGCGGCGGCGGACATGGCGGCGGGGCACGCTCCGGCGCGGCTTCGGTCGTCGAGGTCGGCGACACCAACTTCACGGTCCATCAGGTCGGGCGCGAGTTCAACGACCAGATTCAGCGGGCCGCGCAGTTTACCGGCCAGCAGCTCGACGCGCAGACCGCCATTCAGGCCGGCCTTCTCGATCAGGCCATCGCCCAGCTTGTGACCCGCTCCCTGTTTGACCAGGCAGCCCAGGACCTGGGAGTCACCACATCCATCAATGCCGCCGCGACGGCGATCCGCGCCCTACCCCAGTTCCAGGGACAAAGCGGTCGTTTCGAGCGCGCTCAGTTCGAACGTTTCCTGCTGCACAACAATCAGACGGAAGACCAGTTCGTCTCGCAGGTGCGCCTGGATCTCCTGCGCACGCAATATATCGATACGATCCGAAATGCCGTCGCCGCTCCGGCGCCGCTGACCGACGCCATCTTCAAACGCCGCGGCGAACGCCGGGTCGCCGAACTCGTCATCGTACCGCCGCGCCCCGATGCGCGCGTGAGCGAGCCCGACGCGGCCCAGCTCATCAGCTTCTATGAGGCCAACAAGGAGGCGTTCCAGACGCCCGCATTCCGGGTCGCGTCCGTCGCCAGCATGGATGTGGAAACGCTGGCCAAGGAAATCGTCATCCCCGAAGAGGATCTTCGCGAGGAATATGCGCTGCGCGGCAACGCGTTCGAGCAACCCGAAATTCGCGACGTTTCGCAGGCCACGTTCCTGTCGCGCGAGGATGCCCAGCGCGCGGTTGTCCTGATCCAGGGCGGCAAGACCTTCGCGCAGGCTGCCGAAGAGGTCTCCGGCCTGCCGCCCGTCGATCTCGGAAGCGTGCGCCCGGTCGACGTGCCGGTCGCCGAACTGGCCGACGCCGCCTTCGGCCTGGCCGTCGACGTGATCAGCACACCGATCGAGAGCGATCTCGGCTGGCATCTGGTCGAGGTGCAGAACATTCAGCCGGGCCGGACGATCCCGTTCAACGAGGTGCGTGAAGCCCTGCGCGGCGAGCTGGCGCTGGAAGAAGCGCGCGACGGCATTTTCGACGTCCTCAACGACGTCGAGGACGGGCTCGCGGGTGGCGCGTCCCTCGAAGAGGTGGCGCGCGACAGCAATCTGACCACCACCCGCATCAACGGCGTGGCACGCACGGGTCATCTGCGCACCGAGCAGGCAGACCCGGACGGCGCCGTTACGGCCGAACTGGTCCAGCGCCTGTTTACCATCGATGCCACGGGTATCGCCGAGACGATCGAGGGCCGCGACGGCGGGTTCTCGGTGGTCCGTCTCGATGAGATCATCGCGCCGCGCATCCCGTCCGTCGATGCGGTGCGCGAACAGGCGATCACAGCCTGGAAAGCCGAGCGCGTCAGTGCGCTTGCCGAGGAGACGGCGCAGAAGATCGCTGACCGTGCACGCGGTGGCGAAAGCCTCGAGACGCTGGCGGGCGAATTCAAGGCGCGCTTCGAGCGCACTCCCGCCTTCGACCGGACTGGTGACGGCTCGACCATTTCCACCGAACTGATCGCGTCGGTGTTCGAGGCGTCGCGCGGCGAAGTCATTTCGCAGCTCCTGTCCAACGGCGCGGCGGTGGCCAAGCTGATCGACATCGAGCCCGCCGACATGACCGACCCGGCACGCGACGAAATGGCCAACGTGCTGACCGGGCAGATCGCCAACGATCTGGTGACTCAATTGTCGATCGCATTGCAGAACGAAATCGGTGTCGAAGTGGACCGGGCCGCACTCGAAGACGCGTTCCAGCCCCAATGATCTGCCCCCCGATGATCTGCCTCCCAAATATCTGCCGGTGACAGCCAAGTGACCTTGCAAACCGCAACCGATACAGAGTCCTTCGCCGCGCGCTACGCCAACGGCGAGCCGCAGCTCGTCTGGACGGAACTGGTTGCCGATCTCGAGACGCCGGTTTCGGCCCTCCTCAAACTCGCCGACGATGAGAAGCATTCGATCCTGCTGGAATCGGTCGAGGGCGGCGCGGTTCGCGGCCGCTATTCGATTCTGGCCTTTGCACCGGACCTGATCTGGCGATGCACCGGCGAGAATGCGGAGATCAACCGCAACGCGCGCACGTCACTCGACAATTTCGAACCCATGGAAGGCCGCAGTCTCGACACCCTGTCGGCGCTCGTCGATGAATGCCGGATCGAGATCCCGCCGGAACTCCCGCCGATGGCGGCCGGGCTGTTCGGCTATTTCACCTATGACGCCGTGCGCCTCATGGAGCGCCTGCCCGACGACAATCCCGATACGATCGATATCCCGGATTCGGTATACATCCGGCCGACCATCATCGCGGTCTTCGACAATGTCGCGGACAAGGTCACCCTCGTCACCCCGGTCTGGCCCGCGCCGTCGATCGATGCCGACAGTGCCTACGCCGACGCCAGTGCACGGCTCGACACGGCCGTTGCCGGCTTTGACCGCGGGGTCCCCCGCATCGCCAGCGTGCCCGAAGGGTCCGAGATCGAGATTACCCCGGTCTCGAACCGCAGCCAGGCCGAGTATCACGCGATGGTCGAGGCGGCGAAGGAATATGTCCGCGCCGGCGACGTCTTCCAGGTCGTCCCGTCACAGCGCTTCAGCTTCCCGTTCGACCTGCCACCCACCGCGCTGTATCGCTCGCTGCGGCGGCTCAATCCCTCCCCGTTCCTGTTCGTCCTCAATGTCGGGGACTTCTCCCTCGTCGGATCGAGCCCGGAAATTCTCGTCCGCCTGCGCGACGGCACGGTCACGATTCGCCCCATCGCCGGCACCCGGCCGCGCGGCGCCACGCCGGACGCTGATGAAGCGCTGGCCGAGGAACTGCTCGCCGACCCCAAAGAACTGGCCGAACATCTGATGCTGCTCGATCTCGGTCGCAACGATGTGGGGCGCGTGTCGGAAATCGGCACCGTCGAGGTCACGGAAGAATTCACGATCGAACGCTACAGCCACGTCATGCACATCGTCTCCAACGTGCAGGGGCGCGTGAAACCGGGCACCCGCGCGGTCGATGCGTTGGCTGCGGGTTTCCCCGCCGGAACCGTGTCGGGGGCGCCGAAAATCCGGGCGATGGAGATCATCGACGAGCTGGAATCAGAGCGCCGCAGTTTCTACGCGGGCTCTGTCGGGTATTTCGCGGCCGACGGCAGCATGGATACATGCATCACGCTGCGCACGGCGCTGATCAAGGACGGCATGATGTATGTTCAGGCCGGCGGCGGCGTGGTCGCGGATTCAGACCCCGAGGCCGAGTATCAGGAAAGCCAGAACAAGGCCCGCGCCCTGATCCGGGCAGCCGAACAGGCCCACCGCTTCGTCAACTAGTCAGGTTAGGCCGGCTGACCAACCTCGATACCGATTTTCTCGTCATACGCCACGAAGGCGTTCTCCATGCCGAGTAGCACCCGGGTGATGTTGAAGTACGGCGTCATGAACAACGGCCCGTCCTTAATCTCTTCCCACATGCAGTGATAGTCGAACAGCGTCTGGAAGTGACAGATCACGAAGTCCGAGCACTCGCCGCTTAACGCATCCGCGTCGTGCCAGACCACGCCGACTTTTGGATGCGCCGCGATGATTTCCTGAAGCGCCAGCCAGTGGGCGGCGCGTTCCTCGCGCGACAGCTGCAGATAAGTCGGCTCGACCTTCAACTCGACGACGGCAACGGTGACGGGTTCATCGGTCATGCAAAGCCCTCCGATTAATTTATCGCCTGATCAATTATCGGACAGCGTATCACTCGAACGATTGCCAGGCGATGTAAGCTGCCGGTCCTCATGACAGACGCGTCAAAGGGCTAGAAACTAGTTCCGCGCGCGTTCGTTGCCCGCCGCAAGGCGCAGCGCCACGGCGCTAACCGGCACCAGCGCGAAGCCCCGCGCCCGCACATCGGGCAGCCACTCGGCCAGGGCCTCTATTGTCGCATCCTTGGGATGGCCGATCGCGATCGCATGTCCCTGCCGGCGCGCGATTTCCTCGACCTGGTCCAGGGCGGCGCGCACGGCGATCGGCGACGGGTCGTGATCGAGGAACACATCGCGGCGCAGCGCCGGTATTCCCTGCTTCTCCGCTTCGGAATAGGCCACGGTTGCACTCGACGTGCGGCTATCGAGGAACAACAGCCCGCGATCGCGGAGTTTCGTCATCACAGCCGCCATGGATGGCCGATCCGACGTCGCCTTGCTTCCCATGTGGTTGTTGATGCCGACAAATTTCGTGAACTGAGACAGGTTCCAGTCGATCCGCCGGGCCAGCTCTTCCGCCGACAGGCTGGTCAGGAGCGCATTGGGGCCGGGATCCGTGCCGGGCCCGGGTTCCATGGGCACATGCACCAGCAATTCATGACCCGCCGCGCTAGCCGCCGCCGTCTGCGCGTCCAGTTCGCGGCCATAGGCGAGGTAGGCGAGGGTCAGTGGTGCCGGCAGAGCCGTGGTCCGCTCGGATCGCGCCCGGTCGAGCCCCATATCGTCGATCACGACCGCGATCATCGGCTGGCCCGATGCGACGGATACCGGGACGGCATTGCGCAGCCAGGTTTTGACCGATGCGGGCGGGGCCGGTGGCGGAACCACGGCAACTTCCGGTGTGATTTCCGGTGCGGCGGGCGGTGGCGGCAATGCGGGTTCAGGCGGCCGCGTTATGGCGGGGATGGGCGCGGTCGCAATTTGGGGCGGTGGCTCATCACGCCCGGACGGTACCAGCAGCAAAATCGCGGCCAGCGACAAAACAGCAACGGTCAACGCAGCCGCCGTGACCCACACCAGGCCGAGCAGGCGCGGCGCCTTGCCTTTGGCCCTCTGCTTCGCCTTCCGGGCGGGTTTGCGCGGCTTCGGTTTCGCTTTGCGGGCTCGTTGAGCCATCGGGTGGCGACTCGCTTCGTCGTTGGCCCGCCAAAAGGACAGGCAATTGGGGCATGCTTATGACAGATTCGCACGCGCCCTGCTTTGCCGCCGCTTTGCCGCCTCGGACAACGCTGTTATAAGTCTCCGCCCCGTGGCCGGGCGGATTCGGGCCACGAAACAAAGATCAAGAACGCCGGACAACCTGTTGAGATGTTTCTGTTAATCGACAACTACGACAGCTTTACCTACAACCTCGTCCACTTCCTGGGCGAGATCGGGGTGAGCTGTGATGTGCGGCGCAACGACACCCTGACGCCCGAAGAGGCGCTGGCACTCGCGCCCGAGGCGATCGTGATTTCACCGGGACCGTCGGATCCCGATCACGCCGGCATCTGCCTCGAGCTGGTCGCCCGCGCGGCAGACGCGCGGATGCCCGTGCTCGGTGTTTGCCTGGGACACCAGACCATCGGACAGGCGTTTGGCGGCAAGATCATCCGCGCACCGGAGCCGATGCACGGCAAGGTCGATCGCGTGCGTCACGGCGGCCAGAGCCTGTTTCGCGGCCTGCCCAACCCGGTCGAGGCGACCCGATATCATTCGCTCGCCGTAGAGCGCGCCACCCTGCCCGACTGTTTCGAAATCACCGCAACAACGTCCGACGACGTGATCATGGGCCTGAGCCACAAGGAATTGCCGATCCACGGGGTGCAGTTCCACCCCGAAAGCATCGCGACGGAAGCGGGTCACGACCTGCTGGCCAATTTTGTTGAACTTGCGACCGGGCAGCCGGTGGACGCGTATGGCGACGACACGCGCGCCGGAGAGATGATGGCGCTATGAGCTCTGATATGGACGATCTGAAACCACTGATCGGGCGCGTCGCCGACGGCGGGACGCTGGGAGAGGACGAGGCCGAGACCGCCTTCGACATCATCATGTCCGGCAACGCAACCCCGGCCCAGATCGGTGCGTTCCTGATGGCGCTGCGCCTGCGCGGCGAGACCGTGGGCGAGATTACCGGCGCGGCGCGGGCGATGCGGGCCAAGGCCCACATCATCGAGGCCCCCGAGGGCGCGATGGACATCGTCGGCACCGGCGGCGACGGCACCGGTACCCTCAACATCTCCACGGCCTCCGCGATCGTCGTCGCGGGCTGCGGTGTCCCCATCGCCAAGCATGGCAACCGGGCGTTGAGCTCCAAAACCGGCGCGGCGGACGTGCTGACCGAGCTCGGCATCAACATCGATGCCGATTTCGACCTGATCAAGGAATCGATCTGGGAGAACAATCTCGGCTTCCTGATGGCGCCGCGCCATCACAGCGCCATGCGCAATGTCGCCGGGCCCCGCGTCGAAATGGGCACGCGCACGATCTTCAACCTCCTCGGGCCCCTGTCGAACCCGTCACTGGTCAAACGCCAGATGACCGGCGTCTTCGCACCGCAATGGACCGAACCCATGGCCCATGTGCTGGGCAATCTCGGCCTGACCCGCGCCTGGGTGGTGCACGGGTCCGACGGCACCGACGAGCTGACCACCACAGGCCCGTCGCGGGTCTCCGAGCTCAGGGACGGCAAGGTCACGACCTACGAGGTCACCCCGGAAGATGCCGATCTGCCGCGCGGCACACTCGAAGACATCAAGGGCGGCGATCCCGCCTACAACGCTGCGGCCGTCCACGAATTGCTGGACGGCAAGCAGAGCGCCTACCGCAACGCCGTGATCCTCACGGCGGCCGGCTCGCTGATGATTGCCGACAAGGCCGACAATCTGCTCGACGGCGCGAAGATCGCCCGCGAGGCAATCGATTCCGGCGCCGCGCGCGACTGTCTCGCCCGGCTCGTCGAGATCACCAACCGGGGGACGTGACATGGCCGCCGACAAAAGCGACGTCCTGACCAAAATCAACAACGACAAGCGCGAACATATCGCCGCGTGCAAGGCCGAGACGTCGCTGGCCACGCTCGAAGAACGCGCGCGTGCGGCCGGTGAGACCCGCGGTTTCGCGCGCCGGCTGGCAGAACGCGCCGCGGCCGGGCGCTTCGGCCTGATCGCCGAAATCAAGAAGGCGAGCCCGAGCAAGGGGCTGATCCGCGAAGACTTCGACCCGCCGTCGATCGCCAGGGCCTATGAGGCCGGTGGCGCCACCTGCATGTCGGTGCTGACCGATACACCGTATTTCCAGGGCTCCGACGCAGATCTGGTCGCCGCCCGCGCAGCGGTGTCCCTGCCCGCCATCCGCAAGGATTTCATGCTCGATCCCTATCAGGTGGTCGAGGCCCGCGCGCTGGGCGCCGACTGCATCCTGCTGATCATGGCGGGGCTGGAAAACACCCAGGCCGCCGAGCTCTCCGCCGCCGCCCATGAATGGGGCATGGACGTGCTGGTCGAGGTGCACAATGCCGAGGAGCTCGACCGGGGGCTGGAGATCGACAGTGATCTGGTCGGCATCAACAATCGCAACCTGAAGACCCTGACCGTGGATCTGGCGACGACGGAAGAACTCGCGCCGCGGGTGCCGTCCGACCGGGTGCTGGTCTGCGAGAGCGGGCTGTTCACCCCCGATGACCTCGTGCGGATGTCGGGTGTCGGCGCGCGCTGCTTCCTGATCGGCGAATCCCTCATGCGCCAGGACGACATCTCCGGCGCGGTGCGCGATCTGCTGGCACCGGGCGAATCCTTGCAGGAAAGCGCCTGATATGGCCGACAACACCGAACAGGGTGGCGACAAGCTCACCCATATCGACGCGGACGGGAACGCCCGCATGGTCGACGTGTCCGACAAGGACGTGACCCGGCGCACGGCAACGGCCGGTTGCCGCGTGATCATGCAGCCCGAGACCATCGCGCTGATCCGCGACGGCGCGGTCAAGAAGGGCGATGTCCTGTCGATCGCGCGGATCGCGGGCATCATGGGCGCGAAGAAGACCTCAGAATTAATCCCGCTCTGCCATCCCCTGCTGATCAACAAGGCCGACGTGGAGCTGTCCATCGACGACGGCGCCAACGCCGTGGTCATCGAGGCGACCGTGCGGGTCGACGGCAAGACAGGTGTCGAGATGGAGGCGCTGACCGCGGCGACCGTCGCCGCACTGACCGTCTACGACATGGTCAAGGCGGTGGACCGGGGCACCCTGATCACCGATGTCCGCCTGCTGCACAAGGCCGGCGGCAAGTCGGGCACCTACGAGGCCTCGTGAGCAAGCGCCTCACCATGTTCCTGCTCATCGTCGCCGCGCTCGCGGCCCCGGCCGTCGTGGTCGCCGTCGAATGGGCCCGGACGGTGCTTGGGTTTTTCAACCTGAGCCCGGGCACCCTCTACATGCCCAACGGGTTTCTGAGCTTCTACCTGATCACCGCCGCCGCGATGCTAATCGTCGCCGTTCCGATGTCGCGCAGCCTCTTGAGGATCGGCGAGTTGCGCCGCGCCCGATATATTCGAAACGCCCTGATGGTGCTGATCTTCTGGAAGATCATCGACGTCACCATGCTTTCGGGCGGCGTGCCCGATCTGGACAACATGGCGTCCACGCTCGTCCTGTCGCTGGGGACCTTCGCCTACGGCGTCATCGCGGGGCTCGTATTCTGGCGCATCGCCATCAAGCCTCATCGCCTGGACACCCCATCCGAACTGTCGGAAGAGCCAAGCCCGTGACCCAGTCCCTCATGCCTGTGGCCGACGCGCGTGCGCGCATCCTGGCCGATTTGCCGACCATGGCGTCGGAACAGGTGGCGCTCACCGAGGCCCATGGCCGGGTGCTGGCCGCCGACGTGGACGCGCGGGTGACCCAGCCGCCGCTGGCCGTCTCGGCGATGGACGGCTACGCCGTGCGCGCCGAGGACGTCGCCAACGTGCCGGTCGATCTCAAAATTGTGGGCGCGGTCCCGGCGGGCGGACGCCATGACGGCGTGGTCGGCCCCGGCGAGACGGTGCGCATCTTTACCGGCGCGGCACTGCCCGACGGCGTCGACGCCATCGTCATCCAGGAAGACACCGACCGGGACGGCGACACCGTTACCATCAAGGAAAGTTCCGCTGCCGGCCGCTATGTGCGCAAGGCCGGCCTCGACTTCGAGACGGGTGACGTGCTGCTGACCGCCGGCACGGTTCTGAGCGCACGCGACATCGGCCTCGCCGCGGCCATGAACCATCCCTGGCTGCAGGTCCGCCGCAGGCCCCGCGTGGCGCTACTCGCCACCGGCGACGAGATCTCCCTGCCCGGCGAGGCGCTGGGCCCGACCAGCATCGTCAGCTCCAACACATTTGCACTCGAGGGCCTGATCCGGGCCGCAGGCGGCGAGCCCGTCACCCTGGGTATCGCGCCCGACGACAAGGCCGCCATCAGCGCGATGGCAGAAGGCGCGCGAGGCGCGGACATGCTGGTCACCACCGGCGGCGCATCCGTCGGCGAGCATGACCTCGTAAAGGACGCGCTGGCGGATATCGGCCTGGAGCTGGATTTCTGGCAGATCGCCATGCGCCCGGGCAAACCGCTGATGTTCGGCCGGCTGGGCGACGTGCCCATGCTCGGATTCCCGGGCAACCCGGTCTCCTCGACCGTGTGCGGCGTGCTGTTCCTGAAGCCGGCGCTGGCGAAGATGCTAGGCACGGACGAGACTGAGCCGGTCTTCGAGACGGCGACACTCGGCGTCGATCTGGGCGAGAACGACCGGCGCGAGGATTACCTGCGCGCGACACTTACACGCGACGGCGACACGCTCGTCGCCGCGCCGTTCCCCAAACAGGACAGCTCGATGTTCTCGCGCCTGGCCGCCGCCGACTGTTTGATCGTTCGCCCGCCCCACGCGCCCGCCGCCAAGGCCGGCGACCCGGTCGCCTTCGTGCGGCTGGGCGATGGGATGTTGCGGATTTAGCTGTGGCACGGAAGAAAAGAGTTAGCCGGACGGAACTCGTCGAACTCCTCTGGCAAAGTCGTTACCCGATCATCGTTCCGGCATACATCCGCGACTACGTCATTACGTTTGTCTTCGTGCTGGCCTGCGCCTGCTTCGGCGGTTGGCTATTGGTCACCGGCCAAAACATGTTCTACGGCCTGATCCTCACGCTGCTTGGCGGGGCCATGGCAATTTTCTGCATCATCACGCTCATCGCGCCGAGCTGGCGACGGATGGTGATTTTCGAAGACCACGCAAGCACGGCCATTGGAAAGATATCTTTCGAGCATGTGGACCAGTTTGAGGGCGGGTATCCCGTTCGAATTCGGTACAAGGCAAAGAGCAGTCTGGGTCGGTTGCGCAACGGCCTGCGGCTCACGAAAACTCTCCCGGCACGATATGTCGTCGGCGCGTATGGTCTGGCGCACCTCCTCAACCGGGCACTGGATGATTATCGCGCCCGCCAGGACGAGCTTGGTTGACGAGTCAAAAGAACATCACTAGAACATGCGTCGATGTTTGCGGTTTGTTCCATATATTGTGGTACTGCCGCACGTAGATAACGGACCGAGTTTTGGGGGCCCAGACCACATGTTGACGCGCAAGCAGCACCAGCTTCTCACTTTCATCAACGAACGGCTCAACGCGACCGGCGTTGCGCCCTCCTTCGATGAGATGAAAGACGCCCTCGGGCTCAAATCCAAGTCGGGTATCCACCGGCTGATCACCGGGCTCGAGGAGCGCGGTTTCATCCGCCGCCTCGCCCACCGGGCTCGCGCACTCGAAGTCCTGCGCCTGCCCGACGAGGCGGGTGTCGGCGCCACTACGGCGCAAGGCAGCCAGGGCGCGCCCTTCTCGCCCCAGGTCATCGAGGGCGGCCGCGACACCGAGAGCACGCCAGTTATCGCGCCGTCAGAAATCACCGGCGCACCGGCATCGACGGGCGATGCATCCCAGGGCGATGTGGAACTCCCCTTCCTCGGCAAGATCGCCGCCGGCACCCCCATCGAGGCGCTGCGCGACCCGACCCGCCATATCGCCGTGCCGCCGTCCATGCTCGGGCGCGGCAACCACTACTGCCTCGAGGTCGAAGGTGATTCGATGATCGACGCCGGCATCCTCGATGGCGACACGGTCGTCATCCGGCGCACGGATACGGCCGACAACGGCTCGATCGTGGTCGCCCTGGTCGAGGGACATGAAGTCACCCTGAAACGCCTGCGTCGGCGCAATGATTCCGTCGCGCTCGAAGCCGCCAACCCGGCCTACGAGACCCGGATATTCGGCCCCGACCAGGTCGCCGTGCAGGGCGAACTCATCGGGCTTCTCAGGCAATACTAGTTCCGGACTAGTTGCTGAAGTTTGCGGGCAACTGCATCACCCGCATCCAGGGCCGACCCGGAGCTTGTTTCCGCGCGTGCCACACCCTGACGGCGTTCTCGTTTTCACCCAGCCAGACCGCGTGGGCGCCCGACCGCCAGACGTCGAAACGCCCGATGGTCACCGCCGGTCCGGTGCAGGCGCGCGGGATCGGCTCGCTTGAAATCAGAATATCGGCCCGGCGGCATTCCTCCGCGAAGCCAAGCGCATTCTCAACGACGGCAATCACCTGACCGGACACCTCGGCGGTGCAGCCGAGCGCGTCGCAACTCAGGCCCTCATCAAGCGGCAAAAATTCCGAAACCCCGAGACGGCGTTGCCAGATATCCCGCACGAACGGCGAGGCCTGCAGGTTCGACAGATAGGCGACGCCGGTGTCGGTGCGCACCGCAATGAGACCAGCGTTGTTGGAAACCAGGATGTCCGGCGGGTCGTCCCCGCCCGCCGTCGCCAACCCCGCGACGATCAACGGCACGCCGGCGAACCGCCAGCCGCGGCGCCAAAGGCACAGCCAGAGCCCGCCCGCCGTAGCGACGATCATTCCCGCGACCGTTGGCTGCGCCACGGTGATGGCGGCACCCGGCCACGACGCAACAGTGCGCGCGATCAACAGCACGGCCTCCACGCCCCAGCCGAGAACCGGCAGCACCAGCCCTTCCAGGCCGAACGGCATGAGCAGCAGCGCCAGCACTTCCATGGGCATCACCCACAAGGCGGTGATCGGTACCGCCAGGAGGTTCGCCATCAGGCCCATGGGCGCGAACCGGTTGAAGTGGAACACCGCGAACGGCGCGGTCGCGAGGCTTGCGATCAGCGAGCTGAAGGCGATCGCTGCGAAGTAGATCAGTACGCGCCGGGTCCAGTGGCTGGTGGCGGCGGTGGTACGCAATCGCGCGCCGAGGCCCTCATACGCCGCCACGAGCGCCACGACGGCCGCGAAAGACATCTGGAAGCTGACGCTCAGCAATGCCTCGGGCCGCAGCAGGAGAACCACCAGCGCCGCCCACGCCACCAGCCGCAGGGAGATGCCCGTCCGGTTGACCAGGATCGCCACCAGGACGATCGCGGTCATCAGGAAGGCGCGCTGGGTGGGGATGGTCGCGCCCGCCAGCATCAGGTAGACGGCGGCGGCAGACAACGCGATCACGGCGGCGATCTTCTTGAGCGGCCAGCCGAGCGCCGCCCGGGGCCAAAGCGCCAGGCCGCCGCGCACGAGTGCGAACACGAACCCGGCCACCAGCCCGAGATGCAGCCCGGAAATCGCCAGGAGGTGCGCGAGGCCGGAATCACGCATGTCGTCGCGGACATGTTCCGGGATTCCGCCGCGCTGTCCGGTCGCAAGTGCCGCCGCCACGCCGCCGGCGGGCCCGTCGATGCCGTCGGTGATCCGGGTTGCGATCGCGACGCGGGCGCGCTCGATTGCAGTGGAGAAACGCGATCCAAGTCCGTTGCCTGTAGCGTCAGGAGCTATATCCGCCGGGGCCAGGGCGAAACCGACCGCGCCGATCCGCGCGAACCAAGCCCTCCGGGAGAAATCGAACCCGCCTGGATAGGACGCATCGGGTGGCGGTGACAGCCGCGCGCGTACGCGCAACCGATCACCCGGGCGCACCCGCGCGTCGGCCGGGCGCAAACGCAAACGCACGCGTTGGGGGATTTCCGAAATGTCAGGATCGGAGAACGCCACGCCATCAAGGACCACGCGGGGACCACGCGTCGCGGGCTCCACGGTGACCACCCGCCCCTCCACCATTGTCGTGATCTGCGCCCCGGCGAGGACTGGTGCCGCCACATTGTGGGTCCGCCACTGCGCGGCTGCGAAACCCATGGCGACAAACAGGCCCAGAACCAGAACGAGCCGG
Source organism: Rhodospirillaceae bacterium (assembly GCA_018667335.1). GTDB lineage: Bacteria > Pseudomonadota > Alphaproteobacteria > UBA6615 > UBA6615 > UBA8079. The sequence continues at coordinate 108,069 of JABIVD010000027.1, forward strand.
AATGACGTGCCGTAGCGATAAGCAATCAAACCAACGAACAAAAGCGCGAGCAGCACCGACCCCGCATACCAGGCCGGTTCCAGCGGAAGTGCAAAGTAGATCGCGATCCCGATGCCGAGCGCGACCGGCAGCCACAACACCCAGCGTTCCCGCTCGGCGACGAATGCCGACCAGAGCCGGTCTCGCAATCCAAATAACAAACCGAAGGATGCGACGTATGTCACAGCACGGAGCATGATTTCGGTTGCCAGCGTCCCCCCACCGGAGGCCTGGCGTCAACTCCTCCATCTTGACGCGCGGCCTCTGCACAGCCATACGAACGGCAATCCTCCCTGCCCCTGATCGAGCCGACCGCCCATGTCCGTTGTCACCCGCTTTGCCCCGTCACCCACCGGATTTCTGCATATCGGCGGGGCGCGGACGGCTCTGTTCAACTACCTGTTCGCCAAACATCATGGGGGGCAGTTCCTGCTGCGGGTCGAGGACACGGACCGCAAGCGTTCCACCGAAGAGGCCATGCAGGCCATTTTGCACGGGATGAACTGGCTTGAGCTCAACTGGGATGGTGCGGAGACCTATCAATCCCAAAATGCAGATCGGCACCGCGAGGTCGCCGAACAACTGGTCGCCGACGGCAACGCCTACAAATGCTACTGCACGCCGGAAGAACTCGCCGAAATGCGCGAGATCGCCAAGAATTCAGGCGGCGGCACGCGAATGTATGACGGCCGCTGGCGCGACCGCGACGCGTCAGAGGCGCCGGCCGGTATCGACCCGGTGATCCGCATCAAGATGCCGCTCGAGGGCGAAACCACGATCGCCGATCTGGTGCAGGGCGACGTCACCAAGGCCAACGACACATTGGATGATTTCATCATCCTGCGGTCCGACGGCACACCGACCTACATGCTCGCCGTCGTGGTCGACGATCACGATATGGGCGTGACCCACGCGATCCGAGGCGACGACCACCTCAACAACGCGTTTCGCCAGCTCCACCTTTTCAAGGCCTGCGGCTGGGATGTTCCGGAATTCGCCCATATCCCCCTGATTCACGGTTCCGACGGTGCGAAACTCTCCAAACGCCACGGTGCGCTGGGTGTCGAGGCCTATGAAGAGATGGGCATTCTGCCCGAGGCCATGTGCAACTATCTGCTCCGCCTCGGCTGGTCCCATGGCGACGACGAGACCATTTCACGTGAACAGGCCATCGAATGGTTCAATCTCGATGCCGTCGGCCGGTCCCCCGCACGCTTCGATATGGACAAGCTGCTCAACCTCAACGCCCAGTATCTGAAGACTGCGGATGCAGACACATTGGCCGCCCGGGTGCTCGCCGATGCGAACGCCGCAGGAATAACTGTTTCTCCCGAGGCCGAAACGCGGCTTGTCGCAGGCATGCCAGGGCTCGCGTCTCGCGCCAAAAACACTCATGAACTATTTGAATTATCTCACCTTTATCTGGTCGACGCGCCAATCGAGATGACCGAGAAGGCCCGCGACAGCCTCACCGACGCCGAAGCCCGCCAGACCCTCAAGGAACTTGCGGAATTGCTCAAAAAGGCTACATCTTGGGGTGAAGCCGAACTGGACGGGATTGCGCGGGAATACGCGGAAACCCGGGAGTTAAAGCTCGGCAAGGTGGCGCAGCCCCTGCGGGCCGCGTTAACCGGAAGTAGCGTATCGCCGAGTATATTCGAGGTCATGGCGGTCCTCGGCCGGGACGAAACCCTGGCGCGGCTGGAATTCGCCGCAAATTAGGTCTCACGCCTTGAACCAGGCGGTTCAGCAATATTGCCGAACGGACCTTCGCCCACTAGAGTGCGGCGCAACATAAATCTGGCACGCCGGATATGCCCCTCGGACGCATATCGCGCGCGAAATCTGGTTGGAGAGTTATATGAGTGACGCGAAAGTCGTAGATACCGCGACCCTGACAATCGGCGACAAGACCGTCGAACTGCCAATCCTGGAAGGTGCCGAAGGCCCACGTGTCATCGATGTCCGCAAGCTCTATGCCGAAACGGACATGTTCACCTACGACCCGTCCTACACGTCGACGGCGAGCTGCGATTCCGCGCTGACCTATATCGATGGTGAAGAAGGCATCCTGCGCCACGGCGGCTACTCAATCGAAGCGCTGACCGCGAACAGCTCCTTCCTCGAAGTCTGCTACCTGCTGCTCCACCAGGAGCTGCCCAACCAGGCGCAGATGACAGAGTTCGAGGCGACGATCACCAATCACACGATGCTCCACGAGCAGATCCGCAACCTGTTCAGCGGGTTCCGTCGCGACGCCCATCCGATGGCCGTGATGATCGGCGTCGTCGGTGCCATGTCGGCCTTCTATCACGACTCCACCGACATCAATGATCCGCAGCAGCGCCTGATCGCATCCCACCGGTTGATCGCGAAAATGCCGACGATTGCCGCCTGGGCCTACAAGTATACGGTCGGCCAGCCTTTCGTGTATCCCAGCAACGAAATGAGCTACGCCGAAAATTTCCTGCACATGACCTTCTCCGTGCCGGCAGAGGAATACAAGCCGAGCCCGGCGATCGTGCGAGCCATGGACAAAATCTTCATCCTGCATGCCGATCACGAGCAGAACGCCTCGACTTCGACCGTGCGCCTCGCCGGCTCTTCGGGTGCCAACCCCTTCGCCTGCATCGCCGCCGGCATCGCCACCCTGTGGGGCCCGGCGCATGGCGGCGCCAACCAGGCGGTGCTGGAGATGCTCGCGGAAATTGGCGACAAGAAAAACATCCCCGAATTCCTTGAGCGGGCAAAAAACCCCGACGATCCGTTCCGCCTGATGGGCTTCGGTCACCGGGTCTACAAGAACTACGACCCGCGCGCGGGTGTGCTCAAGGCATCGGCCGACGAAGTCCTGGCGGAAGTCGGCGTGGAGAACGACCCGCTGCTGGAACTCGCGATGGAACTCGAGCGGATCGCGTTGGAAGACGACTACTTCGTCGAACGCAAGCTGTTCCCGAATGTGGACTTCTACTCGGGCACCATCTTCAAAGCGATCGGCTTCCCGACCAGCATGTTCACCGTGTTGTTCGCGCTGGCGCGCACCGTCGGCTGGATTGCACAGTGGAAGGAAATGATCGAAGACCCGGGCCAACGCATCGGCCGCCCGCGTCAGCTCTACACTGGCCCGACCGAGCGCGAATACCCGCCGATCGACAAGCGCTAGTCACAGCGATATCCGATTTGTGCAACGGCCCTCTGCACAGAGGGCCGTTTGCTTTTGTGGCCTATTCTTCGAAGGTCTAGTCGTCGAAGGACGAGCCGTCCTTGCGAATGAAGCGGGGTTTGCCGTCACGCACGGCATTCGCCATGTCGATATCAGGATAGGTGACGTCTTCCTCGCGCGGCCGGTTGCCGACCTCCAGCACCATGACGTCGCTGTCTGATCGGTTGGCCAGCGTGTGCCCGTTGGGATTGCCCGCAGGAAACCCCGCCGCCATGCCGGTCGCGAGGGTGGTTTCACCCTCATCCGTGACCAGGGTCGCCTCCCCTTCGAGGATGTAGACGAATTCGTCCTGTTCGGAATGCCAGTGCCGCGCCGACGAACTGGCGCCCGGCTCGATCCGGACGACATTCACGCCGAAACCGGACAGCCCGAGCGGCGGTGACAGGCGCGAACGGTGGCGCCCCTTCACCAAAGCATCAAAGGGTGCGGGATAGGGCGTGCCGGATTCGACCGGCAGGCTCGCGGGGTCGACAATCAGCTCGGATGCCGTGCGCTTGGTGTCGCCCATGTCGCTAGCCCTGCTCGATCAGTTCGATCTTGTACCCGTCCGGATCCTCGATGAACGCAATCACCGTCGTGCCGTGCTTCATCGGGCCCGGCTTGCGGGGGATGCTCACCCCTTCGGCCTCGAGCGCCTCACAGGTGGCATAAATATCGGGAACTCCAACCGCGAGATGTCCGAACCCGGAGCCATGGGAATAGGGTTCATCCTGGTCCCAGTTGTAGGTCAGCTCGATCACGGCCTCGCTGCTCTCGTCACCATAGCCAATGAAGGTGTTGGTGAAGCGGCCACCCTCGAAATCCTTCTGGCGAAGGACCTTCATGCCCAGATGACGGGTATAGAAATCGATCGATTTGTCCTGGTCCTTCACCCGGATCATCGTGTGAAGAAGTCGATACGCGTCAGTCCCGGCCATGGTGCCGCCCCTTTGCTGTGCAAATATCTGTGCTGTCCGGTTTTAACGGTTACGAGCCGCGGCGACAATGTCGAGTACGGCGCGCGCCGCACGCGCGCTCGGCCGCTCGCCGCCTGGCTCCAGATCCCGGGATATCCGGCGAGCCTCCGCACCGATTTCCGCCCGGCGCTGCGGGTTCGACAGCAGCTCGCGCACCGCACCGGCGATTGGTTTCGGCCGGCAGCGCGACTGTATGAACTCGGGCAGCACCTCACGGTCGGCCACGATGTTGACGATCGATGCGAAGCGCACCCGGATCATCCGACGCGCGATTTCACCCGTCAGCCGAGGCAGCCGATACATGACGACGGTAGGGACCGCCGCCCATGACAATTCAAGGGTCACGGTGCCGGACGTCGCCAACGCCAGATCGGCTGCCGCGAAGGCGTCGTAGCGCTCACGTGCACCATCGACCACCGCAACGGGCCAGGGCCACGTGGCGACGGTCTCCTCGATCAAGGAGCGGACATTCGCCGCAGCCGGAACCACGAGGACCACATCGGGATGGTCGGGCATCACCCGGGCCAGCGTTTCACGTGCGATGGGCTCGAGCCGAGACACCTCGCCATGACGGCTTCCCGGCAGCACGCAAAGCACCGTTGCATCGGGCGCAATGCCGTGGCGCGCACGAAACGCAGCACCATCGCCGTCGTCGACACCGCCCTCGGCCACCGGGTGGCCGACGAACGTACTCGCCAGCCCCGCCGCGTCGAACAAGGGCGGCTCGAACGGAAACAGGGCCAGCAGGTGGTCGAAATGTTTGTGGAACTTCCGGACCCGGCCCGCGCGCCAGGCCCAGATCGTGGGTGCCACATAATGCACTCGCGGGCAGTCGCGCGACCGCAGACGACGGATCACACCGAAGACGAAGCCGGGTGAATCGATCGTGACGATGACATCCGGCTTCAGGCGTTCGATATCTTTGGCCACCAGCCGCATGCGACGCAGCAGCCGGGGCACGCTCGGCAGGACCTCGAAGAGCCCCATGATCGCCAGTTCGCCGTAAGCAAAAAGGCTCTTGAGCCCCGCGGCCTCCATCTCCGGGCCGCCGACGCCGGAAACGCGCAGGTCCGGCCCGACAGCAGCCGTCAGTGCCTCGATCAACCGGGCGCCGATGACATCACCCGAAGGCTCACCGGCGATGACGTAAACATGCAAGCCGTCACCCGGCATGTTGGCCCCAAATCGACTGGCCACGGGATCGGTCATCAGTCGGACGTATCGCCGTCGAGATAGTCGCGGGGCCGAATACCGACAATGAAGATCCCTGCGGCATCCGCGGCCGCGATCAATCCGGGCTGGTCGAGCACCAGCGTATTTCCCGCCCCAACCGCAATTCCCGCCAGTCCGGCTGCGACCGCATCGGCGACGGTGTCTGGCCCGATGGTGGGCATATCGGCACGTATTTCCTGGCCCGGCTTCGGAAACTTCACCAACACCCCGCCCCTGCCTTCGCGGCGCAATGCCCCACAGCGCGCAAGCAGTCCCCGCGTGCCTTCGGCCGCCTCCAGTCCCAGGACGATACCCTGCTGCACGACCACAGCCTGGCCTATGTCCAACTGGCCGGTCGCATCCAGGACGCGAACGCCATGGGCAATATCAGCATTGTTCTCCGGGTTAGGTGCGACAGCGCCGAACGAGCCTTCCGGGGCCCGCATCTCCTGCAAAACGCTGTCGGCACCGACGACACGAAACCCTTCCTCTTCCTCCAGCGCCCGGACGAGCGCGCCGAGCAGGCCGTTGTCGCCCTTGTTCAGCAGACCGCGCGCCAGAAAGCGCGCAGCGCGACGGTCGGGGCGTAACTCCCTGAGCGTCGGACGGCGCACCGGCCCGGCCATGACGATCTCTTCCACGCCCTCTGCCCGCAACCGGCCCAGCGAGTCTTCCGCCGCGCCCAGGCGCACCCAGGCATGGGGCGCATCCCCGATCACGTCGGGATCCGCCTGTCCTTCAAATGCGATGACGAAAACCGGCCTGCCGGTTGCCCGGCACGCCTCAACCAAATGTCCCGGCAAGGGACCGCCGCCGGCGAGAATACCGAGCTTAGGCGCCATTCGTGGATTTGGGCTGGAGGACCGCACGCGAAGATTTCTCGCGAACAAAGTTGACGACCTCCATCACCCCCTCGTTGTCGGCGTACAGGGCCACCACATCATCGACGCGCTCCTGCATCGTGCCCTCTTGCGCGAACAAGAGCCGGTATGCCGTACGGAGATGGTGGATGTCGTCACGCGAGAAATCACGGCGCTGCAGGCCTACGAGGTTCAACCCGCGCAGGCGTGCACGTTCGCCCATGGCCGAGCCATAGGGGATCAGGTCATGTTCGACACCCGACATGCCCCCGACCATCGCATGCGCACCGATGCGCACGAACTGGTGGATCCCCGCCAGGCCGCCGATGATGGCGAAATCGCCGACATGGACATGACCGGCCAGGGTCGCGTTATTGGCCAGGATGACGTTATTGCCGACGATACAGTCATGGGCGACATGAGAGCCCACCATGAAGAGGCAGTCGTCACCAACGCTGGTCACAAGGCCACCACCGGATGTCCCCGGATTCATGGTCACATGCTCGCGAATGCGGGTCCTGGCACCAATCCGGAGCTCTGAATCCTCGCCTGAAAACTTCAGGTCCTGCGGCGGGAGGCCGATCGATGCGAATGGGTAAATTTCGGATTCCGGCCCGACTTCTGTCCGGCCGCCGACGACGACATGGCTATGGAGTTTGACGCCGTCACCAAGCACGACCTGGTTCCCTACGACGCAATAAGGGCCGATTTGAACATCAGCTCCCAGCTTCGCCCCGTCTTCGATCACCGCAGTGGGGTGAATTTCGCTCATCTAGGAATCCATGATCATCGCGGAATAGGTCGATTGGGCGACTACGGTGTCACCAACTTTCGCCTCGCCGCTGAACTTCCACACATTGGCGCGGTTGCGTTGAACGGAAACGAACAGTTTCAACTGGTCGCCGGGGACCACCGGTTTGCGGAACCGCGCACTATCGATGGTCATGAAATAGACGAGTTTGCCAAGTGCATCCGCGCCAAGAGTCTCGACGACCAACACCGCCGCTGTTTGCGCCATGGCCTCAATGATCAGAACCCCCGGCATGACCGGTCGGACCGGAAAATGACCGAGGAAGAACGGTTCGTTGATCGTCACGTTCTTGATGCCCGTCGCGCTCTCGCGAATGACGATATCTTCCACACGATCGAGCATGAGGAATGGCTGGCGATGGGGAATCATCTCCATCACCTCGAGGATGTCGACGGCCTCGCGGGCATTGTCATTCATTTGGGAGTGATCGAGTTTCGTATCCATAATCGCTAACCGGCCATATTCAATTCAGTGTCTAGCGGCCACGGTCTTTCGTGACCTTGGCAAGAACGGCCATCTGTCGGAAATATTCCTTGGCCGGAATGGCGGGATTTCCCGCAAGTTTTACCCCGGGTTGGGAGTCTCGCATCAGTCCACTTCGCGCCGCAAGCTGGGTTCCGGTCGCGACCGTTATATGCCCAGCAACACCCGATTGCGCGGCCAGGATAACGAAATCCTCGACCGTCGCGCTCCCGGCGACTCCAGCTTGTGCGATGACGACGCAGCCCTTGCCCAGACGGACGTTGTGCCCGATCTGCACCAGATTATCAATCTTGCAGCCATCGCCGATCACTGTGTCCGGACCGGCCCCGCGGTCGATCGTCGAGTTCGCGCCGATCTCGACATCATCGCCGACGACAACGCGGCCGAGTTGGGGCACATTCAGATGACCTTCAGCCGACATATCGAACCCGAATCCCCGCGTCCCGATCCGAACACCGGGATGCAAATCGCACTTCGCGCCAATGTCGCAATGAGAAACGCTTGCACCAGCACCGATCACGGTTCCGATTCCCACAGTGACGCCCTGGCCGACAACCGTACCGGCCCCAATCACAACGCCGGCGCCCAGGCGCACCTGCGCCTCGATGACGGCGTTGGCACCCACAGCAACGCCGTCTCCGAGCACCGCCGTGTCGTCCACAAATGCTGAGGAATGGACGCCTCCCAGGGCGGCACTCCCTGGATAAAACGCATGGGCGATACGCGCATAACCGCGGTAAGGCGTTTCGCTCAACAGCAACGCCATACCGTCCGGCGCACGATCCGCCAGCGCCGGTGACACGACGCACGCTGCGGCCTTCGAAGCCTCGAACGCCGATACGTATTTCCGGTTGTCCAGAAAACTGAGATGTCCCGGCCCCGCCAGATCCAATGGCGCCACGTCTTCGATCATCAGATTGGGGTCGGCCCCTTCAGATAGCGTGGCCCCTGCAACATCAGCGAGGTCCGCAATCGAAATGGGGCCTTTGTTCTCGAAAAAGCGCGAGTCAGCCATCAGACTAGATCATCTGCCTGCCGGCTTATTCGGATCCTCGCGATCGAGCGACATATCGACTTCGGAGAGCCGACCGTTCAGGCGCTTGAGCGACGCTTCGCTGATATCGAACGAGTCAAAGGCGACCACGATCTGGGTCCGCGGAAGGACAAGATTGACTCCCATTTCTTCCGCCAGTTTCCCGACCTCTTCGAATAGCACAAGCTGGATGCTTTGCATCGTTTCGGCCATGCCCCGATCCAGAGTCTGGCGTAACGACCGCGCACGCTGCTGTAAGGACGCGGCCCGCCCCTGCAGCCCCTGACGGCGTTCGGCATAGACTTCAGGGGTCAGAATCGCACGCTGTTGCTGCAGCTGCTGCTCTTCCGAACGAAGCTTTTCTTCTTCTGACGCAATCTCCTTCTGGAGATTGCTGGCGATCTCATCGATCTGCGTCCGCGCAGATTGAACGGCGAGAGATTCCCGCAATATCTTTTCCACGTCGACGATCGCGATGGACGGTGCTGGTGGTTTTCCAGCGTCCTGGGCATAGCCCGGCGCGGCCAGAAAGGAACCGGCCAGAAACACTATGGCTGCGGTCAGCAGTCGCATCCGCATAATATTCACTCCGTTAGAACCGTGTTCCGAAGCTGAAGCTAAAGAACTCCGTCTTATCGTATTCTTCCTTAAGGAATGGGCGTGCCAGGTTGATTCGCACCGGCCCGACCGGCGAGCCCCAACTCAGTCCAACCCCGGCCGCCCCACGAAGGCTCGCGTCATCTGCAATATTGGGGAACGGAGCATCATTTCCCCATACGCTGCCAAAGTCGCTGAAAAGCGCACCCTTCAGGTCAAACTCTTCCGGCAGTCCGAGCGGAAAACCAACTTCCGCGGAACCACGATAATATTTTGAGCCACCGAGCGCATCGTCGGTCGCCAAATCCCGCGGCCCGACACCGCCGACCTTGAAACCACGGAGGCGGCCGCCCCCAAGAAAGAACCGCTCGGACACCCGCACTTCGTCACTGTTCAGCGCGTTGATGATCCCGGCCTCGCCCCTGAGCCCGCCGATCAGCGAGGTCCCAAACAGAGGATTGAACAGATTGCCACCAACCTCGTTGCGGATGAATTTTTCGGTGCCACCAAACCCGGCAACATCAACGCCATAGGAAAGTGAATACCCGTCGGTGGGATCGAACCTGCTGTCGAGCTTGTCGAAGAAGAAATCATTCTCGATCAACGACGTGGTGAATGTGCCTTCCTCGGCCTTAATCACGGGAGACGCATCGGACGGGATGTCGTCAATAGTGTCGCGCGCGAGCTGATAGCGTGCGGTGTGCCGGAGCCGCTCTGTCATTTGATAGCCGGCGCGCAAACCAAATCCGATCTCTCTTTGTTCGAACGAGCTCCGGTCACCGAAATCCGTCGTGCGCACAAACAGGTCGAACCCTGCCGCAACATTACGGTTCAGAAAATAGGGCTCGGTGAAGCTCAGATCGACCTGTTGCTGTTTCGTCGCAAGGGTCGTGCTCACACGAAGATCCTGGCCGCGACCCAGAAGATTACGCTCACGCAGCGCAATATCGGTCAGCAGGCCTGCCGTGGACGAGAAACCGGCCCCCACCGAAAACTCACCCGTCGACTGTTCGGCGACGGTTACGCTGACGACGGTGCGATCGTTGGCGCTCCCGGGTGTGTTGTTAATGTCCACGCGCGAGAAGAAACCCAGATCCTGCAGACGTTGGCGCGTTCGGCGAAGTTTCGCAGTGTTAAACGCATCGCCTTCGACAATCGTGAACTCACGCCGGATCACCTCATCCAGGGTCCGTACATTGCCCGAAATATCTATCCGCTCGACGAAGACCCGCGGACCTTCACGGATTTCATAGACGACGTCGATCGTCAGTGCCTCACGATCCCGATTCACACGAGGGCGCACATCGACGAACGCAAATCCTCGTTCACCGAGAGATTCCGTGATCGATTGCACCGTCGATTCAACTTCGTTGGCGTCATACGTGTCGCCGGCGTCGGCACTGATCAACCCGCCCAGCTCCGCTCCCTCGACACCGCGAAGTTCGCTCGAAACCTCGAGGAGCCCAAAGTTGTACTGGGGCCCCTCGTCAAGCGTGAAGGTGACGATGAAGTCTTCACGGTCATCCGTTAGCTCAGCAATCGCCGAGACGACACGGAAGTCGGCATACCCCTCGAACAGGTAGAAACGACGGAGCAATTCGCGATCGAACGAAAGCCGATCGGGGTCGTAGGTGTCGTTGCTCGAAAGGAAATTGTAGAAGGCAGATTCCGTCGTCTGGACGGTTTCGCGCAAGTCGCCGTCGGAGAACTCGCTATTCCCGATGAAATTGATCGCGCGGATGCCGGTCTTGCCGCCTTCCGCGATTTCAAACACAAGATCAACGCGGTTTTCCGGCAACTGAATGACCTTGGGTTCGACCGTCGCGGCAAACCGTCCTGAACGGCGATAGATATCGAGCAGTCGCTGGACGTCACCCTGAACCTTCGTGCGCGTGTAAACGACGCGTGGTCGCAACGACACTTCGCTCAGGAGCGCTTCGTCATCGAGCTTGCGATTTCCCTCGAACGCGATCCGGTTGATAATCGGGTTTTCAACGACCTGCACGACGACTGCGTCGCCTTCACGGCGCAACGTGACGTCCGCAAACAAGCCGGTGTTGAAGAGATTCTTGAGAGAATCGTCGACCTTGGCCGGGTCGTAGGCATCGCCCGGCTTGATCTGCATGTAGGCGTTCACCGTCGAGGGATCGATCCGCTGCGTCCCGACAACACGGATTTCCTCGACCACGGTGCCTGACCGGGTCTGCGCACTCAGTGGTTGCGCCAGGGCAAACGACGCAACAACGCCACCCGTCAGCACGACCGCCAAAACATTCTTACAAGTGCGGAAAAACACGTGCTCGCCCCTGTCCTTTCGACCGCCCGTTTCTGCTTTCCGGTCAGACCCTTAGGGTCAGGTGAACAGCGCGACTAATCGCTGAACGACCGGGAGACGGACGATATCATTGAATGTGGCGAATAGCATGAGCCCGAGCACGAAAACCAGCCCGATTTTCATGCCGAGCTCTTGTGCCCAACGTCCCGGCGCCCTGCGAAACACAGCCTCATACGCATAGAACGCCAGATGTCCGCCATCAAGCAGGGGAATAGGGAGTAAATTTATCAGCCCGAGATTAATCGACAGGAAGGCCGCGAAGACCACCAATGTGGCGATTCCAGCGTCAGCCGCGCTGCCGGACATTTGCGCGATTCGCACCGGCCCGCCCAATTCCTGCGCACTGCGTTCTCCGCCGAACATCTGCCCGATCGCGGTGACCGTCACCGAAACCAAACGAACCGTCTCACGAACGCCCTGCCATGCGGCGACCGGTACACTGTGGCGCTCGAACGCCCGCTCAAGCCCGCGAACCCCCAGAACGCCAATGCGGGCCTCGTCACCGAGGCCATCGGGAATCACGGTAACGCTGGGTGTCGCGACCAGATCGAGCTGATTGCCGTCGCGGTCCACAAGAATATCTACGGGAATACCCGGGTGCAGGCGGATGAGTTGTTGCACCTCTTCGAAGCGCGCAATTGAACGGCCCGCAACCTCGAGAAATTCGTCCCCGGATTTCAGCCCCGCCACTTCCGCAGCGGATCCCGGAACGACCTCAGACACCTGTGCCGGGGTAAAGGGCTGACCGGCTGTGGCGAACAGAATCGTAAATATGCTGATCGCGAACAGAATGTTCGCCAGCGGACCCGCGGCAACGATCGCCGTCTTCTGGGACAATTTCTTGTGATGAAAGGAGACCGCACGCTCGGCGTCGGTCATGTCCGCACCGTCATCGTCCGGGCCCAGGTCGCTTTGGCCGAACATTTTGACGTATCCGCCGAACGGGACGAGGCTGAATTTCCAGCGCGTGCCCGCCTTGTCCGTATAGCCGAACAACTCCCGGCCGAAACCCACGGAGAACACCTCAACCCGCACGCCTGCCCGGCGCGCGAACCAATAGTGGCCAAACTCGTGCACGAACACGAGCGGCGTCAGAACGACCAGAAACCAGAATATAGTTACGACGATACCGCCCATGCGGATTCAATCCCTTTTCAGAAGTCGGACCGCAGCTTGGCGGGCAATGCTTGAGGTGGCGTTAAGAAGCGGATTTTACAAGCATTTCCGCGGCATGTCGGCTTTCACGATCCAACGATCTGAAATCCTCCAGCGACCCGATTTCGTGTCCTTCGACGGTCTCGAGCACGCGCGCCACGGTGTCGGCGATCCCGAGGAATCCGATGTGGCCTTCGAGGAAGCTCTCGACGGCAACCTCATTGGCTGCGTTCAGAACGACGGTCGCGCCACCGCCCGCCGACAAAGCGTTGCGGGCAAGTGCAATCGCGGGGAACCGCTCGTGATCCGATTGCTCAAATTCAAGCGAGCCGATCGCTGCCAGATCAAGCCGCGCCGCGGGACTTTCCATGCGCGCCGGCCAGGCCAACGCGTGGGCGATCGGCACCCGCATATCCGGTGTCCCCAACTGGGCCAGGACGGAACCATCAACATAGGCAACCATCGAATGAACGACGGACTGCGGGTGTACCAGCACCTCGATGTCATCAGCGCCGACCGGGAAAAGATAAGCAGCCTCGATCAACTCGAGGCCCTTGTTCATCATCGTCGCCGAATCCACCGAGATTTTCCGACCCATATCCCAATTCGGATGTGCAATTGCCTCGGCCGGCGTCGCGGCGGCCATGCGTTCGCGCGACCATGTCCGAAACGGCCCGCCGGACGCGGTCAGGATCAACTTTTCGACGTCAGCTGCATTCTCGGTCTCAAACACCTGGAAAATCGCGTTGTGTTCTGAATCGAGCGGCAGGAGCCGTGTGCCGGAATGCTCTGTTGCCGCAAGCACCAAATCGCCGGCACAAACCAGGCTCTCCTTGTTGGCGAGGGCCACGAGTGTGCCCTGGCCGACCGCGGCAAGGGTGGAATCCAGCCCGGCCGCACCCACGATACCGGCAACAATGAGATCTGCGGAAACGGCGCCGGCAGCGGTCAGCGCCTCCGGACCGGCCGCGGCCTCGATCCCGCTTCCCGACAACCCATCGCACAAAGCCTCGTATGCCGTCGGGTCGGCGACCACCGCGAGTTCGGCGTCGAACTCCCGCGCCAACGCTGCCAATTCAGCCGCGCTCCGGTTCGCGGTCACCGCCACGACATCAAAGCGATCACGATTGCGTCGAATAAGGTCTGCGGTGCTTTTGCCGATCGAGCCGGTGGCACCGAGAATCGAAATTCGGCGCGCCGCGTCGTGCGACGGGGTCTCGATTTCGTTCAACGCCATAGGATGAAATCCGTTCCGAACAGCAAGGCGATCAGGGCCAGGGCGGGCGCGGCGAAGAGTACGCCGTCGACCCGATCGAGTACACCACCATGCCCGGGTATAAGCGTGCCCGAATCCTTCACATCGAAGTGACGCTTGATCCAGGATTCGAACAGGTCGCCGCACTGGGTCGCCAGCGACAGAACAAGCGCTATGCCGAGGACGGGTTCAGACGGCACACCCGTGAGGCGCGCCATGAGCGCCGCCGTCGCCAGCACAAACAACAGCGCGCCCGCTGCACCGGCCCAGGTTTTGTTCGGGCTGATCCGGGGTGCCAGCCGAGGCCCGCCGACCAGGCGTCCGGCAACATAACCACCGATATCCGACATCCAGACCATCACAAACAGGAAGACCACGAGATCGAGGCCGGTTTCGGGTTGCATGCGCAGATACAACATCGCGACCACCGCCAGACTGAGATGCACATGTGCCACCAGGGCCCAGCTCCGCTCATTCAGAGGCGCCGCAAACGTACCGATGGTCAGCGCCAGGCCGATGACAAGCACGAGCAACCCTGCCGCCGGCCCCGCCACCTCGCCCGCGACCAGCACGAACAGCGGCACCATGATGGACTGCATGCGCAAACCCGTGCGCTCGATGACCGCAATGCTCCGCCATTCCGCGCTCGCCGCCAGAACCACGACGGCGAGCATCGCCGCAAACCACGGCGATCCGAGCCAGACACAAACCAACGCCACGGGCACGAGCACAAGTGCCGACAGAACCCGCAACATCAGGTTGCTGGCGCCCCGCGTTGATTTCGCAGGCGGCTCGGGAAGATCAGGGGATGGATTCAAGGAATCTAGCCGGCCACAGCGCCGAAGCGGCGTTCGCGCCTGTTGTACTCGTCGATGCACTGTTCCAGATGGCTGCGATCGAATTCCGGCCACAGGGCATCGACAAATACCAGTTCGGTGTAGGCGCACTGCCAGAGCAGGAAATTGCTGATCCGCTGCTCCTTGCTCGTCCGGATGAGCAAGTCGGGATCCGGAAGGTCCCGGGTCCACAAATGCTGCGAGACCATCTCCTCATCAATTGTTGTCGGGTCCAACGCGCCATCGGCGGCCTGCTGCGCGAGCGCCCGGGTCGCCGCCGCGATGTCCTGCCGACCGCCATAACTGAGTGCCGCAGTCAGGTTGAGCCCGGTATTCCCCGCCGTCATTTCTTCCGCACCCTCGATCAGGGTCACGATGTCGTCGGAAAAGCGTGCGCGATCACCGATCACGCGAATGCGCATATTCCGCTGGTGCAGATCGGCCGTCTCACTCTGAAGATAGCGGCGCAGCAATCCCATGAGATCACCCACCTCATCACTCGGGCGGTTCCAATTCTCGGAGCTGAAGCCAAACAGGGTGAGATACTTCACGCCAATTTCTTCGGCCGCGTCGAGGGTCCGCTTGACGGCCTCTGCCCCCTTTGCGTGCCCAGCGGTTCGCGGCAAGCCGCGCGCACGGGCCCAGCGACCGTTGCCGTCCATGATGACCGCGATATGCGTCGGCACCCGGTCCTGTTCGTTTGCGGCGTCGGCCATCAGGTCAGACCTGCATGATCTCCTGCTCTTTGGATTCGAGCAGCGTGTCGATGGTGGAGATGTGGCCGTCAGTCATTTGCTGGATATCCTCGCCGCGCGCGCGGTGCTCATCCTGAGAGATATCGCCGTCCTTCTCGAGCTTCTTGAGGGAATCCATGCCGTCACGCCGCACATTGCGAACGGCGATACGGCCCTGTTCGGCATATTTGGCGGCGACCTTGGTCATTTCCTCGCGTCGCTCCTCGCTCAATTCGGGGATCGGCACCCGGATCAGATTGCCTTCGGTATTGGGGTTCAGGCCCAGATCGGAATCCATGATGGCCTTCTCGACAGCCTTGATGTTGCCGTTGTCCCAGACCTGGACCGACAGCATCCGCGGCTCGGGCACGCTGACCGAGGCCACCTGGTTCATCGGCATGGGCGAGCCATAGGCGTCCACCTGGATATTCTCCAGCAAGGACGTCGAGGCCCGGCCCGTTCGCAGGCCGGCGAATTCACGCTTTAAAGCGTCTAATGCGCCGTCCATCCGGCGCTTGAGGTCATTTTCATCAGCCGACACCTATTTCTCTCCCCTGACTATCGTGAATCGGCCCTCGCCTTCGAGGACGCGCTTCACCTCTCCCGCATTCTGGATCGAAAACACCAAAATCGGAATATTGTTCTCGCGGCACAGCGTGATTGCCGCCGCATCCATGACCTTGAGGTCACGCTGCAAAACTTCGAAATGGGTCAGGCTTTCGAACCGCTCGGCGCTCGGGTCCTTCTCCGGGTCGGCGGCGTAGATCCCATCGACCTTCGTGCCCTTCAGCAGGCAGTCACAGTCCATTTCCGACGCGCGCAACGCCGCGGCCGTATCCGTCGTGAAATAGGGGTTGCCGGTGCCGGCGGCGAATATCACCACCCGGCCCCGTTCCATGTGCCGGACGGCGCGACGGCGAATATAGGGCTCGCACACGGTCGCCATCGGGATGGCCGAGAGAACGCGGGTGGGCACGTCGCATTCTTCGAGAGCGCTTTGCAGGGCCAGGGCGTTCATGACGGTGGCCAGCATGCCCATATAGTCGGCGCTGGCCCGCTCCATCCCCTGTGCGGCCACCGACACACCCCGAAAGATGTTGCCGCCGCCAACAACCAGGCAAAGCTCGACGCCTGTTTTCTGGACTTCCGCGATGTCGCTGGCGATGCGGCTGACCATCTTGGGATCAAGGCCGAATTCGCCGTCTCCCATGAGGACTTCGCCTGAAACTTTCAGGAGAACCCGTTTGAACTCTGATGTGCCTGCCATCGGACTACCGTTCCGTTCGGCCGGTACGCGGTCTAGTTGGCGAGCTTCGCCACCTCTTCCGCGAAGTCGTCTTCCCGGCGTTCAATACCCTCGCCCAACGTAAAGCGGACAAAACCGGCCAATGCGACCGGCGCGCCGATCTCCTTCGCCGCCGCCTCGACGACCTTCGAGACCTTGGTCTCGCCGTCGATCACGAATGTCTGCTCGTTGAGCACAACTTCTTCGTAGAACTTGCGCAGGCGCCCTTCCACCATTTTCTCAATGATTTCCTCAGGCTTGCCGGATTCGCGCGCCTGCTCTGCAAGCACTTCACGCTCGCGATCGAGCGCGCCGGCGTCGACCGATGCGACATCGAGGAACTGGGGCTGCGCAGCTGCCACATGCATCGCCAGCTGACGGCCGAGCTCATCGAGCTTGCCCGCATCGCCGGTCGATTCGAGGGCTACGAGAACACCGATCTTGCCAAGACCCGGCGCGACCTGATTGTGGACATAGCCGACCACGACGCCGTCGCCGACGGACAGCTTCGCCGAACGGCGAAATCCGATGTTCTCACCAATCGTGGCGACCAACTCAACAACGGCTTCGTCAACGGACTTGCCGCCGTCAAACGAGGCGGCCTTGAGTGCCGCTTCATCATCACCGTGCGCCAGGGCCAACGCGGTCGTCTTGCTGACAAAACCCTGGAAGATTTCGTTGCGGGCAACAAAATCGGTCTCGGAATTAATCTCAACGAGCGCGCCGGTCTTGCCGTCGACCGCCATGCCGACGAGGCCTTCTGCCGCCGCGCGGCCGGCCTTCTTGGCCGCAGCCGACAGGCCTTTCGTGCGCAACCAGTCGATGGCGGCTTCCATGTCGCCACCGTTTTCGGTCAGTGCGGTTTTACAATCCATCATGCCCGCGCCGGACTTCTCGCGCAGTTCCTTGACGGCAGCCGCCGTGATCTCAGCCATGCTGACTCTCCACTCGAATATAGCGTTCTAACTAATTAATATTACGACTTAATCCAACCTAAGCGGCAGGCTCCGCAGGCGCTTCGGCAGCAGCAACAGGAGCCGCCACAGGCTCTGCTGCAGGCTCTGCCACAGGTTCTGCCACAGGTTCTGCCACTGCGGCCGCGACAGGCTCGGCAGGAGCCGCTGCTGCTTCAGCAGCCGGTGCTTCCACGACCACTTCGGCCGGCGGTGCCTCGGCTTCGCCGATATCGATACCGGCCGCTGCCATATCCTGCTGCAGACCATCGATCACCGCACCGGCGAACAGATCGCAGTACAGCTGAATGGCGCGCATCGCATCGTCATTGCCCGGAATGGGCATGTCGATATCGGACGGATCGGAGTTGGTGTCGCAGACACCGACGACCGGGATGCCAAGCTTCTTGGCTTCCTTGATCGCAATGTCTTCCTTGTTGGTGTCGATCACCACGACCAGGTCCGGGCGACCGCCCATTTCCTTGATGCCGCCGAGCGCCATCTCCAGCTTGTCGCGCTTGCGCGTCAGCTGGAGGGTTTCCTTCTTGGTGAGGCCAAGAGCGGATTCACCGGAAAGCTGCTCTTCGAGCTCACGCAGGGTCTTGATGGACTGGGAAATCGTCGTCCAGTTGGTAAGCATGCCGCCCAACCAACGCTGGTTGACGTAGTACTGACCGCATTTGCGAGCCGATTCAGCGACGATCTCGCTGGCCGCGCGCTTGGTGCCGACGAACAGCACCCGGCCGCCCTCGGACGCCACGCTGCGAGCCGCATTCAGCGCCGCATAGAGCATCGGCACCGACTGCTGCAGATCGATGATGTGGATTCCGTTGCGGACGCCGAAAATGAACGGCTCCATCTTCGGATTCCAGCGTCGGGTATTGTGACCAAAGTGAACGCCAGCTTCGAGCAGCTGGCGCATCGTGAATGTTGGGACCGCCATGGGTCTCTCCTTTACCGGTTGTGCCTCCGCAGACTGCCGCCCCGAGGGGCACCGGATCGACGAGCGGGGATGTCTGTCCGCCTGCCGCAGGTCTGCGTGTGGGATATGTCCCGCAACGGCGGGATCGGCGCGGTGATACCCGCATGCCGGCCTGATTACAAGGTCTTAATGGATCAATCGGGGCGCAATCGGCCCGCAATACGCCCTAGGGCTTCTTGTATTCGATTTCCAGGGCGATCAGCGGGCTGTCGCTGACCACGGTCACGTTGTGTTCGAACCCGTCGCCCACCTCGTAGAACGTCGCGGCGCCCTTCTTCGAGGCCATTGTCGACGGCGCATCGCCGCCGCCGCGCTCGATCTGCACGTCGCTGTCGCCGAAATGGTAGCCGACGTAATCGAGATCGTGGTTGTGCCAACCCGAACTCTGGCCCTTTTCGATGTGATGAAACGTTATTCGGGTCGTCTCATTATCGATCAGGACCTCGTAGTGGCCGCGCTTGTCTTCGGCCACTTCGATGCGTGTTTTCTCTTCGAGTTTCCGCGACATTTGTCAGACCTCAATATTTGTATTCGATCTCCAGCACCCGGATGTCCACATCGCCCACATTCGTGGCGTTGTGCTCGACCGGCGCCTTGATCATCACCGCTTTGCCGGGAACATAATCGACATCCCGCATGCTGCCGTCGGCATGATCGAGATGCAGCCGCCCCTCGGACTGCTGGATCGTCAGATAATCAAAATCATGCAGATGCCAGCCGGTCTGCTGTCCGGGCTTGATGTGCCACAGGGTGACCCGGGTCTTCTCGTCATCGACCAGCGTATCAAAATGCCCGACCTCGCGATCGGCGGCCTCGCTGGCGGTTTTTTCCATCAGTTTCGTGGACATGCACTCTCTCCTGAAATCTCTGTACGAATTTACACCGCAAATATCAGACCGCGTAAAGGGCATTCATGCGTTGGCCGGAGCACGCTAGATTTCCTGCACGTCCACGACGCCATGAATGGCGCGCATGGCCCGGTTCAACTCCGGCGTACACAGATAGCCACCATCGAGGCGGACGATGACGTCCTGCTCGCCATCGGGAATGACGAGCCGGATCCGGCCATTGCCGCGCTTGCCCTCGCCCGGACGCGCCTCGCGGTCGATCAGGGTCTTCAGCGACCCGATCGACTCCATGCCCTCGACCCAAATCTTGATGGCGACGGGTGCGCTGGCCGCCGCCGCTGCGAGCTCACGCACGCTCTGGCCGGTCAAACGAAGCTGGCCTTCCTCGAACCGCGCTGCCGTCTGCACCAGCACGGGTTTACCGCTCTCCAGCAACTCGCGCGTCGCGGCCAGGACCTCGGCAAACATTGTGATCTCGAATGTCCCCGCGGCGTCGGACAGTTGCACGAACGCGTATCGGCTGCCCCGTTGGGATGTGCGTTGCTGCACCGCGATCACCGACCCCGCGAGCACCACATTGGCAGCCCCACCCTGGCGCTCGACGGTCTGTTCGAGCTCGGTGCTGCCGACGACGCCCAGGCGATCGAGCAGCTTCCCGTAATCGTCCAGCGGATGGGCGGACATGTAGAACCCGACGGCATCAAGCTCGCGCTGCAGCCGGTCCGGCTGGGGCCAATCCGCACGGTCGAACGGCTCGGGCGCCGGCAGACCGCCCTCTTCACCGGGATCGCCAAGCAGGCTGAACTGGCCGCTCTCGCGTTCGCGCTGAATGGCTTGCGCATGCCCGAGAATCTGGTCGATCGAATCAAACGTCCGCGCGCGGTTGCCATCCAGGCTGTCGAACGCGCCCGCCTGAACCAGCTGTTCGAGCTGGCGGCGGTTCAGAATATGCGCGTCGAGCCGGCTCGCCACCTCGTACGGGCTGTCGAACCGCCCGTTGGCCTCGCGCTCCTGGACGAGATCGCCCATCGCGGCCTGGCCCACGCCCTTGATGGCAGACAGCGCATAGTGGATGCCGCCAATCGACACCGGTTCATCATCTTCAGCCGCCGCCTGCTGTGTCGCCGCATCCAAATTGATGGACGCGACCGTGAAATCAACGCCCGAGAGGTTGACGTCGGGCGGCAGCAGATCGATGTGGTGACGCGCCAGTTCCTGCTTGTAGATCGCCAGCTTGTCCGTGTTGCCCATGTCCAGCGTCATGGACGCGGCAAAGAACTCGACCGGGTAATTGGCCTTCAAATACGCCGTCTGGTAGGCGATCAGGGCATAGGCCGCCGCATGGGCCTTGTTGAAGCCGTAGCCGGCGAATTTGGCGATGGTCTCGAAGATGCGAGTGGACGTCGCCTCATCGACCCCGCGCGCCGCAGCACCCGCGACGAAGGTCTCCTGCTGAGCGTCCATTTCGGACTGGATCTTCTTGCCCATGGCCCGGCGCAACAGGTCGGCGCCACCGAGCGTGTAACCCGCCAATTCCTGAGCCATCTGCATCACCTGTTCCTGATAGATCGGGATGCCGTAGGTCTCCTTCAGGCATTGCTCCAGATCGTCATGCAGGTAATCGACCTCTTCGGTGCCGTGCTTTCGCGAGATGTAGCTCGGGATATTGTCCATCGGGCCAGGTCGGTAGAGCGCGACAACGGCGATGATGTCTTCGAACCGGTCGGGTCCCAGCTTGCGCAGCACGTCGCGCACGCCGGAGGATTCACACTGGAACACGCCCGTCGTGTCGCCGCGCGCCAGCATTTTGAACGTCCCCTCGTCATCCAGCGGCAAGGTGGCGAGATCGACCTCGACATCCCGGTCGGCCAGCAATTCCACGGCTTTCTGCAGCACATCCAGGGTCTTCAGGCCCAGGAAATCGAACTTCACGAGGCCCGCCGCCTCGACATACTTCATGCTGAACTGGGTCGACAGGGTCGCGGAGCGCGGATCGCGGAACAGCGGAACGATGTCCGACAACGGCCGGTCGCCGATCACAACGCCGGCGGCATGGGTCGACGAGTTGCGATACAGCCCTTCGAGCTTGAGCGCGAGATCGAGCAGATGCGCGACCGCCTCATCCTCTTTGCGCATCGCCTTGAGAGCGTCCTCGCTGTCGATGGCCTGCTGCAGGGTCATGGGGTTGGCCGGGTTGTTCGGCACCATCTTGGCGATCCGGTCGACCTGCCCGTAGGGCATCTCCAGGACCCGGCCGACGTCGCGCACCACGGCGCGCGCCTGCAGCTTGCCGAAGGTGATGATCTGCGCCACCCGGTCATGGCCAAACTTCTGCTGCACGTAGTGGATGACCTCGTCCCGCCGCTCCTGGCAGAAATCGATGTCAAAGTCAGGCATCGACACGCGTTCCGGGTTCAGGAAGCGCTCGAAGAACAGACCGAAGCGCAACGGGTCAAGATCCGTGATCGTCAACGACCAGGCCACCGCCGATCCGGCGCCCGAACCGCGGCCCGGCCCGACCGCCACGCCGTTCGCCTTGGACCATTTGATGAAATCCGAAACGATCAGGAAATAGCCCGGATATCCCATATTAACAATGGTTTCGAGCTCGAACCTTAACCGATCTCTGTACGGTTTGGCGGCCTCTTCGCGGGCTGCCGCATCCATATCCTCGGTGAACACATGGGCGACCAACCGCGCTTCGAGCCCCGCCTCGGCTTCCGTCGTGAGCTCCTGCTCCTCTGTCCGCCCTTCCTCCGTCGGATAGGGCGGCAGCATCGGTGCGGTCTCGGTCGGCATAAACGCGCAGCGCCGGGCCACCACGAGCGTGTTTTCGATCGCTTCGGGCAAATCAGCGAACAAGGCACGCATTTCCGCCGCAGACTTGAAGCGATGCTCCGATGTCACCCGCCGACGCTCCGACTGGGATACATAGGCGCTTTGCGAGATGCACAGCAGCGCGTCATGGGCCTCATACATGCCCTCGTCCGCGAAAAACGCCTCATTGGTGGCGAGCAGCGGGATGTCGTGTTCGTAGGCCAGATCGATGAAGGCCGGCTCCAGCCGATCCTCGATCTCGAGGCCATGACGCTGGAGCTCCATATACAAACGATCCGGAAACAGCGCTTTCAGCTGCAATAGGGCATCTTTTGCGGCATCCATCTGACCTTCCGCGATCAGGCGCCCCGGAAGACCTGCAACACCGCCCGTCAACGCGATCA
Organism: Rhodospirillaceae bacterium; assembly: GCA_018667335.1. Lineage (GTDB taxonomy): Bacteria > Pseudomonadota > Alphaproteobacteria > UBA6615 > UBA6615 > UBA8079. The sequence goes on from JABIVD010000027.1 coordinate 130,887, forward strand.
GCCCGTCGGTCTCTCCCTCCAACTCGGCCAGCGTAACCACGGGGTTCCGGTCGTCGGCCATCTCCACATAGGACCGGCTGACAATGCGCAGCAGATTGCGATAACCCGCTTCGGACTGGGCCAGAAGCACGATCTGATCATCCGCAGGCGGGCGGTTGCCGCCGCGAAACCCGTTTCGTGATTCATCCGGCTCCGACGCGAGCGCGAACTGGCAGCCCACGATCGGCTGAATCCCGGCCTTCGCCGCGGCCATCGAGAATTCCAGTGCGCCGAACAGATTGCCCGTATCGGTGATCGCGACCGCCGGCATCTCGCGCGTGCGGCACAATTCGACGAGCTGGGGTACGCGCAGCGCGCCTTCGGCCAGCGAGAAGGCCGAATGAACGCGGAGATGGACGAAATCAGCGTGTGACATAGCCCGACGACACTAGCGCGATTCGAGGTGCGAACAGCCCCTCCAATCACGTGCATTCCGGGGACAACTCAGGCCGGCTCGACCCGCCCATCGCGCAGTTGGAGCGTGCGGTCCATCTTGGCCGCCAGTTCCAGATTGTGCGTGGCGATCAGCGCCGCCAGCCGGGCCCCGCGGACCAGCTTGAGCATCTGGTCGAACACGCCGCCAGCAGTCTCGGGATCGAGGTTTCCGGTCGGCTCGTCGGCCAACAGGATCGCCGGGGCATTGGCCACGCTGCGGGCGATCGCGATCCGCTGCTGTTCGCCGCCGCTGAGCTGCCCGGGCCGGTGGGTCGCCCGGTCGCCGAGCCCCATCATCTCCAGCAATTCGCCAGCCCGCACACGTGCCTCGGCACGGCTGGTGCCCGCGATCATCTGCGGCAGCATGATGTTTTCCAGGGCCGAGAACTCCGGCAACAGATGATGGAACTGATAGACAAACCCCAGGGTTCCGCGCCGCAGCCGGGTACGATCGGCCTCCGCGAGCCCCGAACATGCCTCGTCGCCAATGATCACTTCTCCGGCGTCGGGGCGTTCCAGCAGGCCCGCGATATGCAGCAACGTGGACTTCCCGGCCCCCGAAGGGCCCACGAGCGCGACGATCTCGCCGGGCACCAGCGACATCTGGACATCGCGCAGGACCTCGATGTCCCGCCCACCCTGATGGAACGTACGCCCGACACCGCGCAATTCGAGGGCCGCATCACTCATTGCGCAGCGCCTCCACGGGATCGAGCCGCGAGGCGCGCCAACTGGGATAGAGCGTCGCCAGGATCGACAGGCCGAGTGCCATGCTAATCACCATGACGACCTCGCCCGTATCGACCTCCGCGGGAAGCTGGCTCAGGAAGTAGATTTCCGCGGCGAACAGCTCGGTTCCCGTCAAGGCCTCCAGCCAGCGACGGATCACCTCGATGTTCTCAGAGAAGACCAGCCCCAGGATCGCGCCGGCGATCGTACCAACCACGCCGATGCTGGTGCCGACGATGAAGAACACGCGCATCACCATGCCCCGCGACGCGCCCACGGTGCGCAGGATCGCGATCGCCGAGCCCTTGTCCTTCACCAGCATGATCAGGCTGGAGATGATGTTGAATGCCGCCACCAGGATGATCAGCGTCAGGATCAGGAACATGACGTTCCGCTCGACCTGCAACGCATTGAAAAAGCTGCTGTTTGCCTGCTGCCAATCGAACAAACGATGGTGCGGGTCGATGACCCCGCCGATCGCCCGGCGCTGGGCCTGGAACGTATCGGGATCCTCGACGAAGACCTCGAGCTGATTGACCGTATCGCCGAGCCGGAAATATTGCTGCGCCGCCGCCAGGGGCATGAAGATAAATGTGCTGTCGAACTCGAACATCCCCACTTCGAACGTCGCGACCACTCGATAGGCCTGCATGCGCGGGACGGTGCCAATCGCCGTCACCGTGCCGCGCGGTGAGACCAACGTGACCTTGTCGCCGACACGCACCCCCAACGTTCGCGCCAGGCGTGACCCCATCACCACCGTGTCACTGCCGCGGAAATGGCTGAGTGCGCCGAGACGGATATTGTCGGCAATCGACGGCCGCGCCGCCAGCGCTTCCGGCGTCAGGCCGCGCACCAGCGCACCTGCCGCACGTCCACCGTTGGTCGCAAGGATCTGGCCCTCGACCAGCGGCGTGACCGAGAGGACACCGTCGACCATGCGCACACGCGCCGCGAGCGGGTCATAATCCGACAGCGTCCCGGTCGAGCTGACGACGGCGATATGGCCGTTGAGGCCCAGGATGCGATCAAGCAATTCCCCGCGGAACCCGTTCATCACCGACAAAACGATGATCAGGGTCGCGACACCAAGTGCGATGCCCATCAGCGAGAACCCGGCGATGACCGAGATAAACCCCTCGGCGCGGCGGGCCCGCATGTAGCGCAGGGCAATCATCCATTCGACGGGTGAAAACATCGCGCTTACCGCCTGTTGGGATGGGCAGAGTGAGAATCGAGAAAGGCGCGAAGCTGACGTTTGATTGTGGCCACCCTATGACGCCGCGCGTGCGGCGATCCAGTCACCCAGCGCGTCGATCGCCAGTTCGGACTTCTCTCCGTCCGCGCGCTGCTTGACCTCGATCTTGCCGTCCTTGAGGCCGCGTGGGCCCACCGTGAGCTGCCAGGGAATCCCGACCAGATCCATATCGGCGAACTTTCCGCCGGCCCGCTCATCGCGATCGTCATAGAGCACCTCGACGCCGGCCGCCCCGAGTTCGGCATAAATCCGCTCACACGTCGCATCACAATCCGCGTCGCCGACCTTGAGGTTGATCAGCCCCACTTTCCATGGCGCCACGGATTCCGGCCAGATGATGCCGTTGTCGTCGTGGGACGCCTCGATGATCGCCCCGACCAGCCGCGACACGCCGATGCCGTAGCTGCCCATTTCGAGCGTGATTTTCTGCCCGTCGGGGCCCTGCACCGAAGCACCGAGGGGTTCGGAGTATTTGGTGCCGAAATAGAAGATATGCCCGACCTCGATGCCGCGCGCTGTCACCAGCTGATCGTCCGCGACATCGCATTTGGCGGGATCGTGCATCTCGTCCGTCACCGCATAGTGGGCCGTCCACTTGTCCACCTGGGGCTGCAGGTCGGTTTCATAGTCGAGATCGTCGCCCGGCGCGTCCAGTTCGAGAAGTGCCTTGTCGCAGAACACCGCGCTCTCACCCGTCTCGGCCAGAATAATGAACTCATGGCTCAGATCGCCGCCGATCGGCCCTGTATCCGCCGCCATCGGCACGGCCTGGAGCCCCATGCGGGCATAGGTGCGCAAATAGGCGAGGAACATCTTGTTGTAGGAATGAACCGCGCCTTCCTTGTCGAGATCGAAGGAGTAATTGTCCTTCATCAGGAACTCGCGACCGCGCATGACGCCGAAGCGCGGGCGCACCTCGTCGCGGAACTTCCACTGGATGTTGTAGAGGTTCTTCGGGAGGTCGCGATAACTCGTCACCTCGTTGGCGACGATATCGGTGATCACTTCTTCCGCCGTCGGGCCATACAGCAATTCGCGGTCATGGCGGTCCGTGATCCGCAGCATTTCCTTGCCATAGTCCTCGTATCGTCCGGATGCGCGCCACAGCTCGGCCGACTGGATGGTCGGCATCAGGACCTCCTGCGCGCCGGCGCGGTCCTGCTCCTCGCGCACGATCTGGGAAATCTTCTGCAACACCCTCAGGCCCATCGGCAGCCAGGTGTAGATGCCGGCCGCAGACTGGCGCACCATGCCCGCACGCAGCATCAAACGATGCGAGACGATTTTCGCCTCGGCGGGGGTTTCCTTCAGGGTCGGCAAAAACAAACGGGTACGCCGCATTCACGTTCTCCAACAAGCACTTGGCTCTAACAGGGGCTCGGCGCGCGGGAGAGTATGAAAAACCGCGCACGCCTGTCCATGTACATTCGTCTTAATCGTCGCCTTCGCCAAGCACCCAGACATCCACCGAGCCCTCGCGCCCGCGCAGGCTCAATCCCTCATAGGGCGTGACATCGGCCCGCAGCACCGAGAGATCATCGGGTTTGCTATCCTGCACAGCCCGCATCAGCGCATCACTGACAATCAACCGGCATCCCACGGTCCGCGTACTTTCTTCCAGGCGCGACGCCACATTCACCGTGTCGCCGATGACGGCGAACTCAAGCCGACGCTCGCTGCCCACGTCCCCCATGACGATCGGCCCGAAATGGGCCCCGACGGACAACCGCACCACCGGGAAGCCCGCGGCCTCGCGCCGGCCGTTCCACTCGTCGACAGTCGTCAGCATGGCGCGCGCGCAACGCAACGCGTTCGCGGCGTCTTCCGGGCTGGTGCGCGGGGTCCCGAACGTCGCCATCACCCCGTCTCCCAGGAACTTGTCCAGGGTGCCCCCATGTTCAAATACGACACCTTCCATCCGGTGGTGGAAGGCGCGCAACATCTCGATCAGTTGTTCCGGCGTGACCATTTCGGCAAACCGGCTGAATCCCACCAGATCTGCGAAGATCACGCCGGCGTCCTGCGACCGGACGGTTTCCAGGGCGCCATCAAATCCCGCCAGTTCATCGACGATATTGGGCGGAAAATAGCGGGCCAGGTTCGAGCGCTCACGTGCCGCCATCACCTGCCGGCGGATCAGGCGCCGGTTGCGGGCAACCGCTGTCGCCAGCACGGCCGTCGACAGGATCATGACCAGAATTTCAGTCGTGCGCACATCGAGCGAGACGAAGTGCGGATCGAGAAAACGATCGAGCCGGAGCGCCGGCGTCTCGAAGGTCGGTATTGCAAACAAGGTCTCGGGGAAGCCTGCAATCCAGAACACCCCACCGGCCCAGGCCATGACGCATGCGAGCCCCGCGAACAACATGGCCCGCGCAGAGTAGCTGCCGAGCAGGAACAATGAGATCAGCAGGTAGTAGTAGTTGAAACTGCCGAAACGGAACGTCGCCTGCGGCGGCCACAATTCCGCGGTCGGCAAAAGCGGATTGGGCGCCAGGAGAGCAAAGGTGATGATCACCACGTCGAACAGGAAGAAGCCGAACGCGTGGGCATCGCTGCGGAACCCACGACGTGACAGCAGGTAGTGTCCATATCCGCTGGCGACGAACAGCGCGATGATCGGAATGTAGAACCACCCGGCGTCACCGAGCAGAATGATGAGCCATATGGAGATCGCCAGGCTGGCAATTCCGCGAAGATGGGCGGCAAGCCTGAGACCCTGGCGTTCCTGCTCCTGAAACGCGGAACCAAGGCGCGCATCGAGACGCGCGGTCGCATCGGGCTCAATACGGGGCTCAAAACTCGGATCCGTCATCTCACCACTCCGGGTTCACACGACCGGGGGTTTACGACATGGCTGTCGGGAAGGAAACCGGAGACCGCCGGTCCGCTAGTTGGCGACGCCCACCTGCTGACAGCGTTTTGCGAGCTCATGCTGGGTGCTATCGCCGATGGGCTGACCGTTGAAGCTCACGCGGCCGTCACGGGTAATCTGGACCTCGCCCACCGTGGGGCGGGCCAGGAATGGCGTGTTGATACCCAGATTGGTCGCCAGATCGATCGTCACGGGGATCGAGATCACGTCGGGGACGCTGATTTGCGGCTGGGCGTTCAAATCCGCGGGCGCGACGGCATTGCCGTTCACGTCGACCCCGGGCCGATAGCTCACGTCTGACGAGGCCACATGGGTCACCAACTGACTGCAGTCCATTTCGCTGATACGGACGGTTGTTTGGGCATGAACCGGCGCAGAAACAGCCGAAAGCAGGGCAATAGACATGATTATTACTGTATTTCGCATGGTGCACATGTAGCGAACCATTCTTAACAAAGCGGTAACAAACTGGCCGGGAATCGGGCTATCGTTTTGGCTGCTAGGGGGGAATCGCCATATTCAATTACGGCGCGTGCGCAATAATTGCGCACATTCCGCTCTCGCGTGGATAATTCATGGGGAACCACGGGAGGCTTCATTAAATGTTCGAAAACCTATTCAAGCTGTCAGATCATGGAACGACAGTCCGCATCGAAGTGATGGCGGGCCTGACGACGTTCCTGACGATGGCCTACATCATTATCGTCAATCCGGACATCATGTCCGCGGCGGGCATGGACAAGGGGGCACTGTTCGTCGCCACCTGTGTCGCGGCTGCCGTTGGCTGTCTGATCATGGGCCTCTGGGCAAATTACCCAATCGCGCTCGCACCGGGCCTCGGCCTGAACGCCTTCTTCGCCTTCGGCGTTGTCGGCGGCATGGGTGTGCCCTGGCAGACCGCGCTGGGGGTGATCTTCCTGTCAGGCGTGTTCTTCCTGATCATCACGATCCTGCCAATCAGGGCCGCGATCATCAACTCGATACCAAAATCACTGAAAATGTCGATTTCGGCGGGCATCGGCCTGTTCATCGGCGTCATCGCGATGGAGATATCGGGCATCACGGTTGATCACCCGGTTACGCTCGTCACCCTCGGTGAGGTCGCCTCGCCGCAGGTGCTCCTTGTGGCCATCGGGTTTGTCGGCATCATCGCCCTGGACCGGCTTGCCGTTCCGGGTGCCATCGTGCTCGGGATTATCGGCACGACCGTCCTGGCCCATATCTTTGGCCTGGGCGGATCGACGGCGCTGGACTTCTCCATCCCGTCGCTCGCACCGACCTTCCTGCAGCTGGATATCGCCGGCGCGTTCCAGGTCAGCATGATCTCGGTGATCATCGCCTTCCTGTTCGTCGACATGTTCGATACGGCCGGCACACTGATTGGTGTGTCACACCGTGCAGGATTGCTCGACGAGGACGGAAAGCTTCCGCGCATGGGCAAGGCGCTGTCCGCCGATAGTATCGCCACCATCACCGGCTCGCTGGTCGGCAGCTCGACCGTCACCTCGTATATCGAGAGCGCGGCGGGTGTGCGTGAAGGCGGACGAACGGGTCTGACCGCAGTCACGGTTGGCGTCCTGTTCATTCTGGCGCTGCTTCTGGCGCCGGTCATCGGACTGGTGCCGCGTTTCGCCACGGCCCCCGCACTGCTCTTCGTGGCGGTGCTGATGGTCCGCGGCCTGACGGAGATCGATTGGGAAGACGTCACGGAATATGCCCCGGCGGTTCTCGCCGCGGTGGTGATGCCTTTCACCTTCTCGATTGCCCACGGCATCGCGTTCGGCTTCATCGTCTACGCAGCCGGCAAAATTTTGACGGGCCGGATGAGCGAAGCCAGCCCGATTCTCTACATCATGGCGGTGCTGTTCGTGCTGCTCTACGGCTTCGGGCTTATCGGCTGACGCCAACTGAAATCGTTAGGAAGCGGGCCGGGTTTTCCCGGCCCGTTTTCATTTCGGCGTCTGTTTGATCAGGCCTGTTCGATCAGGATTTTCGCATCCAGGCCGGTCCGGCCGTCGCGATCCGACCGAACACGGGGCAAGCCTCGCCGTGCGCACCGGGCAGATATCCGGTGCTCATCAGGAACTCTCCCGTGATCTCGCCGCCCGTGAACTTGAAGGTCTTCTTGAACAGCTTGACCCATTCGTCCTTGGTCAGCGGGTGATGCGCCTTGAGCCAACCAGCAAAACCGCCATGGCTTTCGCGCATCTCCAGAATGCAGTTGGCGTTGTGAATGGTGGCATCGACCTTCAACCGGTTCCGGATAATGCTGGCGTCGGCCAAAAGCCGCGCGCGATCCTTCTCGCCATATCCGGCCACCGTCTCGACGTCGAAGCCCTCAAACGCCGCGACGAAACCCTCGCGTTTCCGCAGGATCGTCAGCCAGCTCAGGCCTGCCTGATTGATCTCCAGAATCAGACGCTCGAACAGGGCGGATTCATCATCCGTTGGAAATCCATATTCGGTATCATGATAAGGTCCGTGCCACTCGTGGCCCGGCGCGATATCGCAGTATCCTGACACTTTGAAGTTCCCTTCCCCGTTTCGTCCGACAGAGAGAATACCGATTTCCACTCCTTCGCAACCTGTAGTGCAGCCGGGCCTCGGGAGTATTTTCTGGGCGTTCCTTGTCCTCGGCGCGACCGCGTTCGGCGGGCCCGTCGCTCATTTCGGATATTTCCGGACCGAGTTTGTCGATCGCCGCGGATGGGTCGACGAGCGCGGCTTCGCCGATCTGGTGTCCCTGTGTCAGTTCCTGCCCGGACCGGCCTCCAGCCAGACGGGTATCGCCATCGGCATGATCCAGCGCGGCTGGCTGGGTGGCATCGCGGCCTGGCTCGGCTTCACCACACCCGCTGCAATCATCATGATCGGCCTGGGCTTCGGCCTGTCCTTTGCCGAAACGGCGGCGGGCCAAGGTATCGTCCATGGCCTCAAGCTCGCTGCCGTTGCGGTGGTCGCCAACGCCCTGTGGGGCATGGCGCGAAACGCCTGCGGCGACGCGGTCCGCGCAAGCTTTGCGGCGATCGCCTGCGTCATCATCCTGTTCACGGGCGTTGCCTGGTTCCAGCTGCTGGTCATCGCTGCGGCGGCCATCGCGGGAAGCCTCATCCTGCGCGATGCCCCATTGGACACGTCCGACGGCGCATCCCGATCCGGCAATCGTGCGGTCGGCCTGCTGTTGCTCGCAGTCTTCCTGCTGCTCCTGCTCGGGCTGCCGGTCCTCGCCGAGACGATGAAATCGGGAAATCTTGATGCGTTTTCCGGATTCTACCGGGTCGGCGCGCTGGTGTTCGGCGGCGGACATGTGGTGCTGCCCCTGCTGGAGGCCGAGGTCGTGCCCACGGGCTGGACATCCACCGATGCATTCCTCGCCGGCTATGGTGCTGCCCAGGCGATCCCGGGGCCGATGTTTGCGCTCACGGGGTACCTCGGCAATGTCATCGATCCGGGAAACGGCTACGTCGGTGGCTGGGCCGGGGGCCTGCTCGCGATTGTGGCCGTGTTCCTCCCGTCCTTCCTGCTGCTCGGTGCGACCCTGCCCTACTGGGACGCCCTGCGGTCGCGCGCCCGGATACGCGCAGCGCTCAGCGGCGTGAATGCCGCCGTCGTCGGGCTTCTCCTCGCCGTGCTGTTCACGCCGGTCTGGACATCGAGTGTCCGTGATTCATCCGATTTCGCGGTCGTGGTGGTCGCCGCGGTGCTGCTCGCCGTGTGGCGGCTGCCGCCGTGGCTCGTGGTGATCCTGGCGGCCGTGGCCGGCTTCTTCGGCGTCTAGAGCCGGTATCGGTCGGAGAGCTCGCGCAGTGAGAGGCCGCTGGTCTCGATGACCCCGTAAACAACGCCGAACAGGACGATGGTGATCCCCGAGGTGATCAGCAGCTTGCGTACCAGCATCGGCCGTGCGGGCGCGCCCTGGTCATGTCCCTCTTCCGGGTTCTCCGTCCGCCGGACGCCCCAGGGCAGGACCGTGAACAGGGTCACCCACCAAATAATAATGAACAGGACGACGGCGGTAACGGGATTCATCTCGGTTCAGACCTGCTCGAGTTCGACCAGGGTGCCGCAGAAATCCTTCGGATGCAGGAACAGCACCGGCTTGTCATGTGCGCCCGGCTTTGGCTCACCATCGCCAAGCACCCGCGCGCCCTCGGCCACCAGCCGGTCACGCGCGGCATAGATGTCGTCGACTTCGTAGCAGATATGGTGCATGCCGCCCGACGGGTTTTTCTCCAGGAACGGCGCGACGGGTGAGTCCTCACCCAGCGGATGCAGCAGTTCGATCTTTGTGTTCGGTAGCATCACAAAGACCGTCGTCACCCCATGGAGGGGGAGTTCCACCTGTTCGGAAACAGTGCCGCCGAGCGTGTCCCGATAAACTGCGGTTGCTGCCGCCAGATCCGGCACCACAATCGCCACATGGTTCAAACGCCCGATCACTGCCCTCTCCTGCGCGTCATTCAAGCCACCCGATCAATCGTCCAGGCGGACCAAGTGTACCTCGGTCGAGGGGTTCTTGCCGCGTCGCGCACGAAAACTTTTGCGCACGGCTCGGCGCAGACGTTCGATCAGCGCGTCGTCATCGCGGCGCTCGTTCCCCTTGGCCGACGATAGTGCTTCCAGGACGTCGTCGATCACGTCATCCATCAGGTCGAAATCTTCATCCGTGTCGCCTGCCAGCCCCTGGGCCGAAAGCTGCGGATCGGTGACCACGCGCCCTTTGCGGTCGAGGACGATGGTCAGCGTCGCCGACCCGTTCCACAGCATGTGGTTGCGTTCGCGTAAATTGGAATCGTCGAGGCGGATCAAATCCCGCCCATCGACCGCAAGCCGCCCGGCCTGGACCTGGCCGACGATTTCCGGACCATCGGCATGCAGGCGCAGAACGTCACCATTCTCGATAATTTGCACATGAGGCGTCTGGCACTCGGTGGCGAGCTCGGCATGGGCGCGAAGATGGTGCGCCTCGCCATGCACCGGCACCGCGATCGTCGGGCGGATCCACTGATACATCTGGCGCAATTCGCCGCGTGCGGGATGGCCCGAGACATGGACGAAATGGTCCTTCTCCGTGATCACCTGCACCCCCATCGCCGTCAGCTGGTTCTGCAGGCGCCCGATGGACACTTCGTTGCCCGGGATGATGCGCGAGGAAAAGATTATCGTGTCGCCGTCATCCAGGGTGATGTTCGGATGATCGTCGCGCGCAATGCGTGACAGGGCCGCCCGAGGCTCCCCCTGGCTGCCGGTGCAGATCAGCGCCACCTTGTCCCGCGGCAGCTGCATCGCCTCATCTTCGCGTACGAACGGCGGCAGGTCGCGCAGATAGCCCGTGGCCCGCGCCGCTTCGGTCATCCGCCAGAGCGAACGTCCGACCAGGCCGACCGCGCGCCCATGGGCGTGCGCCACCTCGGCAACGGTCTGCACCCGCGCGATGTTGCTGGCGAAACAGGCGAATGCGACGCGATCGGTGAAACCCCCGATGAGTTCCTGCAGGCTGTCGCGCACATCGGCCTCGGAGCCGGCCTCGCCCTCGACCGTGGCGTTGGTCGAATCCCCGATCATCGCCAGCACGCCGGCGTCACCGACGGCGCGCAAGGCGGCTTCGTTGGTCGTTTCACCCACGAGCGGATCGGGGTCGAGCTTCCAGTCACCGGTGTGGAAAACAGTACCGGCGCCGGTTTTGATGATGACGCTGTTCGGCTCGGGGATGGAATGGGTCATGGTTACGAGCGTGATATCGAACGGACCGATCGACGCGTCACCGTTCAGGGGAATTTCCTTGAGCGGTACCTTGCCCGCGAGGCCCGCCTCCTCGAGCTTGCGCCGCAGCACCGCCAGGGTGAACGGCGTCGCGTAGACCGGGCAACGCAGCCGCGTCCAGAGATGCGCCACGGCGCCCACATGGTCCTCATGGGCGTGCGTAATCAACATTCCCGCCAACTTGTCGCGCCGTTGTTCGATGAAGGCCGGATCGGCCGTCATCACGTCGACGCCGGGATAGGACGGGTCGCCGAAGGTGACGCCACAATCGACGACCATCCACGCACCGTCATGGCCGTAGGCGTTGAAATTCATACCGATCTCACCCGTGCCACCAAGGGGCACGAAGAGGACTTCGTCGGAACCGGGTATCATGGATATCCTTTGAGGAACCGTTTTCAGGCGATTCCGTTGCGGCGGGCGATCTCGCGCAGGCCGGTCAGGGTCAAATCGGGCTCGGTCGCGTCGATCGCGTCAATGACGTCCGCGAACAACGGCGCGAGCCCGCCGGTGGCGACCACGGTCACCGGCTTTCCATATTCATCTGCAATACGCGGGATCATGCCCTCGATCATCGAGACATAACCCCAGAAAATTCCCGACTGCATGGCCGGCACCGTCGCCCCGCCGATTACCTTCTCAGGTTTCTCGATGTTGACGCGCGGCAGGAGCGCCCCCGCCATATACAGGGCCTCCACAGACAGGTTGATACCAGGCGCAATCACGCCGCCACACCAGTTTCCCTTGTCGTCGACCAGGTCGAACGTCGTGCCGGTCCCGAAATCGAGAACGATCAGGTGTCCCGGGTGCAGCAAATGGGCGCCGACCGCTGTCACCAGCCGGTCCGCGCCGACCTGTTCCGGCCGCTCGACCAGAATCTCGATGCCGAGATCCACGATGGAATCCCGAATGACCAGGGGTGTGACCCCGAAGTGGGACTCCAACAACGAATCCAGGTTCCGACGCGTTCCCGGCACCACGGTGGTGACAATCGCATTTTCGATGTCGCCGACCTGCAGTCCGCGCAGAGACATGAGCTGGGTCAGCCAGACCGCATACTCGTCGGATGTCCGTCGCGGGTCCGTGGCGATTCGCCACTGTCCGCGCTGGGTATCCCCATCAAAAACCGCAAAGACGGTGTTGGTATTGCCGCAATCGACCGCAAGCAACATCAGTTGGCTCCTGCCCCATTCTCTCGGGAGACCGTGCTTACCGGGAAAACGTCACCCACCGCAATATGTTCGGTGCCAACTGCGGTCTCCAGCATCAGGTTTCCGCTGTCGTCGATGCCCGAGAACGTGCCCGCCTTCGTGCCGTCAGGCAGCTTCACCGTCAGTTGCGTATCGAGCGCCAGCGCCAACCCAGACCAGATCGCCCGGATTGGCCCAAATCCGTCCCGCTCCCAGATGGCGAGCAATTCTACCAGGTTCGGCAGGAAACCCTCGAGCAGCGCTTCCACCGAAATATCGTGCCCCGCGGCGCGCAAACAGGTGGCACCGGTCACGTCTGGTTGGCTCTCGACATTCACACCGATGCCGGCGACCACCCAATCCAGGTTGCCGTCGGCACGCGCCGCGCTTTCCAGCAGAATGCCCGAGATTTTCTCACCGCCGAGCAAAAGATCATTGGGCCACTTCAGATCGACATCGGCACCGGCAACGTCCCGGATCGTGCGGGCCATCGCAGCACCCACCGCGAATCCGATCTGCGGCGCGCTCGCGATGGCACAGTTCGGGCGGAGCAGGACGGAGATGTAAAGGTTGCCGCGGGGCGAATTCCAGCTTCTGCCATGTCGCCCGCGCCCGGCGGTCTGTTCCCGCGCCCACACGATTGTCAGGCTCGGTGCGCCATCAGCTGCCAGTGCCTTGGCATCCTCACTGGTGCTGCCGACACTGTCTCGCGCAATCAATTGGCAACCCGGCGGCACGCCCGGCTGTCCGGTCATGTTCAGAACAGGACTGCCGCCGCCGCCTCGGCCCCATCCAGGACCGGCGCCAGACCGATGAAGAAGAACATGGTGATAAGGCCGGTGACGGTCACGATCACGGTAATTTCGCGGCCCGGCGCGCGATCGAACGCTTCGGCAGGCTCATCGAAATACATCAGCTTGACGATCCGCAGGTAGTAGTAGGCACCCACGACGCTCGTCAGCAGGCCGACGACCGTGAGCACGTAGAGGCCCGCCTCGATCGCCGCCAGGAAGACATAGAACTTGGCGAAGAAGCCCGCGAGAGGGGGAATTCCGGCCATCGAGAACATGAACACAGCAAGTGCGGCCGCCAGATACGGGTTGGTCTTGCTGAGGCCCGCCAGCTGGTCAATGTCCTCGACCATCCGGCCTTGCCGGCGCATCGCCAGGATGCAGGCGAAGGTCCCGATATTCATGAACACATAGATGGTCAGGTACAGCAGGATGCCCTGGACACCCGTCTCGTTCCCTGCCGCCAGGCCGACAAGTACGAAGCCCATATGGCCGATCGAACTGTAGGCCATCAGGCGCTTGATGTTGGTCTGCACGATGGCCGCAAAGGAGCCCAGAATCATCGATGCCAGCGAGATGAACCAGATCACCTGCTGCCACTCCGCAACCAGGTCTCCGAACGGCTCGAGCATGACGCGCACGAACAGGGCCATGGCCGCGATCTTCGGTGCGACCGCGAAGAAGGCCGTGACCGGTGTCGGCGCGCCCTCATACACATCCGGCGTCCACATATGGAACGGCACGGCTGAAACCTTGAAGGCGAGCCCGGCGGCGATAAAGACCAGACCGACGATCACACCCACCGGCGCGTCGCTGTCGGTTGCGAATGCCGCCGCCAGACCGTCGAAACTGGTGGTGCCGGCAAACCCGTAAATCAGGGACATGCCGTAAAGCAGGATTCCCGAGCTCAACGCGCCGAGGACGAAATATTTGAGGCCGGCCTCCGACGAGCGCAGATTGTCACGCCGGATGGCGGCCACGACGTACAGCGCGAGACTTTGCAGCTCGAGGCCCACGTAGAGCGACAGCAGGTCGTTGGCCGACACCATCATCATCATGCCGAGTACGGCAAAGACGATGAGGATCGGGTATTCGAACTGCTTGATGTCCTCGCGCATGTTGTAGGGCTGCGCCAAAATCAATGCGAGTGCGGCACCCGCGATCAGCAGCACCTTGGCAAAGACGGCAAACGCATCGACGACGAACTGGCCGTTGAAAGCCGTGGTTTTGCCCGCCGGTCCGGCAAGCACCAGAAGCGCGGCAACCACCAACACGAGCACGCCTGCCCAGGTCACGAAGCGGGTCGCCCCCTCGCCCCGGAAGGCCCCGTACATCAGCATCACCATGGCGGCGACCGCCATGAACAACTCAGGCCAGATGGCAGATATATCGACGGCAATATTCATATTCTGCGCCCTTCCGCCTACCGGCCCGCAAGGTTGAGCGGATCAACCGAGGACAGGGCCGTCTGATAATTTGCCAGGAGGTTCGAGACACTCGCGTCGAACACGCTCAGGAATGGATCTGGCCAGATGCCCATCCACAGAACCAGTGCGACCAGCGGTGCGAATATCGCGATCTCGCGGGGCTCAAGGTCCAGAATCTTCTTGAGATATTCCTTCTCAAGCTTGCCGAAAATCACCCTGCGGTAGAGATAGAGCATGTAGGCCGCACCCAGGATCACGCCGGTCGCGGCGAAGAAAGCCACCCAGGTGTTGTCCTGGAAAACGCCCAGCAGGATGAGGAACTCTCCAACGAAACCACTGGTGCCCGGCAGCCCGATCGACCCCAGCATGAACACCATGAAGACAAAGGCGAATTTCGGCATTCGTTCGACCAGCCCGCCATAGTGGGCGATCTCGCGGCTGTGTTCACGGTCGTAGACGACGCCAACACACAGGAACAGTGCGGCCGAAAGGATGCCATGGCTCAGCATCTGGAAGATCGCACCGTCGATCCCCTGTTGGGTCGCGGTGAAGATGCCGATGGTCACGAAGCCCATATGCGCAACAGACGAGTAGGCAATCAGCTTCTTCATGTCTTCCTGCGCCAGGGCCACCAGCGAGGTGTAGATGATCGCAATCACCGACAGGGTGTAGATCAGCGGCACGAACTGTTCCGAGGCGAGCGGCAGGATGGGCAGGGAGAAACGCAGGAAACCGTAGCCACCCATCTTCAGCAACACGCCGGCGAGGATGACCGAGCCCGCGGTAGGTGCTTCCACATGAGCATCGGGCAGCCAGGTGTGCACCGGCCACATCGGCATCTTGACGGCGAAGGACGCGAAGAAGGCGAGCCACAACCAGGTCTGGAGCTCCGCCGGGACACTGAATGCCATCAATGTCGGGATGTCCGTGGTGCCGGCTTCGAAATACAGCGCCAGGAGCGCGGCCAGCAGCAGGACCGAGCCGGCCAGCGTGTAGAGGAAGAACTTGAACGCCGAGTAGACCCGGCGCGGCCCACCCCAGACACCGATGATGATGAACATCGGGATCAGGACCGCTTCGAAGAAAATATAGAAGATCAGGAAATCGAGCGCGACGAAGGTGCCGATCATGAACGTCTCGAGCACGAGAAACGCGATCATGTATTCCTTCACGCGAACCGTGATGGCCTTCCAGGAAGCCAGCACGCAAATCGGCGTCAGGAACGTCGAGAGGATCACGAAGAACAGCGAAATCCCGTCGATTCCCATGTGATAGGAGATATTAAAGGCGGGCAGCCATGCCACCTTCTCGACGAACTGGAAGTCCGACGTGGTCGGATCGAAGTTCAACCACAGCAGCAGGCTGATCACGAAGGTCGCGAGCGAGGTCCACAGCGCACCCCAGCGGGCGTTGCGAGCGACCTGCTCCTCGGTGCCGCGGGCGGCCAGGATGAACAACACGCCGACGAGCGGCAGGAAGGTCACGAGCGACAGAATTGGGAATGAGTCCATGTGCCGCCCCCCTTACCCGAAGAATCCGAAGAGGAACCAGCTGGCGAGCAGCACCAGGCCGATCAGCATCGCGAAGGCGTAGTGATACACGAAGCCGGATTGCATGCGGCTGGCCCGCCCGGCGATATCCTTGGCTGCAGCAGCGATGCCGTCGGGACCGACACCGTCAATCACGGCGCCGTCGCCTGATTTCCAGAGGCCACGGCCCAGAACGAAGGACGGGCGGACGAAGATCCGGTCATAGAGCTCATCGAAGAACCACTTGTTGAAGACGAAGCTGTGGATCGGGCGCACCATTGCGACAAATTTCGCCGGCCAGCCGGGCTTGGCGATGTACATCACCCAGGCCAGAACGATGCCGACGGCGCCGACGACGATCGGCAGGAACTTGACCCATTTGGGCACGTGATGGGCTTCCTCGATGATGTTGTGGGTCATCAGGATGGAAGACCGCCAGAATTCGTCGAGATGATGGCCGACGAAATAGTCCGCCGCCAGCCAGCCCGAGAAGATTGCGCCCAGCGCCAGAACCACCAGCGGCAGGATCATCACCGGCGGTGATTCATGCGCATGGTCGAATGTGTGGTCGTCGGCGCGGGTCCGGCCGTGGAAGGTCAGGAACAACAGGCGCCAGGAATAGAACGCGGTCATCAGGGCCGCGGCGATGCCGGCCCAGAAGGCATACAGCCCCATGCCCGTGTGCGCGGCGAAGGCGGATTCAAGAATGACGTCTTTCGACCAGAAGCCGGCGAAGAACGGGACTCCCGCCAGCGCCAGGCTGCCAATCCACATCAGCGAGGCCGTGACCTTCATCTTGGAGAACAGCCCGCCCATCTTGCGCATGTCCTGCTCGTCATCCATCCCGTGGATCACGCTGCCCGCCCCCAGGAACAGGAGCGCCTTGAAAAAGGCGTGGGTCATCAGATGGAAGATGGCGGCCGGATAGGCGCCCACCCCGACGGCGAAGAACATGTAGCCCAGCTGGGAACAGGTCGAATAGGCGATGACCCGTTTGATATCGAACTGGGTCAGGCCGATCGTCGCGGCGAAGAAGGCCGTGGATCCACCGATAAAGACGATGAAAGTCAGCGCTATCGGCGCGAATTCAAACATCGGCGACAGGCGCACGACCATGAACACGCCCGCCGTCACCATCGTCGCGGCATGGATCAGGGCCGACACCGGCGTCGGGCCCTCCATCGCGTCCGGCAGCCATGTGTGCAGGCCGATCTGGGCCGACTTGCCCATCGCGCCGATGAACAGCAGGAAGCAGAGCGTGGTGACGATATCCAGTTCCATCGAAAGGAAGCTGAAGGTCCGGCCTGCCACTTCCGGCACGGCGGCGAAGACCGTATCGAAATCCAGCGTCCCGAAGGCGAAGAAGACGCCGAAGATGCCGAGCATGAAGCCGAAATCACCGACCCGATTGACCACGAAGGCCTTGATAGCGGCCGCATTGGCCGACGGCCGGCCGGACCAGAAGCCGATCAGCAGATAGGACATCAATCCGACGCCCTCCCAGCCGAAGAACATCTGGACGAAATTGTCTGCCGTCACCAGCGCCAGCATGAAGAAGGTGAACAGGCTGAGATAGGCCATGAACCGCGGCTTGTGCGGATCATGGGACATGTAGCCGACGGAATAGACATGGACCATCGACGACACGACGTTGACCACGAACATCATCACGGCCGTGAGCGTGTCGACGCGCAGGGCCCAGCTGAGCTCAAGCGTTCCGGAATCGATCCAGGTGAACAGCTCGATCGTGCGTTCGTTGCCCTGAATACCGACATGCCAGAGCAGGTAGCTCGACAGGATTGCGGCTATGAGCATCGGAATGACGGTGACCAGTTGCGCGGCACGGTCGCCCATCCGGACACCGAAAATACCGGCGATAAGTCCGCCCGCGAGCGGTAAGAAGACAGCGAGTTCGATCATACTCCGATCAACCCTTCATCATGTTGATGTCTTCGACCGCGATCGATCCGCGGTTGCGGAAATAGACGACAAGAATGGCCAGGCCGATCGCAGCTTCCGCCGCGGCGACCGTGAGAATAAACATCGCGAAAACCTGGCCCACCAGATCTCCCAGATGGGCGGAAAAGGCGACGAAGTTGATGTTCACCGCGAGCAGCATCAGCTCGATCGACATCATGATGATGATGACGTTCTTCCGGTTCAGGAAAATGCCGAAAATACCCAACGTGAACAGGATCGCCCCGACCGTCAGGTAGTGCGAAAGACCGATCTCAAGCATCAGACGCCGCTCCCCGTCGTGACATCTCTCACTTCGATCACATCTTCGGGCCGACGCGAGACCTGGTCGGCGATCTTTTGACGCCGCACACCGGGACGGTGCCGCAATGTCAGGACGATCGCGCCGATCATGGCGATCAGCAGAATCAGGCCGGACGCCTGGAACAGGTAGATGTAGTCCGTATAGATAATCCGCCCGAGCGCATGGGTGTTGGTCACCTGATCAGGCGGCAATATGGGCGCAGTCAGGGCTTGGCCGACATCCGGTGCGACAATCCAGGTTCCGAAGATCAGGATCAGTTCCGCGGCCAGGATCAACCCGATCAGCGCACCAATCGGCAGATACTGGAGGAAGCCTTCACGCAATTCGGCGAAGTTGATGTCGAGCATCATGACGACGAACAGGAACAGCACCGCGACCGCGCCGACATAGACCACGACCAGGATCATCGCCAGGAACTCCGCCCCGATCAGGACAAACAGGCCCGCCGCGTTGAAGAAGGCGAGGATCAGGAACAGGACCGAGTGGACCGGGTTGCGGGCGGATATCACCATCACGCCAGACGCCACGGCGAGCGCGGCGAAGAGATAAAATGCGAGTGCTTGAATAACCAAAGCTTCGTCCCCCGCCTACCGGTACGGCGCGTCGGCGGCAAGTGCCGTCGCGAGCTCGGATTCCCACCGATCGCCATTCACCAGAAGCTTTTCCTTGTCGTACATCAGCTCCTCACGGGTCTCGGTCGCAAATTCGAAATTCGGGCCTTCGACGATGGCATCCACCGGGCAGGCTTCCTGACAGAAGCCGCAATAGATGCATTTCGTCATGTCGATGTCGTAGCGGGTGGTGCGACGCGATCCGTCGTCGCGCGGTTCCGCTTCGATCGTGATCGCCTGGGCCGGGCAGATCGCCTCGCACAACTTGCAGGCGATGCAGCGCTCCTCGCCGTTCGGATAGCGGCGCAGCGCATGTTCGCCACGGAAACGCGGGCTGATCGGGCCCTTTTCGTACGGGTAGTTGATCGTGACCTTCGGCTTGAAGAAATACTTCAAGGTCAGCCACATGCCGGCGACGATCTCCAACAGGAGCAGCGAACGGGCGGTACGGTCGAGCATTGCCATATCGTTCCTCCTCCGGTTCCTAGTTCACGATGCCGGGGTACCAGTCGAACACGACAATCGCGCCGGCTGTCACCACAACCCAAAGCAGCGAGGCCGGCAGGAACACCTTCCAGCCCAGACGCATGAGTTGGTCATATCGGTATCGCGGCAGCGTGGCGCGGACCCACAGGAACACGAACAGCATGGCCGAGACCTTGAGGGCGAACCAGACGATGCCCGGAACCCAGTTCAGGATTGCGATGTCGAGCGGCGGCAACCAGCCGCCGAGAAACAGGATGACCGTCATCCCGCTCATCATCACCATGTTCGCGTATTCCCCGAGGAAGAACAGCGCGAACGCCATCGCCGAATATTCCACGTTGTAGCCGGTCACGAGTTCGGCTTCGGCCTCCGGCAGATCGAACGGTGCGCGATTGGTCTCGGCCAGTGCCGAGATGACAAACACGATGAACATCGGGAACAGCGGAATGAAGAACCAGACATCCTGCTGCGCCAGAACGATATCGCTGAGGTTCAGCGAACCCACGGCCAGCAGCACCGTGATGATCACAAAACCGATCGAGACTTCGTAGGAGACCATCTGCGCAGCCGAGCGCAACGCACCCAGGAACGGGTATTTCGAGTTCGACGCCCAGCCGGCCATGATGATGCCGTAGACACCCAGCGAGCTGATCGCGAACAGATACAGAATGCCGACATTGATGTCGGACAACACCCAGCCGTCCGCGACCGGGATAACCGCCCAGCCGATCATCGCCAGGACAAAGGTCAGCATCGGCGCAATCAGGAAGACCACCCGGTTCGCACCCGTCGGGATGATCAATTCCTTGGTCATCAGCTTGAGCGCGTCGGCAAAGGGCTGCAGCAGGCCAAACGGCCCCACCACATTGGGTCCCATGCGCAATTGCATAAACCCGATCACCTTGCGCTCGGCATAGGTCAGATAAGCGACCACGATGAGCAACGGCACAACGATGAACAGAATCTGGATGACGATCCAGAGTGTCGGCCAGGCGTATGACCACCAGAACTCAACCATCCGTGCCGGTCCTCTCGCCGTTGCCACTGACAAATTCACGCGTGCATTCGGCCATTGTCTCCGAAGCCCGGCTGATTGCGTCGGTCATGTAATAGTTGCCGATGGGGCTCTCGAACGCAGCGGCGTCCATGTCTCCGGCGGTTCCGAAGGCGTCCCACGATGCCGGGGCAACCTGATCGACCTGCTCGAAAACCGGGTTCGCTGCGGCGAGTGCCGCGCGGACATCGCCGAGCGTCACATAATCCAGGTTCGCGCCGATCACGCCGGACAGCGCACGAATAATCGTCCAGTCCTCACGTGCCTCACCCGGCGGCTGAACCGCCTGACGGGCCAGCTGCACCCGCCCTTCGGTGTTCACATAAGTGCCGTTCTTCTCGGTGTAGGCAGCACCCGGCAGGATCACGTCGGCGCGGTGCGCACCGGCATCGCCATGATGCCCCTGATAGACGACGAAAGCATCGCCCAGCGCAGCCGTGTCGATTTCGTCGGCACCCAGCAGATAGACAAGTTCGATGTCCCCGGCGCCGGCGCCGGCGATGATGCCGGCCACGTCGCGGCCATCCACACCCGGCACGAAGCCCAGATCGAGCCCGCCAACGCGCGCAGCCGCCGTGTGCAGAACGTTGAAGCCGTTCCAGTCGTCACGAACGATATTGCAATTGTCCGCCAGTGCGCGCGCCGCAGCTAAAACCGCATCACCATCGGCACGGGCCAACGCCCCCATGCCCACGATCACGACGGGGCGCTCGGCATTCTTGAGAGTTTCTGCGAACGGATGGGTGCCGTCTGCGATGGCTTTCAGTGTGTCAGGTCCCGCACCAAGATTCTCGCACGGATAGGTCAGGTCGATCTGCGGGCCGACCGCCGCGATCGTCGCACCGCCCTGGAGCCAGGCCTTACGCAGCCGGGTGTTCACCAATGGTGCTTCCCAACGCGGGTTGGTCCCGATCAGCAGAACCGCATCCGCCGTCTCGAGACCGGCAATCGAGCTGTTCATCAGATAGGCCGCGCGCGGTCCTGCCGGGAGCTTCGCCCCGTCCTGTCGGCAATCCATGTTCGGCGAACCGACAGAGTCCATTAAGCTCTTGAGAGCAAACATGGATTCGGCGTCACACAGGTCGCCCGCAACCGCTGCAATGCGCGAACCATCGAGGCCCTTCATCTTGTCAGCGATCGCCGCGAAGGCTTCGTCCCAGCTTGCCTCGGCAAGTTTCCCGTCCTTGCGAACATACGGCCGGTCGAGGCGTTGCCGGGAAAGTGCGTCGCATGCGTAGCGCGACTTGTCGGCAAGCCATTCCTCGTTCACGTCCTCATGGAGACGCGGCAGGATGCGCAGCACTTCGGTCTGTCGGGCGTCGACCCGGATCGAAGCCCCGACCGCGTCGAGCACATCGATGGATTCGGTCTTCGACAATTCCCAGGGACGCGAGACAAACGCATAGGGCTTGGACGTCAGCGCGCCGACCGGACAGAGATCTATGACGTTCGCGCTCAACTCGGAATCGAGTGATTTCTCGAGATAGGTCGTGATCTCGGCATGCTCGCCGCGACCCAGGAGGCCGAGCTCCGGCACACCGGCAATCTCTGTCGCAAAGCGCACGCAGCGGGTGCAGTGGATGCAGCGGGTCATGATCGTCTTGACCAGCGGCCCCATATGCTTGTCCTTGACCGCCCGCTTGTGCTCCTCGAAGCGTGAGCCGTCGCGGCCATAGGCCATGGCCTGATCCTGCAAATCGCATTCGCCACCCTGATCGCAGATCGGGCAATCCAGCGGATGGTTGATGAGCAGGAACTCCATCACCCCGTTGCGGGCCTTCTTGACCATCTCGCTGTCGGTCTTGATCTCCATGCCGTCCGCGACCGGCAGCGCACAGGAGGCGGCCGGCTTGGGCGGTCCGGGCGAGACTTCGACCAGGCACATGCGGCAATTTCCGGCGACCGACAGACGCTCGTGATAACAAAAGCGTGGGATCTCCACGCCCGCCATCTCGCAAGCCTGCAGCGCGGTGACGCCTGCGGGGACTTCGATCTCGACGCCGTCGATAGTTACTGTAGGCATCTATTCGTCCCCTATTCCGCGGCCTGAGCGGGCGCATTGCCCGTCTTGCGCGCGAGAATGCGTCGCTCCAGCTCCGGCCGGAAATGCCGGATAAGGCCCTGCACCGGCCACACGCCGCCGTCGGCGAGCGCACAAATGGTGTGTCCTTCGATCTGCTTGGTCACGTCCCAGAGCATGTCGATTTCCTCGATCTCGGCGTCGCCCGTGACCATGCGTTTCATGACCCGGTACACCCAGCCCATGCCCTCGCGGCACGGCGTGCACTGGCCGCAGCTCTCGTGGCGGTAGAAATGGCTCAGCCGCGCGATCGCCTCGACCATGTCGGCCGACTTGTCGATCACGATCACGGCCGCCGTTCCCAGCCCCGTGCTGTGTTCGCGCAGTGAATCGAAATCCATCAGCACGTTGTCGCAGATGTTCTTGGACAGGCACGGGGTGGAAGAGCCACCCGGGATAACGGCCTGCAGATTGTCCCAGCCGCCGCGCACGCCGCCCGCATGCTTCTCGATGAGCTCCTTCAGGGGGATGCTCATCTCTTCTTCGACGTTGCAGGGATTGTTCACATGACCCGAGATCGAGAAGATCTTGGTGCCGGTGTTGTTCTCACGGCCGAAGCCGGCAAACCATGACGGCCCGCGACGCAGAATGGTCGGCGCCACCGCGATGGTCTCGACATTGTTGACCGTCGTCGGGCAGCCATACAGGCCGCATGCGGCGGGGAATGGCGGCTTGAGCCGCGGCTGGCCCTTCTTGCCCTCAAGGCTTTCGAGCAGGGCTGTTTCTTCGCCGCAGATATAGGCCCCGGCACCCCGGTGCAGATAGACATCGAAGTCCCAGCCGGAGTTGCATGCGTTCGGGCCGATCAGACCTGCTTCATAGGCCTCGTCGATGGCCTGCTGCAGATGAGAGGCCTCGGAATAGAACTCGCCGCGCACATAGATGTAGGCAGCGTTCGCGCCCATCGCGAAACCGGCGACCAGGCAGCCTTCGACCAATGTGTGGGGGTCGTAGCGCAGGATCTCGCGATCCTTACAGGTGCCCGGCTCGGATTCGTCGGCGTTGACGACCAGGTAATGGGGCCGTCCGTCGCGCCGTTCTTCCGGCGGCATGAAGGACCATTTCACACCTGTCGGGAACCCGGCGCCGCCGCGTCCGCGCAGGCCGGATTCCTTCATTTCGTTGACCAGGGTTTCCCGGCCGCGCTCGATCAGCGCCTTGGTGTTGTCCCAGATACCCCGGCGTTTTGCGCCTTCGAGGCCCCAGTCGTCCTGGCCATACAGGTTCTGGAAGATGCGATCCTTATCCTGCAGCATCACGCACTCTCCCCGGCGCCGGTCAATGTCGCCCGCTCGCCTGTCGGCTCTGATCCCGCGCGTCCCGCCTGGGACCCGGGCTTCGGTGTCTCGCCGCGCTTGAGCGCCTCGAGGACGGCCTTGAAACTGTCGGCGGTCAGATCCTCGTAATATTCGTCGTTGATCTGGACCATCGGCGCATTGCAACAGGCGCCAAGGCATTCGACTTCGACCACCGTGAACGTGCCGTCGTCGCTGGTCTCGCCCAGGCCACAACCGGTGACGTCCTTCGCCACGGCGCGGAGATCGTCCGACCCGCGCAGCCAGCACGGCGTCGTGCGGCAGAGCTGCACAAAATTCTTGCCGACCGGTTCCAGGTTGAACATCGAATAGAAGCTGGCGACTTCCAGGACCCGGATATTCGGCATGTCGAGATAGGTCGCGACATATTCCAGCGCCTCGGTCGGCAACCAGCCGCCGGCCTGCCGCTGGGCCAGGTCGAGCAGCGGGATCACCGCGCTCTGCTGCCGGCCTTCGGGGTAGCGCGCCACGATCGTCTCGGCACGCGCGCGGTAGGTCTCGTCAAATGCAAAGGCGTCGCTCATCGGTCGACCTCTCCGAACACGATATCGAGGCTGCCGATCACCGCCGGCACATCGGCCAGCATGTGCCCCTTGGTGAGGGCCTCGACGGCCTGCATGAAGGCAAATCCCGGCGCACGGATCTTGCAGCGATATGGTTTGTTGCTGCCGTCGGCCACGAGATAGACGCCGAACTCGCCCTTGGGCGCCTCGACGGCCGTGTAGGTCTCGCCCGCCGGCACATGATAGCCCTCGGTATAGAGCTTGAAGTGATGGATCAGCGCTTCCATCGAATGCTTCATCTCGCCGCGGCGCGGCGGGGTGAGCTTGTGGTTCTGGGTCATGACGGGGCCATCGGGCATCTCGTCGAGACACTGCTTGATGATCCGCAGGCTCTGGCGCATTTCCTCGACCCGCACGAGATAGCGTGCGTAGCAATCGCCGGTCTTGCCAACGGGCACATCGAAATCCATCCGATCATAGACGTCATAGGGCTGCGACTTGCGCAGATCCCAGGCCACGCCGCTGGCGCGCAGGGTCGGGCCGGACATGCCCCAATCCATCGCCTCCTCGGCCGAGAACACGCCGATATCGACGGTCCGCTGCTTGAAGATGCGGTTGTCGGTGAGCAGGCTTTCCATGTCTGCAAGGAACTTCGGAAAACTCTCGCAGAACGCATAGATGTCCTCGGCGAGACCCGCCGGCATATCCTGATGCACGCCGCCCGGGCGGAAATACGCCGCGTGCAGCCGCGCGCCCGAGACCCGCTCGTAGAATTCCATCATCCGCTCGCGTTCCTCGAACCCCCAAAGAAGCGGCGTCATGGCTCCGACATCGAGCGCATAGGTCGTCAGGTTCATGATGTGGTTGAGGATGCGGGTGATCTCGGAGAACAGAACCCGGATGTACTGGCCGCGCTCGGGCACTTCGATGCCGAGCAGCTTCTCGACGGCCAGTGCGTAAGTGTGCTCCTGACACATCGGCGAGACGTAATCGAGCCGATCGAAATACGGCACGGCCTGCAGGTAGGTCTTGTACTCGATCAGCTTCTCGGTGCCCCGGTGGAGCAGCCCGATATGGGGGTCGGCACGCTCGACGACCTCGCCGTCCATTTCGAGGACGAGGCGCAGAACACCATGGGCCGCGGGATGCTGCGGCCCGAAGTTGAGGGTCATATTCTTGATCGCGACTTCGGACATCAGGTGCTCTCGGCCCCCTCTTCCTCATCCGTGTTCGCCTTCTCGTCACCGGGGAGAATCTCGTTCATGCCCTCCCAGGGACTGAGGAAATCGAAGCTGCGGAAATCCTGGGTCAGCTTGACCGGGTCATAGACGACGCGCTTCTGCGTCTCGTCGTAACGCACCTCGACCCGCCCGGTCAGCGGAAAATCCTTGCGCATCGGATGGCCCTCGAACCCGTAGTCTGTGAGGAGGCGCCGCAGGTCGGGATGGTCGGCGAAGTAGATGCCATACATGTCCCAGGTCTCGCGCTCACACCATCCGGCGGCACTGTAGACGCCCGTCGCTGTCGGCACCGGCTCATCCTCGCCGACACTCAGCTTCACCCGCACGCGCTGGTTCTGGCTCATCGACAGCAGCGTGTAGACGACATCGAAGCGCGCCTCGCGCTCGGGATAGTCCGCACCGCACAGATCGATCAGCACCTTGAACAGGCAAGTGCTGTCGTCGCGCAGGAAGGTCAGCACGCGGGTGATCGACGCCGGACGCACCGTGACCATCAGTTCGCCGACGGCGACCTCCGTGCCGATCACATCCTGCGGCAGCGCAGCGGCAATATAATCGCCGAGATCTTTGAGTGCTTCGTCCATACCGGTGTCCGTAATACCTTGCTCGAAGCCCGATCTAGCGCGCGATGGTTCCGGTGCGCCGGATCTTCCGCTGCAACTGCATGATGCCGTAAAGCAGCGCCTCTGCCGTTGGCGGGCAGCCGGGCACGTAGATGTCGACGGGAACGATCCGGTCGCATCCGCGCACGACCGAATAGGAATAGTGATAATAGCCCCCGCCATTGGCGCAGGAGCCCATGGAAATCACCCAGCGCGGCTCGGGCATCTGGTCGTAGACCTTGCGCAGCGCCGGCGCCATCTTGTTGGTCAGCGTGCCGGCGACGATCATCACATCCGACTGGCGCGGGCTCGGCCGAAACAGGAATCCGAACCGGTCCATGTCATAACGCGACGCGGCGGTGTGCATCATCTCGACGGCGCAACAAGCGAGACCGAAGGTCATCGGCCACAGCGAGCCCGTGCGGGCCCAGTTAACCAGCTTGTCCGCATTGGCGAGCACGAAGCCCTTGTCTGCCAATTCGGATGAGACCGCCTGGATCGCCGCGTCCTGATCGGGACCGGGCTGGAAGACCGCTTCGGCGGGGTCACGAACGGTTATTCCCATTCGAGCGCTCCTTTGCGCCATTCGTAAACAAAACCGACTGTCAGGATTCCCAGGAACACGATCATCGACCAGAAGCCGAAGACACCGATATCCGAGAGCGTGATGGCCCAGGGGAAGAGAAACGCGACCTCGAGGTCGAAGATGATGAACAGGATCGCCACCAGATAGAACCGCACATCGAACTTCATGCGCGCGTCATCGAAGGCATCGAAGCCGCACTCATAGGCAGAGTTCTTCTCCGGATCCGGCTTGCGCGCGCCGACCACCACGGATGCCATGACCATCAGTCCCGAAAGGCCGACGGCCAGGCCGAGAAAGATCAAAATCGGCAGGTATTCGAGGAGGAGTTCTTCCATCGACAACGCCTTGGTATTGGCCTCCGTGACCGCGCATCACCCGATCCTCATCGAACCGGAATCGCACGTCCGAAAACCCCGGATCAAGCGGGCTCAGGCTTACACCAGCGCGCACGCCGGTGCAAGACTGCGGGCGGCCCGGCGAGGCAATGTGGCGCACGTCTTTTCGCTTGTTTGAAATGACCCGGCCTGACATGCGATTCGAACGCAAAACAGGACCCGTTAGGGTCCTGATGGCATATCTTCCGAATTGGGCTTAGTGGCGGGAGTGACGGGACTCGAACCCGCGGCCTCCGGCGTGACAGGCCGGCGCTCTAACCAACTGAGCTACACCCCCAAGCCGAGAGCGGATGTACTGCTGCCCCCCACTGATGTCAAGCGAACGACACGCAATTCCGCACACTCAGACAGAAAGACCCGCGCGCAGAGCCTCGGCTGCATGGATCTGGGCAGCCCGTCCATCGTCGACCAGAGGCGCAAACGAATAGAAACCGTGCATCATTCCCGGATAATCCCGATGGTCGACAGACACGCCCGCCGCGGCCAGCGCCGCGGCAAGTGCCACGCCCTCATCATGCAGGATATCGCACTCCGCGGTGATCACCGTCGCCGACGGGAGGTTCGAAAAATCACCCGCCCGCAGCGGCGCGGCGCGCCAATTCTCGCGATCTTCGGGGCCGTTCAGATAATGATCGCGGAACCAGCCCATCCCGGCCGCAGTCAGAATCCCCGCCCCTTCCGCATAAGTTTCGTAGGACGGCGTGTCGAAGGCGTAGTCCGCCACAGGATAAATCAGCAGCTGGTGGCGCAACGCCGGGCCGCCGGCCTCGCGCGCCATCATCGCCACGACCGCGGCGAGGTTGCCGCCCGCACTGTCGCCGGCCACGGCAATCCGGTCCGGGTCCACCGCGAGCTGGCGGGTGTTCTCCGCAACCCATTTGGTGGCGGCGTAGCAATCTTCGGGGGCAGCGGGGAACTTGTGCTCCGGGCCCATGCGGTAATCGACGGACACCACCAGGTAGCCCGTGTCGGCGCACATGTTGCGCGCCACCAGATCGTGGGAGTTCAGGCTGCCGATCACATGCCCGCCGCCATGGAAGAACATGATCACCGGCGCCAGCTCGGTCTGCTGCACCTCCGGCCAATAGAACCGCAGGGCCAGATTGCCGCCGGGCCCGTCGATCACGGTATCCGCGACCATGCGCACCACGGTGCGATCCTTGTCACGCTCGCGCGACATCTCTTCCATCTGTGTGCGCGCCTCTTCGGGCGTGAGCTCGTGGGTCGGGCGAACCCCGGCGGCAGCGGCGCGTTCGATCAGCGCAACAATCTGTGGGTGAAGAGGCATGTACGTCTCCTGACGCAGGGTCATATCGATACGTGGACGGGCGGAAGGTAGAGCAAAATTCGCACGGCCGTTCAAGCAGACGCGAAGGTAGACGCCTTGGCAGATGACTTGGCGGACGGCATCAACCGCAGTAGTTTTCATTGAGCAAAAATACAAACCGCTTCGATTTTGCTGCAGGCATGCGTCCTCTCATGATCGCCGCGAACCATTTAAGAACTGCTGCCAGACAGGAACCGCGCCATGCCCGCCCCCAAAGTCATCGTCCAGTTGTATCCGGTCTTTCCCGCCGAGGATGAACATGACCGCCGTGCCAAAGCGCCGATCGGCCGTGACTCGGAGCTCTACAACAAGATCGTCCATGAGTGGACGGACATCCTCAAGGCGGCCGATGAAATGGGTGTCTGGGGCATGTCCACGATCGAGCATCATCTGCATTCAGAGGGTTACGAGGTCGGCCCGAACCCAGGCGTGCTGAACGCCCACTGGGCCGCCCACACCAAGAACATCAATGTCGGCGCCTTCGGCTATGTGATGGCCACCCATGACCCGATCCGCGTGGCCGAAGAGACCGCGATCATCGATCACCTGACGAACGGCAAATATTTTGTCGGCTTCGCGCGCGGCTACCAGTCCCGCTGGACCAACATCCTGGGCCAGGGCAGCGATGCGGTGGCCACCGTATCGGACGGCAGCGCCAACGATTTGAAGAACCGCGAGATCTTCGAAGAGCGCGTCGAGATGGTGCTCGATTGCTGGACCAAGGATTCGGTCGAGCTCAACGGCAAGTTCTATCAGGCCCCCTACCCCCACGACACGGGCATCGCCAACTATGAAGGCTATGAGATCGCCCGCGAGGCCGGGGCCGAGGGCGAGATCGACGACGATGGCGTGCTGCGCCGCATCTCGGTCGTGCCCAGCCCCTACCAGAAACCACATCCGCCGGTCTTCTGCGCCGTGGCGCGCTCACGTGCGACGATTGAGTTCGCCGCCAAGCATGGGTTTCGGCCGAGCTACTTCAACCCGACCGACGGTGTCGTCGACCTCGCCGGCGTCTATGTGGAAGAGGCCGCCAAACATGGCCGCCAGGTCCAGTTCGGGCAGATGCAGAACATCGTGCGCCACACCCGGATCGGGAAATCCGCCGCCGACTTCGATCGCAAGCTGCGGGCCTACGACCTCGACATCTTCAAGAATTTCTACTCGGTGTTCGGGAACCACAATGTGGACCCGGTCAACCATGACGCCGAGGCGGCTTTCCGCGCCATCAAGGAGCACAAGTTCATCCTCGGTGGCACCGTCGACGACGCCATCGCCGACTGGCAGGAGATCTACGCGCGTATCCCGTGCGAATACATCACGCTGATCTGGCACTGGGCCCAGCAGCCGAAGGACGAGTTGCTCGAAGAGATACAGCTGTTCATGGAGAAGGTCGTGCCGGAACTCGAGACACCCGACTTCGACGCCATCGCCGCAGAGTAACCGCTGCAGAGTAGCCACCGCGCGACCCGGCATACACGCTCGGCGCTTTTCGACCGACGTTGACCGCGCTATACCTGCGCGCCGCAAGCCCACCGGAAATTTCGGGCGGACCGAAGTGGCAGGACAAAGTACGGCGATGATCTTGCGGCACGGCAAGCATCGCCATTCGAGGGAGAGAGACGTTGGCAGACGGTTCGGATTTTGAGCTGCGCGGCATGAGCAGTTCCCAGATATGGGAGCACGAAAACGCCTTTTATTGGTTCAGCGAACCGGGGCGGATCGCCAAGCTGCTGGCCCAGTATGAAATCTACAAGAAGATCGTCGACCTGCCCGGAGACGTGTTCGAATTCGGCGTCTACAAGGCCGCCTCGATCATAAGGCTGGCGAGCTTCCGCGCACTGCTGGAAAACGAGGTTTCACGCGCCATCTATGGCTTCGATGCGTTCGGCAAATTTCCGGAAGACGGCCTGTCGCTGAAGGGCGACAATGAGTTCGTTTCCCGCTTCGAAGGGAACGGCGGCTACGGCCTCACGCTGGAAGAAACCGAGGATGTCCTTCGCCGGAAGGGGTACGGCAATATAAATTTCGTCAAAGGTGACGTCTTTTCGACAGTCCCGAAATTCCTCGAAGAACATCCGAGCGTCAGGATATCCATGCTTCACCTGGATATGGACGTGAAGGAACCCACCGAGTTCGTTCTGTCAGCGCTGTTCGATCGGGTGGTCCCCGGCGGCGTGATCATGATCGACGACTACACCGCGGTGGAGGGCGCAACGAGTGTCGTGGATGATTTCGTCGAACGCACGGGATTGCCGCTCAGAAAATTGCCGTACTACAGCGTCCCCGCCTACATTCTGAAGTGACGACATTTGGCGCCCAAAATCACGCCACGGTGTAACCAAGCTTGGAGACATCGTATCCGGTGATTGCGGAAATGGTTGCATTGTTCTCACCATATCCCCGACGAAATTCCTCCAGATAGTCCTTCTCATGCTGGCTTTGTTTCAGCATCTTCGGGAAAAAAGCATCGAACGATGTGATGCGCTTGACCGTCCTGTAGGCGAACCTGTCGGTGTCGGTCTCTCCCCCGGTCAAACCCGACAGCAACAGCAAAATCTTGTTTAAATTTCTTCTGAGCAGAACCGCTTCAGAGTTCAGGCTTCTCTTGATCGTTTTCGCACGATCATCCTCTGTGTACTCGAACTCGAATGGCATCCTGCTGAAAAACCATTCGGGATCATGCCGAAGAGTCTCGAAGGGAATGGGAAACACATTCACCGAGCCGAACCGCTCCTGAAGCTTTCGAATGAGCGGCACATACTGGATGAGATCGAGTGTTTTTCTGGTCTCGGGTGCCGCGATGTATTCGACCAGAGATCGCGTCTCATGCCTCTTGACCCGTTCCTGGTGCCAGGAACGGACCCAGCTGCCCTGTTCCCTGACCAGAATCAGAATCTTGATCGGGACGTCGAGCGCCGCAATACGATCGATGATCTCTTCGCTGTCGGAGAGGGTAACGGGGCGAGGATACCGGGTCCTTAGGCAATCGCCGGGCATCACAAAATGTTCCGCGCTGATGAGGTAACGCTTGTTGTCCCGAAAAGCCCTGTCGCGGAATGCGTCAAGTATCCGTTGGCGATCAGATTCGCCGTCCGCCCAATGCAGCAGAGACAGCGCCCGATAGAGTTCCGACGTTTTGGTTGAGCGTTCAAGCTCGATGCCCGGCACGTGTGGGAACACCAACCGCTGCAGAAATGTCGACGCGCATTTGGGAAAGCCCACATGGACGATCAACTCAGGGGTCGACATTCACTTCTTCTCATCAGACATCTTCATTCCCCTATGCCCTCGCCCTGCACTGACCGGGACCAGTCAGGCCGCGCGCGACGTTCTGGCCCCGCGCACCTTCGGCTTCAGGTCGTCACGGCAGAATGCGTGCAGGAAGCATGTCCGCTCGCCGACCTCGAGTATCTTCTGGGCCGTATCATCGTCCGCGTCCGTCTCCAGATAGACATGGGTCTCCACCGGCTGGGCGACGGCCGCCTTTCCGGTACCGCCCGACGCACCACCCAGGGAGAAATGCGTGTCCTGAATGATCGAATAACCGGTCAAAGGCAGCTTCGCCATTTTCGAGAAACGCCCCATCTGGGTCATGAAGCACAGACCGATGCCGGCCGAGATCAGCGATGCCGCATCCGGCGCGCGGCCGTCTTCGGATGACAGGAACTCCCAGCTCGGCGCCTCGGGGCCATACTGTTCCTTCATGATCAGCTTCACGCCGTCCGCACGCAGCACGCAACTCGTGTGCATGTGCAAGTTGGTGATGTCGCCGCGCTCCGCGTCAGTCGCGGTCCGTGTCTTGGTGAAAGCCTCATACGCCGGTCCTTCCTCGACCATGAACCGAACGAGATCCGACACCGCCGGGCTATCGGCGGCGCGTTCGAGATTCGGAAAATTGTCGCCCGGGTTCGCGAACGGCTCCATGTCCAGCGGTGTCACCGCCGTCGGGGTCAGCACTTCACCATTGTGGACGAGGGTAAAGAGGCTCGGATGTTCGCCTCGCGCCAAGCCATTCAGCGGTGCTGCGGCAATCGCTTCATAAAGCAGTGTCTGCAGGGTCGCGTCATCGCAATCCGCCTCGCAATTCACCGTCAGTTCGGGTGGCAACGCGCCGCTGCTCATCGTGCCTTTGCGGAAATCGCCTTCGCGGTAGTACCTGTTCTCAAGCACGAGCTCGAGATCACGAAGTTCGATCTGGCGCTGCTCAGCGAGGGCCACGACTTCATTCATGTAGGACGCGATCATCCCGGCGCTGAGATAGGTCAGCGGGTTCGGGGCCTTGTTGTGTCCGCCCAGATGCGCGCCCTCGTCACAGGCGAAGCGCCAGGCCGTGCCCGTGGCGGCATTCACGACGAGCGCCTCCTTCTGCATGCCACCCAGCGAGCGGACCCATGTGCGCAGCGACTGGCCGTGCGGGTTCTGCGGCGTGGGGAAACCGGCCTCCGCAGCATTGCCTGCGATGTAGTAGAGGGGCTCGCCTATTTCCTCGAGAGGTGTTTTGCTCATGTTTCTGCCCTTTATCCCGGATTGACCTGTATTCGCAATTTATGCGTTCAGCGCTCACTACTTACCCGTGCTTAGGCTCAAAGCAAAAGTCCAAAAAAAATTATGTAACTTTCAGCGGCTGCGCACCACATCTCATCAATTGCCAAGCGCCGTGTTGACTGCCTGTGCAAGGTCGTCCCGCCCAAATGGCTTGGTCAAAATTTTGCTGTCGGATCTCAGAAGACTGTCGCGATTGGATACTTCCTCGGGATAACCCGACATGAAGATGATCTTGATCCCCGGATGTTGTTCACGCACCGCATCCGCAAATTGCGGGCCGCTGGTTCCACCGGGCAAAATGACATCGGAAAGAATAAGGCGAGGCCGCGCGCCCGAGGCCAGCACCCTGCTCGCGCCTTCGGCGTCGGCTGCTTCGATGGTCGTGTAACCCAGTCCCTCCAGTATGCGCACCGTCAGCCCGCGCACATCCGCATCATCTTCGAGCACCAGAATTGTTCCGCCATTGCCGGTCGCGACATCACGCAATTCTGCAGGGGCCGCCGGCCGGGTTGCAACCGCCGCAACCGGCAGACGGATTTTTACGGTCGTACCGCGACCCGCCTCGCTCTCGATACTTGCGTCACCGCCCGATTGATGTGCGAAGCCGTACACCATCGACAATCCCAGCCCGCTTCCTTCGCCCACATCCTTGGTGGTGAAGAATGGTTCGAATGCCTGTTCGCGGACCGAGTTCGACATTCCCTGTCCCGTGTCCGAAACCGCCAGGACCACATATTCGCCTTTGTCCATATCGAACTCCGGCTTGAAATCGCCGACATCCAGCGAAACGTTCGAACACGCGATCGTCAGTGTGCCGCCTTGGGGCATCGCATCGCGGGCGTTGATCGACAGGTTCAACAACGCGTTCTCCAGCTGACCCGGATCCGCCACTACCGATGCAATATCGTCCGCGATGTGCGTCTCGACCTTGATCGCCTCTCCCAATGTCCGCGCCAGAAGCTCGGTCAGCTCCGCGACGTGATGCGAAAGGTCAATCGTCTCGGGCCGCAAAGGCTGACGCCGCGAGTAGGAGAGCAACCGTTGGGTCAGATCACTGCCCCGTTTGGTGGCGCGCAGGATGGTCCGAAGCGGAGCATTTTCCGGTTCCAGGTCATCGCCCAGCAACTCTGCATTGCCCTGAATGACGGCGAGAAGATTGTTGAAATCATGCGCGATGCCACCGGTCAGTTGCCCGACAGACTTAAGCTTTTCCGCCTGAGCCAGGCGTTCCTCGCTGTCCCGCAGCTGCTCCTCGGCCTGCTTGTATTCCGTGACGTCCGAAGCTGTACCGCGGTAGCCAAGAAACTCTCCTTCGTCTCCGAATATCGGCGTGCCACTGGAACGAATCCAACACTCCCCGACCTGACCGTCGCCCCGGCGCAGATACTCAAAATTCCGAAACGGTCGGCGCGCCTCCAGATCGTCGACATGCTCTTCCCATGATTTATCGCCCGCTGCGTCAGCGGCAAGCTCGGTGCGCGATTGCCCCATAAACCATGCAGGCGGTATCCCCATGATCCGTTCGACAGAGTCGCTGATAAAAGTGATCCGGAGACCGGAATCGATTTCCCAGAGCCAGTCAGCAGAAGCCTCCGCAAAACTTTTAAACCGTTCGCGGCTGACCTCCAGCGCGTCTTCGATGGTGACTTGCTCTGATATGTTTTGGATCACCACGAGCGTCGATGGCTTATCGTCAAACACAATGTCGCGTGCATGCCCCTCGGACCAGAAGAACGACCCGTCGAGCCGCGCCCTCCTGAGACGGAGAGAGCCTGTGAGAATCTGCTGACTACCGCGATTCCGCCGTTTTTCAAGGACCTCCGCTCGCCCGCCCTGATCCACCAGCTCCAACGGATCCATGCCCAGCATCTCGCGTTCGGATGCGGCACCGAACATCTCCACCGCCGCCGGGTTTGCGTAAACGACCGCACCCGCACTATGGACGATGATCCCCGTAGGCACGCTCTCGGTCACCAGACGATAGTTCTCCTGCGCCTCGTGCAGGTTTGTTTCGGCGTGGCTACGTCGTTTATTTTCGGCGCGCAGATCGGATGCAACGAGGTTTTCTGACTCCAGCCTCTCGATCAACCTGGCACGGCTGCTGGCGATCAAAATGCCGATACAGGTCGTGACAACAAATCCAACCAGAAATCCCGGTGCAACCGCGATTGGCGTGACATTCTCGAAACCGAAGTTCCGCCCCATGACGACATACGCCAACCCGCTGAGCAGCAAGCCGCCGGCCACGCCGAGGATCACGTATCGGGCATATTTTATCACGGCATCAAACATTCAACGTAACGACAGAAAATAGGATCGCTTCTTCTTGCACCAATTGCGCGGGAAGCCGTCTACAGAGAGCCAGAACTCCGACAACTATTATACTTGGTAAAGATTGCACAATACTTAGCGCTGGCGCGCAGCGGAAAGCAGGATCACTCGGGAAACCTGCGTTTACAGCATCACCGTGCCGCCATCGACCATGATCGTCTGCCCGGTCACGAACCGGCTCGCATCCGACGCGAGATAGATGATCGTGCCCGTCATGTCGGTCGGCTCGAGATTGCTCTTCAGGCTCTGGCCCTGGGCAATCGCGTCGAGCATGCCGTCGCGCTTCTCGCCCATAAACTCATCTGTCCCCTCGGTCAGCACCGCGCTCGGTGCGACGGCGTTGACCCGGATCCAGTCGCGGCCGAGTTCGCGTGCGAGCGACCGTGTCATGCCGATGACGGCGGCCTTCGACGTCGCGTAATCCACTCCATAGGCCATACCGTATTTGGCCGCGAGCGACGAGATGTTCACGATCGACCCACCGCCCGCCTCCCGCATGGCCGGGACGCATGCCTTGCAGCATTGCCAGATTCCCTTGACGTTTACGGCCATGACTCGGTCCCATTGATCATCCGGCAGCTTGTCGAAGCGACCGCCCGAGATATCGCCGTAAAGCGCCGCATTGTTGACCAGCACATCGATGCGTCCGAACGCCGCCAGCGCGGCATCCGCCATCACCGAACAGCTGTCCATGTCGACCACATCGAGGGGGAGACCAATGATCTTTCCGCCCGCGCCTTCAACCGCAGCGACCGTCTCGGCGGTGTCGCGGATATCGGCAGCCACCACCGCGGCACCTTCGCCGGCAAGCGCCTCGCAATAGGCGCGGCCAAGCCCTCTGCCACCGCCGGTGACGACCGCCACCTTTCCGTCGAGTTGTCCCATCGGTGTCGCTCCTTTTCTATTCGCCCAGATCGGCGTTGACCGTGATTCCGATCTTGCCCATTTGTCCACCCCCATCCAGCTTTTTCAAAGCCTCCGGCACGTCTTCCAGCGCATACACACTGTCGAAATGCGGCGCGAACAGCTTGCGTTCGGCGGCATCGATCAACGTCCGGAACTCCTCGAAATTGCCGATCGTCACGCCGATGATCTGCAGCTGTCGAATGAATACCCGCTGCAGGTCGGCCTTCGGATTGGCCCCCGACGTGGCGCCGCACACGACGATGCGCCCGCCACCCACCGCGGCACGCATCGAGGTTTCCCAGGTCGCCTCGCCGACATTCTCGATGACAACATCAACCCCGCGCTTGTTCGTCGCCGCGCGCACAGCCTCCAGAACGTCGTCATCACGATAATTCACCAGCACGTCGGCGCCATATTCCCCCGCCACCGCCAGTTTTTCGTCGGATGAGGACGTCACGATGACCCGTGCATTGCGCATTTTGCAGAACTGCAAAGCGGCCAGTGACGCGCCGCCGCCGACCCCGTGAATCAAAACCGTATCTTCCTGGCTGACCTGCCCGGCCGTGGTAACCATGCGCCAGGCCGTCAGGTAGGCGGTGGGCAGCACCGCGGCGTCGCGAAAACTCAGATCGTCGGAGATAGGAAAGGCACAGGCTGCCGGGACCACAATATAGTCGGCGAAGGTGCCGTCGAAATTCTCGCCAGGTACCGCGCGTTGAAACGACAACATCTGGTCGCCACGGCGGCTGAACTCATCGTCGCCGAACTTCGCGGGATAGATGACGACCCGCTCCCCGGGCTTGCGGTGCGAGACGCCGTGCCCGACGGCATCGATGACGCCCGCACCGTCGACACCCATGATCAACGGCAACTCATGGCGAAAGCCGCTGCCGTCGTTGGCCATGTAGAGATCCACGCGGTTGATCCCTGCGGTGGCGACCCTGATCCGAACGTCCCCGGCGCCGAAATTGGGCTTGGGGCGCTCTCCCACGACGACCGATGAGAGGCCATCATGTCCGTCCAGATAGACGGCCCGCATATTGTCCGC
The DNA here is from genome assembly GCA_018667335.1 of Rhodospirillaceae bacterium. GTDB lineage: Bacteria > Pseudomonadota > Alphaproteobacteria > UBA6615 > UBA6615 > UBA8079. The sequence continues at coordinate 168,235 of JABIVD010000027.1, forward strand.
CTTGGACATCGCAGTTCTCCGGTCGACGAAAGACGTGGTGGGCGGTGACGGGATCGAACCGCCGACCCCCTCGGTGTAAACGAGGTGCTCTGCCAGCTGAGCTAACCGCCCGATATCGAGGTTCTATCCCAATTTCCGTATGGCGGGCCAGCCCCGCAAACGACCGGGCAGAAACACGCCAATCCAAAATGCAGCGGGCCGGCCGCAGAAACTACGGCCGGCCCGCGCAAAACGCGAAAACGCTTCAGTTTAGTTTACAGCGTCCTTGAGAGCCTTGCCCGCTTTGAACTTGGGCTGCTTCGAGGCCGGGATCTGAATGGACGCACCCGTCTGCGGGTTGCGACCGGTCGTGGCCTTGCGCTGGGCAACCGAGAAGGTGCCAAAACCTACGAGACGGATTTCATTTCCGCCCTGCAATGCACCTGTAATGTTGTCGAGCACACTGTCGACAGCCTTGCCGGCGTCAGCCTTGGAAAGACCGGATGATTCAGCAACGGATGAGATGAGATCGTTTTTGTTCACAGTTGACCCCCTTATGGGTTGGTTCAGTGGATCGAAGTCTGGGGCGGGAAGTCCGACTCCAAACAGTCCAGGGAGTCTAGAAGCCTGGATTCCGAGCCGTCAATCGAAACGGCCCGGAATTCCGGGGTTTTTTGCGAAAATTGTACTCCGACTCGGCACTAATTTCACGTCAAGCCTAATGACGCACCACTCCGGAGGTATCGGAATCGTCATCTTTGGCCGAAACGGAGGCCGACTCGTGCGCCGATTCGTCCCACTCAATGGGCACCAATGGCCGGCTCATGGCATGTTCCAGAACCTCGTCAACGGTGGCTGCCGGGATGATTTCCATCCCGTTCTTGACGTTGTCCGGGATGTCCGCGAGATCCTTCTCATTGTCCTTCGGGATGATCACGGTCTTCACCCCACCGCGGAGTGCGGCGAGCAGCTTCTCCTTGAGACCACCAATTGGCAGCACCCGGCCACGCAGCGTGATCTCGCCCGTCATGGCGACATCCTTGCGGATCGGGTTTTGGGTCAGCACGGAGACCATCGACGTGATCATCGCAACGCCGGCGGACGGGCCGTCCTTGGGAACGGCCCCTTCAGGCACGTGAATATGAATGTCGCGCCGCTCGAACAACGGCGGTTCAATGCCGAATTCTGCCGCGCGCGAGCGAACATAGGCGTTGGCGGCCTGTACAGACTCCTGCATCACATCGCCGAGTTTGCCGGTGATGGTGATTTTACCCTTGCCCGGCACCAGAAGTGCTTCGACCGTCAGCAATTCACCGCCGACTTCGGTCCAGGCCAGGCCCGTGACCACGCCGACCAGATCGTCGGCCTCGGTCTCACCGAAGCGGAACTTGCGAATGCCCGCATATTTGTCGAGATTCTTGACCGTCACCTTGATGGACGTGACGTCCTTCTCGACGGCGATCTCCTTGACCGCCTTGCGCGCCAGGTTGGCAATCTCGCGTTCGAGACTGCGGACCCCGGCCTCACGCGTGTAGTAGCGGATGAGATCGCGCAATCCTGAGTCCGTAATCGACCATTCCTTGTCCTTGAGGCCGTTCTCGGAGATCTGCTTGGCGATCAGATGGCGCTTGGCGATCTCGATCTTCTCGTCTTCCGTGTAGCCCGGAATACGAATGACCTCCATCCGGTCCATCAGCGGCCCCGGCATGCGCATGGTGTTGGCCGTGCAAACGAACATCACGTCCGACAGGTCATAATCGACCTCCAGATAATGGTCCTGGAAGGTGTGGTTCTGCTCCGGATCCAGCACTTCAAGAAGGGCCGAAGACGGGTCACCGCGCCAATCGGCGCCCAGCTTGTCGATCTCATCGAGCAGGAAGAGCGGGTTTGATGTGCCCGCCTTCTTCATGCCCTGAATCACCTTGCCCGGCATCGAGCCGATATACGTACGCCGGTGACCACGGACCTCAGCCTCGTCGCGCACGCCGCCCAGGGACATGCGCACGAATTTACGCCCGGTCGCTCGGGCGACGGACTTTCCTAGCGACGTTTTGCCCACGCCCGGAGGCCCGACCAGGCACAGGATCGGCCCCTTGATCTTCGACATGCGCTGCTGCACGGCGAGATATTCGAGGATACGTTCCTTGACCTTGTCGAGGCCGTAATGGTCCTCATCGAGAACGGCATGGGCCGCCATGATGTCCTTCTTCACCCGCGAACGTTTCTTCCACGGGATCGCCAGGATCCAGTCGAGATAGTTGCGCACGACGGTCGCTTCGGCCGACATCGGGCTCATATTGCGAAGCTTCTTCAGCTCCTGGCCGACCTTCTCTTCCGCTTCCTTCGTCAGGCGCGTTTTCTTGATCCGGTCTTCGAGCTCCTGGAGTTCGTCGCGGCCATCTTCCGCCTCACCGAGCTCCTTCTGGATCGCCTTGAGCTGCTCGTTCAAATAATACTCGCGCTGCGTCTTCTCCATCTGGCGTTTGACGCGGCTGCGGATTCGTTTCTCGACCTGAAGAACGCCGATCTCGCCTTCCATGAAGCTGTAGATTTTCTCCAACCGCTTCTGGATCGTGTCGGCTTCAAGCAGCTCCTGCTTCTCGGGAATCTTGAGCGACAGGTGTGACGCGATGGTGTCGGCCAGCTTGCTCGGCTCCTCGATCTGATTGATCGACACGAGCACCTCGGGCGGCACTTTGCGGTTCAGCTTGATGTATTGCTCGAACTGCGTGACGACCGAACGCCCGAGCGCCTCGGTCTCGCTGTCGTCTTCCCCGGCGTCGACATGCACTTCCGCGACGGCCTGGAAGAAATCCGCATTCTCGGTGAACTCAACGACAGACGCCCGCTCGCTGCCCTCAACCAGGACCTTGACCGTACCGTCAGGCAACTTGAGCAGCTGCAGGATCGTACCCACGGTCCCGACCGTATAGAGATCCTCCGGAGACGGATCGTCTTCACCTGCATCCTTCTGCGTCACGAGAAGGATTTGCTTGTCGTCCTTCATCACATCTTCGAGCGCCCGCACCGATTTCTCGCGCCCAACAAACAGGGGAACGATCATGTGCGGAAACACGACGATGTCGCGCAACGGCAAGACCGGGAACAACGTACCTTTGGAAATATCTGTCATGTCACATTCCGAGTTCGCAATATTGGTTTCCAGATTAACCAAGAAACCTTGCGCAGGGGTTTACGGAGGACGTTAGGGAACGCCGATTTGGCGAGTCGCGCCATGACCAATTATTTGGTCTATCGCGCCCCGACAATCAAGTGGGTGGAACAAGTTGTGAACATCGGCGCACTACGGCCGACGCATAAAAAATGAGCTGAATGGCCGGGCCCGACAGCCCGTTCATACCGGATCAGGCGCTGTTGCCCAGATCCTCACGCTTGTCTGCGTAGATGTGCAGCGGGAGGGCATTGCCTTCGACGACTTCGCCGTTGATCACCACCTCTTCGACGCCATCCATACCCGGAAGCTCAAACATCGTGTCGAGCAGGATATTCTCCATGATGGACCGCAGACCGCGCGCGCCGGTCTTCCGGGCGATTGCCTTCTTCGAAATGGCCAGCAGCGAATCCTCGGCGAACGACAGCTCGACCCCCTCCATTTCGAACAGGCGCTGATACTGCTTGATCAACGCGTTCTTCGGCTGGGTCAAAATCTGGACCAGGGCGTCCTCATCGAGGTCACCCAGCGTGGCGAGGACCGGCAGGCGACCCACGAATTCGGGGATAAGGCCGAATTTCAGAAGATCCTCGGGCTCAACCTCACTGAGAAGTTCCCCGGTCTGCCTGTCATCAATGCTCTGCACGTCGGCGCCGAAGCCGATCGCTGTGTCTTTTCCGCGGCTGGCGATGATCCGTTCCAGGCCGGCGAACGCGCCACCGACGATGAACAGGATGTTGGTTGTGTCGACCTGCAGGAATTCCTGCTGCGGATGCTTGCGCCCGCCCTGCGGCGGCACAGATGCAACCGTGCCTTCCATGATCTTCAGGAGCGCCTGCTGCACGCCCTCGCCCGAGACATCGCGGGTGATCGACGGATTGTCCGACTTGCGGCTGATCTTGTCGACTTCATCGATATAGACGATGCCGCGCTGCGCCCGCTCGACGTTGTAGTCGGCCGACTGGAGCAGCTTCAGAATGATGTTCTCGACATCCTCACCGACATAGCCCGCTTCCGTGAGCGTCGTTGCGTCCGCCATGGTGAAGGGCACATCGAGGATCCGCGCCAGCGTCTGCGCCAGCAGCGTCTTGCCGCAGCCCGTCGGGCCAATCAGCAGGATATTCGACTTGGCGATCTCAACCTCGTTGCCCTTGGGGCCGCCGCTGAGACGCTTGTAATGGTTGTGGACCGCAACGGAGAGCACGCGCTTGGCCCGGCTCTGCCCAATCACATAGTCATCCAGGACTTCGCAAATCTCTTTCGGAGTCGGCACGCCGTCGCGCGACTTCACGAGTGTCGATTTGTGCTCTTCGCGGATGATGTCCATGCACAATTCGACGCATTCATCGCAGATGAAGACCGTCGGTCCCGCAATCAGCTTGCGGACTTCGTGCTGACTCTTTCCGCAGAACGAGCAGTACAGAGTGTTCTTCGTATCGCCGTTACCGGACTTGCTCATACCAATTTGGTCCCGTGCTGGGGCGTGGTCTCCGGCAGAACTCTCTGCCGACGCGAATCACTAACAGAAGCAATTGAACAATAGCTAACCGTCAGCAATCAATAATTAGTTAAACGAGCGGACCGACAACGCACAAGCTTTCCCGTCGATCTAATCGCTTTCTTTTTCTTCGTCGTCATCGGCGCGCTTCGACACGACCTCATCGATTAAGCCGAATTTCTGGGCTTCGTCGGAGGTATAGAAACGATCGCGCTCAAGCGCCTCGCCGATCTTCTCGACCGGCTGCCCGGTGTGTTCGGCGTAAATTTCGTTCAACCGCTGACGGATTTTCAGGATTTCCTGGGCGTGAATTTCGATGTCCGTCGCCTGGCCCTGGAAGCCGCCGGAGGGCTGATGCACCATGATGCGTGCATTCGGCAGCGCATATCGCTTGCCCTTGGCACCGCCCGCCAGCAACAGCGAGCCCATCGAGGCCGCCTGGCCGACGCAAAGCGTCGCCACATCCGGGCGGATGTACTGCATGGTGTCGTAGATCGACAGGCCCGACGTCACGATGCCGCCCGGCGAGTTGATGTAGAAGCTGATGTCCTTGTTCGGATTTTCCGCCTCCAGGAACAGCAGCTGCGCGCAAATCACGCTCGCAACCTCGTCCCCGACGGGACCGGTCAGGAAAATAATGCGTTCCTTCAGCAGCCGGGAATAGATGTCATAGGCGCGCTCGCCGCGGTTCGTCTGCTCGACAACCATCGGCACAAGCGAGTTCATCCGCGGTGCTTCATAATTCGCCATGATGTTGAGTTACTCCGTACTCGGGCCAGACTGGCAGTTTCTACAAAATAGGTTACGAACAGGTTTCCGCAAGAGGCAGCACCGACAGGACTAGGACTTCGCCGCCGTCTCGCCGTCCTTCTTCTTACTTTTCGGAGCGGCCTTCTTCTTGGCCGGCTTCTTTTCGTCCGCAGCGTCAGCCTTCTTTGCAGCAGGCTTCTTCGTGGCCGCCTTCTTGGCTGCCGGTTTTTTCTTGGCGGGTGTCTTTTTCGCCTTGTCCGACTTGGCATCGGCCGCTTCGGCTTCGGCCTCCGCGTTGAGCTCTTCCGGCGTCAGTTCACGCTCGGTGACCTTCGCCATTTCGATGATGAAGTCGACGACCTTGTCCTCGAAGATCGGCGCCTGCAGCGACGCGCTGGCCTGTGGATTATCCCGATAGAACTCGATGACCTGCTGTTCCTGACCGGGCAGCCCGCGGGCCTGTTCCATGATCGCGCGGTTGACCTCTTCCTGGGTCACCGTCAGGCCGTTCTGCTCGCCGATATGCGACAGCAACAGGCCCAGTCGCACGCGCCGGTTTGCAATGTCCTGATATTGCGGACGCAGCTCGTCGTCGGACTTACCCTTGTCCTCATCGTCGAGCTGATCTTCTTCCTTCGCCTTTTCAACCTGGGACCAGATCTGGTTGAACTCGTCTTCGGCCATCCGCGGCGGGACTTCGAAATCATGCGCATCGGAGAGCTTGTCGAGCAGGTCACGCTTGGTGCGTTCGCGGGTCAACCGGCCATATTCCTGGCCGAGCTGGTCGCTGATCGCGTCCTTGAGCGCCGCCAGGTTCTCGAGCCCGAGATTCTCGGCAAATGCGTCATCGACCGTCACCTCGACGGCCTCGTGGATCTCCTGCACGGTGCAATCGAAGACGGCATTCTTGCCGGCCAGATCGTCGACCGTGTAGTCCGCCGGGAACGCAACCTTCACCGTGAGTGGCTTGCCGGCTTCAACACCCACCAGCTGGTCTTCGAAACCGGGGATGAACTGGTCGGACCCGAGCTCGAGCCGGATGCCCGTGCCTTGGCCGCCTTCGAACGGCACATCGTCGATCTTGCCAACGAAGTCGATGATGACGACATCGCCCTTTGCCGTGGGACGGGCCTTCTCGATGGCCTTGGTCTCGCGGTTCTGCTGGGCGATCCGGTCGATCGCATCTTTGATCTCGTCATCGGTGGGCTTCACCTTGACCCGATCCAGTTCGATCGCTGCGAGGTCAACGGTCTCGATATCCGGCAGGATTTCGACCGAAAGATCATATTCCAGGTCCTTGCCCTCGTCGAAGGAAACCACTTCGATCTTGGGCTGGCCCGCCGGGCGTAAACCGCGCTCGCTGAGCACTTCCTGGGACGATTCCTGGACGGCCGCTTCGAGCACCTCGCCCATGACGGAACCGCCGTAGCGTTGTTTGAGGATCTTGAGCGGCGCCTTGCCGGGCCGGAACCCGGGGATGCTCACATCGCGCCCCACTTCGGTCAGGCGTGTCTCGACGCGCTGCTGAATATCATTCGCTGCGATCGTGATCTTGAAATCACGCAGCAAGCCTTCGGTATTTGTTTCGACAACGTCCATGACCAGGTCCGATTTCCTGCTTTCTTGTGTTTCCAATCCCGCTGGCCTTCTCGGACCACCGGTTTGCGGCAGATAACCGCATCTCAATACGCTTCAACGCGCCTGTGCAAGTGGTGCGGGCGAAGGGACTTGAACCCCCACGACTTTTCAGTCACCAGGACCTAAACCTGGCGCGTCTACCAGTTCCGCCACGCCCGCGCACGCGCTTGGTGTAGCTTCAGGCTCGCACGTTACGCGCTTTCGAGCGGCAAACCGCCCGAACGGCGGATGTCCTATACCATCGCACGAGCCGAGTAAACGCCCGACGAAACGGATCGGCCGGGGGATCAGAACGTGGTGTTCGGCACCCCCTCCAGCCCGAGGTCTGCATAAAGTGATTTCAGGACCTGGGGCAGGCAGTCGGCGATGTCGTCCGCGATCAATCCCGGCCCAAACCGCTCTGCCGCCGCGCCATGCATCCAGACTCCGGCGCAAGACGCCGAAAAGCCCGGCATTCCCTGGGCCAGCAGCCCCAGAATAAGCCCGGCCAGCACGTCGCCGCTGCCGGCGGTCGCTAGCGTCGGCGGGGCGTTGTCGTTGATGGCCGCGCGACCATCCGGTGCGGCAATGACCGTATCGGCGCCCTTGAGGACCACCACCGCCCCGGACAGGGCGGCGGCGGCACGTGCCCGGCCAAGCCGGTCCATAGTATCGGCGCCCCCACCAACGTCAGTATGCCCCTCACCCGAAGTCTTGCCGAAGAGCCGGTCAAATTCTCCCGCATGCGGCGTCAACACGGTATCCGCCGCGCGGCCGCGTACGCGCTCAAACAACGCCTCAGGATTGTCGGCAAAGACCGAAATGCCGTCCGCGTCGATGACACAGGCGTGCGCGCCGTCGAGTGCCGCCAGAACATTTGCGCGCGTACCAGAGGTCACGCCATTGCCCGGACCGACGAGCACGGCACGCACCCGCGGGTCCGACACGGCGGCGGCGAAGGCCGCGGTGTCTATGGTATCGCGCACCATGATGGAGGGCCGCCCCGACCGGTAGATGGCGACCGCTTCAGGCGGGCTCGCGATCGAGACCAACCCGGCGCCCGACCGCAACGCCGCATAGGCCGCCAACTGTGCCGCGCCCGTCAGCTCCCCGCCGCCCGCAACGATCGCATGACCGCGGCCATATTTGTGCCCTTCGGCATCCGGGCGCGGGAAATCCGACGCCCAGAACATCGGTACGTTCCGCGACTGAGTCGGGTGGATATCCTCAAGGACCTCGTCCGAAATACCGATGTCCGCGACACGCACTTGCGCACACAGGCCGCGTCCGGGAAACAGCAGATGCCCGGGCTTGTGGCGGAAAAACGTGACCGTCAGGTCAGCCTTCGGCGCGGCGCCCAGGACGGCACCGGAATCGCCGTGAACCCCGCTGGGGACATCGATCGCCAGACAGGGTTTTGCATAGTCGTTGATCTCGTTGATGATCTTGAGCGCCACGCCTTCAATCGGTCGGGTCAACCCGGCCCCGAACAGCCCATCGACCACCACATCGGACCAACGCACCCATTCCGGCGACAGCGCATCCACTTCCCCATCGCATTCCTTGACCCATCTTGCGGCGTTGACCGCAGCATCGCCGGCGAGATCATCGATCTCCCCGAGCAGGCCCAGCGCCACGTCGCGGCCGCGTTCCGTCAGCAGGCGGGCGGCAACAAACCCGTCGCCACCATTGTTGCCCGGACCACACAGCACGAGAACATGCCCGCGTGGCCATCTCGCATCCAAGGCATCGGCAATCGCCGCGCCGGCGCGTTCCATCAATTCGAGACTGGAGACACCGTGATCCACCGCCGCCGCATCCGCGCGGTACATCTGCGCGACGGTCAGCAGTTCCGTCGCGTCATGGGACCAGCGTGTCGTCATTATTCGGATACTCCTTCACGATCCGACACAAGCCTAGCAGCACCGGACGCAATCCGGTTGCGTCATGTCAGTCGCGAAATCCATGCGGGGAGAATGGGGTGGCTGAGGGGTCTTGAACCCCCGACCTCCTGGACCACAACCAGGCGCTCTAACCAACTGAGCTACAGCCACCACAAGCGGGCGTTTGTGTAATCGCCGGACTGGATCGCGTCAAGCAAACCCGTCAACCCGATGCAATCTTCTTTTGCCACCCGTTTGAAGGCAACTATCTCGGGTAGGCGGCAAACTCGACCAACCCGACATTCCCGCCATTGCTTGCGACCACGTCGAGGCGCAGTCGCTTCGCCTGCAGATCCACCTCGAAGCGATGGGGTTTGGCGGCGTCGGGCAGCTTGAACGGGCCGGCCGTCTGGCCGCTGTCGGCGGTCACGGTGAACTCGAAAATCTGGGCGGTGTTGTTGCTCATCGACCGGGTCCAGACCTCGATCGCACCCACGTCGCTCGACTTTGCAAACTCGATCTCGATGAAGCCCTTGTCGCCGTCGCCGTTGGTCGACCATTCGGTGGCGCGGCTTCCGTCGATGGCGCTGTTCGCGCCCCAGCTCGCATCATTGGCGCCGCCGCCGAAGTTGCTCGAGACCGCGGTGACGCGCGCGCCCGCATCGAGAGAAGCGAGGTTCAACGCCGCGTTGGCATCGCGCTTCGGCGTGTGGAATGTCTGCACCTTGCTGACATACAGCGTGCCGTCGACGGCGGTCCCCTGCACCCGATAGAAATAGGTCGTGTCCGGCTTCAGCCCGGTGATGGCCGGATGGTGATCGGTGTGGGCCCCGCCGTTCATGTCCTGGTCGACGGTGACCTGGCCGAAGGCAGCGGTCTCGCCATAGACCATCGAACAGGCCAGCGGCACCGAGGACACGAACCGCAATATTCCGTCAAGACTGGTCAGGTCCTCGATCCGCGGCGGGCCGTTGGTGAACACGTCATCGATCGGGCGCACCTTCAGGGCGGCGTCCGAGATCGTGTCGGCCTCGGCGGGTCCCGTGACGAAAGGCGGCGCGACGTAGAGCGAGACGGCGATTGCCGTGGCGGCGAAGATGCGGAGCGGGTTCATGGTCACCTCTTGGACTGGATGGCGACCAGAATATTAGACGTTCAATATATAATAGCCACAACCGGCATCGTTCCTCACCGATTTTTGAACAGCGCCCGCAAAGATAAACACGCTGTCAAAGCTGCTCGGCGAGCCAGTCCACCATGCCCGTGCGGACCTCGAAGGCGCGGTTGTGGCAGCAATGGACGCCATCCTCGACCATCCACAATTCTCCGTTGCCGGGCAGCGCGGCGGCAATACGCTCCGCCTGGGCCGCCTTGAAGATCGCGTCGTGCCGGCCGTGCACGACGAGCACCGGTGAGCTGACATCGCCGATGCAGTCATCCAGCGTGGCGTCGTGCACCCGGGCCAACGCACCCGCCTCATCTTCTGCGCCGGTCGCCCACACGAAACCGGCGCGGATCAGCGGCGGCATGGTCGGCCAGTCGCTCAAATCCCAAGCCCCGCCGAACACCACCGTGGCCTTGATCCGCGGATCCACGGCCGCGGCCTTGACCACATAGATGCCGCCCAGGCTCCGGCCGATCGTGCCGATCCGGGACCCATCGACTTCCGGCCGCGCGGCCATCGCCTCGAATGCTGACGAGATGCACGCCTCATAGTCAGGGCCGAGCAGCAATCCGGGATGCGCCTCCCCCTGCCCCGGTCCGTCGAATGCGAGAACGGCAAGGCCGCGCGCCACGGCAATATCCATGACGGTCGCGAAATCTTCCTTGGTGGAATCGAGCCCTGGCACCAGCAATATGCCCGGCACCGGTCCGTCGCGGTCTGCGGGCACCCGCAAATACGCAGGCAGCACGGTGTCAGCAAACGGAATATCAAGACGCTCTGCCGGCGGCGACATCAGCGGTGCCGCCATCGCAAACGCGTCCGTCTTGCGCACCTGCAGTTCCGTCTTCAACGCAGGCAGGTGAAACGCGACGACCTGGGCGAAGTGAAAACAGATTGCCGCCCGCACGAATGCGGCGGCGGCACTCAGTCCATGACCCCGCGCCTGCCGGTCGGTACCGACTGCGAGATAGCCATCGCCGATCTCGGACCAGGCGACAGGCCATTCGTCCCAGGTCGCGGCGCGATTGCGCACGGCCAGTGCATCATTGGGGTCGCCACCATCGGCGACCAGGCGCGGAATCCAGTATTTCAGGACCTCTTCATCGTCGAGCGGACGTGATTGATCGTCGGACATGCCACCTACCCCCGTTTTTTTTGCCTGTATCAAGGCTGGATGTTTGCAGGTCCGGGCGCCGCAGGAAAGCTTTTGCCCTGCAAATCTCCGACCGCCTATAGTGCGCGCCGTTTCATGAGACGAAGAATGAGAGATCGGGCATGACAGGCGCAAAGCTGCAAACGGCGGAGAATCTCAGCCGGCTTGGAACGGAATCCGCGTTCGAGGTTCTGGCCCGGGCCGAAGCGCTCAAGGCCGAGGGTCACGACGTCATCAATCTGGGCATCGGACAGCCGGACTTCAGCACGCCGGAACATATCGTCGAGGCCGCCGTGAAGGCGCTGCGCGACGGGCATCATGGCTACACGCCGGCACCCGGTATCCTGCCGCTGCGCGAAGCCGTGGCGGCAGATATTCTCCGTTTGCGCGGCGTCGAAGTCGACCCGAACAACATCGTCTGCGTGCCCGGCGGCAAGGTCACCATGTTCTTCGCCATCATGATGTTCGGCGAGGCCGGTGCCGAGATCATGTATCCGAACCCCGGTTTCCCGATCTATGAATCCGCGATCAACTATTCCGGTGCCAAGGCCGTCCCGATACCGTTGCTTGAAGAGAACGACTTCTCGTTCGATGCCGACGAGGTCCTGTCTCTCATCACACCGGCGACCCGGATGATTATCATCAACACGCCCGCCAACCCGACTGGCGGCGCCGTGCCCAAGGCGGAGATGGACAAGCTCGCCGCGGGCCTCGAGAAACACCCCCATGTGGCGATTCTCTCCGACGAGATCTACGGCCAGATGACCTATGACGGGCACGAGCATGTCAGCCTCCTGTCGTATGAGCATCTGCGCGACAGGTTGATCCTGCTCGACGGCTGGTCAAAGACCTACGCCATGACCGGCTGGCGGCTGGGCTACGCCCTGTGGCCGGAAAGCCTGGTCGACGCCGCCACACGGCTGGCGATCAACTGCCATTCCTGCGTCAACGCCGGAACCCAGTTTGCCGGCATCGCGGCGCTGGAAGGCCCGCAGGATTCGGTGCACGAGATGGTGCGCGCCTTCGACGAACGCCGGCATGTGATCGTCGAGGAGCTGAACGCCATCAAAGGATTCTCGTGCCGGACCCCGATGGGGGCATTCTATGCGTTTCCCAACATCTCGGGCACGGGCCAGTCGGCGCGCGAGGTGCAGGACAAGCTGTTGAGCGACGCCTATGTCGCCACGGTGGCCGGCACCAGCTTCGGCCATCTGGGCGAGAATTACGTCCGGTTTTCCTATGCGAATTCGGTGGAGAATATCCAGGCAGCGCTGGAGCGCGTGCGCGAGATCTACAACTAGCTGATTAAATTATAGGCAATCTGCTTGTTTTTCGAGCATTTTGGCCGCAGCTGAAAGTGGCGCCGAATGGATTATCCCTTTACTTTCAGTCAATTGCATAAGAACGCCAAGTGGCATAAAGCATGCTATGCCCATTATATCGGCGGTGCGCATTCCGTGCCCGTCGATTGAGCACAGCGGTGGAGGCAAACAGGCTGCAAATGAAAAAGATTGAAGCCATTATCAAACCGTTCAAGCTCGACGAGGTGAAGGAAGCGCTACACGAGGTTGGGCTCAAGGGAATCACCGTGGTCGAGGCCAAGGGGTTCGGCCGCCAGAAAGGCCACACTGAGCTGTATCGCGGCGCCGAATACGTCGTCGACTTTCTGCCCAAGGTGAAGCTTGAGATCGTCCTGGAGGACTCTCAGGTCGAACGGGCAATCGAAGCCATCCAGGAAGCGGCCCGTACCGGCCGTATCGGGGATGGCAAAATATTCGTCTCAACGATCGACGAGGCGATCCGGATTCGTACTGGTGAACGCGGCGCCGACGCCGTGTAGCGGTTTTGAAGTCGAGTAAATGTTCGATCACATATCAAAGATTTTTCCGAAAGACAGGGGAGCCTAAACAATGTCCGACATCAAAACCGTACTGGACATGATGCAAGAGAACGACGTCGAGTTTGTGGATTTTCGGTTTACCGATCCGCGCGGCAAGTGGCAGCACACCGCGCAGCACGTCTCGACCGTCGATGAAGACATGCTGACCGACGGCATCATGTTCGACGGGTCGTCGATCGCCGGCTGGAAGGCCATCAACGAATCCGACATGACCTTGCGTCCGGACCTGAGCTCCGCCGTGATGGATCCGTTCACGGCCCAGCCGCAGCTGATCCTGTTCTGTGACGTGCTCGAGCCGTCCACCGGTGAGCTCTATTCGCGCGATCCGCGCGGCACGGCTCGCATGGCGTTGGCCTACATGGAATCGACAGGCGTCGCCGACACGGCATTCTTCGGCCCCGAGGCCGAATTCTTCGTGTTCGACGATGTGCGCTTCGAGACCTCGATGAACCGCAGCTTCTATGAAGTCGACAGCGACGAAGGTCCGTACAATTCGGCGGCGGATTTCCCCGAAGGCAACATGGGCCATCGTCCGGGCATCAAGGGCGGCTACTTCCCCGTCGCACCGGTCGATTCGATGACCGACATTCGCGCGGAAATGGTGACCACGGCCCTCGAAATGGGCATCGCCATGGAAAAGCATCACCACGAGGTTGCCCCCAGCCAGCATGAGCTCGGACAAAAGTTCGACACCCTGCTGCGCACGGCCGACCAGATGCAGATCTACAAATATGTCGTGCACAATGTTGCCCACCAGTATGGCAAGACGGCGACCTTCATGCCGAAGCCCATCGCCGGCGACAACGGCTCGGGCATGCATGTGCATCAGTCGCTCTGGAAAGACGACAAGCCGATGTTCGCCGGATCGGGCTATGCCGATCTGTCGGAAAATTGCCTCTACTACATCGGCGGCATCATCAAGCACGCCAAGGCGCTGAACGCGTTCACCAACCCGACCACGAACAGCTACAAGCGTCTCGTGCCCGGGTTCGAGGCACCCGTTCTGCTCGCCTATTCTTCGCGCAACCGTTCGGCGTCCTGCCGCATCCCCTACACGGCAAGCCCGAAGGCCAAGCGTGTCGAGGTCCGGTTCCCCGATGCGACGGCGAACCCGTATCTCGCCTACTCGGCCCTGCTGATGGCCGGACTGGACGGCATCGAGAACAAGATCCATCCGGGCGACCCGATGGACAAGGATCTCTACGACCTGCCGGCCGAGGAGCTCGAGGGCGTGCCGACCGTGTGCGCGTCCCTGAGCGAGGCTCTGGAATCCCTGAGCGCCGATCGCGATTTCCTGAAGAAGGGCGATGTGTTCACCGATGATCAGATCGATTCCTACATCGCGCTCAAGCAGGAAGAGGTCACACGCTTCCTGCAGGCACCGCATCCGGTCGAGTTCGAGATGTACTACTCGGCCTAAGCAAAACAGCCGAAGTCCAAACGACGAAGGCCCCGCCATCCGGCGGGGCCTTTTTCTTGCATGATCGGCCTGTCTGTGGCCGACCGGTCAGGACCACTTGGTCTTGGGCTTTTCCTGTTCGACGCCATCGACGAAGACCGCGTCCACCTGCTCGTTGAAGAAGCAGAGATAGTCCTTGATGCCCGCGCTCTCATGCACCGGGTCGCGATAGAACCAGACGATGTCTTCGAAGGTCTTCGCGCCGACCTGGACGTGATGGTAGCTGGCCGTGCCTTTGTACGGGCAGTTTGTCTCTGTCTCGGACGGACGCAATTCGGCGATCACGTCGTCACGCGGAATGTAGTAGCGGGTCGGCAAGCCGGTCTCGAACAGGAACCGCGCCCGCGTCGTCTCGGCCACCGTGATACCGCCCAGCTCGATGCGCACGGGGCGCGAGCTGTCCAGAATGTCTACCCGCACCTTCGGACTGCGGGCGTGGACGAAGACCTCTTCGTCCTCCTCGTGCCAGGCATCCATCTTTTTCCAGTAGAAGGCCAGGTAGTCCTTGAGCCCGGCTGCCTCGTCGAACGGCTGCTCATAGCTCCACACGGCGTTCTCGGCCGTCTGTCCGCCCGCGTTCACCGTGAAGTAACTGGCGTCGCCCTTGAACGGGCAATGGGTCGAATGATCGGTCCCCGTCAGCAGGTCCATCGCCACGTCATCCCGCGGGAAGTAATAGACCGGCACATGGCCACGCTCATAAACGATCAGGCCGTCGGTCGTATCGACGATCGTTTTGCCACCGAAGGCAACGCGGATGCGCTTCGGGCTTCGCTCGAAATTCACAAAATGCTCCGGCATATCTTTGTAACCCGGTGCCGGGCCTGCAGTTTCGGTCACTATCGTCCTCCATTCGCTTGGCGTGGAATTCTCACCGCCAGATCAACATTAACTGCCACATCACCGACCCCATACACCTGGTCGTTCGTGCGCGGTCGGACTAGCCAAGTCCTTGTCGCCAGTATGCCTCCCGACAGGGAACGGGTGAAGGGTTGCCGATGACAGGAGACCCGCAGACCGCGCCGGCAATTATCATGGCGATGCCCAGTTGCGAATGCGAACGCCTCACAATCTCATAAGCTTTTGATAAATAGCCCTAATTTGAACAATTAGCTGGTGCATTTGAAAGACGACCGATACATTTCCGGTTGAGATATATCCCCGGCTATCGCCAGCCAAACAGGAGTAGATGACATGTCTATTGAAACCGTTGTCCTGATGGACCTCCAAGATGAAGCACTCGATGCGCCGACCCAGGTAGCCTCATCTTGCGCGAAATGTTTCGTTTGCGTCTGCGTCGGAATTCACGACGAAACTCTGGAAGGACCGGCCCAGGAAGCCTCGACTTCCGCTCCGCGTATCGATTGCGTCGAACTCAGCGACGAAGCGCTCGATTCACCGTCACAGCTAGCCTCATCTTGCGCGCGCTGTTTCGTTTGCGTCTGCGTGGGCATCGGCGACGAGACACTCGAAGCACCGGCAGCCCGCTAGTCGCGGTTGCGATCAGTTAAGAGCGCGAACGGGCCGGAGGATGTCTCCTCCGGCCCGTGACCGTGCGCATAGAAAGAGGGTTGGGCCTGCGGATCGCTCACGACCGTCCGCCATCCGCCTGGCGCGATTTGCCCGTCGCCAGATCGACAATCAACTCTACCCCGCCGACCCCATGCACCTTGTCATTCGCGCGCAACCGGACCTCCTTGGTGCCAGCCGGCAATTTGACCCCGGACAAGGACCTGGTAAACGGCTGCTCGTTGACATGGGGATGGGCCAGGACCCGGGTCGCCAGCACCTTTCCGTCTAGACTCAACACTTCCCAGCGGTTGGCGTAGTGCTCCCAGCCTTCATCGGCATGGCGCACCGTCACACTGAAGCTGTAGGTGCTGCCGGTGCGCAGCGCGACGGCGGTCACGTCCGCCTCGCCCGCCATGGCCGTGCCACTGACCGTCGCAAACCCGAGGGTCGCGCCGACAAGCATCGCTGTGATTCCTATTCTCCGCATCATGCGCTCATGGTCTCCTGTTCGATCTCGCGTGGTTTTCCGTCCGGTCCTATTGCCACATAGGTGAACACGCCTTCGGTCACTTTTTCGCGCACGAAACTGTCCCGGCGCAGCGTCCACACCTCGATCAGGAAGGTCATCGACGTCCGGCCGACCTTTTCGAGGTCGGCGTAACAGGACACGACATCGCCCACCTGGACTGGTTTCTTGAAGATCATGGATTCGACCGCGATGGTGACCGTGCGGCCGCCCGAATGGCTGCGCGCCGCGATTCCCCCGGCGATATCCATCTGTGACAGCAGCCAGCCGCCGAAAATATCTCCGTTCGGGTTGGTGTCGGCCGGCATCGCTGCGGCCTGAATGAACAATTCACCCCGCGGCTTTTCGCCGGGGTTTTCGCCGGAAGCGTCGCCGGATTCTTTGCTATCTGCGTTCTTCATTGTCACCTCACCCGCGAATCATCACATATTGCGCACGGTCGTCACCATCCCGGAATTGGTATTGAACTCCGGCGGTGAGTGCCGCACGACCCAAATTAGGCTTACTTTGAACCGAGGCCACCGTGGCACGCGCGAAACGCAAAACCGAAGACCCAGGATTGTTCGACGAGGCCCCGTCGGGCGGCGGCGACTATACGGCTCAGGACATCGAGGTCCTCGAGGGGCTGGAGCCCGTACGCCGGCGTCCGGGCATGTATATCGGAGGCACCGACGAACGCGCCCTGCATCACCTGGCCGCGGAAGTCCTCGATAACTCCATGGACGAGGCCGTCGCCGGCCATGCCGACCGGATCGAGATGCACTTGAATGCGGACCGTTCGCTGGCAATCACCGACAATGGCCGCGGCATCCCGATCGATCCGCACCCGAAATTCAAAGGCAAGTCGGCACTCGAAGTGATCCTGACGACCCTGCATTCGGGCGGCAAATTCGACGGCAAGGTGTACCAGACATCCGGCGGCCTGCACGGCGTCGGCCTGAGTGTGGTCAACGCGCTCGCCTCTCACCTGCGTGTCGAGGTGGCCCGCGACAAGGAGCTCTGGGCCCAGGAATATTCGCAAGGCATGCCAACCGGGAAGCTGAAGAAGATGAAGGCGGTGCAGAACCGTCGCGGCACGACCGTGACCTTCCTGCCCGACCCGGAGATCTTCGGCGAGAAGGCTGCATTCGAGGCCCAGCGCCTCTACGACATGGCCAAGTCGAAGGCGTATCTGTTCCGCGGCGTTGAAATCCGCTGGTCGTGCGACAGCGAGATCGCGGCTGCCGACGACGTCCCCGAGGCGGAGACCTTCCAGTTTGCCGATGGCATCCTCGATTACCTGCGCACCACCCTGGGTGAGCGCCCGCTGGTAGGGGCCGACATCTTCGCCGGACGCACCGACCTGAACGGTTCGAGCGGACGCATCGAGTGGGCCGTGTGCTGGCCGGCCGATGCCGAGGGCTTCGTCAGCTCCTACTGCAACACGGTCCCGACCCCCGAGGGCGGCAGCCATGTCGCCGGCATCCGCGGCGCGCTTACCCGCTCCCTGAAGGGCTATGGCGAGCTAACCAACAACCGCAAGGCGAGCCAGCTCACCTCCGACGACATCGCGGACGGCGCGGCGATCGTGCTGTCGCTGTTCATCTCCGAGCCGCAATTCCAGGGCCAGACCAAGGAAAAGCTCTCGATGCCCGAGGCGGCGCGGATCGTCGAGGCGCAGATCAAGGATCATTTCGATCATCACCTGTCCAACGACCGGCAGAACGCGGACGCGCTACTGGAATGGGCGATCGAGCGCGCCGAGGAACGCAAGCGGCGGCGCGAAGACCGCGCGCTTAAACGCAAGACGGCCGGGCGCAAATCCCGCCTGCCCGGCAAGCTCGCCGACTGCACGCTCAGCAGCGCGGAAGGCACGGAAATCTTCCTCGTCGAGGGCGACAGTGCGGGCGGTTCGGCCAAGCAGGCGCGCAAACGCGCAACCCAGGCCATTCTGCCGTTGCGCGGCAAGATCCTGAACGTCGCCAGCGCATCGGCCGACAAGCTGCGTGGCAACCAGGAACTGGCCGATCTGACCCTGGCGCTCGGCTGCGGGTCAGGCACGACCTTCGATCTGTCCAAGCTGCGTTATGAACGCGTCGTCATCATGACCGACGCGGACGTCGACGGCGCCCACATCGCGGCGCTGCTCATGACGTTCTTCTATCGCGAGATGCCGGAGCTCGTGACCAAGGGGCATCTTTTCCTCGCGGTGCCGCCGCTCTACCGCCTCGCCAAGGGTGGCGACGTGGTCTACGCGCTGGACGATGCGGACCGGGAGCGCCTGATGGCCGAGCATTTCTCGGGCGGAGGCAAGATCGAGATCAGCCGGTTCAAGGGCCTGGGTGAGATGCCACCGGCCCAGCTGCGCGACACGACGATGGATCCCGAGAAACGCCAGATGATCCAGGTCGCCCTGCCGAGCGCGACCGACGCCGACAAATCCCGGGCGCGCGACGCCAAGGCCACCGCGCAGCTGGTCGAGCAACTGATGGGCCGCAAGGCGGAGCTTCGGTTCCAGTTCATCCAGAAAAACGCCAAGTTTGTGGGCGAACTGGACGTCTAGGCGCCTACGCGCAGCTGCTCACGCAGATGTGCCTGACCACAATTTGGTCGGAATTCGATCCGACACTACATATATCAGTGGCTCACGCCGCGTTTGCCGCTTGCCCGGCAGCAACGAATCCGTCTCGGCTCAATCTCAGCCCCGGAGTTTCGACGATGCCCAGCAAGCCCCGTTTCAACGCAAAAGCCCCCCTGAGCGCCGTCGCCCTGGCGGCGCTCACCGCCTGCACGGGCGTGACCGTGTCCCTGGTGGATCATGCCAACCAGTATGACCCCCAGCAGGCCTCGGCAGCCGGCGGCGGCGACCGCCAGATGCAGGTCGTCGTGATCGGAAATCCCTTCGATATGCCCCAGTCCGCACTGGAAAAGGCCGTGATCGACGCCATGCAGTCGAGCGCGTTCGGCGTTCCCATAAACTTCGCCATCAACCCCGAAAATCCGGATCCCAGCCGGCCGTACAGGGTCGTGTTCGCCTTTAATCCCGAGGGTATTCGCGATCCCGGCAAGCTTTGCGAATCCACCGACGGCCTGAAAACCGCCGCCGTGGCGGACGGCAAGGTGACCCTGATGGGCGCGTTCTGTTCGACGGATTCCTATCTGAGCCACGGTATCGCGCGCGCGAGCGACGTCGCGGGCACCGGCAGCGAGACCTTCGGCCACATGATCTTCCAGCTGACGACGTCGTTGTTCCCGGGCCGGAATCCCAACGATCAGTCGGCCGGCGATACGCCAATCCCCGCGCCTTGATTTCGGCTAGTCGTAGGTCAGCCACTGGCGCATGAGCGCCGTCGCGGCCTGGGGCCGTTCCATCGTCGAGAGATGTCCGCAATCCTCGATGACGGCGAGCCGTGAACCAGGAATCGCCGCGGCCATTTCCGCGGCGTGTTCGAGCGGCGTCAGCGCATCCTGACGCCCGCACATCACGAGAGTCTGGACGGCGTATTGGCCCAGTTTCGGGCGACTGTCAGGGCGCCCCATGATGGCATGTTGCTGACGTGTAAATGCATCAGAACCAATATGTTCTGCCATTTTTTTAATTTTATCAGTTAATTCCATTTCAGACAATCGCGCCTCGTGAATCAGGATCGGCAGCAACCGGTCCGTCACGCCGCGAAACTTCCCAAACTTTGTCATGTCGATCAGCTGGCCGCGGCGCACAATCTGTTCGGGCGTGTCCGGCCGCGCCGAGGTGTCGATCAGCGCCAGTCGGGTCACCCGCTCCGGCGCGCGACGCATGATGGCGTGGGCCACATACCCGCCCATCGACAGGCCCGCAAGTGCGAAGCTGTCGGGCGCCGTCGCGAGCACCTTATCCGCCAATTCATCGACCGATTCCGCGCCCGTGATGTCGGCCACCATGCAATCGGCGATGTCGGCGAGGTGTTCGGTCTGATGAGCCCAGAGCGTCGCATCGCACAGCAACCCCGGGATCAGCACCAAATTCATGGTCATTCAAGATTCTCCATCGGCACGAGCGCCCCGGGTTTCAGCAGTCCCGCGCCCTGGGCGCGCCAGAGCACCCCATAGGCCTGTTCGAGTTTGCGCGCGAACGCAGCGCCTGCATCGACCGTTTCGAGCGCGGCCAACAAGGCGGACTTATAATTTATCAACTGATCAATAACGGTTGCGAGCTCAATCGCCCTATCCACATATTCAGATGGGCTTTCGGCCACGAGATCGCCGATCCCGTAGGCCCGGCACAGGCTCGCCCCGACCCGCGCGGGCATCGCCGCGCCGGCACATGTCAGCACGGGCAGCCCCTGGGCGATCGCGTCCGCTGCGGTCGAATGCGCGCCATAGACGAACGTATCCAGAAACAGGTCTGCGTGCCGGTGTCGGGCGAGGTGGTCGGACATCGCCGCGGTGGTCGGCGCAAAGATGAGGCGGTCGGGGTCGATCCCGGCCCCTTGCGCCGCTGACCGGAGGTTTTGCGTGGTCACCACCGCATGCTCGCGCAGCCAGAGCACGGATCCATCAACGCGCGCGAGCACCGCCATCCAGGCCGCGAAGGTTTGCGGGTCGATCTTGGGTGACGCATTGAACGCACAGAAGACAAACCCGTCATCGGGCAGACCATGCGCCGCCCGAGTGTCCAGATCGCCAGCCGGCTCATCGAAGCGGTTCAGAGGCATGAAGGTACCCGGCAGGTGGGCGATCGCTTCGCGGAACTGCCCCACCGCAGCCTTTGGCACCACGACCTCGTCGGCGAGCAACACATCGTTCAGACCGCCGGACGACCCGCAATAGCCCAGCCAGCCGATCTGCAGCGGTGCCGCGCGTGCCGCGAGTATCTCCGGTCGTGCCCCCAGGGTGAAGCCGCCCATATCCACCAGAATATCGACCCCGACATCACGAATGCGCGCCGCAGCGTCGGCCGCCGACATGTTCGAGACGTCCTCAACGCGGCCCACGCCAGCAAAGATCGCCTGCTGCACTTCGCTGCCGTCGGGCGATGCCAGGGCGAACGCCGTCACATCGAACGCAGCACTGTCATGATGTGGCAACAAATCCGCCATGAGACGACCCACCGGGTGCCCGCCGAAATCTGCCGACAGGTAGCCGACACGCAACGCTGTGCCGTCGCTCCCCACCCGCGCCGGGACAAGCGCCACAGTTGATGTTCGTATGGCCGCCGCCCGCGCCTCACTCACACGGTTCAACTCGTCCTGCGCGAACGGCACATAGAGCGCGACCAGAGGCGATAACTCGGACAACATGTCCATATCCGCATCAAGCAGGCGCCGGAAATTCCCGACAAGCCTGGGATGATCATCCCAGTCACACGCATATAGCGTCGCGTAGAAGAGCTGCGCCGCCGCTCGGACAAATCCGGGATCAAGTTTAAGCGCGTGGCGAAACCGCGTACCCGCTGCTGCATAGTCGTGCAGCGCCGCCAGCGTCACGCCCAGGCTGTGCTGCACCCCGGGGTCGTCGGGAGAAACCGCAACCGCTCGCTCCAGCGCCTCGCGCGACGCCGCCAGGTTTTCAGTCTGGCGGTAGAGATTTCCCAGGTTGGCCAGGACATGGGGATGGTCGGGCGAATGAGCCCGCGCATGCTCCAGATGTCCGATCGCCGCGTTGTTGCGCCCGGCGAGCGCAAGCGCCCCGGCAAGGTTGAATGCGAGGTCCGCATCGTCGGGACTTTGCGCGAGGGCGGCTTCATAGTCGGTGACGGCGGCGTCGATGCTGCCGAGATCCAGACGCAGTTTCGCCAGATTGGCACGGATCCGTCCGTTCTCCGGGGCCTGCGCGACGGCGCGTTCAAGCAATGCCAGCCCCTCTTCCGGCACGCCGGCCTGAGCGAGAAGAATGCCTTTGAGTTGCAGGGTTTCCGCATGATCGGGGGCTTGCGCCAGGATGGAATCATACAGTTTCACAGCGGCTTCAAGTGCACCATCGCGGTGAAGCTGGCGCGCATCGGCGATCATCGCATCCAGTTCGCTTCGTGAAACATCCATCGCGCCCTTCTTCCAGAATCCCCCGATGCATGCAACAGCCAATGGAATTGCTGGACTTTCCGGCGCTGCGCGCCCATTTTCCGCACAACACGCGCCGAGGCGCGATTTCAACACAGACGAGCAATATGAAATTTGAAGAACTGGGTCTCAGCGACCCACTATTACAAGCTATTGGATCGGCGGGTTACGAGAACCCGACTCCCATCCAGGCAGAAGGCATTCCCCATCTTCTGATGGGACGCGACATCATCGGCATCGCCCAAACGGGCACCGGCAAGACAGCCAGTTTCACCCTGCCCATGATCGAGATTCTATCCACCGGACGGGCACGGGCGCGTATGCCACGAAGCCTGATCCTGGAGCCGACCCGCGAACTCGCGGCACAGGTCGCAGAAAATTTTGAAGTCTACGGCAAGAACCACAAGCTCAGCATGGCGCTCCTGATTGGCGGCGTATCGTTCAAGGATCAGGTCGACAAGCTCGACCGCGGTGTCGACGTGCTGATCGCAACACCAGGACGCCTGCTCGACCATTTCGAGCGCGGCAAGGTCTTGCTGGCTGATATCAAGGTGCTGGTCGTCGATGAGGCCGACCGGATGCTCGACATGGGATTCATTCCCGACGTCGAGAGGATCATCAAGCTGCTGCCGCAAATCCGACAGACCGCGATGTTCTCGGCCACGATGCCGTCCGAAATTAAACGGCTGACCGACGCCTACATGATGAGCCCGCGCACGGTTCAGGTCGACGCCCAGGCCTCAGCGGCCGACACGGTGATCCAGGGCCTGCTGCGCGTGAGCGGCGGCTTCAAGGAAAAGCGCGCGGCGCTGCGCAAGCTGGTCCGCGACAGCGGCGTGAAGAACGCGATTGTCTTCTGCAACCGCAAGCGCGATGTCGCGACGCTAGAGAAATCGCTCCGGACGCATGGCTTCAACGCCGCGGGTTTGCATGGTGACATGCACCAGAGCGCACGCATGGAAACGCTGGCAAAATTCCGTGACGGTGAAATCGAACTGCTCGTGGCAAGCGACGTGGCCGCCCGGGGTCTCGACATCCCGAACATGAGCCACGTCTTCAACTTCGACGTCCCGATGCATGCCGAAGACTACATCCATCGTATCGGCCGCACCGGCCGCGCCGGCAAGGAAGGCCACGCCTATACCCTGGCCACCCGCGACGACGCCAAGTTCCTGAGTGGGGTCGAACGTTTGCTGGGCAAACCGATCCCGCCGATCAGCGCATCCGGCATCTCATCCGCCGGTGAAAAGTCAGCCGATGAAAAGTCTGACAAGCAGGAAGAGCCGAAAGCGCAGGACGCGAAGGGCTCCGAGAGCACGGAAGAGAAGACCGAGGCACCACGCCGGCGGCGACGCAGCCGACGCAAGGCGGCACCGGAGAGCGAGACTTCCGAAAGCGAGACGCCTGAAAACGAGACTGCCGAAAGTCACGCCTCGGAAAGCCAAAGCGAGCCGCAGGAAGCCGATGAGACGCAGGATGCGATTGGCTCGGAGAGCCCGGAAGAGCAGACCGAAGCGCCACGCCGGCGGCGGCGCAGCCGACGCAAGGCGGCACCCGAGAACGAGACGTCTGAAAACGAGGCTTCTGAAGCCAAGACCTCTGAAGACGAGACCTCTGAAAACGAGACTTCTGAAAGTCAGGCCACAGAAAGCCAGACGGAAGGCGAGCCCGCATCAGAAGACTCCGACGAACCGCGGGAAGCTCGCGAACCTCGGGAAGCGCGCGAACCACGCAAGCCACGCAGAGCCCGGGCACCACGACAGGACCGCGAGCCACGTGAGCCGGTGCGCAGCGACACCTCGCGCGATGCACCAGCCCGAGCGCCGCGAAATCGTGACGACAGTGACGATGACACCGGCCCCGCCTTCGGGAATGATGAAACACCGGCGTTTCTTTTACGCTAGACTCCCGAGACGCCACCGCAACGAACGACAGTGTGATGCAGACGATCTTTGTCCAGGTAAAATGCGAGCTCGGCCGGGCGTATGATGTGGCCGACGAGGCTGCGCTGAATATCGATCAGGTCTCCGAGGTCTATTCAACTTCGGGACAGTTTGATCTTCTGATGAAATGTTATCTCGCAGACGAAACCGATATCGGCCACTTCGTGACCAGTACCATTCAGACGCTGCCTGGTGTCGCCGATACGTTCACGACAATCACGTTCAAAGCGTTCACCTGAGATTTCCGTGCGTGCGGCGCCCGCACCAATGGTGAGGGGCGTTTGAAATGCTACCCGGCGCAAGCCGGAAAACCATTCGCCCAACGACAGACCTTGCGCAGCGTCGGCGGGGTTATGCCCCGACGGCCACGTCCAACTGCTCTGGCTCGGCATTTTCAACCGGCTCAGAATCATGGTTGGCATTGTCCATCTTCGCATTCTCGAGATTCGCATCGGTCAAATTCGCGTCTGCGATCATTGCGCCATCCAAATCAGCGCTGCTTAGGTTTGCACCTGTGAGATCGGCACCCCGCAAATCCGCATTGTTCAAACGGGCGTTGCCAAGATCTGCACCAATCAAGTTTGCGCCGGCCAGGTTGGCACCGGACAAATTGGCCGGCCACAGACGACCTGTCTTCTCGCCGGATGCATCTTTCAATTCCACGGCAAGGAGATGCGCACCCTGAAGGTTCGCGCCCCGCAGATCTGCATTCTCGAGGTTGGCACCTTCCAGCAGCGCATCCGACAGGTCTGCGCCCGCAAGTTTGGCCTCCAGCATTTCGGTCATCACAAATCGACAGGACCGTAAGTTGGCACCGTTCATCATGGTGCTCTTCAGGACGGCACCGCTCATATCCTCGCTCGGAAGATCGATGCGTTCGATGTCGCTATTGGTCAGGTCAGCACGTGCGCCGATCTTGCCGCCGCTTTCGATCCATTCGAAATGCCGCTTGAGAACGAGCTGAATATCAGCCGGAAACTCCGACGTGGGCCGGGAGATATTCGCGCCGGTCACATTCGCACCGCCCAGATCGACGCCATCAAGATTGGCATCGTTCAGATCCGCATTCGTCAGGTCTGTCCCATCGAGGACAACGCCCGTCAGATCGGCACCCACGAGGCTCGCACCATTGAGATTGGTCTTGCTCAAGTTTGCACCTTTGAGCACCGCCCCATCCAGGTTCGAGCCACGCATGTTGCCATTGAAGAGGTTCGTTCCCTCCATCTTGGCACCGCGCATGCTGCTGTGATTCATCGACGAACCCGTAAGGTCAGCGCCGGAAATGTTCGCGTTGTCGAGATTTGCGTGATCAAGAACCGCGTTTGTCAGGGCCGCTTCTGCTGCATCGCCGCCCAGCATCAGGGCACCACCGCGCAGGTCCGTCCCGATCAGGCTCGCGCCCTCGAGGATGACACCACGAAGATTCGCACCGCGAAGATCGGAATTGTCGAGCTTGGACTGTGACATGTCGGCGCCGTCGAGCATCACGGAGAACATGTCGCAGTGACTGAGGTCCGCCTGGCGGATCGAACAATTCGACATATTCGCACCCGCAAGCTTGGCTTTCTTCAGATTGACCCGATCGAGCTTGTAGTTGCGGAGATCGCGCAATGACAGGTCAGCCGGCTGCCCACCCTTCAGGCCCTTGGCCCAGAGTATGTGCCGCTTGATAATTTCTGGAATTTCCAGCTTCCGCATAAACCGTATCCACAACAGGGGTTTCTAGCCCCACCAGACTAGTCGGGAATGGTTAACGGACCGTTCAAGAGAGCAGCTCCAATCGGATAGAAGCTTGGCCGCAGACCTGGCACTCAGATGCTGTTGGATAGAACCGGTGACGCGCCTCCACGTACGGTACAATGGCATGTTGGGAAAACAAAACCGCAGGCGTTAGGGTGGTGTTCGCCCACAATCCCTGGAAGACATAAGCATGAAATCTATAGTTCGCCTGATGCTGATCGCTGCGTTCCTGGTACTTCCGACAGGGATCGCCAATGCCCAGATGGATTTTCTGAAACGCGGGAAAGATCTCTTGCGCGAGGTACCCGGAGGCCAAAGCACACAAAAGCTTAGCGATGCAGACATCGGCGCGGGTCTACGCGAAGCCCTGAAAGTCGGCGCCGAACGGGTCGTCGGCCAGGTGGGTGCCGCCGACGGCTTCAATGGTGATCCCAAAATCCACATCCCACTGCCCGAGAGCCTGCAGAAGGTGCAGAGCACATTGGCCAGGATCGGGTTGTCATCAATGACGGACGATCTGGAGCTGCGATTAAACCGCGCTGCCGAGGCAGCATCGCCCGAGGCACAGGCCGTGTTCTGGCAGGCGATCGACGAGATGACCATGGATGATGTGCGCGAAATCTTCGACGGCCCAGATGACGCGGCGACCCGCTACCTGGAACGCACCATGTCGTCACCGCTGGTAACCCGCATGAAGCCCATTGTTGACGCCAATCTGGCGGAGGTCGGTGCCGTGCGGGCCTACGATCAGGCGATCGGACGATATAAGGCCGTGCCGTTTGTGCCCGACGTGAAAGCGGATCTGACCCAGCACGTATTGGAACGCGCCCTGCAAGGTGTGTTCCTGTACCTGGCGCAGGAAGAGGCCGCGATCCGGCAGAATCCGGCAAAGCAGACGACGGCATTGCTGAAGAAGGTCTTCGGGAGCTAGGCTCGCCGCGCGGTTTATTCCGCGTCTATTTCCTTCAGCACCTTGGCTGCCGCGCGGAATGCCTCCATCCCGGCCGGTGCCCCGCAATACAAGGCGATCTGCATCAGGGCCTCACGCAGCTCTTCGCGGGTGAGGCCGTTGTTGATGGCGCCACGGAAGTGGCCCTCAAATTCGTTCATTTTACCGAGCGCTGCGAGCATACCGAGGTTCAGGAGGCTGCGCTGCTTCCGGCTCAGGCCATCCCTGCCCCACACAGCACCCCAACCTATCTCGGTAATGAACTCCTCCATGAAATCACGGTTGAAGTCGTTCAAATTGGCCATCGTGGAGTCGACGCGTTCGTCTCCCATGACTTCGCGGCGAATCTTCAGGCCCTTTTCAAACAGGTCTTTGTCGATCACGGCGTGCTCTCCCTGATTTTGATTTGGTTCAGCCCGCGGCAGGGAAGCGGCCCCGGTCGTGCGGTGCGCCGTAGAAGCCTTCCTGATCCTCCGGTCCGATGGGAACGATCCCGTTCGGGTTCACCCGCTCGATGCCGTAGTAATTCAGCTTTGCGTATTCGAAGCTGAACGTCTGGGCGATCCCGGGGATTTGGTACAGCTCGCGGGTATAGTTGGTCAGGTTCGGGTAGTCCGCGATACGCCGGATGTTGCACTTGAAGGCGCCCACGTAACACGCATCGAACCGGATCAGCGTGACCCAGAGTCGCCAGTCCGCCTCGGTCAGCCGGTCGCCGACAAGGTAACGCTGGGTGCCGAGCCGTTTCTCGAGATCGTCGAGGGTCTCGAACATGGCCACGACCGCCTCTTCATAAGCTTCCTGGGAAGATGCGAAACCAGCGCGATAAACCCCGTTGTTGATGGTGGGATAGATAACATCGTTGATCGCATCGATCTCGGCGCGCAGATCGGCGGGGTAGTAGTCCTCGGCCGCATTGGTGAAGGCGTCGAACGACGTGTTGAACATCCGGATGATCTCGGACGATTCATTGTTCACCACCCGACTGGTTTGCTTGTCCCACAGGGTCGGGACCGTGACCTTGCCCGTGTAGTCGCCCTGCGAGGCCGTGTAGGCCTGGTGCAGATGTTCGAAGCCGTTCACGTGATCGGGCAGGCAATCGGGATAATCCGGGTTCTCGCCATAGGTCCAGCCCTGTTCATGGCGCCCCGGCTGCGCCAGCGAGACGGTAATCGCGCTGTCGAGGCCCTTGATCGTCCGGAAAATCAGCGCGCGATGGGCCCAGGGGCAGGTGTGCGCGAGATACAGATGGTAGCGCCCGGGCTCGGCCGCAAAACCCGCCTCACCTGTCGGCCCGGCGCTGCCGTCGGCCGTCACCCAGCTTCTGAATTGGCTTTCAGATCGCTGGAATTTTCCGTCCTTTGCGACTTCCCGCGCGGTGGCGTCATTGTCGAGCCAGGTGCCGTCCAACAGCATTCCCATGATTGTCTCCTGATACGGGACCGCCTCGACGGCCCGGTTGTTGGGGCCATTATTTCTGCAGCGGCTTTCTGAGTTCACTCTCGGGCTCACCTGCCCGCAGCCGCGCGCCGACTTCCGCCATCTCGATCGGGACACCGATCGGCTCTCGATCGAATGCACCCGTCGCGAACCATGCGTTCAATTCGGCGATGGAATCGAAATTGTCGGTCTGGAGCTCGACGGCGTTGCCGTCCGGGTCGTGATAATAGAGCGAGGTCGTCGGACCATGATTGATTTGCCGATAGGGATCGATCCCCTGCTCGGCCAGCCGGTCGAAGATCGCCACCAGATCCGTCAGCGACGAATAGGAATAGGCGAAGTGGGCCAGCCCCACCGTGTTCTCAACCTTATCCTCGATCCCATCGCGCTCGATGATCGCAACGCGATGATGCTCATCGTCATAGGTAATGAACGAAATTCCCTTGGTATCGCCCATGACCTGTCCGCCGAGGACCTTGCAGTACCAATCCGTCATCTCCGGCCGGTTTTTCGTATAGAGCACGATATGGGCAAAGTAGGCGGGGCTCGGCGTATTGTCCGGCTCCGGCACATGCGCGAATGCTTCTGACATCGGACGTCCTCACAGGCTGTTCTCAATGCGCCATTCTAACAGACCGGGGGCGACTGCGCATGCCTCCTGCATCGAGGCAGAAATGCCAATCGCGCATGGAACCGGCGGTTCGTTGCAGATATAACCAGCGCGTTATGGCACTTGATCCCGATACCCTTGAGCAACTCCTCGACACCGTCCGCCGCTTCGTGCGCGAACGGCTGGTTCCGCTGGAGGCCGACGTCGCCGCCAACGACAAGGTGCCGGAAGACCTGATCGAGGACATGCGCGAACTCGGCCTGTTCGGCCTGTCGATCCCGGAAAGCTATGGCGGGCTCGGCCTGACGGTCAGCGAAGAAGTCCGTGTGGTGCATGAACTGGGCTGGACCTCGCCGGCGTTTCGCTCGGTGTTCGGTACCAACGTCGGCATCGGCTCCCAGGGCATCGTGATCGACGGCACGGAGGAACAGAAAGCGGCCTGGCTTCCCCGCCTCGCCACCGGCGAGGTGATCGCATCCTTCGCCCTGACCGAACCGGAGGCCGGGTCCGACGCCGGGTCCCTGCGCACATCGGCGCGGCGCGACGGCGACGACTATGTCCTCAACGGCACCAAGCGCTACATCACCAACGCACCTCATGCGGGCATCTTCACGGTGATGGCACGCACAGACTCCGACGAACCCGGCGCGCGCGGCGTCTCGGCATTCATCGTCGAGAGGGATTCACCGGGGCTTTCCGTCGGCCCCCACGACAAGAAAATGGGGCAACAGGGTGCGCACACCGCCGATGTCGTGTTCGAGGATTGCCGGGTGCCTGCCGCGAATATAATCGGTGGCGTCGAGGGCCAGGGCTTCAAGACCGCGATGAAGGTCCTCGATCGCGGCCGATTGCATATGGGTGCGATCGCCAACGGGATCGCCGAGCGCCTGATCGACGAAAGCGTGCGCTACGCGCTTGAGCGTGAGCAATTCGGGAAACCCATCGGCGAATTTCAGCTTGTGCAAGCGATGCTCGCCGACAGCCGGACCGAGGCCTATGCCAGCCGGACCATGGTCAGCGACGCCGCCCGGCGTTTTGATGATGGCGAGAACATCTCGACCGAGGCGGCGTGCTGCAAATTATACTCGACCGAGATGGTCGGGCGTGTCGCCGACCGGGCGGTGCAGATATTCGGCGGTGCCGGCTATATGGCCGAGTACCCGATCGAACGCTTCTATCGCGACGTCCGGTTATTGCGTATCTATGAGGGCACATCGCAAATCCAACAAATCGTGATCGCGCGCAATATGTTGCGCGAGGCCGCGAACAGCTAAGCATCGCAAAACGACATTCAAAACGGGGGATACCGTGAAGTTAATCAGTTATCGAGTGGTCAATCGTGAGTCCTGGGGCACCTACGCATCGGACGGCGGCGTCATCGATCTGGGCGCCGAGTTCGGCACGACGATCCCAACCTTGCGCGATTATCTGGCTGCCGACGATGCCGCCAAGGCAAAAGTGGCCGAGTATGTGAACACCGGCTTCGGCGGCAATGCGGGCAAGGCGTCCGACTATCCGGTCAGGGACATCACGCTTCTCGAGCCGATCCGGAACCCCGACAAGATCATCTGCGTCGGCTGGAACTACCGCGAACATGCCAAGGAAGCGGGCATCGAGCTGCCCGACCATCCCACGCTGTTCGCCCGCTGGGCCAACAGCCATGTGCCCCACGAGAACCCGATCCTTCTGCCGAAGGAATCGGAGAAGTTCGACTATGAGGGCGAACTCGCCGCGATCATCGGGAAACCCGCGCGTCGGGTCTCCGAGGCCGACGCGCTCAGCTATGTCGGCGGCTACTCGATCTACAACGATGCCACCCTGCGCGACTATCAGCGCCACTCGTCGCAATACATGCCTGGCAAGAACTTCTTCCAATCGGGCGCGTTCGGCCCCTGCATGGTGACGGCGGACGAGATTCCCGAGCCCGCCGACCTGACCCTGGAGACGCGGCTCAACGGCGAGGTCGTGCAGCATACCGGCATCGACGATCTGATCTTCTCGATCCCGAAGCTGATCGCCTATATCTCGAGCTTCACCGAGCTGGTGCCGGGCGACGTCATCGCGACCGGCACCCCCAGTGGTGCCGGTCTCGGCCGCACACCACCGCTATGGATGAAGGCGGGCGACACGGTCGAGATCGAGGTCTCGAAAGTCGGGATTCTGACGAACCCCATCGTGGCTGGCTGAGGGGGCTGGCTGAGGGGGCAGGCTGAGGGGCCGGCCAACGGGCGGGTTAATCCGTCCGGATTAGTCCATCACGATCGCGGCGCGACCCGTGACCAGACCCTGGTCGAGGCGGGCATGTACCGTCTCGACCTCTTCGAGCTTGTAGGTCTCGGTGACCAGCGGCCAGACGTCGCCACGCGCGCACAGTTCCAGGGACTCGATGACCTGCTGGTGGCTGCAGTAACGGCTGCCGAGCAGTTCCAGCTCCTTGGCGAGCATCTGCGGTGCCGGCGCCATGAAGGGCTGGCCCGCACCGCCGAGAGTCACGAAACGGCCACCGATGCCGAGGCTCGCCACCGCCTGTTCCTGAGTTCCCTGCGTGGAGACATAATCGATGGCGACATCGACACCGGCACCGCCGGTGAGTTCCATAATCTCGGCAACGACCGAATCGTTCGAGGCATCCACGATCATGTCGGCCCCGAGGTCCTGACAGACCTTGAGCTTGTCGGCCATGACATCGACGGCGATAACCCGGGCGTTGGCCCACTTCGCCATCATCACCTGGTGAACACCCAGGCCGCCGCCCGCACCAAACACAGCGACCGTGTCCATCGGCGTCACCCGCGCGCGCGACAAAACCTTGTAAGGCGTGGCAATGGCGTCGGCGATCACACCGACATCGGCAGGCTTACCCTTATAATCGAGGCCTTCCGGCAACTTGATGAAATTCTTGACCGGCAGCTTGATGTATTCCGCGTATCCACCATTGATCTGGCGACCGACATATCCGCGGTTGGCCGTGGAGATCGGATCGCGGCCCGCGCGAGTCCATTTGTCCTCACCATCGATGAGATAGAAATAGGCCGTGACCGGGTCTCCGACCTTGAGGCCGCCGTCGAGGCCATCGGACTTTCCGACCTCGACGATTTCCCCCGTGATTTCATGTCCGATCACGATCGGGAATTCCGCGGTGCCTCGCCCGGCCCGCAAATGGTGGATCGTGAGCCCTGCACCACAGGCCAAAACCTTTGCCACGGCTTCGCCCGGCCCGGGTTTCGGATCGGGAATATTCTCCAAACTAAACGGTACGCCGGCTTTGTGTAGGACTTGGGCTTTCATCTTCTTCTCTCCCCCGTGAATATCGTACCTAGGCGGGTATCTAATCCACGGGGCTGACGCAAGCCTTGTTTCACTTGCGTCTCACATGAGCATCTGGCACCCAGAGCAAATGGCGCATTTTATTGTTGGACGATTATTCGGGTGGCCCGAGTTCGCTGAAGACGGCGACGATGTGTGGTTGATCCATATTGATGAACCAACGTTTTTCCTGCGGGTCATTCATCGGCCTGAAGATCTCGTCCCGACCGGAGATCTCAACGATCTCTATTTTCCACTGGTGGAAGACAGCCGCTACGCGGTCGGCAATCTGATCTTTGTTGAGCCCCGACCGGCAGAACCGCGCGAGATCGCCCAGCTGGTCGCCGTCGCCATTGACGCGATTCAGAATACAGAGGTCGGGCGATTGCTGGCACTCACCAGCCGCCCATTCAATCCTTCATCGGCGGAACTACAGCCGGAGGATGTGCCTGTCGGGTTCGTCACCGGCGTATTCCATGATTCGGAGAATGGCGAGACCGACAACATGCCCTGGATCGCGCATCTCGGTCCGCCACCCTTCGCGATGCGTGTCTGTGATCTGAATGATGAGGACCTGGAGCCCGACGACATCTGGGCGAACGCCGGAGATGGCTACGCGCTCGCCCATCTACATTGGCTGTCGAGCATGGCGAGCGACCCCGGAGATATTCGCTTTTTGGCCGAGACCGGAGCCGGCATTGTGGCCGATGCGGTCGAAGATATTATGCCTGATCTCATTCCGGCATAGCGATCTTAGCCGCGTCGCAGACACCGAGTGGGCGCCTTGCGGCGCCTAGCGGCCAACCGCACGAAGTTCCGGCACCCGGTCCATCAAAACATTGATGGTGTCATCGACAAGCGTCGGCAAATCGCCGGCAAGTTCGGAGGCTTGCCCGGCATCGCCCTCACGGCAAGCCTTCTCGATCGCGCGCGCATGGTCGCTGAGGCGCATGGCACCATAGCTGCCAAAGTTACTGCCCATATCATGGACTTCCTTGCGCATCTTATCGAGATCACCCTCGGCATTGGCAGCCGTGATCAGCGCAACCGTCGCGGGCACTTCGGCAACCGTCATCGAGAGCATGCTCGCGACGGCCTCCCGGCCGATTGTCTCTTCGAGCTGATCCAGGATCGTTCCGTCGAGACAGGATTCGGCGGAATTGGCCTCATCCGCTGCATCCGACGCCGGTAATGCGATCGAACTCGCTTTCGCCAGCGCCGACAGGAGCTTCTTCTGATCGATCGGCTTGGGAAGATAGTCATTCATCCCCGCAGAGATGCATTTCTCGCGATCGCCCATCAGGGCATTCGCGGTCATGGCGATGATGTAGATATTCGACTGTTCGGGGTTGTCGAGGCTGCGGATACGCCGCGTCGCCTCGAGGCCATCCATCTCCGGCATCTGAATGTCCATCAGCACTGCATCAAAGGGCCGGCTTCGGACCGCATCGACCGCCTCGACGCCATCGGCGGCGACCTCAACCTTGTGGCCAGCCTTTTTCAGGATGGCCGAGGCAAGCATCTGATTAACCGCATTGTCTTCGACAAGGAGTATACGCATCGGTACTACCTTCGGTTGAATTTTCTTCGTTTCTTCGCCTGCGCCAGAAATATTTTCCTGACGCTCACCGGCAGGCACAATGTCCATCGGCGCTGCGCCGCGGGCACACACCTCGGCGATTTTTTCTTTCAAAAGCGAGGGTCGAACCGGCTTGATGACCTTGCCGTCAAACTCGGTCACGTCGCTATTCCGGTCGCCGATACTCGTTGCGACAATAATTTTGGCCTTTCGGAAGGCGGGATTGGCTCGAATACGAAGCCCGACCTCATACCCGCTCATATCCGGCATCGCTTCATCAAGCAGCACCAGGTCGAACGGCATGCCCTCGCGAACCGCCGTCTCCAGCGTCGACAAGGCTTCTTCCGCACCGGAAGCGCTGGCAGTTTTGACGCCCCACGTATCCAGTTGTTTTTCGAAGACTTCGCGGTTCACCGCGTTGTCGTCAACAATCAGCACCCGCAGTCCATCGACATCCACGCTTTGGTTTCTGTCGGGCCGGGACGTCGGCTCACCATGGACAAACGGCAATTCGAACCAGAACTTGCTGCCGACATCCATCTCACTGTCGGCGCCGATCATGCCGCCCATCAGATCGATCAATTCCTTACAAATTGCCAACCCAAGGCCAGTTCCGCCGAACTTCCTGGTGGTCGAAGAATCTGCCTGTGTGAAACGCGCAAACAGCCGCGGCAGCACGTCTTCGTCGATGCCAACACCCGTGTCGAGAATCTCGAACCGCAGGTTCTGCTTGCCGTCCACGTCGGAGACCACGGAGACATGAGTCGTCACGGCGCCAGCGTCGGTGAACTTGATCGCGTTGCCGATCAGATTGATGAGCACCTGGCGCAGGCGCCCGCTGTCACCGCGCAAGTAGTTGGAGACGTCAGACGCGATATAGGTATTCAAGTCGATCTGCTTGCCGTGCGCGCGCGGGGCCAGGATCTGCACAACGCTGTCGATCGTGGACGAGACGTCAAAGTCCGCCACTTCGACCTCCAGCTTCCCGGCTTCCATCTTGGAGAAGTCGAGAATGTCTTCGATCAGCGCCAGCAGCGCCTCCGCCGATTCATTCACCGTCTGCGCGAACCTCTGTTGTTCCTCATCAAGGTCTGTGTCGAGAAGCAGGTTTGTCATACCGATAACCCCGTTCATGGGGGTTCTGATCTCGTGGCTCATGGTGGCCAGGAATTCACCCTTCGCCTTCGCGCCATCCTCGGCACGCACCCGCTCGCGCGAATAACGTTCCGCCAGCTTGGTGAGATTTTCCGTCTGGACCTTCAGTTCGCGCTGCGAACGTTCGAGGTCGTCGACCGAGCTTTCGAGCTGCTGTTCCTTCTCCTTGAGTTCCGTCACATCGGTTCGCACCGCAACGAGACCGCCGTCGGCCGTCCTGCGTTCCGTTACAAGCATGTAACGGCCCGCGAGTTGCCTGATCTCCGTCTCACCCGTCGGATTTTGGAACTGCTCTTTTCGCTCCGCAAAACGTTCCTGTTCTCGCCCGATACCTTCACCATCCAGGCCGCCATCGAGGACCGCCTGCATCATGTCGTCATGATGTGTACCAGGCTCGAAAAGCTCCGGGGCAATAGGCAGGTCCTCGCGGAAAGCCAGATTTGTGATAACCAGTTTCTCGTCGGAATCATAAAGTGCAAAGCCGTCGCGAATGGTCTCGATGGCATCGCGCAAACGGGCCTCGGCCTGCTTCAACTCCGTAATGTCGGATATGACCGTGACGATACCGCCCTCGCGGGTCTTGCGTTCGGTGATGTGATGGACGCGGCCGTTGACTTGTGGCTGTTCAATCGACGCCGTCGGATCATTGTGGTCGGCCATGCGCTTGCGCAGCCACAATTCCTTGTCGGCCTCCCCCGCGTCCGGGGCCCCAATATGCTCGCCGTACAGCATCGAGATCAGATCACGAAAATAGATACCCGGCTGAACCCGGTCTGAAACCTGGGGGTAGAAGTTCAAATAGGCGTCGTTGCAGAGAATTAACCTGTCATCCGCATCCCAAAGCAGGAAGCCGTCATGAAGGCTGTCAATCGCATCACCCAGACGCGTCTCGGCCTGGCGGATCGCGGTGATATCCGTACGTACAGCAACCGCCCCTCCTTCCTCGGTACGACGTCGTGAAACCCGGACGACACGACCGTCATCGAATTTCCGTTCGAAATCGATTTCCTGGCCATGCATCTCGATCTGCTCGAGAATCCACTCTTCCTCGCGGCCGATCGAGTCTGCGACCCTGCCACTTTCTGCGAAGACACGGATCATTCCCTCGAACGTCATGCCGAGATGAATTTTATCGATCGCATCGCCGAAATCTTTTGCCCAACTGCTGTTGTAGGCGGCGAGTTTGTCGTTCTCGTCGAACAGAACGAACCCGTCCCGGATACTCTCGATCGCGTCGCGCAACCGCAGCTCGACCCGCTTGAGCTCGGTCTCTTCAGAGTTGATGACAACGATGCCGTTGTCCCGCGTCTTGTGCGTGGAGACGACAAAGGTACGATTATCGGGAAAACGGACTTCGACATTACCCACCGGATTTCGGTGCTGCTCGACGCGCGAGTCTATCCACGCTTCGATATCAGACAGGTCGGGCATCAGAATGCCTGTATCGATCGCCACGCGAATGACCTCGCGGAGGTTCATGCCGACGTCCACGCTGCCGCCGAATGCGCGAAATAAATCGAGATACTTGCTGTTCGCGAGCACCAGGTTGTCATCCTGATCATAGAGCGCAAACCCGTCACGCATGCTTTCGACAGCGTCCGTCAGGCGCTCTTCGGCATGCTTCATCTCGCTGATATCCGAACGGAGGGTAACAATGCCCCCGCGGGTTGTGCTGTGGGATGACACCCGCACCGTTCGCGATTCTATCTGGAGCTCCTGCAGGGTGTGAGCGTTGGCGTGTTTGGCGACTTGATTGTCGACCCATTCATCTTTGTCGATCGCCAGGTTTTCGACCCAACCTTCTTTCTCATTCGAATGCGCGGGCGCTATGACAAGTTCAAAGGTGAACTCCATCAGTTCCCTGAATGAGATCCCTGGCACCACCTGATCCGCATACTTTCCGAAATCCTGCCGATAGCGATCGTTGGCGATCACCAGACGATCATCGGAATCGTACAGAACAAAACCATCCTTCAGGCTCTCGATCGCATCACGAAGATTCGCTTCGGCGCGCTTCACCTCGGTGATGTCCGTGCGGATACCAACGATGCTGCCATCCTGCATCTGACGGTCGGTGATCAGGATCCAGCGACCCTCCGCGGTCTCCAACTCTACTGACGGACCAGCGCGTCCGTCATGCACGGCGCACATTCGTTCAATCCACGCTTCCGGGTCCTTGAGCGTTTCCGGGTCGGCGTAGTGTCCCTGTTTAATTCCGAGGCGAAGAACATCCGTGAAATGCATGCCGACACCTTCCACGAGGGCCGGCATGAACGGAAAAAATTCGCGGTATCTGGCGTTGTATCGAACGATACGATCATCGGAGTCATAAAGAATAAAGCCGTCGGAAAGCGTCTCAATCGCTTCGGCCAAAAGTCGTTCCGCCTGATCGGTCTCGCCCTTTGCTGTTTCGGCTTCCTCACGGACCAGGTCCAGTTCCTGCTCGCGGCGCCATTCCTCGTCCACGTCGCGGACCGCGCAATACAGCTGGCCCAGCTCGTCCGTCGTGACGTGCCAGTCTGTCCAGCGCGGTGCGTTATCCAGATCAATCAATCGGACCTTGAAACGCGCTGTTTCCTGTCCGCCAATCAGATTGTCGAGCGCGCGCTGAACGATCGGACGGTCTTCCTCAACCACCAGGTTAATCAATGGTTCACCGGACAATGCTCCCGCGTCACGCCCGACGATTTTCTCCCACCCGTGATTGACGGTGTGAAGCCGCCCATCGCTGCCAGCCATCCCGAGAAGGTCGTCCGACAATTCGAAGAACCGCTGGAAGCGTTTTCGTGACCGGGTCAGGTCACGCAACGCCTCTTCATTTCGGTGCTGATCGGTTACGTCACGGAAACGAGTAACAAACCCGTTCTCGATCGGGCGGCCGTGAACTTCCAGAATGGCCCCGTCGGGGCGCTGGCGCGTCATGGTGTAGGCTTTGTCCGGCTCAAAATGCGCCATGATACGTGCGGTCTGCACCTCAGGATCGCCGGGACCATAGTCGCCGCGCTCTGCCGCAAAACGAACGGATTCGACCCAATCCTGACCGGATTTCATCAGTTCCGCGGGCATATCCAGAAGTTCTTGCGCCAACGCGTTCGACGTCACGACCCGCAACTCTGAGTCAAAAATAATCACGCCGCCACCGAGCGTATCCAGAACGTTCCGGAGCATATCGTCCGCGTCCTGCGTCAAACCCGCCGAACTTCCGTCCATTGCCGTATCACCTATGCCATCTACACGTGACAATTTCCGCTCCTGAAACAACTTGCGTATGCATGTTGCACCGGAACGGGCCTTCGGCGTTAAGTTATTTCAAATTGACTCAATAAATAGTTAACGGATAACGAAAAAGCGCGGTAATCACGTGCTTTATTGGACAATGGACTAACAACCTTTAGTTGTGTTTTATCCATCTTATTATACTTTTGGTCCACGTCCCGGCCGGGTCACCGCAGGCATAAGATGCACCGAGGTGATCGCAATCCGCCAACTCAACAGTTTCGACCTCGCCGCCGACATCGCGCAACGCCCGCGCCATATCCTCCGCTTGCACCATGAGATGGGGGAAGTCTTTATCACCCCAGGCCATCAGGAAAGGTGGCGTGTGCTTGATCGTGTGGATCGGGCTCGCGTCGGCATCATTGCGCGCATCATCACCCAGAAACCTCGGACGCGCGGGCATCCCGTTGCCTTCGGTGAAGTCATAGACGCCCGACACCGGCAACGCCCCACGGATGACATCTGGAGGTACGCCAGCGGCGTCTTGCCAGTCGGACCGTACGGCGAGCCACGCTGCCTGATGCCCACCCGCGGAGTGACCGCCAACGAAGATACGATCGGGATCCCCTCCGAATTTCGCGATATTCTTGTGGACCCATGCGATTCCCGCCGCGGCGTCCTCAACCCCGGATGGCCACGTGACCGCCGGTGCCAGTCGGTACCCCATACTGACGAATGTTATGCCGGCGGCCGTCAGCGGCGGGGCCATGAAGGCCATCCACTCCTTGTAGCCGTTGGTCCAGCCGCCGCCATGCATAAAGACGACCACGGTCCCGTCCGGGTTCGGCGCCGTAAACACGGCGACCTCCTGATAGGGGTCATCGCCATAGGCGAAGGATTCACCGGATATCCCAACGCCCAGCTCCTGGACGCGAACATGATACTTCGCACCTATTTCGGAGAACGCTTCCTGTTCCGGATAGGTGGCGAGATCGCGAAGGGTCATTAGCGGATCTCGCGCTCAACAATCATTTTCTCATCGACGAACTTGCCGCGTTCAATCACCACTTCGTTGTCGAGTATCACGGTGCAGTCGCGCATGGGCACGTCATAGTGACCATTGGTGCTCCGGCTCCCGCCACCCTGGGTATTGGGGCCGGTTGAGAAAAGGAAATTGCCCGGAAATGTGCGCGCGGATGCGTGAGAACGTTCCGGATTATCGCCATTCAGGGCGATATTGTACCAGCGCGCCTGCGGGTTCATGCCCCAGCCCAGATGCGAGACAGCATAGGGATCGAGGTCATCCTCCGAGAGCTTGTTGTCGTCGAGCCAGTCGGTCATCAATTTGGCGTCGAGACCTCCCTCGACACTGCGAATAAAACCATCACGAACTTCGAGCCTCACTTCGTCCTGCACATAACGGCAGTAGGGCAGAATCACGATGTCTCCGGGCGACATGATGACGGTGCCGTTGGCGGAGCCTTCGTTGGGGAACGTATGGATATGCCCAACACCCCATTGATCGAAATGTCCGGGCTCATCCGAGAAGCCCCACTGGCTCATCACCGGAAAATCGCCGCGCTTGTACGTCAGGTCCGTCCCGGCATCGCTCAAAACACGAACCTCCTTCGTCGCGGTGTAGCGTTCGTCGGCATACTTGACCGCCTCCTTCAGCCCCTTGGGAGACAAAAGTAATTCGAGGTCATCGGGTGAATCGATGATCATCAGGAAGCGTGTGCCTGTACCCATCACCTCGCGAAGCCAGCTTGTAAAAAGCGGAATGTGCAACGCCACAACGACATCGGCCGCCTTGAGTGCATCAAGCATGCCGTTGATTTGGCCGATCGTGTCGACCCCGACCTTCGTCCAGGACGGAATCATGTTGACCCGCATCTCGTAGCAATCGGCGCCCAGTTCGTCGGCGGCGGCGAATGCGGCCTCGACATATTCCGTTCTCGTCGTGACATCCGACAGCAACGCAACCGTCTCCCCTTTTTTGATATTGGACATCTGGAATTGCTTGAGAAACAGACCAGGAAGTCGCCCGGCATTGATTTCCTGATGACGGATAGCAGCTGGCGTACGCATGGCAATAATCTCCGCTTCAACGGGTTTCGAGAGTGAGCGATATGCTACCCGATCCACAGGTGCGGTGCGAGGCACCAGCGCTCCGCTGAATTCCCGTTATTTTTCGCCAAGACATCTCTGGCCCGCTGTGTTGTGATAATTCTCTAATAATCAAAAAATTGATAAATGGGAGAATTGTCATGATGCGGGCTTTCACAGAACAGAAGATGAAGCGCTTCGCCGAACAACGCTGGATCCTGGATGCGATCATCTCATCGGTCGGCATGGAGTGGGATCAACCGCGTCTCGGATACACCATGTATCCCTGCGGGCCCGACGCGGTTGGCGACTTCCGAACCGTCGGCATGCGCACCAAGAAATTTGCGGATATGCATCGGGAGTTCGCCGGCGCTGCCAAGCGCCGTGAGATCAAGGCCAAAGCATTTGAGGCCGAAGACCGGCTTGTCTCGGCCCGCGAAAGCTACTTTATCGCATCCCTGCTCTACTCGGCGGCACGCTGGCCCATCTTCGAGGCGAACGACCTGCACAAGGACTACAACCAGCGCATGGTCGATTGCTACGACAAGTATATCGAGTTCGCGCCACGACCGATCGAGCGGGTGGAAATCCCCTTCGGTGACGGGGTCCTGCCCGGTTTCCTCGCCCTGCCCCACGCGCCGAAGGACGGCGAGAAATTCCCCTGCGCCATCGGCATCGACGGGATGGACGGATCGAAGGAAATCATGTGCTCGATGTATGGCGACAAGATGCTCGAGCGCGGCATGGCGAGTTTCGTCTATGACGGTCCCGGCCAAGGCGAATGCCCGGTGAATGGCGTCTATGTGACCAAGGACAATCACATGGAGGCCGCGCAGGCAGTCTATGACTGGTTGATCCAGCACCCGCATATCGACAAGGACCGGCTGGTCATTTTCGGCATTAGTTTCGGATCGTTTTTCGGAGCGCAAGCGGCCGCGCAGCTCGGCGACAAGGTGAAGGGCGCAGCGCTATCCTTCGTCTGCCACGAGCCTGGTTGCTACACGATCTTCAACATGGCCGCGCCGACGTTCAAGCTGCGGTTCATGTTCATGGCCGGATATGACAATGAGGAAGAGTTCGACGAGTTCATCAGTGAGTTCTCGCTCGGCCCGATCACCGACCAGATCAAATGTCCGATCCTTGTTCAGGGTGGGCAGGACGAGGAGCTTAGCCCGGTTGAGTGCTCGGAAGAGTTCGTGAACAAGCTGTCCGTACCCAAGAAGTTGGTCTTCTATGAAGGCGAACGTCATGCGATCGGCGGCGGGTCTGCGGCCTATCTGGGCGAGAACTGGTACACGATGCTGGCGGATTGGTGCCTGGATCGGGTGAACGACAAGCCCGCACCGAACGAATCCGTTCTCATAAACTCACTCGGCCAGGCCGAAGCGACGCCTTACTAGCGTCGCGAGTCAGAAAATCTCGGAGAATTCCGGCGCGACCGTCGTCGCAAATCGACGCAGCGTGTCATGGCGCACCGCGCGCGGTACACCCACGGTCGCGGGATGGACCATGATGTGATTGAAGCCGATGTCGCGCAGGCGTTCGACCTGCGCGGCGACGGTCTTCGCGCTGCCGACGAAATTATGGGCGGAGAACTTGTCGATATTCTCCGGCTTTGACAGCGCCAGGAGATTGCCGAAGTAGCGATTGAACTGCTCGTAGCCCTTGATATCGGTCCAGGGCTCGCTGTCGGCCTCGTAATGGGCGCTCTGGAGACGGAAGAATTCGGATAGATACTGACGGGCCAGCGCATAGGCCTCCTCGTCGGTGTCGGCCATCAGGCAATGTGCCACCACCGGACGACGGCCGCCATCGGCGAACCCGGTGCTTGCCGCGCCTTCCTCCCAGCTGGCCACCATCTTTTCCAGGATGTGGAAAGGGAACTGGCAGATGTTGAGGGGGGCGACCCCCATCTCCCCGGTCAGCCGTGCGCTTTCCGGGCTGCCGATTGCTCCAAACAGATGAATCCGCTCCGCCTGTGGCGTCGGCCGGATCCGCAGGGTGCGGCCGATATTGAAATGCTCGCCCGCATAGGTGAAAGGTTCACCGGTAAGCCCGAGACGCACAATATCGAGGCATTCGCGCAACCGGCCGCGGGCATGCTCCATATTCACGTCGAAGGCGTCATACTCCATCTTCGCGGTACCCCGGCCGACCCCGATGAACAATTCACCCTCGGTCAGGTTGCTCAGCATGGAAATTTCGCCCAGCAGACGAAGCGGGTGATACCAGGGCGCGACCAGCACCGAACTGCCGAAGCTCAGGCCCGGGCAATGGGCGGCCACATGGGACATGAACAGAAGCGGACTGGGCGTCGGGAAATAGTCCGAGAAGTGATGCTCGAGCATCCAGGCGCTGTCGTATCCGAGAGACTGGCCCAGTTTGCAGTCCGCGATGACCTCCTGATACAGCGCAGCGTCATCAAGGCCACTGGCGCCAACCGGCGCCACAACGAACCCGAACTTCAGACCGTCGGACATATCATTTTCGCGGCGTGCGCGCTCCCTGTTGAAAATCGTAGCACCCGCAGAACCCCAACCCCAGCCACTTTCCAATACGCCTTTTTCCGCGCGCAATCATTGACGCGGGGCCACGGGACCGCATTCAATACGGTAGCAAAAAGGGGAGCCACGCCATGTATATCGATCCGCAGATCAAAACCTTTATCGACGGCCTCGTCGAACTGAACATGCCACACCCGGTCGATCTCGGGATCGAGGGAGCACGAGACGGGTTCAGCCAGCTGTGGCAACAGGTCAATCCACCCTCGCGTGATAGCGTGAAGGTCGAGGACATCCAGGTCCCCGGCCCCAGCGGTGACATCCGCACGAAGGTCTATACCCCGGCGGGTGATGGCCCCTTCCCCGTGCTCGCATTCTTTCACGGTGGCGGTTGTTGCATGATGGCGCCCGAGGACTATGACGGCACCAATACGGCCCTGGCCGAGGATGCGGGCTGCATCGTGGTTGTGCCGGCCTATCGCCGGGCACCGGAAAACCCCTTCCCGGCGCCGCTGGAAGACTGTTTCGCGGTGTTCACCTGGCTCCAGTCGAACGCCGGAGAGATTGGCGGCGATTCAAACCGGATCGCGATTGCCGGTGACAGCGGCGGCGGTTATCTCGCCGCGGCCGTGGCGCAGGAGGCGAAGCGCAAAGGCGCGCCGCAGCCCCTCACCCAGATCCTGATGTATCCGATGACCGATATGGGAGGCCTGCCGCCCAGCCGGGTCGAGGAGACCATGTTCCTCGACGACCGTACCCTGCAATGGGTGATCGGCATGCATGTCGGTGAACATCGCCTGGATCCGCGCGCCTCACCCATCCTGGAGCCCGACGTCTCAGGTCTGGCGCCGGCCCTCGTGATCGCCGCGCAGATCGACCCGCTGCGCGACGAAGGTCGTGCCTACGCCTCGAAACTGCAAAACGCGGGCGTGCCCGTGCAGTACCAGCTGTATGACGGGGTGGTGCATGGCTTCTTCAACATGGGCGGGTTCTGCGATCAGGGAAATATCGCGGTCGCACAAGTGGCGGATACGCTCAAAAAGGCGTTCGCGAAGGGCTAGCCGGTCTCGGAATCGAATGTGATGCCGATCTTCATGCTCTATCTCCCGACTTATTTGGGCTGGTCCGCCACGGGCACGGCACCCTCACCCGTCTGGGCGGCAAAAATAGAGGTGTAGCCACCCGACCAATCCGGCGGCAGCAGACAAGGCCGCGGGTCATGCCGCGCCCATCGTGCCCGTTCGCCA
The DNA here is from genome assembly GCA_018667335.1 of Rhodospirillaceae bacterium. Taxonomy (GTDB): domain Bacteria; phylum Pseudomonadota; class Alphaproteobacteria; order UBA6615; family UBA6615; genus UBA8079. The sequence goes on from JABIVD010000027.1 coordinate 212,658, forward strand.
CGCACCACCTCATAGGCATGGCGCGAGGGATCGGGATGCGCGGTGTAGGCGTAAGCATCGCCGGCGGCGTAGGCATGCAGCAGCAGAGGTCGGCCGTTTGCGCGTTTGCTCGGCGGCGATGAATGGACCGTGCGGCAATTGTGGATCGTGATCGAACCGGCGGCCCCGCACAGCTCGACCGCGCCAGACGTATCGAGCGTCGCGTTGTCCGCCTCCGACAGGCACCCCGTCCAGCTGCCGTCGCCGTCATACTGGTCGAACAGAGGGCCATCATGACTCCCCGGCAGAACCGTTAGCGGACCATCCTCGGCCCCCGTGTCACGGAGGTAGATGCCTACGGTCAGGGGGGAATAGTTGGTGTGCGGGTAGAACTGGATGTCCTGATGCCAGGCGACCGTATCGTCGCCGCCATGCCATTTAAAATTCAGTTTTGAATGGTGATAGACCACGTCGGGCCCAAGCAAATCGGCCACCACATCGACGATCACACCGACCGCAACCTCCCAATATAGTGGGTGCTGCTCATCCGGGCGCTTGATGCGTCGGACCATCGGCGCGACGGCGCTGTGTTCCGGTGCCAAGTCGAAATCCGTATTGGAACGGGACACTTCCCGACTGCGCGCGACGAACTCATCGGTGACAGCGTTAAGCTTCGCGATGACATCAGCGTCGATCAGCCGGTCAACGAGCAGGTACCCGTCCGCCAAATAGGAATCACGCTGTTGCTGACTTAGAACCCGCAACGCCTGGGGCGTGTTTTCGATCATCACAATCTCCGAGCGCAAACGTTAACATGCTGATACAGCGACCAAAAACCGCGATCTCTCAGGATCACGCGGCATCTCATCGACCTTTCGGGCCAGACACGCCACATCGCCTAAGTTTCGTCGAAGAACGCGAGGACCCGGGTTTCCAGGCTCTCGCGTGGGGTGGCATTGGCCGACGCGGTGGGGTCGTCGAACGACGTGTGCAGCGCATAACGCGCACGTCCGTCATCGGCGGTATCGTAATTCTTGATCAGGATGGCCTCGCCGGGCGTCATGTCCGGGAAATAGAACCAGTCATTCTTCTGGTCGAATGATGCATGGCGGGTCTGCCCGACCCGGTTGTAGGCACGGCGCTCGACCGTGTGCAGATGGCCATCATCGACGCTGTCCCACGAACACAGCGCCAGCGGCCATTCCTCAATGGTGCCTGCTGTCGAGCGCCAGACATTGACGATGGCGAAGCGTTTCGCCAGCAGCGCCTCGGCCTCATCGCCCATCACCGCCTCGACCCGCTTTCGCGCCGACCAGTCAGTGTAGTCGGTGTGGGCCGCATTGGCCGGGTCCCGTGCATTGTGCGCCTCGCGCAGGCTCTGGGACGACGAGCGCCGGGTATGGTCGAAGACCAGCGCCCGCGCCGCACCCGTGTGGATACGCACCAGCGCCTCGGCCTCGGCGTTGTAGACCGCGGCCAGGTGGGCATCGTCCTGGAAATCTGTGACGGCCGTCGTGTGATCAACGAAGGCGAAGCCTTCGCGGTCGAGGGTGAATTCATTCGGCAGCAGGCGTGCATTGCGCACCGTCATCGCGCGAAACTCGCGTTCGCCTTCGAAGTTGGTGCGCTCTCCCGCCACATTGGATTGATAGAAAACCGGCAACTCGCCGGTGTCCACCAGATAGCCGATTGGCGCTTCGATGGTTTCCGCTGACATGCTCATGGCACACCCCTGTCGCTGTATTCAGCCGACAGACTAGGCGCCGCGTGGAAGCACACGCAAGTGCGCGCAGGCCTCGTTCGCGGCGACGGATCGAGCGTTCGTGCTGACAAAACAAAACAGCACGCTTAACCCGTCATTCGCACCCACCCAAAAGATGGATACAACGCCGGGGCGTGCTGTCTATCCAGTCACAGGCCGTCGAAACGGCCCAAACCGAAAAATGGTCCGGAGAACGGACCGGGCCTAAGCCCGGTCCCTCCGGAACATCAGATACTTAGGCGGCCGACAGATCGACGGCCTTCGGGCCGCGCTGGTCGTCCTGAACCTGGAAGTTAACCTTCTGACCTTCGGTCAGGGTTCCCATTCCAGCCTGCTCAACAGCAGTCACGTGAACGAACACGTCCTTGCCGCCATCGTCAGGAGCAATGAAACCAAAACCACGGGTGGTGTTGAAGAACTTTACGGTACCTGTAGGCATTTGTACTTTTCCAATCGTCGTATATCACGCAAACACCATGTCCGCGTGTTGAGACCAGCTTCGCCTGCTTATCCGGAGGTCGTATCGCCGCAACAGAATTGCGGAATTCGGCTCGCTCGAAGTCAGAGAGCAGATTTCATTGCGCGGAAGATGGGCCGGATCGGGCCCGATGGCAAGTAATCTCTTGTTTCTCTTAGTGGAATTATCGAACAAAGCCCGGGTTTAGCGGTGTTTCGGTACCTTTGTATGGGCAAATCGCGGCCTTGCAGCGCCCGAATAGAACGCTGACGACACCGATATTCTGGCTATTCGACCGATACAGCCGCCACACGCCTAAGCGGCGCGGCTGGCCTTTTTACGCTCGTGTTCCTTGAGGAACCGCTTGCGGATCCGGATCGATACCGGCGTCACCTCGACCAGCTCGTCGTCGTCGATGAACTCAAGCGCGTATTCCAGCGTCACCTTGATCGGGGTCGTGAGGACGATATTCTCGTCCGTCCCGGCGGCGCGAATGTTGGTCAGCTGCTTGGCCTTCAGCGGATTGACCATCAGATCATTGGCCCGCGCGTGAATGCCGATCACCATGCCCTCATAGACCTGCGCGCCATGGCCGAGCATGAGCTGACCACGTTCCTGCAGGTTGAACAGCGCATAGGCGCGCGCCATTCCGGTGTCGGTGGCGACAAGCACACCGCGCATGCGCTGGGCGAGTTCGCCCGCGACCCGCGGGCCGTAGTGATCAAACGCGTGATACATCAGCCCGCTGCCCGACGTCTGGGTCAGGAAGGTTGAGCGAATACCGATCAGGCCACGGGTCGGCACCAGATAGTCGAGCCGCACCCGGCCGTTGCCGTCGGGCGCCATGTTCTTGAGCTCTGCCTTGCGCGTGCCGAGCAGTTCCATCACAGAACCCTGATGCTCTTCCTCGATATCTACGGTCAGGGTCTCCCACGGCTCGTGGACGACACCATCGACCGTGTGGGTGATGACCTCGGGGCGTGAGATCGCGAGTTCGTAGCCTTCGCGGCGCATATTCTCGATCAGGATCGACAGATGCAGCTCGCCGCGTCCCGACACCTTGAAGCGGTCGGCGCTGTCGGTATCCTCGACGCGCAATGCCACATTGTGGAGCAGCTCTTCCTGCAGGCGATCGCGGATGTTGCGGCTCGTGACGTACTTCCCGTCCTGACCGGCGAAGGGCGAGTCATTGACCTGGAACGTCATCGAGATCGTCGGCTGATCGACGCTCAGAGGCGGCAGTGCTTCGACCGCCTGGGGGTCGCAGATCGTGTCGGAAATATTCAGCTTCTCGATGCCGGAGAAGGCGACGATGTCGCCCGCCGAGGCCTCTTCATGCTCGACCCGCTCAAGCCCGTGGAAGCCGAGGACCTGCAGCAGGCGGCCCTGGCGTTGCGCGCCATCTGCGCCAACCACCGTGACCAGCGCATTGCGGCGCACATGACCGCGCGCGATGCGGCCGATTCCGATCACGCCGACATAGGATGAATAGTCGAGCGCGGAGACCTGCAGCTGGAGCGGCCCATCGCGGTCGACCGCCGGCGCGTCCACCTGATCAACGATGGTCTGGAACAAAATGTCCATGTTCTCACCGCGCACGTCCGATGTCTCGGAGGCCCAGCCCTCGATCGCCGACGCGAACACGGTGGTGAAATCGAGCTGCTCATCGGTGGCGCCAAGCCGGTCAAACAAATCAAACGTCTGGTCGACAGCCCAGTCGGGGCGCGCGCCGACACGGTCGACCTTGTTGACCACGACCACAGGCTTCAGGCCCGCTTCGAGGGCCTTGCGCGTGACGAAAGCCGTCTGGGGCATCGGGCCCTCGACCGCGTCGACCAGCAGCAGGACGGAATCGACCATCGACAGCACACGCTCAACCTCACCGCCGAAATCGGCATGGCCGGGGGTGTCGACAATGTTGATCGCCCAGCCCTGCCACTCCAGCGCCGTGTTCTTGGACAGGATGGTGATGCCGCGCTCACGCTCGATGTCATTCGAATCCATCACCCGCTCGCGCCCGGCGTCTTCGCCATGGGTCTTCAGGGTGCCGGATTGGCGGAGCAGCTGATCGACGAGCGTTGTCTTGCCATGATCGACATGGGCGACGATCGCGATGTTGCGAATTTTATCGGCGGGAGCGGACATCTGGATATACCCAAAAAAAAGCGCCGCCATCGAGGCGGCCGGACAATATGGGCACGCGTTAGCACGAAACACGGGGTCGTGGCGAGGAACTTTGCTGCAACTGCGAAGAAGACGCCTAGAACTTGGCGGTGAGGCGCACGGAAACCGGGATGTCGATGATATCGCCGTCATTATTCCCGTTGTGAAATTCACGGAAACCGGAGACTTCGGAATCGTCCTGCCTCAGCTGGCTCCGGTAGTTCACGCCTGTGGATACTCCCAGCGCTATTGCATCGCTCACGTCGTAGCGAAAACCCGCTTGCAGGCCGACCATGTAGGCGAGCGAAGGCTTGTAGAAACCCACATCATCGATCACCACGCCATTGCTCGAATGCCGGAAATTCAGATCTATCGCGCTGACTTTTCGTGCGCCGATTGAGGCCCCGACGAACGGGTGAAAGCCGGAATCAAGGTCAAGAAATCGCCGAAAACCTGCGTTCGCTGCAAACTCCTGATAATCCTCGAACTCGCCGAACAGCGTCGAGCCAACGGCGACTGGAACACCGCCGAGCGTCCCCGTGAAGGTAAACAGCAGGGCGTCAAAGGACTTGCCCGCTGCCCGCATGTAGGACACGCCGCCAAAGAGTTCGGAGAGATCACTCACCCCGTAGTTGAGCTGAACACCGATTTCCTGCGGGGTTTCGAAGACATCGGAAAAATCGCGCTCTCGTACCTCGAAACCCAGCGCAGTCGAAAACGGCACCCCGCCGACATTCGCGGACTGAGTGAGAACTTCGGAGAATTCCCGCAAAACTGTTCCGCCAACCGCAAATGTTGTCCCCGCATAGGGCTCAACCGTCAGCCGGTCCCGCATCGGCAAACTGACAGACCCTTCTTCCGCGTCGGCCAGACTTGGTGCGATCAGCAGCAGTGAACTGAGGAACAGAAAGACACTCGCCGGTTTTCTCAGCCGGTTACTGCACGCTGTCACGGCGACTGACATCTTCAATTGCATTCAGAATAACTTCGGGCGTCGCCGGTGCATCCAGTTTCACGAAATGACGGTGGTCGGCCGTTCGCGAGACCGCATCGCGGATCGCCAGCCAGACCGAGATCGCCAGCATGAGCGGGGGTTCTCCGACGGCCTTGGACCGGAACACCGTGGGGAAACGGTTCGGCGCGTCTTCGAGAATATGCACGTTGAAGACCGGCGGCACGTCGCGGCTGCCGGGGATCTTGTAGGTGGACGGACCATGGGTGAGCAATTGTCCGCGGTCGTTCCAGACCAGCTCCTCGGAGGTCAGCCACCCCTGCCCCTGCACGAAGGCGCCCTCGATCTGACCAATGTCGATCGCGGGGTTCAGGGAGTTGCCACAATCCTGGAGCATATCGGCCCGCAACACCCGGCTCTCACCGGTCAGCGTGTCGATCACCACCTCGGCGATCGCGGCACCATAGGTGAAATAATAGAACGGATTGCCGATGAGGGACTTCGCATCCCAATGCAGACCCGGCGTTGAATAGAAGCCGGCCGCAGACAGCTGGACGCGACGATTGTAGGTCTGTTCCGCCAGTTCACTGAAGGACAGGCTTTCGTTCCCGGCATAGACCCGGTTCTGGCGAAACTCGACCTGATCCGCGTCGGTATCGAAAATCTCCGCCGCGACCCCGGTCATGCGATCCTTGATCGTGTTGGCGGCATTGAATGCCGCCATCCCGTTGAGGTCGGACCCGGACGACGCCGCCGTCGCGGACGTGTTGGGCACCTTGTCGGTGCGCGTCGCGGAGATCTTGATGTTGTCGAGATCGATCTGGAACACCGACGCGACGACCTGGGCGACCTTGGTGAACAGGCCCTGCCCCATCTCGGTGCCGCCATGGTTTAGATGCACGCTGCCATCGGCATAGACATGCACCAGCGCACCGGCCTGGTTCAGCTTGGGTGTGTTGAAGGAAATGCCGAATTTCACCGGCATCAGGGCGAGGCCCTTTTTGAGAGTCTCGTGGGACGCATTGAAATCGTCCACCGCCTTCGACATGCCGTCGAAATCGACCTCCGCCTGCAGCCGTTCGACCAGCGGCACGATGATGTTGTCCTTCACCGTCTGCTGATAGGGCGTCACGTTGCGCTCGTCGGTCCCGTAGTAGTTCACGGCCCGGACGTCATCGAGGGGCATGCCGAGTTCGCGCGCGATATGCTCCAGCATTGCCTCGATCACGATCATCCCCTGCGGCCCGCCAAACCCGCGAAACGCGGTGTTCGAGACGGTGTTGGTCTTGCAGGGATAGCCGGCCAGGCGGGCGTTGGGCAGGTGGTAGCAATTGTCGGCGTGACAGAGCGCGCGGGCCAAGACGCCCGGGCTCAGATCAGCCACATTGCCCGAGCGCATGCCCATCAGGATATCGACGCCATCAATCCGCCCCGTATCGTCGAACCCGGCCTCGTAGCGGAACAGGAAGTCATGACGCTTGCCGGTGACGATCATGTCATCGTCGCGGCGCAGGCGCAGCTTGGCGGGGCGGCCTGTGATAACGGCCATGAGGGCGGCGATCGCGGCAATGATGGTCGGCTGGCTCTCCTTGCCGCCGAATCCGCCACCCATGCGGCGCACCTCGACCGTCACGGCGTTGCTCGCGACACCCAGCGCATGAGCGACCCCGTGCTGAACCTCGCTGGGGTGCTGGGTCGAGCTGTAGACATCGAGATCACCATCGTCGCGCGGCACCGCCAGCGCGATATTGCTCTCGAGATAGAAGTGATCCTGGCCGCCACAGCGCAGTTCACCCTTGATCCGCCGAGACGCAGCCGCAATCGCCGTTGCCGGGTCGCCATAGGTGATGATCTGGGGCGGATAGGTGTATTGCTCGCGCTCCAGCGCGTCCTCGATCTCGAGGACCGGCGTCAGCTCTTCATATTCGACGACCACCTTTTTGGCAGCGGCATATGCCTGATCATATGTGTCGGCGGCCACGGCCACGATCGGCGCGCCTGCATAGTCCGCGAGCCCGTCGGCCAGGATCGGCTCGCCGTCGAAGATCGGCCCGACGTCGTTGTGTCCCGGAATGTCGGCGGCGGTCGCAATACCGCGAACCCCGTCCATCGCACGCGCGGCCGACACGTCGATCGACACGATCCGCGCATGGGCGTGTGGGCTGGTGACCAGCACAATCTCCTGGGTGCCCGGCAGCAGCGGCATGTCGTCGATGTAGCGCGCCACCCCCGTGACATGCCCGCGCGCACTGTCATGGCGGACGCTGCTGTGGACCGCACCCCGAATATCGCCGTCTGCGTTCATAGCGAAGTGACCTCAATGTCGTCAGCGCCTTCGAGATCACGATGCAGGCGCACGAACAGGTTTGATGCGACCCGCAGCCGATAGTCCGCGCTGGCCCGATGATCGTCGATCGGCTGGAAATCTTCGGAAACGGCAGCACCGGCGCGTATTGCGCTTTCCTCCGACCATGGCTGTCCGATCAGTGCGGCCTCGCACTGGGGCGCGCGCTTGGGCGTTGCCGCCATGCCACCGAACGCGATCCGCGCGTCGGCGACGATGCCGTCGGCGATGGTCAGGCGGAACGCACCGACCACGGCAGAAATATCCTGGTCGTAACGCTTGGAGACCTTGTAGCTGCGAAAGACCTGATCTGCGCCCAGCTTCGGGATGCTGAGCGAGGCGATGACTTCATCCGCCGCCAGATCGGTCTTGCGGTAATCGAGGAAGTAGGTCTCCAGCGGGATATCCCGGGAGCCGTTCGACCCGTGCAGGGTCAGCATCGTGTCGAGCGCGATCAGGCATGGCGGCGTGTCGCCGATGGGCGAAGCGTTGCCGATATTGCCGCCGAAGGTGCCGACATTGCGGATCTGGCGCGAGCCGATCCGGTGGACCAGCACGGCGAAGGACGGGAACAATTCCTCGATCCGCGCCATGGCCTCGGAATAGGTCACGGCCGCACCGAGCGTGATCTTCGCATCGTCTTCGTCGATGCGTTTCAACTCGGCGACATTCTGCGTAAAAATCGTGACCGGAAAGGCCTCGCGATTCTTGCTGAAGCTGAGCCCCAGATCCGTACCACCGGACAGCAACGGCGCGTCGGGATGCGCGACCCGCGCGCCAACCAGTCCGGCCAAATTTTTCGGTGCCAGGAACAATTGCCCCTGTGCCTCGTAGAGTTCTGCCGCCGCCGGTTCCGGGGACGCGGAGAGCGCGGGTGCCTCGGCCGGGCCCGAAGTTGCCGCGCGGGCCGCGTCGACAATCGATCGGTACCCCGTGCATCGGCAGAGATTCCCGGCCAGCGCGTCGTGAATGACCTCTTCCGTGACGGTCTCGCCGCTGTGGCGAAGGGCGTGCAGCGCCATCACGAAGCCCGGGGTGCAGAACCCGCACTGGGTGCCGTCTTCGGCAACGATCGCGGCCTGCACCGCCTCCAGCTCGCCGCCCCTGTCAGACAGGCCCTCGACAGTCGCGACCCGTGTGCCGTCCAGTTGCCCCATGGTCAGAAGGCAGGAATTCACCGCCTCGACCTGATCGGAACCGTTGCGCACCATGACAATCGAGCAGGCCCCGCAATCGCCTTCCGCGCAGCCCTCCTTGGTGCCCGTCAGGACTTCGTCTTCGCGCAGATATTCGAGCACCGTCCGCGTCGGGGAGACCGATGCTTCCGTACGCGCTTCACCATTCAGTATAAAATTGATCGCCAAGGCCGACCCCAAATTCGCCGAGGTTCCGTCCATGACCAGCGGTCACGCATGGAACAAACAACCTAGGATATCGCGCGCGCAACGGGTTGGCGAGCCCGTCGCGCGACGCTGACCCGACCCACCCGCACGTGATAAGATAGGCGTCGTCGAAACATTGATCCCCGCGCGCGGAAAATCACGCGTGGCGCACCTGGAGACCGAGCGAATATGACCCACGAAACCTTCATGCGGGCCGCGATCGCCCTGTCACAAAAGAATGTCGACGACGGCACCGGCGGGCCTTTCGGTGCCGTGGTCGTACGCGATGGGGAGATCATCGGCGAAGGCACCAACCTGGTGACCAGTGCGAATGACCCGACCGCGCACGCCGAAGTCGTGGCCATCCGGCAGGCTTGCGAGCGGCTGGGGACATACAACCTTGAGGGTTGCGTTGTTTATACGAGCTGCGAGCCCTGCCCCATGTGCCTGAGCGCGATCTACTGGGCACGCCTCGACCGAATCTTCTACGGCAACACCAAGGTCGATGCGGCGAAGATCGATTTCGACGACGATTTTCTGTATCGCGAAATCCCCAAGCCCATTAGCGAACGCACGATCCCGACCGAGCAACTTCTGCACGATGAGTCGATCGCCGCGTTCGACGCCTGGGCGAAGTCCGAGATCAAAATCCCGTACTAGACGGTTCAGTCTTCGAGATTCACCGGCGGGTGGACACTTTTCCGGCCGGACTCGCGGATTTCATCCTCGTCCCAGAACCCGATCAGGATGCCCGGCGGCTCGCCACCCGCGGCCATGCGGTTCACCTGCTCGGGTGACCGTGTGATCCGGGTGTGATGCTGGCGCGCCCAGGCAAACAGGGCCTCGTGCAGTTCGGCGCGGATGGCCTCATGCTCGGGCTCGGCACCGAGATCGACGAGTTCATCAGGATCGCTTTCCAGATCGAACAACAGCGGGCGGAAGCCCTCGGCGTGGATGTATTTCCATCGCCCGTCAAAGATCATCACGAGCCGCGCGTCTGCCTGATCGAGATCGAGATCGAGACGCGACTTGCGGGTCGAATAGTCATATTCCGAGATCGCGTAGTTGCGCCATTCCGTCTGGCGCCCTTCCAGGATCGGCACCAGCGAGCGCCCCTCCAAAATGTGCGGCTTGGCCTCCCCGCCCATCAGTTCGAGGAAGGTCGGGGCGAGATCGATCCCCTCGACCAGGGCGTCCGACGTGGTGCCACGAGTGGCGTCGGCCTCTTCGCGCGGATCGTAGATGATCAACGGAACCCGGGCCGAGGCGTCGTGGAACAGATCCTTCTCGCCGAGCCAGTGATCGCCGAGATAATCGCCATGGTCCGATGACATCACGATCATGGTGTCGTCCATCCGGCCGCTCTCCTCCAGATAGGCGAACAGGCGCCCCATCTGATCATCGAGTTGCTTGATCAGGCCCATATACGCCGGGATCACGCGCTCGCGCACTTCATCGCGCGCGAAGGCCTTGCAGACGCGGTGATCCTGCCAGGCCTTGTAGACCGGGTGGTCCGTCATCCGTTCTGCATTGGAGCGCACCGCTGGAATGATGTCCTCGGGGCCGTACATGTCGTGATAGGGCGGCGGCACGATATAGGGCCAGTGCGGCTTGATGTAGGACAGATGGCAGAGCCAGGGCTTGTCGCCCGCCTGCTCCATGAACTCGATCCCGCGGGTCGTCATGTAGGGCGTCTCGGAATGTTCCTCCGGCACGCGCGCGGGCTTGTCCGAATTCTTGAGCAGCCAGCCCGACAGAAGCGACCCGTCCTCATCCTCGGCGGAGTTCGCCCATTCCTCCCACGGGTTTTCGCCGCCGAGCCCCTGCTCCTTGAGATACTCGTCGTAGCGCGGGTTGATGTCGTAGTAGCCGTCGGGATGCATGCCGTCATCGCGCTCGAAGGGCGTAAACCCGCATTCCGCGGTGTGCACACCGATGATCGATTCCGGATCGATGCCCAGGCGCTTCATCCCCTCCGCATCGGGGATCATGTGGGTCTTGCCGACCAGCGCGCACTCCGCGCCGATTTCGCGCAGATGGTCGCCCAGCGTCGGTTCGCCCACGCGCAGGGGAAAGCCGTTCCAGGTCGCACCATGGCTGCGGACATAACGCCCGGTGTAGAAACTCATCCGCGACGGGCCGCAGATCGGCGATTGCACATAGGCCTTGTTGAACCGCACCCCGCGCGACGCGAGGCGATCGATGTGCGGCGTCTCCAGATGCGGATGGCCGTAGCAGGACAGGTAATCCCAGCGCAGCTGGTCCGCCATGATCCAAAGAACATTCTTCATTTTGCCCATAACAATCTCCTACGGACGGGCGTCCGTTACTCCATGAGTTTCGGCAGGAAGGTGGCAATTTCGGGGAGCCAGAACACCAGTCCCAATGCAATGAGATCCGCGACGATAAACGCCACAACTCCCTTGAAAATATGGCCAAGCTTGATGTCCGGCATGACCGAGCGAACGACGAAGACATTCATCCCGATCGGCGGCGTGATCAGCCCCAGCTCGGTCACCAGAACGACGAGGATTCCGAACCAGATCATGTCCACACCGGCCGCGAACAGCGACGGCAGGAAGACCGGCACGAGCAACAGCAGGATACCGATGGACTCGAAAACCATCCCCATCAGGATCGCGATGAACATGACGAAGATCACGATCTGGGTGCCCGTGAGTTCGAAATCCTCGACAATATCGACGAGGTCATAAGGCAGGCCAGACAGGTTGATGAACTGGGCAAACACCAGTGCACCGAAGATGACAATAAAGAGCGTCGCCGTCGTCTTGGTCGCCTCGACCAGCGCGTCGCGCCACTCGGGCAGACTGCGCAGGTGGCCGCGCATGAAGGCGATCGCCGCCGCGCCCACCGCACCGATACCCGAGGCCTCGGTCGGGGTAAACACCTTGCCGTAGATGCCGCCGAGCACGAGCACGAACAGCGCCAGGACCGGCCAGACCGCGCGTTGCGCGCGACGCGCCTCGGCCGGATCGAGAGGCTCGCCCGCCGGGCCAGCCTCCGGATTCAGGCGCACCACGACGGACACCGCTCCCATGAAGAGCGCCACCAGCAGGATGCCCGGCAACACGCCGGCGATGAACAGCTTGCCGATGTCCTGTTCGGCGACGATGCCGAAGATGACCAGCGGCACCGACGGCGGGATCATGATGCCGAGTGTGCCGCCCGCGGCGATCGTCCCCGACGACAGGCTGTCATGATATTTGTATTTGCGCATCGGCCCCATGGCGACGCGGGTCATGGTCGCGGCGGTGGCGACCGAAGAGCCCGACACGGCGGAGAAACCGGCACACGCGACGACCGTCGAAAGCGCGAGCCCGCCGCGGAACCGCCCGAGGCCGGAATAGGCCGCGGTGTACAAATCCTTCGACAGATCCGCGCGGTAGATGAACACGCCCATCAGGATGAACAGCGGGATGACGCTGAGGTTGTACGACATCGCGTCGTCCATGATCTGCTGCCCGGTCATGGACAGGGCGGGCGACCAGCCGCGCTGCAGCGCGAAGCCGACGAGGCCAACGAACAACGTCGCGAACCCGACGCGGAATCCGAAGAAACACAGAAGCAGGAGTATGCCGAAGCCGATTAATGCGGTGGTCACAGAGGGTCTCCGTGATCACCACGCCATTCGGGGTCGTCCTGGAGCATCAAACCCAGAATCTGGACAATCAGGCTGACGACGGAAAGACCGGCCACCGTCCCCACGACGACGACCAGCGGCCATTCGAGGACCACCGTGAAACTGCCGATTTCATGGGCTTCGATGGCGAAGACCGTCAACTGCCAGGCGATGATCGCCATCACCGCAACGGAGAATGACTGAACGAGAATCGGTTGCAGGCGCGGGAAACGTTTTTTCAGCCACGGCTCGAACAGCTCGACCGTGATGTGGCTGTCATGGGCATTGATCAGGCTCAGACCGCCGAAGATCGTCATGGCGAGCAGGAACTGGATCATCTCCGCCGCACCGAAGATCGGGGCGGTGAAGACGTAGCGTCCGATAACGTCGACGAAGGTCAACGCCATCATGACGAACAGCAGGATTGCCGATATGGCCTCCAGAACCGAGAGGATACGCGGCAGCACGGCGCGTGCGACGGACTGCATGACGTACCCTCCCCGATTCAGGAAGCCGGACGGGGCCTAGACCTAGAGCTTCGAGAGCGCGCTAACGCGGTCGACATAGAAATCATAGGCCGCCTGGCCGTCGATGCCCTTGTCCGTGGCGCGCTTGATCCAGCCCGCCGTCAGGAACTTCGAAGCCTCGGTCAACGCCGCCTCGAATGCCGGGTCGGCGTCATAGACCTTGATGTCCCACTCGGACTTGAACTTCGCGAGTGCCGCCTTGTCGCCATTGACCCAGAACTGGGCCGCCATGCGACCGAATTTCGGGCCGCTGACCGCTGTGATGGCCGCCTGGTCTTCCGGCGAAATCTCTGCCCACTTCTTCTCGTTGATGACGAAGGAGAAGCTGGTCGAGTAGATCCGGGTTTTGAACTGGGTCATCGACTTGGTGTATGGCCCCAGCTGGAATGCGGCGATCGACACCGGGCTGAGCCCGATATGACCATCCACCACGCCGCGCGAAATCACCTCGTTGGCCTGAACGGCCGGGCCGGCAACAACACCGACTCCGATCTTCTTCATCAGGTTCGCGACCGTTCCAGGCAACGCCCAGATCTTGCGGGACTTGAGATCATCGATCGAATTGATCGGCGTGTCATTCTGGCTGTAGACCTCGGCCGGCGTGATCACCCACATCGACAGGGCATGGACGCCCTTATATTCGTCCGCGAAGAACTTCTGATAGGTGTCCCACAGCGCCTCGGACATGGCCGGCGCATCGGCGCTCGCCACGAATGGGTTCATGGCCACCAGCGGTCCGGTCACCCGGTTCGCGACGAAACCGTTGAACTGAACAGCGGCATCGGCGATGCCCTTCTCGACCGAACCCCATTGCTCCGGCGGTGAAGCCAGTGACTTCGGCGGAATCTGGATCGACACGCGGCCGTCCGTCGCCTCCTCGACCCATTCGCCCCATGTCGGCAGGACCTGGGTGCACATGTAATGTTGCGGCGGCCAGAAACAGTTGGTCAGAATACGGGTTTTTGCCTGCGCGTGTGTCGGCAGCGAGATCGCTGCGGCCAGCACGGCGGATGCAAATGCCAAGCTTACGAAGAAACGCATAATCATCTCCCATGTGTTTGCGTGGGGCCGGTTTGTTCGGCCTCTGTTGCCGACAGAGTATCCGAGTCAAAATAGATTGATAAATCATAATAATTCATATCAACATATCTTCTTGATATGATGATCGATCCCAAACACCTGGTTCAGCTGACCGAGATTCTGGAGTGCCAGTCCTTCACACTGGCCGCCGAACGCCTGAACACCAGCCAGCCCGCGTTGAGCCGCATGGCCAGCGCGCTGGAGGCGCAGCTGGGCGCGCCGATATTCGCCTCCCGACGCAAACCCGTAACACCGACCGCGCTGGGGATTGAGCTCTCGAGTTACGGCCGCTCGATCCGCACCGCGACCGAACAGATTTCCGAACTCGCCGAACGGGTCGCCGCCGGTCAACAGGGCGAGCTGCGGATCGGCGCGCCGCCCTTCCACAGCCAGAGAGTCGCTTCGGGCTTCATCGCGTCCTGGCTCAAGCGCTATCCGGAAATCCGGATCGTCCTCCAGAACGGATATGCTCCGGCGCTGTTAAGCCAGCTCGTGGAAGGCCAACTCGACCTCATCATGGCGCCGGTGGATGTGATTGAAGGCATTCCGAACCTGATCGTCGAACGCCTGACGCGCGGAGAGAATGTGATCGTGTGCCGGGCGGGCCATCCGCTGCTCGCGGAAAAACAGATCACCACGGAGATGCTGTCCCATGCCCGCTGGATCACCCATGCGCGCGACAGCCTGCTCAATCGTGACACCCGCCTCGCGCTCACGGCCGTTGGGGTCGACTACATCGACCTGCCCGCGTTCGAGAGTAATTCCGCCGGTGCGATGCATGCGGTGATGGAAAACTCCGACATGCTGACGGTCCTGCCCGACCTGATCGCCGGCAATCTCGTCGATACCGGTGGATATGCGATTCTGCCGTTCCGGCTCCCGGGGCCTTACCGCCCCTTCGGCTATATCACCCACGAAGCGCGCCAGAACCCGGCGCTCATCGCATTCCGCGAGGGACTGGCCGTCGATATCGCCCGGGACTATTTGCGCGCGCAAGAGATCTGCGAGCAGGCATTCGCCAGCACCACCTAGTTTTCGCCGCCAAGATTTAGCAGCCTAATTCTCGATGATCACGTTGCCGAGCTGACCGCCCGACTCCACCCGTTCATGGGCGGCGACCGCTTCGAACAGCGCATAGGTGCCGTCGATCCGCGGCGCAAGCGCCCCGTCCTCGAGCACCCGGTTCACCCCGTTGTAGATGTCGGCGAACCGGGCCGGCGCCTGGGCATAGACCTCGACCATCCGGATCGTGATGTTGTTCATCATCAACGGATAGAAATCGACCGTCGGTTTGGGCTCGGACATCGAGGCGTAGGTGCCGATCACCCCACCATGGTGCAGCACTTGTGCCGAGAGATTGACGTAGGCGCCGAAGTCCACGTCGACCATGCGATCGAATTTCTGACCGCCGTTGGCATCCAGCAACGCATCGCGCAATTCGTCGCCGATCCCGAGTTCGCGATAATTCACCGCGGCGGCGGCGCCGTCCTCAAGCGCGACCCTCGCCTTCGCGTCCGAGCTGACCGTCGTGACGATGCGCGCCGCACCCGCCCATTTCGCGATCTGGATGGCGAGCGACCCCACCGCACCGGCACCGCCCGTCACCAGGATCGTCATCCCGTCGACCGGGCCGTCCGTCAGTAGCGCGGCATGCGCGGTCATGGCCGGCACGCCGAGCGCCGCGGCCGCGACGAACCCGGTTCGGTCCGGCAACGGGACGGCCTGGGCGGCCCGGATCGCGACATACTCCGCCGCCGTTCCGATGGCTCCCTGGCCGAGCCCATCGGTGGTCCGGTTGACGTTATAGGTCCAGACACGTTCGCCGACCCGCGCCGGGTCCACCCCGTTACCCACGGCCTCGATGACACCGGCACCGTCGGAATGGGGGATCGTGCGCGGCGCGGTCATCGGCCAGAGATACCCCGCCCGCGCCTTCACGTCGGACGGGTTCACGCCGGACGTAGCGACCTTGATCAGGACCTCCCCGTCGGCCGGGGCCGGATCGGGCAGGTCACCGAATTCGAGGACCTCGGCCGCCGGGCCGTGACGTGTGTAGGAGACGGCCTTCATCGCGCTGCCCCTATTTCTCCCACCAGTGGAGGGCATCCTGGCCCACGCCCTGGGTGCCGTTGGGACCGCCGCCGCCGGTACGCAGATACATCTTTTTGTCGTGACCGGCGCCGTACTTGCCGTCGAGGGCATCGACCAGCCAGTCGTGACACATCATGTGATGGTCATGGCGCGGCTGCGTCTCTCCGAACATGCGCGCCTGATGGTAAGTGTCCTCATAGACCCAAAGCTCCTTGGGTGCCTTGATCTTGTCGTAGAACTCGTAGACCAGCTCGACCGGGCTGCGGGAATCATACTCGCCGACGGTCATCAGGACCGGGCACTTGATGTCCGCCTCGCGCCCTTCAACGGTCATCTGGCTGACCCAGCCATCGAGTTCCTCCTCGCTCGATGCCCCCATCAGGTAGCCGAAGAGCTGTTTGTAGCGCGGCGAGAACGTGTCGAGGATGAAGTACTTGTCGAGAGCGGACGTCCACGGGGCCGCCACTGCCTTGATCAGCGGGTGTCCCGAGGCCGCGACCTCGAGGCCCCAATGGGCGCCCATCGACAGCGCATAGACGACGATCTTCTCCGCATCGACCTCCTCGCGTTCGGCCATGTACTCGGCGATCGCCAGCACCGCGCGTTCGTAATTGTCCGGCGTCAGCTTGATGCCACGCAGGTTCGACATGCCCTGACCCGGCCCGTCGATCACCAGCATGTGCATCCCACGCAGGTGCGACTGCATGATGCGCGGATCGGGATAGTTCTCCTTGGTCATGTCGCAGCCGGGGATGAAGATCACCAACGGCGCGTTTGGCTTGCCCGGCAGCATGTGGAAGTTGCACTGCAGTTCGACCCCCTCGAACGGCACTTCCAGGCGCTCAATCGGATACGGCGCGTGCTCGATCACCTTCTCGTAGTTGGCGATGCAGCGGCCATGCAGGTAGCGCTTCTCGTCGTTATTCTCGAGCACCGGATGCTGGGCCAGCGCGAAGGTGGACGAGGCGCGGTGGTAGAGCTCGAACGCTGTCGCGGAATGGCCCGCGGCGTCTTCCTCGGCCGCGACCCGCTCGAGCCGTTGGCCGATGCGCCCGAGATGTTTGGAAATCTGGGCGTGGCTCTTCACGCTCTTGGGCAGCGGCCGGCCATCCTCCTCCCAGTGGAAGACCTTGCCGGTCTCCTGCACGAGGTAATCGAAAATCCATTGCTGACGATCGCGTGCGAGACGGGGTTCGCGCATGGGTGAGGTCCTCCACAATTAACGTTACAATTCCGGACTTTGTGGAGACTCGACGGGAGTCGGCTCAAGCGTCGCGCGCACTGTGGAACTCGCTCGAATGTAAAAGGCAGCAAACGCCTTCAGTCTGCCGGCACGTCCAGAAGGCCGCAAACGCTCTCGAGCAGGTCGTTCCTGCTATATGGTTTACTCAGCACCTTCACCGTGTCCGCGCCTGCCACCTGATCGGCAATGGCTCCGGAATTGTATCCGCTGGTCAACAGAACCTTGATCGCCGGCTGCAGCCGTCGCGCCTCATCGGCAATCGCGACGCCGTTCATGCCACCCGGTAACACCACGTCGCTGAACAGCAGGTCGAAGTCCTCTGTCGCCTTTAACGCCGCGAGAGCCTGCGATCCGTTCGCCGCCTCGACGACTTCGAAACCGTGCTTTCGAAGGATTTGTACAGGTATCTCCCGCAGGTCGGGATCATCCTCGACGACAAGAATGCGCGCCGAAAGCGGCTCGGTACGCTCGGAGATATGCGATGCCGTTGTCGTCGCCTGCGGAATCCCAAGAGAGCGAGGCAGATACAACTCGACGACCGTGCCGCTGCCCACCTCGCTGGAAATGGCCAAATGACCCTTCGACTGTTTGGCAAAGCCGAACACCATGCTGAGTCCGAGACCGCTGCCTTCACCCACACCCTTGGTCGTGAAAAAGGGCTCCATCACTCTGTCCAGAATCTCCGGAGCAATACCGTCGCCCGTATCGCTGACCGTGACCTTTACATAGTCACCCGGCACCAAACTTCCATGCTGTCCCACCTCGGCCTCGCCGAGCACGGTGTTGCCTGTCGTCACCGTCAGACAGCCACCCGCAGACATCGCATCGCGGGCGTTGATCGTCAGATTAAGAATCGCATTCTCCAATTGATGTCCATCGACCATCGCCGGCCAGACGTCGTCGCCGAGATCCGCCGTGAGTTCCACGGTCTCCCCGATTGCACGCCGCAGCATGTCTTCGAAATTCCGGATCAGGACTCCGATGTCCGTCGTTTTTGGAACCAGGGTCTGGCGGCGAGAGAACGAGAGCAGACGCTGGGTCAGCGCTGCGCTCCGGTTTACCGCCCGGACAACCTCACCAATATGAATGCGCGCCTGGGCGTTGCTTCCCTCCTGGCTGAGCAAAATACTTGCCTGCTCCGCATTGCCCAGCATCACGCCGAGAAGATTGTTGAAGTCGTGCGCGACGCCGCCTGTCAACTGGCCCACGGCCTCCATCTTCTGAGCCTGACGAATCTGCTCCTCGAGTTGCCTGCGCTCGGTGATATCGACATGGGTGCCGACGATGCGGACCGGTTGCCCATCCTCCCTGGCAAGAAATGCGCGCGTCCAGATCGTTCGCCAGTCACCATCCTTGTGGCGCATTCGGTATTCTGTCTCCAGGGAATCGGCGCGACCGGAGATCCACTTCTCGACCATATCGAGGACACGATACTTGTCCGCGGGGTCGACCAGATTACTCCAGCTCTCCCGCTGCGGCGCGATTTCCTCGGGTTCGTAGCCCAACATGCGGCACCAGCGAGGGGAGTAGTACATCTCGTCGGTTCTCAGGTTCCAGTCCCACAACCCGTCATTTGCACCCCGCATGGCCAGGGAAAACCGCTCTTCGCTTTGCTGGAGGCTCTCGACATACGAATCGATCAGAGTTTCCTGCTTCGTGAGTTTCTCGTGCAGCTTCAGTTCGTCCACGACGATATCCGAGAGGTCCTGGAGGAACGCGGTATCCTCGACGGTGAAGTCCGGATGCGCCTCATAGTCCATCAGGCACACGGAACCGATATTGTGTCCCCCCTCCACCGAAATCGGCGCCGCCGCGTAGAACCTGAAATACGGCTTCCCCATGACCTGCGGGCTTTCTGAAAAGCGCAGATCGGCGGTCAGGTCCGGGACCAGAAGCGGCTCACTGCTCATGATCGTGTGGGAACAGAGCGATATCGAACGGGGGGCCTGGTCTGCCTTGATTCCCAAGCGGGCCTTGAACCAGACGCGGTCTTCATCGACCAACGTCACCCTGACCACCGGCATCTGATAGTGATCGCGGGCAATTCGAACGATGCGGTCAAACCGCTCATCCGCCGGGGTATCCAGAATCTTCAGGCTGCGAAGAGCATTCAGGCGTTCTGATTCGTTGCCGGGGACCGGATAATCTGCACGCTGGGCCATAAAACTCACCTGATATCGCGTGTGGGGAAATCGGTCCCTGCAGAGGTCAACGATCGGTCCCCTGGACTAGAATTATTCGGTGACCGTACCGCCCAAGCATTCTGAAATGCCGAAACATCAGGTTTAGAGGCGAACAGATAACGAAAAAATAGGGGCTTTGCTACCCCGCCGCCATGGTGAACACGATCTTTGAAGCGAATGGGAGCAGCGGCGCGCGGCCCCGGCCCAGGAGTTCGCTTCGACCGGCAGGAGTCGACTCAAGCGCGGATACGCTACCAATAACGCCAGATCGGCATGGCAACAGACCGACGGGGGAACATCCGTGTGTCGCCGTGCACGAAACACACGACGTCTGATTTATGGGAGATCGTCCGATGCCAATGTCCAAACGCCTGGGTGCAGAGTTCCTCGGAACATTCTGGCTTGTCTTCGGAGGCGCCGGATCGGCGGTCTTCGCCGCCGCATTCCCCGAACTCGGTATCGGGTTCGTGGGTGTGTCGCTGGCCTTCGGCCTGTCGGTCCTCACCATGGTCTACGCCGTCGGACATATTTCGGGTGGGCACTTCAACCCGGCCGTGACCCTGGGCCTGTGGGCCGGGGGCCGTTTCGATACCAAGGACATCATCCCCTATTGGGTGGTGCAGGTCCTTGGGGCGATCGCCGCCGCCGCTGTCCTGTTCTACATCGCATCGGGCGCCGCGGGTTTCTCGGTCGCGGATGGCTTTGCGGCAAACGGCTACGGCGATCATTCGCCGGGCGGGTACTCCATGGCCGCCGCCTTGCTCGCGGAGATCGTGCTCACGTTCTTCTTCCTGATCATCATCCTGGGCGCCACGGACAAGCTGGCGCCGGCAGGCTTCGCACCCCTGGCCATCGGGCTGTCCCTGACGCTCATTCATCTGATCTCGATCCCGATCACGAACACGTCCGTTAATCCGGCACGTTCGACGGGCCAGGCCTTGTTCGTGGGTGACTGGGCCACGGCCCAGCTCTGGATGTTCTGGGTGGCGCCGCTGGTCGGTGCGCTAATCGCCGGGGCCGTCTATCGCTGGCTCGGCGCGGGTAAGTCCGAGGCGTAAAGCCGGGGAAGCACGCGGCCCCTCCAGCGGCGCGTGCCCCGGGCATTCTGCCCGTTTGACGGACTTATGTTGCATTGCAGCATAATCGCGCCTATGTACGGTCAACACCGCCTGCGCCGGGTTTCGCCTCGGCCATCGGCGCACCCATAACAGGTCTTCGCACCTCAAAACCCCAACGCTGCGCGCGCCGGTCCTACCGACCGCCGGGCAACAGCGCGTGATTCGGACGCTTCATGATCTCATTCTCTGCGTATCGCGAACAATGGTTCGGCAACATACGTCCCGATGTTCTGGCCGGACTGGTCGTCGCACTGGCGCTCATCCCCGAGGCGATCGCCTTCTCGATCATCGCCGGGGTCGACCCGAAGGTCGGGCTGTATGCGTCGTTCTCCATCGCGGTGATTTGCGCCTTCACCGGTGGCCGACCTGGAATGATCTCTGCTGCCACCGCAGCAACGGCCGTCCTGATGGTGACGCTGGTCAAGGAATACGGGCTGCAGTATTTGCTCGCGACCACGGTGCTGGCCGGTTTGATCCAGATCGCCGCTGGCATGCTCAAGCTCGGCTACGTCATGCGGTTCGTCTCGCGTTCGGTCATGACCGGCTTCGTGAACGCGCTGGCAATCCTGATCTTCATGGCTCAGCTGCCGGAACTGCTCGGCGTGCCCTGGCTGACCTATGTGATGGTCGTCGCCGGGCTGGCGATCATCTACCTGTTTCCCTACGTCACGAAGGCCGTCCCCTCGCCGCTGATCTGCATCTTCGCGCTGACGGCACTCACCATGACGTTCGGCTTCGACGTGCGCACCGTCGGCGATATGGGCGAGCTGCCCTCGACCCTGCCGATATTCCTGCTCCCGGATATCCCACTGAATTGGGAGACCCTGCGGATCATCTTCCCGGTCGCCGCCGCCGTGGCCGCCGTGGGACTGCTCGAATCCCTGATGACCGCGTCGATCGTCGACGATCTGACCGACCAGCCCAGCGACAAGAACCAGGAATGCATCGGCCAGGGCCTCGCGAACACCGCGACCGGCTTCATCGGCGGCATGGCCGGTTGCGCGATGATCGGCCAGTCGATGATCAACGTGAAGTCCGGCGGCCGCGGTCGCCTGTCCACCTTCACCGCCGGCGCGGTGCTGCTATTCCTGATCGTGGTGCTTGGCGACTGGGTGAAGCAGATCCCCATGGCCGCCCTCGTGGCCATCATGATCATGGTCTCGGTCGGCACGTTCAGCTGGTCGTCCATCAAGGCCCTGCGGACCCATCCGCGCAGCTCCTCGATCGTGATGCTGGCCACCGTCGCCAGCGTCGTCTTCACTCACAACCTCGCCATCGGCGTGCTGGTCGGCGTGCTGCTGTCGGGTATCTTCTTCACCTGGAAGATATCGCAGATCTTCCGTGTGACATCGACCATCTCGGACGACGGCAAGGCGCGCACCTATGTCGTCGAGGGGCAAGTCTTCTTCGCGTCCGCCGGCGCCTTCAATGAAGCGTTCGATTTCCGCGAGGCGCTGGAACAGGTGGTCATCGACGTCAGCGGGGCGCATATCTGGGACATCTCCAGCGTGGCGGCCCTGGACATGATCGTCCTCAAGTTCCGCCGCGAGGGTGCCGACGTCGAGATCATCGGCCTCAATCAGGCCAGCGAGACCATCGTCGACAAGCTGGCCATTCACGACCGGCCCGGCGCGCTACAGCAGTTGATGGGACATTAGGATGTCAGACATGGAAAAGCTCATCGCCTTCGTCGACGGATCGGTCTACTCGCAAAGTGTTTGCGATCACGCAGCCTGGGTCGCGGGCCGGACGGGAGCCGCGGTGGAACTCCACCATGTCCTCGGTCGCCGCGAGGGCGGCAGCGAACGCGCCAATCTGAGCGGCAACATCACGCTCGGCGCGCGCACGGCCTTGCTGGAAGAGCTCACCGATCTGGATGCACAGCGGGCCAAACTCTCACAGAAGCTCGGCCGCGCCATCCTCGACGACGCCCAGGCGCGCCTGGAGGAAGACGGGGTCAAGGATGTTTCGGTGCGACTTCGCTCCGGAGACATCATCGACACGGTGCACGAGGCGGAGACCGACGCCGGCCTGATCGTCATCGGCAAGCGCGGGGAAGCGGCCGACTTCGCGAAACTGCATCTCGGATCCAACCTCGAACGCGTCGTGCGGTCCAGCAGCAAGCCGGTGATGGTCGCAGCCCGGGCCTTCAACCCCATCTCACGCTTCATGATCGCGTTCGACGGCGGCACCAGCTGCATGAAGGCGGTCGACCATGTGGCGCACAGTCCTCTGTTTGCAGGGCTCGCCTGCCGGTTGTTGATGGTGGGCGCGGAGAACGCAGAAAACCTCAAGGCGCTCGAAGATGCGCGCGCGATGCTGGATGCCAGCAGCTTCGCCGTCGATGCCGACATCATCAGCGGGCAGCCCGAGACCGTGATCTCGGAAGCCGTAGAGCGGGAGGGTATCGATCTATTGGTGATGGGCGCCTATGGGCACTCGCGCATCCGCAACCTGATCATCGGCTCGACCACGACCGAGATGGTCCGCAGCTGCAAGATACCGGTGATCCTGTATCGCTAGGGCACGCGTCGGCCAGATTTCAAGCATAACTATTTGTTATCAATAGAATTTCTCAGATGACTTCCGATCGCAACAAGCTTATCTGCCGTTACTATTTTTGTGCCCAGAAAATCTGAAAACCACAACATTCCCTCCCATATATGGTAGGCAGCGTTTCCGGCGCGCTGATTTTCAATCGCATTTGAAAACCAACATGCTTGCCGCCGGGGCATCCTCTGGCCGGAGCGTAATCAGGTCCGGACGCCGGGGTGAGAAGAGCCCGGAAACGGTCGCGCGCCGACGCAGCCATCGGCATTCTGCCCGGGCGCAACATTTGGAGCGAAGGCATAGAATCACGATCCGAGATCCGGGGCCCCGACCAGCGGGCCGGATACGAAAATTTGCGCCGCGCAGCCGCGCAATACAGGACGCCGTCTTTCACGCGGAGTCTGAGCCAGATTATCTCGTCCTTCGGCGGTTTTTTCGCGGCCTGTGCCGCGATGTATGCGCTTTGGGACGTGTCCTACGCGATCACCCTCGCGCTGTCGCCGCTGGCCGGCGGCTTTCTGGTGCGCGTGTTCATTATTCAGCATGATTGCGGGCACCGCGCGTTCTTCCGCTCGGCCCGTGCCAACAACATCCTCGGTTTCGTCTGCAGCCTCCTGACGCTTACGCCGTATACGGCCTGGCGTCGGCAGCATGCTGCGCACCACGGCATCTGGAATGATCTCGACCGCCGGCAGAGCGGTGTCGATCTCTATGCCAACTGCCTGACAGTGGCCGAGTATCATGCGCTGAACGGTCGGCAGCGTTTCTGGCACCGCTTCACCCGGCACCCGTTGTTTGCAAACCTGATACTGCCACCCTTCGTGTTCCTGTTGTTTTACCGATTCCCCATCGACATGCCCAAATCATGGCGCGTTGAACGCCGCCTGGTGCACCTCACGAGCCTCATCATCTTCGCCGGATTGGCAAGCCTGGGGCTGCTCCTGGGCTATGCGCATGTGGCTGTCGTGCAATTTTCGGCGATGGCGTTCACGGCGATCATCGGTGTCTGGCTGTTCTCGGTGCAGCACCGGGGGGAGCAGACGGAATGGAGCCGTCACGACACATGGGATGCGACCAGGGCCGCGCTGCAAAGCTCCAACTTCCTTCGGCTGCCGCGAATTCTTCAGTGGTTCACCGGCAATATCGGGTTTCATCACGTCCACCACCTGAACAGCCAGATTCCGAACTACCGGCTTCAGGAGTGTCACGAGGCAATCGCGGAACTGCACAACGTGCGGCCGATGTCACTGCGCGAAGGCTTCACCGCCATGCGGATGACACTCTGGGACGAGGACCGCGGCCGCATGGTGACATTCCAAGACGCGACCGTTGGTCGCTAAGAGTGCAAAGGCATCGACCTCCTGGTGAGGAGCGCCTACGGCCACTCGCGGATCCGCAACCTGATCATCAGCTCCACCACGACCGAGATGATCCGCAGCTGCAAGATGCCGGTGATCCTTTACCGCTAGGCGCGTTGCCGCCCCCTACCGCTAGGCGCGTTGCCGTCCTGTATCGCTAGGCGCGTTGCCGTCCTGTATCGCTAGGCGCGTTGCCGTCCTGTATCGCTAGGCGCGTTGCCGTTCAGGCGGCGGCCGCCGCCTCGTCCAACCGGCGTATCATGTCATCCAGGTTCGGAATCTCCGTGTAGTCCTCGCTGAGCGCGCCGGAACCGGCCGGGCTCTTGCAGGTGAAGAAGCGACACTCGGCCCCGAGCAGGCGTATGCCGTGGGGGACGCCGCGCGGGATGTACACCAGGTCGCCCGGGCCGATGATTTCCATCTCGTCGCCGAGAATCGTCGCGAGCCGCCCCTCGAGCAGGTAAATCCACTGTTCGTCGGTGGGATGAACATGGGGTGGCGGCGCGTCGCCGGCCGCATAGGTCACAACGCCGGCCTTAATCAGCTCGCCGCCGAACTGCTTCATCATGATGTGCGGGCGGGCGCTATCCGGTGTCGGTTCCATTTCGTCGCCTTTGTAAACAGGCATAAATTCTCTCCTCTGTTTCGAATGACTTGTTCTTCGCGACAATCATGAGCCAGGAACGCTGATTTGCTCAACCCACATGGGAGCGGTGAGCAGCGATAGCGTTCGCCTTTGTGTCCATGGTGTGTCCATAGTCGACCATGGACACAAAATGAGAGACATCGATGCCCAGGACAAAGCTGACCGCCGACAAGATCAAACGCCAGGCCCTGCCCGCCAGCGGTGCTGTCGAGTTGGTGGATACGGAGGTCCCCGGCCTGATCTGCCGGATCACGCGCGGTGGGGCGAAGACCATGGCCGTCAAAGGGCGGATCAAGGGCGGCCCCACATTCCGCATCAGCCTCGGGGCCTACACCCTGCGACCACTGGGCGGGAACGACGGCTGGCGCGCCCGCGCACGCGTGATCATGGCCCAGGCACGGGATGGCCACGATCCCCGCATCCAGAAACCAGTTCACCCGCCTCTCCCCAAGGCACGAGTCCGCATCACGCCTCCCAGCGGCGACATCCAAAGCCGTGTCGCCGCACTGATCCCGGCGATCGTTGCCGCCGCGCCGCGCATCGATGCTGACGGGGAATTGCCGGCCGACCTGCTCGAGGCGCTGTTCGAGGCCGGGCTATTTCGGCTGCTGCTGCCGCGCGCGATCGGTGGTGCGGAGCTGCATCCCCGCGAGTTGTTTGAGCTGATGGAGACGATTGCGGCGGCCGACGGCAGTGTCGCCTGGTGCCTGGCACAGGCGGCGGGCTGTTCGATGGCGGCAGCCTATCTCCCGCTGGCGGCAGCAGATCAGGTGTTCGCCGATCCACGCGCCGTGCTGGCCTGGGGACCGGGACAGGGCAAGGCCGTCATCGTCGATGGCGGCTACAGGGTCACCGGTGTGTGGAATTTCGCCAGCGGGGGGCGGCATGCAAGCTGGTTCGGCGGGCGCTGCCGCATCGCCGGACCCGGTGCTGGGCCTGACGGCGAACCGCAATCTCAGTCTGACGGCACGCCGCTCCAACGCACACTGTTGTTTCCCCGCGCGGACGTGACCCTCACCGACACATGGGACGTCATCGGACTGCGCGGCACCGGTAGCGACCGCTACGCCGTCACCGACCTGTTCGTGCCCGACGCATTCGGCTTCGCACCGGACTACACGCTGGTGCCGCAGGCCGATACGCCACGCTTTGCCGACGGCACCCTCTATCGGCTGCCCGCACAGAGCGTCTATGGCTGTGCCTTCGCCGGCATCGCGCTGGGCATCGCGCGCGGGGCGATGGACGCGTTCGAGGCACTTGCGCGCGACAAGGCGCCGCGCGGCGGCGCGCCGAGGCTGCGCGAGGATGCCGTCGCGCAGTTCGAGGTTGGCAAGGCCGAGACCCGGCTGCGCGCCGCGCGCGCCTTCGTGCGCGAGACTGCCGAGACCCTGTGGAATGACGTGGCGGCCGGCGGCAGCTATACGCCCGACCATCGGATCGCCATCCGCATGGCGGTGACCCATGCGATCCACGAGGCGAAGGACGCGGTTGGCGCAGTTTATCATGCGGCGGGGACGACGTCGGTGTTCGCCAGCCAGCCGTTCGAAAGGCGTCTGCGCGATGCCAACACGGTGACCCAGCAACTGCAGGGCCGCCTCGCCTTCTTCCAGCTGATCGGCCAGCACCTGCTCGGCCTCGATCCCGATATCCGGCTCGTCTAGGCGGGAATTTCTCGTTTCCGGGACGGGAGAGAGCCTAGTCAGTGATCAGCGTGACAATACCGAAAATATCCGACCGGGTAGCCAACGGGTATCGGTCTCTTGTTGCCGGGGTCGAGGGCCATTCGCAGATACGCAACCAGTTCATCGGTTCGACCACGACCGAGATGGTCTCAGTTGCAAGATCAATCCTGCTTGGCCGCACTATCCATCGTTTTGCCATTCCCGTTCAATTCAGAGTTCTTTTCTGGCAATGCATTTTTCGGATTCTTAGCCTCGCCCAGTTCCTTGAGTGCTGCCATGCGCTCAGAACGCTGATGCTTGGCAACATACCACTCTCCAAAAAGCGTTTCGATAAGCTGAATCAGTAACTCGGCTTCTTCCGGTTCAACAGGAATGATTAGATTAATATCCCGCTGCATGTGCGCGCCGATGTTTCCGACATGCCGAACAGCATCTATCGCTTCCCAAGATTCAGCATCGACTTTGTCTTTGATGGCTTCAATCTCCTGAAAGAGATTTGGCTTATCAGCCACACCCCAAAAATCCCTGATCATCCCTTGCAAACAACGCCTGCTGAGAGTGGCCGAAGCTTTGGGGCTAAGTTCGACAATCCGGCAAGCCTCGCTGTAGTCTGCTACGAGTTCGCCCGGGATATAATTAGGCTGCGGCTTGGCTAAAGATTCCGGCATGAGTTGCCACAGCTGATCGACCTTCATATTTTGCCAAGGACGCTGCATCGGTCCGGAAGGGCGCAAAAGGTGCACGGTAAGCGCAAGCTGGCGACATTGCTCGTTAGGACACGCCAACGAGGTGACCCTAACTCGTTTGGAACCATCGGCCAGTCGTTTGCCGTGGAAGGGCAAATGTACTTCTTCCGAGTGTATATCATCATCCTGCAGGATGATTTTGTGATCGCAGTATGGGCAAGTCCAGTTAATCGCCATCAGCTGTTTTCCCGCGCTTCATGTTTCCTTAAAAACGATTCTAGCATCGCATTTGGAGCTGCATCGTCGCTCGATATCGGTGACGAAGGCCGAAATAACGCCTGCGCCACGACCAATTGTGTATCTCGACTTAGCTGCTCGGCGCCCGACATGTGTATCCACGTATCAAGCATAGTCAGGCGTTCTGCCGCATCGAGTCCTAAGTGGCGTTCCGAAAGGAACGCCCGCAACAGCTGGCGGAGCAACCAAAACACAAGCGCACCGGGAACGCCGATCGAAACCAAAACTACGATCAAGCGTATCCAAGGATTCTGTTGGGCGGCGGCCACGGATACCGCATTCGAGGCTTCTACCGGATTCCGAGACAGCAATTCGAGCAACGCGAGGCTGATCGATGAAGTATCCCGAACTACATCGGCCAACTGAGGTATGGCAAACTTGTAAAAGCCGATCGCAGACGCAATTCCGCAAATCATCCAAGCACCGAAGATCCAATACGAGTTGCGCTCATGGACCCTGTGCTTGTTTGCCCAATTAATTCTCGATTCACTTGTAGCTACACTCGCCTCAACAGATTGCTGCCACCCGGTAATGCGTTGATCGAAATCTTCCTCGATTTCTACAGCTTTATCCGTGAGGGCGTTTGAGCGCTTGTTGACCGTTTCGAGTTGTTCACGAATCCCTTCAATTTGCTCACGAAAGCCATTGAACGTAGCATTGACCGCTCTCTCACCAGCTTCAGTTTCAACCGAGTTTTGGCGAATAGTACGGGCCATAGCCGCAAGCCCTGCCACGGCATTATTGACGGAAATATCACGAACTGAATTAGGCGCGTATTCGACCAATATTGCTGTTCCGTCAGAAAACGGACGCAATGCTTGTTCAATTAGATTTCTAGCGTCCGCTCCGGACGGAGCGCGCACGACTTGCTCGCTAGCGACTTCAAGCTCAGAAAAATAGCGGTCTTGGTGTCGAATGGCCTCTTCCACCAGCAGAGACTGGCTGTTGCGGCGAGCATGGTTTCGCGAATGCATCCATTGCTGAAGAGCCTTCTGCGCAAATGCGGCGAACTCATCTGTCGTTACAAATCGCTGCTTTGTGTCCCCATCAATTTCGAGCAAAACCGGTGGCTCGAGTCCGAGTTTAGCCATTTTCCAGCCCCCTATAAACGCAAACCACTCACTAGTGTCATCAACAAGTACTTCTACATTAACGCGTAATGACACATTGACGTAAATGACAGGTTGGCAGGAATTAAGACTATGGGGAGGTGAAGGCCGTTCACTCTCGTGGGGATAGAACCACTAGATAAGCGTCATGATGGTCATCGCGTCACAACACGCCCTCCGCCCCTATAAGACGCGCACAGCGATTTTTACGACCCTCTGGCGCATCATGAAGGCCCTAGTGTCCGAGACGAGCTGCAGTTCCGGGACTTACGCCGCACGGCCGCAAGCGAAA
This sequence comes from Rhodospirillaceae bacterium, assembly GCA_018667335.1. GTDB lineage: Bacteria > Pseudomonadota > Alphaproteobacteria > UBA6615 > UBA6615 > UBA8079. The sequence goes on from JABIVD010000027.1 coordinate 242,199, forward strand.
TAAGCGCCAGCGGAGCTCAAATTCATTCCGTAACCAGCCATACACCTAGTTCAGATATGGCACGAGTCTACGTAGTACCGAACAAAGATGCGGCGCGGTCAGCCCAGGCCGCATGCAAGCGGAACAAAAATTAAAAGATCTCAGCCCCGAGATTAAAAGTTGGTATCCCCAACGGGAGGGGTCGACAAAAAACTATAACCCATTGTTTTCCTTGTTTTCTGGTGATTTCCGATCGAAAACCGGGTACAAATACCGGGTACAAATGGTATCCGACATGCGACGCGACAAAGTTCCAAACCTACATCAACAGTACAACACCTACTTCTTCCGACGGGTGATCCCGGAGGATGTCCGAGAGCATTTTGGGGGTCGTTCAGAGTACAAGGTTTCGCTCAAGACGACCGATCTGCGGACAGCGAAGATGCGGATCGGCATTCAGCGGGAGTTGCTAGACGCAAAGATTGCCCTGCACAGAGGCGAACCCGGCAGGTTGATGGATCTTGCCAAGGCCTATCGCAAACGGTCAGAGGAAATTCGCGAAGAACACCCAGAGCCAGACGACCCTCGAAGATACGACAAAGCCG
>JABIVD010000038.1 GCA_018667335.1 Rhodospirillaceae bacterium
CACATGAAGCGCGTCACCATGGAACTGGGCGGTCATTCTCCGGCGATCGTCTTCGAAGACGCCGATGTCGAGGTGGCCCTCAAGGTTCTGACGGCCAACAAGTTCCGCAATGCGGGCCAAGTTTGCGTCTCGCCGACCCGTTTCCTGGTGCATGACAAACACTATGATCGCTTCGTCGAAGGGTTCACCGAATTCGCGGCGAACCTGCCGGTGGGTGAGGGCATGGACCCGGCCAACAAGATGGGGCCGCTGGCTCATGACCGCCGGGTCGAGGCGATTGAGGGTTTCGTGTCCGACGCGGTCGGCAAGGGTGCCACGATCCAGACTGGGGGCGCGCGCAAGGGCAACAAGGGGTATTTCTTCGAGCCGACCGTGATGACCGACGTGCCGATGGATGCGCGCATCATGAATGAGGAGCCGTTCGGCCCGGTGGCACCGATTTCTCGATTCAGCGATTTTGACGCGGTGGTCGAGGAAGCCAACCGGCTCGATTACGGACTGGCGGCCTACGCCTACACCAAATCGGCGAAGACGGCCGAGGCGATCGGTGCTGCTTTCGAGAGCGGCATGGTGTCGATCAACCATCATGGTCTCGGGCTGATCGAGAACCATTTCGGTGGTGTCAAGGATTCGGGCTACGGCTCGGAAGGTGGCGCAGACGCGATCGACGCCTATCTGAACACCAAGTTCATCACCCAGGCCGGACTGTAGACCGGGTCTGTCGGACGAACATCGGGGGTGTGGGGCTAGAGCCGCACGCTCCCGACTTCGGCCACCAGGAAATCGATGAAGGCGCGGGTTTTCAACGCCATTTCGCGCTGGGCGGGGAAGATCGCGTAGACCGCGGCCTCCTGGCGCTCGTAATCACGTAGCAGGCGAACCAGCCGGCCGGATTCCAGTTCAGGCCCGGCGAAGTGATACGGCACTCTCGCGATGCCCATGCCGGCCAGTGCGCCCTCGCGCGCCACGATCAGGCTGGTGCTGCGCAAGGGACCCGAGACAGCCACGGAATAGGCGGCACCGTCCCGGTCGAACACCCATTCGGAAATACTCTGGGTCGCGGTCGCGACCAGGCATGCATGATCGGCCAGCTCGTCGGGATGGGCCGGCGCACCGTGTGTTTCGATATAGGCGGGGCTGGCGCACACGACCGTGGGTGTTTCCATGATCTTGCGTGCGATGAGCGCTGAATCCGGCAATGTGCCCGCACCACGGATGACCACGTCGAAGCCTTCACCGACGACGTCGACGAACGCGTCGGACGCTGTCACATCGAGGCGCACTTCAGGGTATTTTGCCGCGAACATCGGCAATAACGGCGCGATATACATGTGTCCGAAGGTCACCGGCATGGCCAGGCGCAGCACGCCGCGCGGTGCGGCCGTGACCGAATTCACGGTTTCCGCACCTTCATCAAGCGTGGCCAGGGCCGAAGAGACGCTCGCGTGATAGGCCGTGCCGGCTTCGGTGAGCGCGAGGCTCCGGGTCGTGCGCGCAATCAGGCGCGCGCCCAGCCGGGCCTCCAGCTCTGATATGGCCTTGCTGACGGCGGACGGCGAGACGGCCAGCCGTTCGGCGGCGGCCCGGAAACTTCCGGTATCCGCGACAGCGTCGAACATCTCCAGTGATCGGGTCGAGGGGTGGCTCATAAGTGTTGAAAATATCTCATGAATATCATGATCACAATCCTATTGATGAATAGAGCTACTTAAACGATCTTGCTGGCTGGGAGATGCATTCATGACCGAACTCGCGACACCGAGGGCGCTCAACCATATCGGGCTGACCGTTCCGGATATTCACGCGGCCATCGATTGGTATGGCCGTGTGTTCGGTTTTCGCCGGATCATGGGGCCGCGACGCCTCGAGGCGAAGCTGTCGGGCACGGCGGAATCGGCCCATATTCTCGGGCCGCGATTTCGCGCCGCACTCCAGGCCCATCTGGTCACGGCGAATGGCATCGGACTGGAGCTCTTCCAGTTCACCGATCCCGAGACCGAGGCGCCGGACGACAATCTGGAATACTGGAAGCACGGCTACTGGCATATCTGCTTCACCGACCCGGACATCGAGGGGCTGGTCGCCAGGATCGTTGCCGAAGGCGGCAAGCAGCGGACGGAAGTCTGGGCGTTTGTTCCCGGGACCGACCGGAAGCTTTGTTATTGCGAAGACCCGTTCGGGAACGTGATCGAAATTTTCTCTCACTCTTACGAACAGACGTTCGGCAACTGGCCGAACGAAGGACGCGACGCCGAATAGGCGTTTCACAAAACAGGGAGGTACTTATGGCTGAAGAACTCAAGAAAACAGAAACCATGGCCGAGGACGGCAAGGTGAAAACCTTCAACGTTGTCTTCAACGTCGAGGGCAAGGCTGTGGGCAAGATGCGCAACGAGATCAAGGGGCAGATGGTCAGCCCCGTGGTCGACGAGGCGTTCGAGATGGCAACGGATGAGGGGCCGGCCCATGGCGGCGATATGACCGCGCCGCCGCCGCTGGCCTATTTCTGCACCGGTTTCGTCGCCTGCCTGATGACCCAGATCCGCGCGTTCGCCAAGCGCCTGCGCGTCGAAGTCGGCGAAGTGACCGTGAAGGCCCATATCGAATGGGAAGCTCGGGTCGAGGGTCGCGACCCGTACACCAGCCGCCCGATCGCCTTCCGGCTCGATATCGATCTGGATTCCGAGGCCCCGTTCGAGGATCAGAAGCGTCTGCTCGACGCGGCCCAGAAGGGTTGTTTCGTGGAGGCGACATTGGCCGATCCGATTCCGGTCCAGCACAAGCTGTTGATTGACGGCGAGTATCGCGACGCCGACTGAGTGCGGACCGAGCTTGGGAACGGGGCGCGGCTGGTGTCGCGACCCCAACCCTGCTTCAATCCGGCCAACCAACAACGAATGATGCCGGGGGAAGTGCCATGTTGAATGCGGCCGTGGTCGGGCTGGGCTGGTGGGGCAAGCAGATCGTCACCAGCCTCGCCGCCAGTGAGAAAATTACCGTCACCCGCGGGGTCGATGTGAACCTGGACGGAGTCCGCGATTTCGCGGATATGCACGGGCTCGCGGTTGGCGACAGTTATGAAGATGTTCTCGCCGATGACGCGGTCGATGCGGTCATCCTTGTCACGCCCCATGCGCTGCATGAAGAGCAGGTGTTGGCGGCGGCGGCGGCGGGCAAGCAGATATTCTGCGAGAAGCCGTTCTCGCTTTCGGCTGAATCCGCGCTGCGTATGCTGGAGGCTTGTGACAAGGCAGGCCTGAAAGCGATCGGGATCGGGCATGAGCGCCGGTTCGAACCGGCCCTCGAGGCCATGAAGACCCATCTGGATGCTGGCGATTTCGGCACGCTCATCCATATCGAGTGCAACTGGTCCCACAACAATTTTACCAAGGCCGTGGCTTCGGGATGGCGTAAGGATTCAAAACAGGCACCGCTGGGTACGCTGACCGCGCTGGGGGTGCATATCACCGATTATTTCCAGTCGATGGCAGGGCCTGTCGCCCGGCTGCGGGCGACGACCGCCGACCGCTCGCCGCTTTTTCCCGGCAACGACACGGTCGCGGTCCAGTTCACCTTCGAGAGCGGCGTGACGGGCTATATGTGCAACATCGCCACGACACCGTTCCACAGCGCCATCAAGGTGTTCGGCGACAAGGGCTGGGGCGAGGCGCGCGAGAATTCGAACGTGGATATTCCCGAGCCCGCAACCCTGACGACGCGCTGGCTCGACGAGGAACTCACGATCCAGACCCATCAGACCCAGAATGTGGTCCGGGCCAACCTCGACCAGTGGGCCGATGCGGCGCAGGGCAACGGGGCGTATCGCTTCACGCGCGATCATCTGTTGCACAATGTCGAAATTCTGCAGGCGATCGTCCGCTCGGCGGAGAGCGGCGGCGAGGTCGCGGTCCGCTAGGGACCATATCCATGGCAGAAAACCCGAAGCCGGATTTCGGCGATCTGCTGGCGGCATTGCCCGACGCGTCTGGTGCCGAGCAATTCGACACACTGCTGGAGCGGGAAGGGCTGCGCATCCTGCGGATCGTATCGAGCGGTCAGGCGAGCCCGCCGGGCGAATGGTTCGATCAGGATGACGATGAATGGGTTGTTGTCCTGGCGGGACGGGCCGGGTTGCTGATCGATGGCGAGAGCGATGTCCGCGCCCTCAAGCCGGGCGAACATGCGTTCTTGCCCGCGCATTGCCGGCATCGCGTCGAATGGACTGACTCCGACATGCCGACTGTGTGGTTGGCGATCCATATGGCGCCCGTCACAGATTAGCCGTTGCTTCGCGGTCCTTAATTGTTACCGGGCGACGCACCGCGCATGAATTACAGTGGCAGCGTTTGCACGCATTATTCGGGAGAGACCCCATGGTCGCTGCGATTACGCTATTTGCCATACTTACGATCTCTGTGATGTTCATCCGGTTCGCCGCAATGGCGCTTCGGTTGACCGGGTTGCCAGAGGATGTGGCGCGCTTCCAGGCCCGGTCGGCCTTCACGGGTGCCGGATTCACGACGTCGGAGTCGGAAACCGTGGTGAACCATCCGCTGCGTCGCCGGATCATGAGCATGCTGATGCTGATCGGGAATCTCGGCCTGGTCACCGTCCTGGCAACGGTCATCGTTTCGCTTGTGGATACGGTCGAAACCGACAAGAGCATGGTCAATCAGCTGGGCTGGATTGTGGGCATGCTCGTGCTGCTCTGGATTGTCGCGCTCAACCCTCTGGCGGATCGGATGATGTGTGCCGCTGTCAGTTGGTTGCTGAACCGTCATTCTGCTTTTTCGGGTGATGCACCCCATCTGCTGTTGCAGATGCCGGCGGGGCACAATGTTTCCGAAATGCGTGTTCGCGCCGAGTTCGAAAGCGACAGTGCGACGCTCGGGGATATTGTTGGGCCGGGCATTCGGGTGCTGGGAATCCGCCGCATCGACGGGAGTTATGAGAACCTGCCGGACCACGACATATTGCTGCGGCCGTTCGACGATCTCATGGTCTACGGACCCGGTGCCGCCTATGGCGCGATGTCTGATCGGCTGCATGCGCTCACGGCCGAGGCTTGAGGCGAGGTTGCCCGAGGCACCAAGCCGACTAGTTTCCGCGTTTACGGACAGAGATTTTATTGAAGGACAGTTCACATGATTCAAGCCTACTCGGCGCCGACGCCGAACGGACACAAACTGCACATCATGCTTGAGGAGTGTGGCCTCGAATATGATTTGCATCGGATTAACTTCGGCGATGGCGATCAGTTCAAGCCGGACTTTCTGAAGGTCAGCCCGAACAACAAGATCCCGGCGATCCTCGATGAGGATGTCCCCGGCGGTGCGCCGGTCAGCGTGTTTGAATCCGGTGCGATCCTGATCTACCTGGCGGAAAAGGCCGGCCAGTTCCTGCCGGATGCGGCTAAAGATTCACGCGGCCGTCTGGCGGTTCTGGAATGGCTGATGTGGCAGATGGGCGGCGTCGGCCCGATGCTTGGCCAGAATGGTCACTTCCACATGTTCGCCAAGGAGAAGGTCCCCTATGCGCTGACGCGTTATGCAGAGGAAATGGACCGGTTGTTCAATGTCGCCGACCGGCGTCTCGCAGAAACGAAGTTCCTCGCCGGCGACGATTATTCAATTGCGGACATCGCCACATTCGGATGGTTGCGCACCCATGAGCGACAGGGGCAAAGTCTCGACGGGCTGGACAATGTGAAGCGCTGGCTCGACGAGATTGAGGCGCGCCCGGCTGTGCAACGCGGCGTGGCCGTGTTCGACTGACGACTGAGAGAACGAGGGAACAACGATGATCCGTGCATACTCCTGGCCGACCCCGAACGGGCACAAGGTCCACATCATGCTGCATGAGTGTGGCCTTGAGCATGAGATCATCCCGGTGAATATCGGTGATGGCGATCAGTTCGAGCCCGAGTTCCTGGATATCAGCCCGAACAACCGCATCCCCGCGATCGTCGATACGGACGGGCCCGGCGGGAAGGAAATCTCCATCTTCGAGACCGGCGCCATCCTTTACTATCTGGCCCAGAAGACCGGCATGTTCATGCCCGACGCCGCGAGCGACCCCGCAGGTCATTACGCGGTCATGGAATGGCTGATGTGGCAGATGGGCGGCATTGGCCCGATGATGGGCCAGGCGAACCATTTTCGCCGTTATGCACCCGACAGGATCGAGTATGCGACCAACCGTTACGCGAACGAGACCAAGCGCCTGTTCGGTGTGGCCGATACGCGGCTCGGCAAGTGCCGATATCTGGCCGGGGACGACTACACGATCGCCGATATCGCGGCTTTTCCCTGGATGCGCAACTGGAAAGGCCAGGAAGTTCCGCTCGAGGAGTACCCGAACACCAAGCGCTGGCTTGAAGAGGTCGGCGATCGCCCAGCGGTCAAATCCGGCCTGGAAGTGCTCGTCGAGCATCGTAGCTCCGGCCTGCCGAAGGGTAAGGCCTGGGACGTGATGTTCGGCAACGAACAGTTCAAACGCCGATAGAGCCTGGAATGGGAACGAGGGACCGCACACACGCGTTGCAGATCCCATGCCGCTGATTCCCCTCCACGATGCCAACCCGCGCCTCTATATCCGCGCGCATTACGTCACGATCGCCCTGATCCTAGTCAACGCGCTGATTTTCATCAGCCAGCTTGGAATCGGGGACGGTCAGCGGTTCGATGCGGTGGCGGGCTATGGCGTCGTGCCGGCACGCTTTTTCGATGGGTTGGAGGTGCCGGCCGGCCTCGCGGGCGTGTCGTCTCCGCTCACGCTCATCACCCATCAGTTCCTGCATGCCGACTGGGCACATCTCGCCTTCAACATGCTGTTTCTCTGGGTGTTCGGAGACAATGTCGAGGACGCGCTCGGCCATGTCCGATTTGTTGTTTTCTTCCTGCTTTGCGGCGTCGCCGGCGGCCTGGCGCAAAGCATCGTCGAACCGGAATCCGTCACCCCGGTGATCGGTGCCAGCGGGGCGATCTCAGGCGTGCTCGGCGGGTATCTGGTGCTGTATCCGCGCGCGCGGCTGCTGGTGCTAGCATTCCTGATGATTCCCCTGCGCCTGCCCGCGCTGCTTGTGATCGGCACCTTCTTTGCGCAGGATTTGCTCTGGGGACTGACCAATGCCCCCGCGGCACTAGGCACTGCCGTGTGGGCTCATATCGGCGGGTTTATAGCCGGTGCGGTGCTGGTGGTGTTTATGCGCAACCCGCGGGTGCCGCTCTGGCACAAGCCACCGAGCCCCTGGTAAGCAGTCGAGCTAGAGGCCTTCGACGATCACGATGTTCGAGTCCGATGCCGCGATGCGGATGGGCTTAATTTGCGTGTAGCCGTCACCGTCATAAAACGCGCGGGCAGCCGCCATGTCGGCGAATGCGACAATCACCAGCCGATCGAGTTCCATCCCGCCCTCGACGGACCGCGACTTGCCGCCGCGTGACAGGTACGTGCCTTGTGCTGCGTTCATGACCGCAGGCACCTGGTCGGCATAGGGCTTGTAGCCCTCCGGGTCTGTCATCCGGATACTGCCCAGAATATAGGCGTGCTTGCCGTCCGCATTGGCGCCACCCTCGGGGCCCTCGACGATCCAGATATGAGACGTTGAGGTGCCATGCCGGATCGCAGCGATCGGCGCATATTCCGGGTCGTCGGCGAACGCATTGGCGCTGGCGAAGTCGGGAAATTCCAAAACGACGATGCGCCCGGAGGGCCAGGCGCCTTCGACCACGTCATTGGCGCCGCCGCGCACGATGTAGCGGCCACCATGTTTTTCGATCAGCGCGGGCGCAGAGGATTTGTAATTCTCGTAGCCGTCGGCGTCATGTACGTCGACGGTGGCGATCAGGTATGCGGTCATGGCGGGTCTCGATGGTTCGGCCTGTGTGTTCGGTGCGCTATGATACCGGCTAATGCCGAATGGCACAGCACTATCGCCCGTTGTTGTCTGGCCCAAGCGGAGGGAACACCCATGCCTGAAATTTCACCGGAATTTCCTGTCGATGAGAACGCCGTCCGCGTTCCCTATGACCGCCTGAAATCCTATATGACGTCCGTGTTCAAGGCCGTTGGCCTGCCGGAGGCGGATGCCGAGGGCGTTGCAACGGCCATGGCCG
>JABIVD010000016.1 GCA_018667335.1 Rhodospirillaceae bacterium
GCCACTTCCTGGACGATCGGCTTGGCGTCGGCCGGGAGACGATCCCAGAACCGGTTGTTGACCGTCAGGCCATGCCAGGTGATCGAGCCGAAGCCGATGGTCGTGTAGTACTTGCCGACTTCATGCAGCTTGAACACAGGACCCCAGGCGCTCGGGAACATGATGCCGCCTTCGGCAACACCGGTCTTGATCTTCTGGTACCAGCCCGGGAGACCGTCGGTGACCGGCACAATGCCAATACCGGCCTGCTCCATCCAGTTCAGGTTGAGGCCCGCACCCAGGATCTTGTGACCCTTGAGATCTTCGAGCTTCTTCCAGGGGAAGTTGGTGCCGAGGTTGTAACCACCGTCGCCGATGATCGCGATCAGGGTCTGGTCGAAGCCCTGGAAACGCTCGGACAGGCTCGGATACTTCTCATAGATCTCCGCGGCTGCGGCGACACTCTGGACCGGATCCATGGTGCCGAAAGGCAGCATGATCTGGAACGCGTGCATCGGCAGCTTGGATGCCTCGAAGCAGTAGCAGAAGCCGCCAATGTCGACGACGCCGTTCTGGACGCCTTCGAAGGTGTCGAACACCTTGACGATCGAGCCGCTGTAACCCTCGATGAAGTTGACCGTGTGATCGGTCTTGGCCTCGATGGCCTTCTTCAGTTCGGGCTGGAAGAAATTCTTCATCAGGCCCGCATACACGACGGTCGGCGGATGGCCGGACGCGATGCGGATATTGATCGTGTCCGCGACCGACGGGGCGCTCGCGGCGACCATCGAGCCGGCGATCGTGCCGACGGCAAGGGCCAGTTTTACATTCTTCAGGTATTTCATCGCGGTACCTCCCAGATTGGTGCGACGTATTGATGGAAATTCTTATTTCGTCAGGGCGGTTCGCGTGATCAGGCGCCACCCGACGTTATGTTTATATAAGACTAGACGAACGTGGCGTGCGCGGCGACTCATCTGCGTGCGTTACCTGATCCGCGCGGGCACAACTGTACACAAGTCTCGGGCATAATGTTGCAGCTAGCCGTCTTTCCCGAACTTCTGACCGTCTAGGCCGCGACCTTTGCATGCCGGCGGACGACACCCGGTGTCTGTCCGAAATGCCGTTTGAACGCGCGGCCGAACGCAATATCAGACTCATATCCTACCCGCAGCGCCGCCTCGGCGACGGGCAGGCGGTCGGATGTTAGCAAGTCGAACGCGATGCACATCCGCCAGACTGTCAGATAGGCGACGGGGGTCATGCCCGCCTGGGTGCGAAAATGAGCCGCAAAGGCGGAACGGGACATACCGGCCGCGCCGGCCATGTCGTCCAGGCTCACATGCTGACCATACTGGTTGTGGACCAGGGCGAAGGCATTTGTGAGTCGTGGATCCAGCAATCCGGCGATCAATCCCGCATGGTGGCGCGCCTGCTCGAAATGGGCGCGAATGACCTGAATGAGCAGTATTTCTGCAAGTTTCTCGGCGGCGGCGGTCGCGCCGGGGCGCGCATCGGATAGCTCGCGCGCGAGCATCGGCAGGATGCCGTTGAGTGTTTCCGGCGCCTGGTTCTCGAACGATCGGACATGGATGAGCGGCGCCAACTCATCGATCAGGGGGTGGCGGATATCGTTGCGGTACTCGTAGTGCCCACACAGAAGCCGGGTCGGGGCACCCCCGTCGGTGAACAGGGGCGCATCCGTTGCCAGGGATTCCATGAATGCCGGCCCGGGCACCGCGGACCGGTCGACAGCGTCCGCGATCTGGTGTGCGTCGCCTGCGGGGAACAGAAAAACATCGCCGGCAGACCCGTCAATTGCATGGCCTGCATGGGAGACCACGCAGTTGCCACGTAACACGGCATGGAACTGTGCAAACACACCAGCGTCCATGCGCATGCCCCACGGCGAGCGGAAGTCGCGTGCAAAGTAAACGCAACTTTTCAAACGGATGAGGCGCAGTACGTCGCTGAGTACGTCGGTCATGGGTCACCTGTAGAGCTCAGGAAGGATAGTCGTGATCAGCTCCTTAGTCCCTAAATTACACTGATACTGGATGAACAGTTTGTAAATTGACGAATTTGATCATTCTTCTGCCGTTGAATATGAAAGATCGTCGTTTCTCCAATCAACACGTACAGGAGTTTCGATCCATGATCCGTTCGATCAAAATACTTCCCGCCGTGACGTCCTTGCTGGCGCTCGTGGCGATAACACCGATGGGGGCCCATGCGGATTCGTCGTTCGACGCGAAGAAAGAAGTCGCGACGCCAGCCGCCAACCTGAACTTCGAGAATATCAATCCGGCCATCCGCATGGCCACGGCCTATGGCGACCGCGCGAGCGGCGCCCACGGCACGTTTGGAACATTCCCGGCCAACTTCATCACGCCGGTGCACACCCATACGGGCGCCTATCACGGCGTCGTCGTGAAGGGCGTGATGACCAATCCGTTCAAGGACGAGAACACACCGCCGGAGCTTGCGGCGGGGTCGTACTGGTATGTGCCAGCCGGTTCTGCGCATGCCACGGCCTGTGTGTCCGATACCCCGTGCGAGTTCTTCTTCTTCGCCGATCAGGGGTTCGACTTTCATCCGGTGGAGTAAATCGGAAAGACCGGGACCGCATGCGGCCCCGGTCACTTCGCCGCCCATGGCCGCTGGATTTTTGTCCCCAACCATTCCACTATTGGAAAAATTCAGGTTGGGGGAATTCATGGCGAAGTCAGCAAACAGTTCAGGCAATTCATTCGACGTCGTCGAGGCGACGGTCGATGATCTGCACGCAGCCATTCAGGATGGAAGCACGACACTCGTCGCGGTGGTGCAGCAGTATGTCGACCGGGCGAAGGCCTATAATGGCGTGTCGAGCATGCTTATGACCGAGGATGGCATGCCCGTGCCCGAGGCGACCGGAACGGTACGTGCCGGGGCGCCATTGAAATTCCCGACAGAGACGGTCCGCGCAGGCACGTTCCTGCCGGACCTCGACAAGTACAAGGGCCCGCCGCTGGAATATGGGCGGATGGAGCCGACGGCGTCGGACCCGGAGGCCGCCCAGCAGTTCGGCATGCTCGTGGGTATTCCCAACGCCGGTCAGGTGAATGCGCTTGGCACGCTCAACATTCGCGGTGAGCGGTCCATCACCTGCAAGGGCGACTTCGACAAACATCCCTCCGAGGGCCCGCTGCCGGCCGGCGCACCGCCGGTCTGTGAGATGTTCCGGCAAATGCCCGACGCGCTGGAGCGTGCCGCCGAACTCGATGCCGAATTCGGTACGAAGCCCGATCTCGATGCGATGCCGATGTACGGCGTGGTGTTCTCTTTCAAGGACCCGTTCGACACGAAGGACATGCGTTCTACGGGCGGCGGTGATGCGGCCTACGACATGGATTTCCCGGCCCGCGACCACGTGCTGGTGGACCAGCTGCGCGCCAAGGGCGCGATCATTTTCGCCAAGGCCGTAAACACCGAGTACAACGGTCGTGCCGGCGATCCCGGCGGGCGCCACACGCCCGACAAGGTTCTGCCGTCGACGCTCGGTTATCAACGCAGCACCTGGGCAGGGAACCCCTCCAACCCTTACGACACAAGCCGCTCTGCTTCTCTGGGATCGAGCTCGGGCTCGGCACTTTCGGTGAGCGCCAATCTGGTGATGGCGAGCCTGGGCGAGGAAACCCGCGCGTCGACTCGCGGTCCCTCGAACCACAATGCCGTGGCGCTGATCCTGCCCCACAAAGCGATGCTGGGGTTCGATGGCGGGGCCATCGGCGCGGACATCTATTGCGACCGCTCGGGGATTCACGCCCGCAGGCTGGGTGACTGCGCGAAGATTCTCGACGCGCTCAAGGATTCCGAGAACGGCTATTACGATCCGCGCGACGTCTACACGACCGTGCCGCGTTCGTCGGTGTTGGACACGACCTATGCGAGCCATGTCGCGACGGGTGCTACGGAGAATGCGCTCAAGGGAATGCGTATCGGCGTTGTCCGGGAATCCATGGTCTACCCCGAGGGATCGAAGACCGAGGAGCCGATCGTCTCGGCAGCCACGGCCGAGGTCAAGGATGTGCTCGGTGCGCATCTCGGCGCGACCCTGGTTGAATCCGGTGACCAGCTGTGGACGCCGGACCCCGACATGGAACAGATGAGCGTCGATTTCCGCCGCGCGCTGGCCCAGCTCGTGCCGGTGTTCATGCCGCAGTTGCTGTTCCGGCTGCGTCCCGACGGTACGCCGCTGTACAAGGAATTCGAAGCCGCGATCAAGCCGACCGACTTCCTGCCGGGCAAAACCTTCGGGTCCGGGGCCATGGACCCGATCGATTATTGCGTCGGACTCGCCGAGGGCACGATCGAGCCACCGACGAACTTCGACATCGCCAGCGTTCAGCAGCAGGAACTGGCAAATACCTTCCGGTTCCACATCAGCCAGTATCTGATGCGCCGCGCCGACGATTGGAAGGCGGCGGGGTTCGATGAGGCGCTCGCCAATTGGGAGATGCTCAACGCGCGCTCCAAATTCTGGGGCGACGATCAGCGCTCGGGCTTCAAAAACTGGGAAGAAGTCGCCGACCCGCGCAATGCGCTCGACGGACGCCAGGGCGTCGACGAGCGGATCATGCTGCGCGAGTTGCTGCGCCGGGTGGACATGATGGTCATCCTGGAAAACAAGCTGGATGCGTTCGTGCGCCTGCACACGCCATGGCCGCCGGGAATCATCGGCATGCCCCATCAGTACGACACGATGCACAATCTCCGGCCCGAGAGCCTGTATGGCCCGAATGCCGGATTGACTGAAATGCTGGTGCCGGCGGGCTATGTGACCGTCGCCTACGATCCGGTGTTCGCGCTCAGCGCCGACGGCACGAAGTATGTCTCGGCCCCGTCGAATGTTCCGACCGAGCTCGCCGATCCGGGGCTGCCCTTCTCGCTGGTCTTCCGTTCGGAGCCGGGCACGGAAGACACGCTGCTCAATATTGCGTCGAGTTATGAGGCGGCTTCGAACCGCCGCGTACCGCCGCCTGCGTTCGGTGCGCTGTAATGTCGTTTTGACCTCGTGGCCGTGGGGACTATTTTGTAGGCCGTCTCCGAACGGCAACGAAAGAATCAGCCATGACCGACAATGGGCGAATGCATCTCGCGGCGTTTATGCGTCCGATCAGCATCCACACCGGCGCGTGGCGCTATCCGGGCGGCACACCCGACGCCAACTTCAACTTCCCGGCGATCGTGAAATCTGCCCAGCGCCTGGAAGAGGCGAAGTTCGACGCCTTCTTCATGGCCGACCATCTGGCAATGCTCAACATGCCGATGGATGCGCTCAAACGCAGTTCGACGGCGACCTCATTCGAGCCGTTTACGCTTTTGTCGGCGCTGTCGATGGTCACCGAGAATCTCGGCCTGATCGCGACAGGCTCGACATCTTTTGACGAACCGTTTCACGTGGCCCGTCGCTTCGCCTCGCTCGACCATATCAGCGGCGGGCGCGCGGGCTGGAACATCGTCACCACGTCGAACCCGGATGCGGCCAAGAATTTCGGGCTCGAGGAACATCTCGACCATGCCGAACGCTATGCCCGTGCCCGCGAATTCTACGACGTGGTCACCGGCCTTTGGGACAGCTGGGCCGACGACGCCTTCATCCGTGATGTGGAATCCGGGGTCTTCTTCGATCCCGACAAGCTTCACACCCTCGATCACAAGGGCGAGTTCTTTTCGGTGCATGGCCCGCTGCACGTCGCGCGTCCCGTCCAGGGCTGGCCCCTTATTGTCCAGGCGGGCGGCTCGGAGGCCGGACGGCAGCTCGCCGCCGAAACGGCCGAGGCGATCTTCGCGGCGCAGCGGACGATCGATGACGGCCGCGAATTCTATGCCGATGTGAAGGGCCGGATGGCGAAGATCGGGCGCAACCCCGATCACCTCAAGATTCTGCCTGCCTGTCTCGTTGTCGTTGGTGATTCTGTCGAGGAGGCTCGTGAAAAGCGCGCGGTCCTCGATTCGAAAGTGCATCTCGACAGTGCGATCGCCTCCCTGTCGATATCCTTGGGGCACGACGCCTCCACCTTCGATCTCGACAGCCCGTTGCCGGAGATCCCCGAGAGCAACGCGTCCAAAAGCGGTCGTGATCGGGCGATCCGGATGGCCGAACAGGAAAACCTTACCGTCCGTCAGCTGGCCCAGCGGATGGGTGGGTTCTCGGGTCTCGCGATGGTTGGCACGGCGGAGACGATCGCCGACGAGATGGAAGAATGGATCGAGACAAGCGCGAGCGACGGCTTCACGATCATGTTCCCCTTCCTGCCCGAAGGGCTCGACCTGTTCGTGGATCGGGTGGTTCCCGAACTCCAGCGACGCGGTCTGTTCCGGCGCGAATATGCCGGCAAGACGCTTCGCGAGAACATGGGCCTGCCGCGCCCGGAGAACCGGTTCTTCGCGGCGTCGGACAAGGCGGCCCGGTAGGTTTCTGTTCGGGTCTAGTCCAGATAGCCGCCGCGGAAATACACCAGTGGTGCCGCGTCAGGGTCACCGCCGACCGCCACCACGCGGCCGATCGCAATGACAGTACCGTGTCGTTCGAGGGTCTCCTCGAGGTGGCAATCCATCACGCCCACGGCGCCATTGAAGACCGGTGCACCTGTCGCAAGCGTCGACCAGCGTTTGCCGTCGAACCGGTCGGGTCCCTTCACGTCACTTTTGCCTGAGAAGAGATCGACCACGTCTTCTGTGCCGCGCGGCAGATAGTTGATGGCGAAATGGCCCGAGTCACGAATGGCGCCCAACGCCGAAGTTCGTGCATCGATGGAAACGAGCATGGTCGGAGGGTCGGCGCAGATATGGGTGGCGGACAGTCCGAGAAACCCGGCCGGCCCGGCGCTCCCGCGCGCCGTAACGATCGTTGCGGAAACTGCGCGTTGGCCAACGGCCTGCCAGAAGGCGCCAATATCAATGTCGGCGTTGCCGGCGCCGGTCCCTTCCGTTCCCATTCCGTGCTCCTATGTCTCTGTCGTCAGGCCTTCTGACCCCGACCCTCGAGCCGGTGGTTGATCCAGTCGGAATAGATATCCACCGCCAACCAGATTGCCTGGGCCGCAGCGTAATTCAGAATCCCGAACAGCCAGGGAAAGTCGAACCCGCCAGCGAACCAAACCCCGGCCGCGAGAAAGACGGCGATGCAGATGATCGCCGAGGCGATATTCGTGGCGACGAGGCGGGAGAGCTTGCCCTCCCATTTCTTGGTGAGCCTGAAGATAATCCGGCTGACCAGGAAGCTCGGCACGAACGCCGCCGCGAAGAACCCCATGTTGAAAACAAAACCCAAAGGGACCTCACAGCTCGAACAAAACGTCGCACTAGCATACAATGCCACAACGCGAGGCCGAACCGCATTTCGGCACAATCTTTGAATTTTGTGCCCTGGGGAAACGAATTATGGATGAGCAGGCAGAAAGCGAACAGCGTCCGACCTCAAACCGGCTGATGCTCGCTGCCGTGCTCTCCGTCGTCGGGCTCGGTGCCATTGGCATGCTGGTGCTGGCCGCGGCGTCGGTGGTGTTTCGCTAAGACGCTTTTGGCCGCTGTGCGCGGCTCTCCCGCCGCGCGATATAGGTCGCACTGGCGACGATTACGCCGCCGCCGATCCATGTCCAGATTTCCGGCTGTTCACCAAACAGGGTCAGGCCCAGAATCGTCGCCCAGACGAGCTGTAGGAACTGAATCGGTTGGGTGACCGTGATGTCGGCCGAACGAAATGCCTGGGTCAGCGTGACGTGTCCCGCCGTGGCGCAGACGGCCGTCGCGAACAACCATGCCAATTCCACCAACGTGGGTGTGCGCCAGACCAGGAGCGCCGGCGGCAGCAGGGTGAGGGTTACGAAAATCGAGAGATAGGCGACGATCGCCGTGCTTGATTCCGTCCGGGTCAGGCGTTTCGCGATCAGCATTGAACAGGCGAACAAAGGCGAGGCCACCAGCTGTGCGATCGATCCGATGCTGATCGCCTGGAAGCCCGGCTGCAGGACGATAATCGCGCCGCCGAAGCCGATCAAAACAGCACCGATCCGATACAGATACAACCTTTCACCAAGAAAGAGCGCGGCCCCGAGGGTGGTGAAGATCGGGGCCGTAAACCCCAATGCGGTCACTTCTGCGATCGGGATCTTCGCCATCGCGAAAAACCAGAGCATCACGCCCAATCCGTGGATGAAGCCGCGGACGGCGTGCAGACCCATGATTCTGCGCTCACGGACGAAGTTGCCGACTTTGAAAAACACCGGTGCCAACAAAAGCAGACCGAAGAAGTAGCGGATGAAGGCAGCCTGGACTGCGTTCATGTCTGTTCCCAGATGGCGCACAATCCCGGTGACCATCACAAACAGGATGCCCGTCATCGCCATCCAGAAGATGCCGCGGAGGTTTCCGTTGATGCGCGATTCGGCGGCCGACATGGCGCGGTATCAGGTCTGGCGAGAGGCGTGGCCGATGGTCAGGAACGCCTGCAAAATCAACAATAGAGACAAGACGAATACCGGGCCGTCGGGCGTATTCGTGCGGCCGCTGACGAACGCGTTTGCGGCCAATCCAATCACGCCAACAATCAGCGCGACGAGGGCGGCGCGTTTCAGAATTCGTGCCTGGTCATGGCTCGGCCGAATAAGCTGCCGCCATGTGACTACGGTGGCGCCGATCACGAGCACTGCCACGGTGGCCCGCGCGGCCCGCCATGCGGTGAGGCCGGCATCGCCGGTCACGCTCAAATAGATTGTGTAGGCGGCGCCAAGCCCGGTCAGGCTCGCGATGATGAGGAGTGCTGCACGGTTCATAAACGCGTCATAGCACGGACAGGCTGCCGTGCCTGAGAAAGAAAATGGTCGCACCGATGGGTGCCGGCTGCTTACCGTCCAAACAGGCGTTTGATCCCGGTTCGGTCGCGCGGTGGATGGCTGAGTTCCGGGTCGGTTTCGCCCTCGAGAACCCCTTCGTCGATCCGGTATAAATGGCAAAGAACATGATCGACGGATGTCTCTGCGCCAAAGGGCAACGCGATCACTCCGCAACTGGTGGAGCCACTGCTCGTGGGGACGGCGTCGGTTTCGTGAACGGGGCCCCCGGTGATGACCACTTCACGACCGAGTCCGACGATCCAGTCGACGGTCATGGCGTCGATCGGGATCGCGGATGTGAGACCACCGGCAGGCGGCGCGAACATATGTGCGACCTCCAGGCCGGGACGGCGGCCACGTTCGGATACGCGAAGCAGAAGGCTGTTCGGCCAATGCCCGGCAATGGTGATGGGGTCGAAATCGGAGATGTCTGGCCGCAACCGGTCGGCCGCCAGATGTTCCCACAGATCGATAATTGCGGAAGGTGCGATGTCGCTGTCCTGTCCGATACAGCGCGGGGCGGAGTCCCGAGAGGCATGGGTTGGCGCACGCGTGTTGGCAGCAGGGAACACCCGACGCAGCGATGGATTGGAGTTGTCCGCTATCACCGCCGCCTGGGCTTCGATAACCGGCGAAGTGCCGTAGACGTGAACCACTTCCTCACGTTCGTCAGGCGGGCGCGGCTGCGTCGCGCCGCGGATCGAGACGCGTGTCAGCGATGCCGCCGGTGCAGGCCTGCAGTGTTTGCGTTCGTTGGACGGTGCGATCGGATCAGGATCGGTCATCATCGGCTCCTCGTGTCCACGTGGGTTTCACAAGGGAGGCGGCAGGACCATGCCGCTGCCGGGTAGCGAGGGAGCCACGCCGCTTGGGCGGCATTTGGTTTGAAGCGCCCGGGGAACCCCCGACCCAGTCTGATCTGTCCGGTGACCGAGGCGCTTGAGAAGTTCGTCGAGCGCTTCCGTCAACAGGCGTTGCCGGCTGACATTTCGGGTCTCTGCGGCCCGGCAGAAATCGGCATGCCGCGCCGGGTCGATCCGGAATGTGAATTTCCTTTTTTCTGCCGTGGCCGCTCCCGTCAGGCGCGCAGCGCATGGCGCCTGTGCCGGGCCCCGGACCATTGGTGTCTCGGTTTGGCTTGCTGACGCATGCAGATTGATTGTCGGGAGCACGATTGTCCGGCGCGCATGGAACCGTGCTGCGCCTCCGGGATGCGCCGCGGCGGGTGCCGCTGCGCCTTTTCGCGCCAGAAAACCTTCGCTCATGATATGCCGTTCCAGCGTGTTTCGCCGTTGGACCGCCCCGGCGCAAGTCGTGCAAAGTTGTCGGGAATCATCGTCGGAGCGCTGCGCTGTGCCAGCCGGCTGTCGATATAGCGCCACAGGTTCACAATCTCCTCGGCAGACTTCCCGGCGCGTGGCAATTCCATCACGGTGCGGCCGTCGATCATGCTGGCCGCAAAATCGGTCCTTTGATGGATCATGATTGGCGCGACGGTGCCGTGCTGCGACAGGACGATGGCGGCTTCGCCCGTGATCCGGGCGCGTGGGTTGGCCGCGTTGACGATGAAGACGAGCGGCTTGCCCAACGCTTCCACCATGGCGATGGTGGTGCCGGCGGCTCGGAGATCGTGCGGGCTTGGCCGGGTCGGAATCGCGATGAGGTCGGACAGTGCGATCACCTGTTCGATCATATCGGTGATTGCCGGCGGGGTATCGATGATCACCAGCTTGAAGCCGAGGTCGTGCGCCCGCGCCAGGTCTGTGTCCAAAGTAGCGACCGAGGCGTGCAGGAACGCTGGCGTTGATGCCTGCCGCTCGTTCCACCAGTCGGTCAGGCTACCTTGCGGGTCGGTGTCGATCACCGCGACGGGGCCGGCGCCGGCGGCCTCGGCTGCGACGGCAAGGTGTCCGGCGAGCGTTGTCTTGCCGGAGCCGCCTTTTTGAGAGGTCAGTGCGAGGATGTTCATGGAGACCTCCGGGTCGATTGGCTGGGCCCGAACTCGGGAATAATCGAAGCGAAGGGTAGATTCCAAGTGTCCTGATCGCCAAGCGACATTGGATAAACATGATCCTGTGTTTGATCGAAAAACGCAGATTGTTCGGTTGTTTCGTCCACGTAAAATCGACGGAAATTCGATGCAAAATTCAAGGTGGTTTCGGAATGTTGGGGCGCGGTTGCTGCCATTCGTGTTTTCACCGCTGCCGAGAGTGGTTCTGGCTTAGCTCTGACGCTAATGTGGAGGCGCTGAGAAACAACTGGCGCGGTGATCGAAACACCTTCGCCGAATTGAAAAAACCTAGGGAGGATCAATCATGGCAAATGCAGAAACCAAGACCGAGGGTGCCTACAAGGCCGGTGATGGTACGTATGTGTTCGACGTTGACAAGTTACAGGGGCTGGAAGCCGGTCCGGGTTATGCCGCGACCTTCGGGCCCGTGGTCGAGGGTGAGCTGACTCAGGTCGGCATCATGACATTGCCCGCTGGACAGACGTCAGCGCCCCATACCCATCCCAACGAGCAATGGATTTACATCTTGCGGGGCAAGCTGCATGCGACGGTGGACGGGCAGGAATCAGATGTTGGCCCAGGCCAGCTGATTTATATCCCGTCCGATACCGTGCACAGCGTGACGATCTCGCCGGACGAGGATTGCCACTTCTTCACCTGCAAGGACCTGCGCAGCGGGATCGCCGGCACACCCGTCGGCGGTTGATGCGGCGGTTGATGCGGCGGTTGACGTTGTTTTTCGGCGGCCTAGAGGCCGTCGAACATCAGCACCGGGCCGTTGGAACCTGAATTCCGGGATGCAAGCCACGGCTGATACTCGGCATCATTGTACCAGGCCTCGGCTGAAGCCCGGTCCGGGAACTCGATGATGACCGCGGCGGACGGTGCGTCGGCGTCGCCTTCCAGCTTCGTCACTTCGGGCGTCTGGGCGATATAACGTCCGCCATGTTTGGCGACGAGTTCGTGAACGGCGGGTCCGTAAGCCGCCATCCAGGACGGGTCGGTGATGGTCAGCGAAGCTGTGAGATATGTGGTCATGGTGTTTCCCTGTTTGGCGTAATTGTAGGACGTTATCAGGCCCGCATTAGATGACCAATCATGAGGGCACCATCTTTGCTGGCGAAGACTTGTGCTTGCGCCGCCATATCACCGCATCCACGGTGTGGTGGTGGTAATTGTCGGTCTGAAACAGGATCAGGGGTGCGACGCCGACCGCAAACAGTCCGACCGCGGTGCGCAGCGATAGGGCCAGAAAAAGAAAACCTCGAAAACGTTCAGATGTAGAGGCGCGCCGTGTTCAGTTATTCGCCCGCCTCGCGGAACCCGTGTATGCGACTTGGCGGAAAACGAACAGTGACGACCGTCCCGAGATTCGGAGTGCTTTCGAACAGCAGTTGCACCCCTAGCGCATCGCAAAACATTTGCGACAAGGGCAGTCCCAGGCCGACCCCTTCATGACTTCGGGTTAGCGCGTTTTCAATCTGGCCGAAGGGCTCGAACGCAGTCTTGAGATGCTCCTGGTCAATTCCAACACCGGTATCGGCCACGGTAATCTCTACCTCGCCGGTTGGAAGGTAGATGGCGTTGATCGAAACCGAATCCCCCGTGTGCGAAAATTTGACAGCGTTGGAGAGCAAGTTGATGAAGACCTGCTTGGCGATACGCGAGTCGAGCCAAAGTGTCGGAAGGTTTTCCGCGACGTTGAGGTTCAGCTCCAACTCGACCGATTTGGCATGCGACTCGAGTAGTTGGCAAACCGATGTGAGCATTTCACGAATGTCCGTTTCCTGCTCGTGCAGGACCAGCGTACCCGCCTCGATCTGCGAGAGATCGAGAATATCGTTAATGATCCCAAGCAGATGATGTGCGCTTTCGTGTATCGCACGAACGTCACCGACATACTCCGGATTACCGACGGGGCCACGAATTTCCTCCAGCATCATTTCGGAGAACCCGATAACGGCATTGAGCGGTGTCCGCAGTTCGTGGCTCATATTGGCGAGGAACTCTGACTTTGCGAGGTTGGCCAATTCCGCAAATTCCTTCGCTTGGGCGAGGGACTGTTCGTGCCGTTTGGCGTCGGTCACATCAAACAGGACCGTAATGAATCCATCTTCGGAAGTTCTCTGGTCCACTATTCGAAGCCAGCGATTGTCGCGGACAGCGACGGTGCGCGCGAGTTTGCTGGCCGTGCTGGGTTTTAGTTCACGCCGGCGGGAGCACCATTCTTTCTGTTGTTCCGCGGATATGTCGAACAGTCCGGATTTGACCGCCGCTCCAAGAATCTGTTCGAACGGCGTCCCGGGTTCGCAAACCTTGCGGTTCTCGGCATGCAGTCGGCGGAAGGCCGTGTTGCAGATGGTCAGCCGGTCGTTTGCGTCGAACATGGCGAACGCCTCGCCGAAGCTCTCCATCGCATCCAGAAGTTGTCGCTGGATCGTATCCCGCTGGTTCTCGGCTTCGACATACTCCGACAAATCTTCGACGGTGATCACAAAACTGTCCTGCCCGGTCGAGACTTCGCGGGTCGTAACGTCGGCTGGAAATGTTGTGCCGTCCAACCGTCTCGCCACGCGCCGCATAGGTTCATCGGCTGCGACCAATTCTTGGGCGAAGCTCTCGCCAACCGACCGGTCATTGAGGAGGCCCGGGAAGTAATCGGTAACATCCTGGCCGATCATCGCTTTGCGCGATTGTCCGAACATACGCAGGGCGGCGGCGTTTGCGGAGCGGATTCTCCCGTCGGCGTCGACCGTCAGGATTGCTTCACCGATCGTGTTGAAGACGAGTTGCATGAACCGTGAAGAGGTTCGCTGTTCGCGTGCGAGGGTGAAGATGCGCTGCCGCTGGCTTTGAAGTTGCTCGGCGGTGCTGGCGAGGAAAACCAGGAACGCCGCGAGCATCCATGGGGCGGTATCAAGCAGGATGGGTGACAGCGAATATACCGCGAAGGACGCGGCAAATGATCCGGCTACAGCACCACCACACAGCAAAGCGGATTGTGTGATGTTTGGTCTGCGTCGTGTCAGGCGCCAGAGGCCGAAAACCAGAATGGCAGTGACGATCAGGGTAAACAGACCCGTCGGTCTGACGAGTGCACGGTCTTGGAGCAGGGACTGCGCTGCGAGCACATGCGTGAGAGTTGCCGGCAAAGCCCTGTAGCGCGACACGGGGACATGGGTGCCCAATTGGCTGGATGTCACGCCGATCACGACATGACGACCTCGCACCTTCTCCGGTGCCACCTCGCCGTTCAGAACGTCGATATAGGACAGCATCGGAATCGTGGCCGGATCGAAGCTCAGGTCGATATAGAAAAGCGCTGGTTGTGCGTTTGCGCCGGAGGCCAATGCCGTCGAGAACGTCGGCACGAACGACCGACCCGTATCTTCAAATAAGGGCATGCGGCGTACTCGCCCGTCTGCGTCGGGTCGCAACACGATGGCGGCGACATTGCTTGAGGTGCGGAACATTTCCAGCGGTTGGCTGAGTAGTTTCGTCGGTGGATGGGAGGAAAAATTCTGCCGCTGTGTAAACGCGGCCAAAATTGTGTTCTCGCGATAGCGCATGAGAGTCTCGGCCAAGGCCGCGTCGTCGACGGGATCTCCGGCGGAACTGAGATCGATATCGATCGCGACAAGATCGGCGCCGAGTTGATGTAGTCGTTCGATGACGTCCGCGTGGCGCGCACGCGGCCAGGGCCATGCGCCCATCGCGGCGAGACTCTTGGGGTCGATCGTGACCACCACGATATCCGTGTTCACCGCACGCGTCTGGCTGCTGAGGCGCAAATCGATCAGCGGGTTTTCGACAAATTCGAATCCCCGTCCGAGAAATATGGCGGCGACGATCAGAAAGATGATCGCAGGCACGCCAAATCGACGGAGGAACTGTGCGGCTTCCCCGGTCAACCGGTCGTGCCCGGGACGGAGGGGCTAATTCCCATTTCCGTTCCCGTTCCCGTTTCCATTGCCATTTCCGTTCCCGTTTCCGTTTCCGTTCCCGTTTCCGTTGCCGTTTCCGTTGCCGTTTCCGTTTCCGTTGCCGTTTCCGTTGCCGTTCCCGTTCCCGTTTCCGTTCCCGTTTGAATTGCCATTGCTCGTGGCATTGGTGGTCGCGTTGGTGGACTCAAGGGTTGTACTGAATACGCCTGCGGAGCCTGCGCCGCCGGTATCTCCTGTCAGGCTTGGGTTTAATTTGTCCCGCGCGCTGCCGATCAGCCCGCGGGTCGCTGACGATGCGTTGAGATTTGCGCTGCCAAGTGTTTTTGAGATCACGACCGGCTTGCCACCACCGCGCGCGCCTGCATTCTGAGGTTTATCGCTTCTCTGGCTGCGCTCCTGGGAATTCTCGCCGCCGCGGCCCGGATTATCTGCCTTGGCTTGGTCGCCTCCCTCTGATGCGCCACGGCCTTCACCGCGCTGCTCTCCGTCTCCACCCGGCGTGCCTTCGGCGGGTGCGCCGCCGTCTGTCGGGGTCTGGCTTTCAAATTCTCCCGGCGATAATGTCTCCGTCGAAACGCCGCTGCCGGGCTGGGTTGTGACTCGCGCCGATTGACCCGGACCGACGACCACGGATTGTCCAATACCCAGCGCAGTCACGCCGACGCGGCCTTCCGCGACATTCACGCGAGACCGCTGGTCGGTTACCGAGACGCTGAAGGAAGTCCCTTTGACGATCGCTGCCAGATAAGGTGTCTGGACTTCAAAATCCTGCCCGGGCCGTTTGTCTACATCGAAGAAGGCCTTGCCCAGCAGCACCCGAATGCGGGTGATGATTGAATTTGCCGGATGCGGGGGCACCGCCACCCGTCATGCCGGCATTATTCGAATGATATCTTCGCCGCGTGAGAGCCTTGCGAGGCCGTTTGGGCCCGTCTCGATCTCGCTGGCCCGGACGATCTGCGCCCCTTGTTCCAGGGTTTGCCACGCCGTTTCAGTTTGGCCCTGGCTGGCGGGGCGGACTAGAACCTCACCGGAGATCTGAACGACGATCCATGCTGGAGATACGGTGGATTGTTGCGCGGCGGCGGGAGCGGAGACAGCCAAAGCTGCCAACAGGCAAAGCCCGCCCACCAACAGGAAAGCGGCTTTTACCTTCAATCGCCGGATTGCGCTCATTGAAAGCGCCTTGCCAAGGTTTAATCCGGTAAGACCCACGGGCATGGTGTTGGGCTCGTTCAAGCCTACCTCCAAGCAGCAAGTGTGAGTTGTTTCCGTCTCGCCTGGAACGAATTATCGTAGCTTTCTGCATGAAGTAAACGCGGTAATATCGTGTTAACCATAGATAATTGGCGGCGAACAGAAAATGAACAATAAAAACAATGATATATCGACAGTCGGCGTCATCGGCGCGGGCACGATCGGCTCGTCCTGGGCCGCATACTTCCTTGCCCATGGGCTCAAGGTCCGCTGCTGGGATCCGCTCGACGGATATGCGGAGAACGTGAACGCACTCGTCGCGCGCGCCTGGCCGATCATGACCGAACTGGGCCTGGCCGACGGTGCGTCGCTGGACAATCTCACCTGTTATGACCGGATCACCGAGGCACTGGACGGGGTTCAGTTTGTTCAGGAAAGCGGCCCGGAAGACGCCGAGATCAAGGCGCTGCTCATGGCGGAGATCGACCGGGACATTCCCGAAGATGTTGTGATTTCGTCGAGTTCGACGGCATTGCCCGTGTCGGAGTATCAACACCTGGCGGCCCATCCGGGCCGCATTGTGCTCGGTCATCCGTTCAACCCGCCCCATCTGATGCCCGTGGTCGAAGTCGGCGGTGGCAAGCTGACCGAAACCTGGGCCGTCGATCAGGCAATGGCGTTCTATGACGCGATCGGCAAAACGCCGATCCGCCTGCGCGCAGAGATTCCGGGTCACCTGGTGAACCGGTTGCAGGCCGCGCTCTACCGCGAGGCGGTCTATCTGGTCGCGGAGGGTTATGCCTCGGTCGAGGATATCGACAAGGCGATCACCGGTGGCCCCGGTTTGCGCTGGGCGTTCATGGGCCCACACATGACCTATCATCTGGGCGGCGGCGACGGCGGTATCCGGCGCTATCTCGAAAACCTCGGACCCAGCCAGGAGCGCCGCTGGGAGGCGTTGGGTGACCCCCAGCTCACCGACGAGGTGAAACAGAAGATTATCGACGGGGTCGATGCCGAGGCGCACGGCCGCACGATTGGTGAATTGACCACGGACCGAGACGCGACGCTGTTGAAGCTTCTAAAGGCCCTCGGCAGCGGTAAAGACTAGAATCTGCGGGGCCGCTGCGGTCAGTGCGCAGCTGGTTTTCCGAAATTTGATTGTCCAGGGAGAGTTCCGTGTCCCCATCCAAGCCTTCATCCACGTCGTTGTTTTCGCCGCTCGACATTCGTGGCATCCGGTTTCGAAACCGGATCGTGATTTCGCCGATGTGTACCTATTCGGCGACCGATGGACTGGCGAGCGACTGGCATCTCGTGCATCTGGGAAAGTTCGCGCTTGGTGGCGCGGCGGCCGTGTTCACCGAGGCGGCGGCGGTCGAGCCGCGCGGCCGGATCACTCATGGTGATCTGGGCATCTGGTCGGCCGAACATGCGGCAGCCCTGAAGCCGGTCACTTCGTTTCTGCGCCAGAACGGCGCGCTGCCGGGGGTTCAGATCGCACATGCCGGACGCAAGGCGAGCATGCAGCGACCGTGGCATGGCAACGGGCCGATGGATGATACCGACAAGGATCGTGGTGAAAACGCATGGGATGTCGTCGCCGCCAGCGCCGAACCGGTGAAGGATGGCTGGCTGATGCCCGCCGAGCTTTCGATGCCGGAGATCCTGGACATTCAGGCAAACTTCGCCACCGCGGTCGGGCACGCGGCCGATGCCGGATTCGAGGTGCTGGAAATCCATTCGGCCCATGGCTATCTCGCGCACTCATTCCTCTCGCCGCTCTCGAACCATCGCACCGATGCGTATGGCGGTGATCTGGCCGGGCGGATGCGCTTCACGCTGGAGACGGCAGAAAAAGTCCGCGCGGTCTGGCCCGACGACAAACCGTTGTTCGTGCGCATCTCTGCCGTCGATGCGGATGGTGGCGGCGAGGGCTGGCAACTTGATGATTCCGTCGCCCTGGCAGGCGAGCTCAAGGCGCGCGGCGTCGATGTTGTCGATTGCTCGTCAGGTGGTATCGCCGGTCTCGCGACCGCGGCACTCGGGCCGCGCGATCAGGGCTTCCGGGGACCCTATGGTTCGCGGATCCGCGACGAAGCCGGAATTTCGACCATGGTCGTCGGGCTGGTGCTGGATGCGCATGTTGCGGAAGACCTGGTCGCGTCGGGTGCTGCCGATCTCGTCGCTGTCGGCCGCGAGGTTCTCTACAATCCCCATTGGCCGCACCACATGGCGCATGCGCTCGGGGCGGATCCGGAATTTGCGGAATGGCCCGAACAGTATGGCTGGTGGCTGGTTCGGCGCGAGCCACTGTTGCAGGCCATTCGCGATGACTGATCAATCCCGCTGACATGCCGGAGCCCCGCTACCAGAACCAGTCGGCGGAACGCAGTTTCGCGATCCTCGAATGTGTGGGTGCGGCGGAAAACCCGGTCCCGCTGGCCGTCGTTGCGCGCGAAACCGGCCTCAACCGGGCGACCGTCTTTCGCATGCTCGCCGTGCTGACCCGCATGGGCTGGATCTACAAGAACCAGGCCGACAGCACCTATGCTCTCGGTCACAAGGCATTTGTGTTGGGGCGCCGAAAAAACCAGCTCGAGACCGTCATCCATCATGCGCGGCCCTTTGTTCGCCTTTTGGCCGGGGATCTGGGTGAAACTGTGCATCTGGCGGCGCTCGAGGGCCGGCAGATGGTGTATTGCGATAAAACCGAGCCACCGGAGGGGCATCCCGTCTCAACCGCGATTGGCATGCGCTTCGACGCGCATGCTACGGGCGTCGGCAAGGCGGTATTGGCCTGGCTGGAGGCTGACGAAATGCGCCAGATTTATTGCCAGCACCCGCCGCATGCCCACACCGCCCGGACGATTACCAATGTCGATGCCTTGTTGCGTGAGCTGTCTGCCATCCGGGTGCAGGGATATGCCGTGGATGAAGGCGAGTTGATCCCGGGACTCACTTGTGTTGCCGCACCGATCATGAACTCGATCGGCCGTGCGATTGTGGCGCTGTCTGTGTCGGGTCCCGCATCCCGGTTTGATCCGGCGCGCGTCACGCTTCTGGCCGGCCGGCTGACCGCGACAGCGGCGGAAATATCCGACTATATTGTCGACCATGATTCGCGATCCGACAGCAGTTGAGCGCGACATCCGCGCCGTAACGAAGAACTCATTTCCCCGGGGAACAGCATGTCAGCACCAATCAAATTCTACTTCGATTTTGTATCCGCCTATTCGTATATCGCGATGAACCGGATCGATGCGCTCGGGGAGCGCTGGGGTCGGGAGGTCGAATGGAATTGCGTGCCGTTGCCGGAAATTTTGAGCCATCACGAGGCGACCTCACCGCGCGATCAACCGGCCAAGTTTGCGCACAACTCCAAGGACTTCCCGCGCCTGTGCGAGATGAATGATCTGCCGGTTTCCTTTCCGCCTGAGGTGCCGCCTTATGGTGCGACGCTCCATCGCCTGGTGTTCTGGCGCCTGCAGCGCAAGGACCCGGCCCTGGCCAAGACATTCGCGCGCGCCGTTGACCATCGCTATTTCGGCACGGGCAAAGAGGTGCGCACCGCGCAGCAACTCGCGAGCGCCTGCAAGGCGCGCGGTGTGGCGGTGTCCCTGAAGGAGATCCGGGCCGCCGCCGATGACAAACGTGCCCGGAAAGCTTTGCGCGATGCCTATGGCCGGGCGCTGGCCGACGGCATGTTTGGCGCGCCCTTCATGGTTCTGGATGGCGAGACCTTCTGGGGTGCCGACCGGCTCGATCATGTGGAGTATCGGCTTGAGCAGGCGATCAAGATCCCGCGGGGGTTCGAGCCATTCGACTTCACCAGCCCGTTCACGACGCGCAATGGCCCGCTGTTCGTGAAGCTCGGCAAGACGAAGGCCGTGTTCGGGTTTCGCGCCGACCACCGGCATCTCAACCCGCGCGATGTCGTGCATGGAGGCTGGATGACCAGCTTCGTCGATGTCGCGATGGCGCAGGCGGCGATGTACGAGATGGGTGTGGTCGGGCTGACGCCGACGATCCACCTGGAGGCGGATTTCCTCGCGCCGATATATCCGGGTCAGTGGGTCACATGCGATGCGCGGCTGGCGCGGAGCACGCGCACCATGAATTTCGTCGAGGGGACGGTCGTTGCCGACGGCGAGCCCGTGCTGCGCTGCTCGGCGATTTATCGCAAGCCGCGCGTCGTCAAAAAAAGGATCGGCAAGATCATGTCGCCGACCGCCGAGGTGTATGGCTGATCGGTCAGGCTTTACCGGTCAGGCGTAGAGTCGACGAAAGCCTGGAAGATGTCGTCGAACTTCTGGTGGGTGTCGGCGAAGGCTTCGATGAGTGTCGGATCGAAATGTCCGGCGGAATCGATGCGTTCATCGCCCAGCAGAATTATGTCGCGCGCCCTCACATGGTCCAGAGCCGGCTTGTAGGATCGTTCCGAGCGCAGTGCATCGTAGATGTCGGCCATTTGGACGATCCGGGCGGAGAGCGGAATTTCATCTTCGCGCTTGCCCGACGGGTAGCCGGTGCCGTCCCATTTTTCATGATGGTTGAGCGCGATGTCGGCGGCCATGCCCAGCCGCGGTGAACGGCTCAGGATACGTTGGCCGTACACCGTGTGGTTGTCCATTTCGCGCCGCTCGTCCACGGTCAGCGGGCCGGTCTTTCGCAAGACCGAGGGCGCAACGCCCATTTTACCGACATCATGGAGTTGGGCTGAGTAGCGCAGTTCCCGACAATAGTCGGCCTCCCGGCCAAGCGTGCCGGCAAGGAAGTGGCTGTATTCATTGACCCGGAAGACATGGTTGCCACTGCCCTCGTCATAAATTTCCGCGGCCCGTGCCAGGAGTGATACCGCCATTCGGAACGCCTCGTCCCCGTCGTCGTCCAGGCGCGCCAACTCCTCTGCCTGGTCGCGCAGTCGCTCGTTTCGCTCCTGCTTGTCGGTGTCGATATTGCCGATCTGTTCGAGGATGTCGGCGCGCTCAAGCGCGGCGCCGACCAGATGGTTGAACCGTGACAGCAATCCCAGATGTTCGTCGGCAAACCGGCGGCCGGCGCCGGCGTCGTTGGCAAGGGTGACGACACCCACGATTTCACCGGCATGATTGGACAGGGCAAAGGCAATCAGGGCGCCGGCGGTAACGCCGTGACAGGTGTCGATAATCGGGTCGAACGGAATGCCGATTGCCTCGATTCCCGCATCGTTGAACTTCAGGGTTTCGCCGGTCCGTGCGACCTGGGTAACGATCGCCGGATGCTCCAGGGGAATCGCTTCGCCGCGGGGCGTGGTATCGGGCTGGGCTGCTGCGCATTCCAGCAACTGTGCGCCTTCTTCATGGCGCATAAGATAAAGGGCGCCCGCATCCGCGCCCATAAGCTCGCGGGCCTGACGCAGCGCCTTGCCCGCCAGTTCGCGCGCGGACTGACCAGGATGATGATCAAGCAGTTCGCTGAATGTGAGCCGGTTGGTCATCGGGTATTGCCTGCCAGAATCCTTAACGTTGGTTTGTTGGGCCGACACGGTAGACAGGTCTGCATGAACACAAGGTTACCGCATTCAAACGATTTCGATCCCGGCACGCCGGGTGAGGTCGTTGAATTGCACCTGGTTGTGGACACCGGCCAAATCGGCAGGCGCCTCGCGTGCGAGCCAGGCGAGGACCTTGGCGGGCCGCTCCGGCGGCTGGCCCTGGTCGGGTGTGAGGGCGGCCGCACGGAAAACCGGGTTGGCGTAGATGTCGTTGACCATGTCGGTCTGTGTGAAGCCGGGTGACAGGGCGAAGATCTTCACCTTGCTGTCTTCCAGATCGTAGTGCAGGCACTGGGTCATCGACAGCAGTGCGGCCTTCGACGAGCAGTAGGCGGCATAGAAGCGGTCGGGGATGAAAGCACGGGCGCTGGTGATGTTGATAATGATGCCATCGTCGCGCGCGGTCATCGATGGCAGCACAGCGGAGATGAGGTTGTACGGTCCCATCACGTTGATTTTGAGGACCTCCAGATAGGCGTCCGGTTTGACATCCGCGACCGAGCCCATCAGCCCGGTGCCGGCGTTGTTGATCAGAATGTCGATTCGTCCATGGTCGGCCAGCACGCCGTCGACGAAGGACTTGGCGGCATCGAAATCAGCAACCTCGAAGCCATGGACCTCCGCAGTGGCACCCAGTGCTTCGACCGCGGCCTTGGTCTCTGCGCAGGCGTCGGCGCTGCGTGCGCACAGCACGAGATGGGCTCCGTCGGTAGCGAGTTCTCGTGCTGCGGCGGCACCGATGCCCCTGCTGGCGCCGGTGAGCACGATGATCTTGTCTTTCAGGCTGGCCATGATTTTCCCCCGTCGTTTGTTTGTTGTCCGAATTCTGACCCGGCTAGACGCAAAAGAAAACGCCCGGGCGAAAGCCCGGGCGTTGGTGGTCGATACTTATGCTCTGCTCTAGTTGCGCTGGCCGAACAGGTGCAGCAGCATCACGAACAGGTTGATGAAGTCGAGATACAGCCGAAGCGCACCCATAATCGCTTTTTTCCCGGCGACTTCGGAGCTGTCCAACTCGTTGTACATCTCCTTGATCTTCTGGGTGTCGTAGGCGGTAAGGCCGACAAAAACGATCACACCAATCACGGAGATAACGAACTGCATCATCGTCGATCCGATGAAGATGTTGACGACACTCGCGATCACGATGCCGATCAGGCCCATGAAGAGGAAATTGCCCAACCCCGAGAGGTCGCGCTTCGTCGTATAGCCGTACAGGCTCATCGCGGCGAAGGTCGCGGCGGTGATGAAGAACACCCGCGCGATGCTGGCGCCCGTGAACTGCAGGAAGATATGGCTGAGCGACAGGCCCATCACGCTGGCGAACAGCCAGAACACAAGCTGCGCCGTCGACGCCTTCATCCGCTGAATGCCGAACGAAAGCACCATGACGAAGGCCAGCGGTGACAGCATGGCGATCCACGCCAGCGGTGTGGCGCTAACCTGGCCCTGGGGGCCGGCTTGATAGAAAAGGTTCAGCACGGCCGGGGTGTTCGCCACCAGATAGGCGATGATGCCCGTCAGCGCGAGGCCGGTCGTCATGTAGTTGTAGACGCGAAGCATGTAGGACCGGAGGCCCTCATCGATCTGCGCGGCGGCAGTGGCGCGGCCCTGAACAACCGTCCCACGTTCAAATTGGTTAGCCATGGTTTCGTGACCCTCCCAAGGGTTCCCTGTCATACGAAAATGTTTGCTGCGAGGAATATGGGGTGTGCGGGGGCGCAATTCAACCGTTAGCCGGGTGGATTTTCCGTGATGATGCCCATCCTAACGCTTTGATTTTAATAGGTTACGCCGGGCTTCATCCGCGACGCTGAACCAGGGTATGCCCCATGAGGCCAATCGCAATCGCGGTTGCCAGGATTGCCAGCCCCGTGACCGCGATCGGCGGCGCGATGGGTGCGATCGCGGCGGCGAGCGCGAGGCGGACCGCCAAGCCGGCCCAGACCCGCCAGAGACCGCGTTGCGGTGTCTCGCGACTTTCCAGCAGGGCGGCCTCGGCGAAGCCAAGCGCACCGGCTGCGATCACCCAGACCCCTGCCAATCCGAGCCGCCAGACGAGCAGTGCCAGCGCCAGCACCAGGAGCGCGCCGGCCATGGTTCCCAGTTTCTCGCTGAAGCCGCTGGCGGAATTCGTGATCTGTGCCAGCCAGCTGTCGGCGGCGCCGAGACCCGCGGCGGCGGCTCCCATCAAGGCGACAGACCAGAGCAGGGGGTCGGGTGGGTTGCCGGCCGGCAGGACAGCGAGCCCTCCCAGCAAGCATGTCATTGCGACCCGGGCCACCGTGAACCGGGTGCCGGCGGTGTTTTGCCCGGATGGCGCCTTTGGCGCGATCGCCGCAAACGCGATGAGCAGGACCAGCAGGCCGATACCCGCGACCGCCGGTGCGGAGCCGAGCTCGAAGGCAAGTGAAAACAGGCCGGAAATGGCGATCGTCACGAAGATCGTCAGCGGCAGGTGGCCCATGCGCATGGTGTGCACTTTGGGCGGGTGCAGGGTGGGATTCGGTCCGTTCTGGAATGGTGCGTCGGGCGCCGTACTCGATGAGGGGTCCGACTTGTTCTGTTCTTCGCTCACGCCAAATCCTGTTCTTTGGGGAATGCGCTATTCATCTCGCAGCCCTATTCATTTCTCAGCCCTATTCATTTCTCAGCCAAGGTGCCGCCGACTGGCCCATCGCCCGCCACGTGCCGACAAGGCCTGCGCCGACGGTGATCAGGGTCCCGATCACGGCGGTGACGATGACGGCAACCGGCTCCGGCGTCCAGTCTATCCCGAGCAGCCATGTGACCACGGCCCAGCTGGTGATGCTGCCGACGATCGCCGCGATGATGGCGGTCACGAGGCCCAACAATCCATACTCCAGGATATAGGCGGTGACGATGTCACGCCGTGTGGCGCCGAGCACCTTGAGCACCACGCTGTCATAGATCCGCCGGCGACGACCTGCGGCGATTGCGCCGGCCAGCACGAGCGTGCCCGAGACCAGCGTAATCATGGCGGTGAGACGCACTGCCGCGCCGACATTGTCGACCAGCGCGGCCACGGTCTCGATGGCGGCGCGCACCCGGATCGACGTGATATTCGCAAATCTGTCGGTCACGCTGCGTTCCAGCGGGTCCTCGGCCACTGCCTCGGCGTGGACGATGGCGATATGCATGCGTGGAGCGGATTCGAGGATCCCCGGAGAGAACACCATGACGAAGTTGATCGCGAGCCGCTGCCAGTCGATCTGCCGCGTATTGGCGATCGTGGCGGTGAACGCGCGTCCGAGGACATTGACGGTGATGGTGTCGCCGATGTCGAGGCCCAATCCGTCCGCGACCCGCGCATCGATGCTGACCAGCATGTCGCCGCGATAGTCTGCCGGCCACCATTCACCCTTGATGAGGGGGTTGTGGGCCGGCGCCTCTGCTGCCCAGGTGATGCCGCGGTCCCCGCGCAGGACCCAGCGTGCGTCGGGCGCGATGTTCGCCTCGGCGGCGGGCACGCCGTCGATGGCGGTGATCCGGCCGCGCAGCATGGGCACCTGCTCGCTGCGGTCGACCCCGGGCACATCCGCGACCAGGGCCTGAAACGGTGCGACCTGTTGCGGCTGAATATCGACGAAGAAGAATGCCGGCGCGTCCTGGGGGAGCTCGTCGGAAATCTGTCGGGACAAATTGCCCTCGATTGTCGCGACAGTGATCAGCATCGACAGGCCAAGACCCAGTGACAGCACAACCGACGCGGTTGCGGCCCCCGGTCGGTGCAAGCCGGCCAGGGCGAGCCGGACCGCGGGCCGCCGGACGCGCTTGATGCGCGCGGCCGTTGCGGCGATCCCTGCGGCGGCCAGGCGAAACGCGATCATCGCGCCGATGGAGCCGACGACGAACCATGTGGCGAAGCCGGCGTCGGATGCGGTTGCGATCGCCAGCGCTGCCAGGGCGACGGCCAACACAGCCGTGGCGAGAATATAGGTCGGATGCGGCAGACCGCGTGGCGGTGAGACGAGGGCGCGAAACAGGCCGGCGGGCGGAATTTCACCCGCCCGCGCGACCGACCAGACCGAGAAGACCAACGCGGTCAGCAATCCGAACAGGGCGGCAATGGCAAGTGGAACGGGGAACAGCCCTGTTGATACGCGAACAGGAACGAAGCTGGCGAGCGCGTCGGCGGCCAGGAGCGGTAGCGCGGCACCCAGCACGAGCCCGATGGCGATCCCGCCCAGTGCAAGGACCATCACCTGCAGCAGGTAAATCCGGAATACGAGGGCGCGGGGTGCGCCGATGCATTTGAGAGTGGCGATGGTTTCGGTCTTGCCGTCGAGCCAGGCCCGGACCGCGTTGGCCACGCCAACCCCGCCAATCAGCAGCGCCGTCAGGCCAACGAAGGACAGGAATAGCGTCACCCTGCCAATCAGGCGGCTGAGCCGGGGCGAGGATTCGTTGAGGGTCCGGACGCGCCAACCGGCATCGGGAAATCCCGCATTGATGCTGTCGATGAAGGCGGCCGGCGTGGTCGTTTCGGGCAGGCGGACCCGATAATTGTAATGGATAAGACTGCCCGGCTGGACCAGGGCTGTGTCGCTCAGCGCGGCATCGGCGATCAGCACCCTGGGTCCGAGTGAGAACAGCCCCGACCCACCGACCCGGTCCGGCTCATGCACAATGGTCGCACGCACGTCGAAGCTGGTCTCACCGATGCGCAGCCGATCCCCGATCGTGATCCCCAGCTTGGTGATCAGTTCGGGTGCGACGGCGGCGCCCCATGATCCGTCTCGTTGATCGAGCATATCTGCAAGCGTCAGCGCGGGTTCGGTCTCCAGGTTTCCATAGAGCGGATATGTCTGTTCGACGGTTTTCAGCTCGATCAGGGACTGTGTGGCAAATTCGTTGCCCGAACGGGCATCTGTGCGGGCCATGGCGCGCATCTCGGCGCTGCCGGCCAGGACGCCGGCGTTCTGCAACGCGCGGCGTTCATCCCCGGTCGCGGGGCGGTGCACGATATCGACGAGTACGTCGCCACCGAGTATTTCCCGCGCGTCGGTGCTGATGCTTTCCTCCAGCATCGCGCGTGTTGACCCCACGGCGGCGATCGCGGCCACGCCGAGTGCGAGACAGGCGAGGAAGATCCGGAAGCTGCGCAGGCTCCCGCGCAGTTCGCGGCGCGCCAGCTTAGCCGCCAGCGGCCAGGAGACGCCGTTATTGATGACGGGGTTATTCACGCCGGTACGTCGTGATCGAAGATTTGTCCATCGCACAGATGGACCACCCGGCTACACCGCGCCGCGATGGCAGGATCATGGGTGATCAGCAGCAGGGTGGTTTCCCGCTGCGCGGACAGGTCAAACAATGTCTCGATGATGCTGGCGCCGGTCTCACCATCGAGATTGCCCGTGGGTTCGTCGGCCAGCAGCAGCTTTGGTTGTGGGGCGAAGGCGCGGGCGATGGCGACACGCTGTTGTTCTCCGCCGGACAATTGTGACGGGTAGTGATCGAGGCGATGTCCCAACCCCACCATCTCGAGGCTCGCGCGTGCCACGTCGAAGGCTTCGGCGTTTCCGGCGAACTCGAGCGGGACCGCGACATTCTCCAATGCGCTCATCGTCGGAATCAGATGAAAG
Organism: Rhodospirillaceae bacterium; assembly: GCA_018667335.1. Lineage (GTDB taxonomy): Bacteria > Pseudomonadota > Alphaproteobacteria > UBA6615 > UBA6615 > UBA8079. The sequence goes on from JABIVD010000016.1 coordinate 27,153, forward strand.
GCCTGAAAGACGATGCCCACCCGGGCGCGGCGAAAACGGGCAAGTGCATCCTCGTTGAGTGTCGCCAGATCCTGGCCTGCCACCGCGACGTTGCCGCCGGTCAGCTGCTCCAGGCCGGCGATGACCATCATCATGGTCGATTTCCCCGACCCCGACGGGCCAACCACGCCGACGGTCTCGCCCGCAGCGATCGTCAAATCGATTCCACGCAGGATGTTGACCTTGCCGCCCGCACTCTCCAAATGAAGCTCGGCATCGTCGAGCACGATCATCGGTGCCGCATCAACACCACGCTGTGTGGCCGGGCCCGTACCGGGTAGATCTTTCATTATGGTTCGCCTTCGACCGATGACATCTTATCTGGTTTCTACATATGGCCGCGCGGTTCGGATCATCAATGCCGGGGCGATACAACGCCTGTGTGCCGTATCGGCGGCAATCGGGCTCGTCCTGATCCTATCGGTATTGCCCGTGGTGGCCGATGACAAGCCGGTGATCGTCGCCTTCGGCGATAGTCTTTCGGCAGGATATGGCCTCGACGATGCGGAATCCTTCCCGGTGCGTCTCGAGGTGGCCCTTCGGGCGGCCGGCCTCGCGGCGCAGGTCGTCAACGCGGGTGTTTCGGGTGACACCACAGCCGGCGGCCTCGCGCGCCTCGACTGGTCGCTACCTGAGCGGGTCGACCTTGTAATTCTGGAGCTCGGTGCAAATGATGGGTTGCGGGGAATTGACCCGGCGGAAACCGAGGCCAATCTTGATGCGATCCTGAAAACTCTCGGTAAGCGAAATATTCCGGTGCTCTTCACCGGCATGCTTGCGCCGCCGAATCTCGGCCGCCAATACGCCGACGCCTTCGATGCTCTCTTCCCGCGGCTTGCGGCTCGGCATGCGGTGGTCTTCTATCCGTTTTTCCTTGAAGGTGTCGCGGCGGAGCGTTCCCTGAACCAACCCGATGGCATTCACCCGAACCCCGCCGGGGTCGACCGGATTGTCATGCGTCTGCTGCCCTTCGTGCTGCGCGCGCTTGATGCAGGATGATTTGATGAACAGCTTCCCGTTCGCACATGCCGGAGTTCTCGCCGAAGGACCTGTCACCGAATGGACGGGCTGGCAGGATTTGGTGGTCCATTGTCTTGCAGAATTTCCGGCGAAGGCGCGGGGGGTCGGGCTGCTCTATGTCACCGATCCGCTGGCGGGTGACGTGCCGGCGATTCTCGAATTTCTGAAGGAACGGACCGGCGTGGCGGAATGGAGCGGCGCGGTCGCCCCGGCGATCTGTGCCGGCGGGATCGAGTATTTCGATACGCCTGCTATGGCCATGATGGCGTTCGACCTTCCGGAGGATGCTGTCACTTCCTTTTCCGGCACGCAGTCACAGTCTGGCGCAGGGAGTCAGAACGGCGGGGCATTCGCCATCGTTCATGCCAACCCCCATGCGCCTGGTGTGATCGATGCCGTGCCGGAGGCTGCGCAAGCCACAGGCGCCTATCTGGTGGGTGGACTGGCCACGGGTGACACTCAGAATCCGCTGATTTCAGACGACGAAACCGGTTTGGCCGGCCTGCTCTTCGATCCAACCGTGCCCGTCGCGACGGGCCTGACCCAGGGGTGCTCGCCGATCGGTCCGATGCACGAGATCACCGCGATGCAGGACGAGCTGGTCGCTGAACTCGATGGGCGTCCGGCGGTTGAGATTCTCCAGGAAGATGTCGGAGAGTTGCTGGCCCGTGATCTCCGCCGGGTTGCCGGATACGTCCATGCGGCCATTCCCGTATCGGGGTCGGACCAGGCGGACTATACGGTCCGAAATCTGATGGGCATGGATGTGTCTCAGGGCCTGATCGCCGTGGCGGAGGCGCTCGAGGTCGGTGACCGCATGATGTTCGTGCGGCGTGACGCGGCCAGTGCGGTGGAGGATATGCAGCGCATGCTCGACGATCTCAAGCGGCGCGCGGGAGATCAAATTCGCGGCGCGGTCTATCACAGCTGCGTTGCACGCGGCCCCCACCAGTTCGGCCCCGGTTCGAAAGAGCTCACCATGATCGGGGAAACATTTGCCGACGTGCCGGTGATCGGCTTCTTCGGCAACGGCGAGATATCGAATGACCGTCTGTACACCTATACCGGCATCCTGAGCCTCTTCCTTGATCCGCCGGAGAACGGCGCGGAATGATCCGCCTGTTCGTCGGTCTTGGTTTGCCTGAAGGTCTGGGGGAACGCCTGACCGGATTGCGGGGCCAAATTCCGGGTGCCCGCTGGGTGCCGCGTGAGAATCTTCATATCACCCTGAGATTTATTGGTGAGGTGGATGAAGAGGCTGCCGCCGATCTCGATGCCGCTCTGATGCGGGTCGATGCTCCACCGTTCGAGCTGGTGTTACGAGATGTCGGCCATTTCGAATCCCGAGGCCGGGTCCGCAGCCTGTGGGCTGGCGTTGAACGCGACCCCGCGCTCGAGCATCTGCAGGCTAGGATCGAAACCGCCTGTCAGCGCGCAGGGATGGCGCCGGAGGGCCGAAAATTCCATCCCCACGTGACTCTGGCGCGCTGCCGGGACACGCGGACCGCGCGGATCGCAGACTTCCTTGCCGATCATGGAGGGTTTGGGGTGCCGGCATTTCCCGTCGACGCATTCGCACTCTATTCATCCGCTCTGGGACGGGGCGGTGCGGTTTATACTCGCGAAGTCGAGTATCCGCTCGGACGTACATAAACAGGAACTAACGATGCGCCTGCGCGAACATATTTCTCCCTCCGACCCGATCGTCATCCTGACAGGCGCTGGAATCTCGAAGGAATCAGGGCTGCAGACGTTTCGTGATCCCGATGGAGTATGGGCGAAGCACAAGATCGAGGATGTGGCGACGCCGCAGGCTTTCGCAACCAACCCGGATGCGGTTCTCGGTTTCTACAATTTGCGCCGTGCCCAGATGGGCGATCCCGAAATTCAACCCAACGCGGCCCACGCGGCGCTCGGCGCACTCGAGGGCATCTGGCCGGGCGGCGTTCTCCTCGTGACCCAGAATATCGATGATCTGCATGCGCGTGGCGGCAGCCGCAACCTCATCCACATGCATGGTGAGCTGGCGAAGACCCGCTGCAATGCATGCGGTGACCTGACAGAAGGTGTGGGCGACATCGAGACCGCGATGGTCTGCGGCAAATGTAGCGTGACCGGAACACTCAGGCCGCACGTTGTCTGGTTTGGCGAGATGCCGCTGGAGATGGACCGGATCGGCGGGGCACTCGCCAACTGCGGCCTGTTCGTCTCGATCGGCACCTCCGGCAACGTCTATCCGGCGGCCGGGTTTGTAGAGGAGGCGCGCAATCATGGTGCCTACACGGTCGAGCTCAACCTCGAGGAATCACTCGGCGCGAGCCTTTTCCAGGAGGGGCGCTACGGCCCCGCGACGGAGATTGTGCCGGCCTTCGTGAATGAGCTCCAGGCGCTTGCCCAAAACTAAGACATCTCTCGATGTGGTTCTGGCCGATGCGCGCGCCTGCACGGCGTGCGCCGGGCTGCCGCTCGGCCCGCTGCCGCTGGTTCGTGCGGGCGCGTCGGCGCGCCTGCTGATCATCAGCCAGGCGCCCGGCACCAGGGCGCATGCGAGCGGCTTGTCGTTCGATGATCCGTCCGGTGATCGGTTGCGGGACTGGCTCGGGATGGACCGCGATGTCTTCTACGATGAAGCCCGGGTGGCGATCATGCCAATGGGCTTCTGCTATCCCGGTCGGTTGCCGCGCGGCGGTGATGCGTCGCCGCGTCCGGAATGCGCGCCTCTCTGGCATGCACCCATCCTGTCGGCGATGCGGGAAGTTCGGCTCACGCTTTATGTGGGGAGCTACGCGATCCGGTCTTATTTGCCGGGCTACCGGACCATGACAGATGCGGTGGCCGACTGGCGCACCCACGGGGTGGGCGTCTTGCCGCTGCCCCATCCCAGTTGGCGGACGAATGGGTGGGAAAAGAAGAATCCCTGGTTCACGCAAGAGCTTTTGCCGGAACTGAAGAAACGCTTGAGCGATCTCGGGCTCTAGCCCGGGTTGGCCTCGATCTGTTCCATGTCATCGTCCGAGAATCCGAAGTGATGCCCGATCTCATGGATCAGCACATGACGGATCAGGTGGTAGAGATTTTCGTCCGTCTCGCACCAGTAGTCCAGCAGCGGCCGGCGATAGAGATAGATACGGTCGATGTCGCCGGGTGTATCCGAAAGCGACTTCTGGTCGAGGCTGACGCCGACATACAAGCCGAGAATGTCGAAGGGGCTTTCGAGTTCCATCGCCTCCATGGTCTCGTCGTCGGGAAAATTAACCACATGGATCGCCACATCCGCGACATGCCGCGACAGCGCGCGCGGGATCGTCGCGAAGGCTTCGCCCGCGATCGCCTCAAGCTCGGCAAGGGTTGGTGATGATTCGTATTTTCCGGTGGCGGCCATGACGCCCTCATATAGGGTCACTTGATCCTGACGCCAAGCGCCGTCAGGTTTGGCGCGCACAGTCACTGGATTTATAGGAGGCCGCGATGGCCGAGAAACTTGAAGGCGCGGCCCGCGATACGGCGCTGGCATCCCTCGACGGATGGGCATTGGTCGATGGCCGGGACGCGATCAGCAAGACGTTTCAGTTCGTCGACTTCAACGCGGCTTTCGGCTTCATGAGCCGCGCCGCGCTCAAGGCCGAGGCGATGAATCACCACCCCGAATGGTTCAATGTCTGGAACAGGGTCGAGGTGACCTTATCGACCCATGACGCCGGCGGCCTGACCACACTCGACATGGAGCTCGCCGCGTTCATGGACGGCGCTGTATAGGGTCTCTGCGACGCCTGTCACGTCTAACCCAACTGATCCGCCATCCAATCGGCCGACTGCAAACGGTAGCGATAGGTCCGGTTGTTGGCGATGTGGTTGCCGTCCTCGACGACCAGCAGTTCGACGGGCCCTGAGGCTTCGGACGCCAGCCGCTCGGCGTCGGTATAGGGCACCAGTCGGTCGAGTTTCCCTGCCAGCACGAAGAGCGGGCAGACGATCTTCTCGGCCACCCCTTCGAGAGACAGCCGATGCGCCATGTCGCGGGCCTCTTCGTCTGAGGTTGATTTGGTTCGTGCGCGAAACGCGGTCCGCGTCAGGTCCGGCAAATTGTCCCAGACCGCACCCCAATTGTATGGCCCGGACAGTGCGATGCAGGCCTTGAGTCGATGCTCGTACGCAGCCGCGCGAGCGGCGTAGTAACCGCCGAGGCTGACCCCCCAGAGTCCGGCCCGACCCGCATCCACATCATCGCGCAGCTCCAGCCAGTCCATTACCGCGCCGACCGGCACTTCGTAGTCGTGTCGGATCGCAAATTCATATTCGCCTTCGCCCTGCCCGGGTCCGTCAAAGGTCAGGGTCGCCAGGCCACGCGCGAGGAACAGGCTCTCATAGGATTCCATTTCCTCCTTCGAGGAATCGAGGCCCATCGCCATGACCACGACCGGTGGTCGGTCCATGTCCGCTGGCTTGCGCAGGATGCCGGCCAGCATTGAGCCCTCATAGGGGACCATCACCCGGTCACCGGCCGGCCGCAGGAACGGCAGGGCCAGACGGCGGCACTCGACTGCTTTCATGTGCGCCGATTGCATCTGGTCGGGATCGTTTACGAACAGGAACTTGGCGAAGTGGTAGCAGACCCCCGCGGTGGTCAGATGCTCGCCGGCGCTCAGCTCATACCCGTCGTCGAGGGCCTGCCGGCCCATCGCCTCGTGAATGGCGGCGCGCGCCGACCAGGCCGCGCACCAATCGTCCCAGCTCCCGATGGAAGCGGTGACTTCCTGGAAGTCCGTCAGAGGCACCCCGTTGGCGACGAAGCGCGGGGCCCAGTGGCTCAGCGCCGTTGCAACCCTTGGGTCCATTGGGTGATCACCAGACATGGACTAGCGCGCAGCCATGCGCAGCGCGCCGTCGAGGCGTAGCACCGTACCGTTGATCAGCACGTTCTCGCACATATGCATGACCAGGCTTGCGTACTCACTGGCGTGCCCAAGCCGCTTGGGAAATTCGGGTTGCTCGGACAGGCTTGCACGTGCCTCATCGGGCAGGCCGGCCATCATCGGCGTGTCGATCAGGCCCGGTGCGATCGTGTTGACGCGTATGCCGCGCGACGCGAATTCCCGCGCCGCCACGAGTGTCAGCGAGACGATGCCGCCCTTGGATGCGGCATAGGCGGCCTGGCCGATCTGGCCTTCGGTGGCCGCGACCGAGGCGGTGCTGACGATCAGGCCGCGCTCGCCGTCTTCGAAGCTGTCGGCCTCGCCAAGGTCGGCGGCGAACAGGCGCATCATGTTGAACGAGCCGACCAGGTTGACCTGGATGACGGCGTTGAACGCGTCCAGCGGCAGGGGGCCGTTGCGGCCGACAATCCGGCCCGGCGTGCCGACGCCGGCGCAGTTGACCAGCAGCCGGCCCACGCCGTTGGCGTCGCGTGCGGCCGCGATGGCCGCCTCGCCGCTGTCGGCGCTGGTGACGTCGCATTCGACGGCCGTGCCGCCAATCTCGTCGGCGACGGCATGTGCCCCGTCCATGTTGACGTCGAGCAGCGAGACCTTCATGCCCGCCTTGGCACAATGGCGGGCCACTTCGGCGCCGATGCCCGAGCCGCCGCCCGTGATTACTGCTGCCAGTCCGTTGACGTCCATCTCAATTCCCCTGATGTGTGATTCTTATTGGGCGTTGGTTCTACCGTGGCGTTTGGTTGGCTTCAATGCGGGCTCATGCGCCCCGAGGCCGTAGGCGATCCGGGTCCAGCCCGAGAATCCAGCCTTCGATGTCACGTTGTATTCGATCACGTGGGTCGCCCGGAGGACGGTGGCCGTACACGACATTGAGCATCCCGAACAATCCGACCGTTGCGTCGAACCGGTCCTCGCCATCCGCGCCCGGCCCGAAACCGTCGCGGATATCCGCCGCGAGTGCGGCGGACAGTTCGACCGCATTGTCTGCGGCCCATTTTAGCAGGGGTTCGGCATCGTCACGCCGGTCGGCCTGATTGCGCTTGGATTTGTTGGGTGCGCCGATCCTGAGCTGCAGATGGGAGTAAACCTCTCCGGGGTAGGTCTCGGCCACGATGACACCGGGCCGGTCGAGCAGGACACCCAGATTGCCGTCGAACGGCCAGATATGCAGGTCGCTTCTGGCGCGCATTGCAGGGGTGATGAGGTCGCGCCAGCCGCTGATTGCCGCCTTGCCCACCTGCTGGCCGCCCAAGGTCCAGAACAGCGGGCTCGCCGCGAACCGCAGGTCGGTTGGGTGGTCGCACACCCGGCGCAGATCGTCGATTCCCGCCACCCCAAGCCCGTCCGTAAGCTGTTTGTGCCGGGTTCCTCCGGGCTTGTCGGGATAGAAGGGTCGGCGAATGGAAATCTCGTCGGGCTTTATGGCGGGCGTGTAGAAATCCGCCCAGTGACCGCGGCCGAAACGCGCCAGCGCTGGGATGAAATGGTTGATATTTGCCTTCACGGCATAGGCTTCCGGCAGACCCAGCGGGAAATCGAACCCGGCGAACACAGTTTCGCCCGCGCCCGCGCCGGCCGACAGGCGGTCGAAGAAATCATCGAGTTGGCTAACGGGTTCGGGGGCCAGGGCCACATAGCCGCCCGTCGTCGTACGGGCTGCGCGGGCGACCCAGCGTTTGCGCGCATCTACCGACCAGTCGGCATGGGCCAGCACTGCGGGTCGGGCGAGTCCGGCGATGCGCCGGATCGCCTTTGTGTTCACCCCGCGCCGTCCTGATCGCCTTGATTGAACGATTCAAGAAATGGCACCAGCGCGGCATTAAATGCAGCGGGGTTCTCGAGGTTCGACAGATGCCCCGCCGGATCGATCTCGACATAGGTGGCGTTCGGCATCCGGGCGTGCATTTCGCGCATGCCGTCAGGCGGTGTGCCGAGATCCTGGGCGCCGCAGATCAGCAATGTCCGCAGTTCGATCTCGTGCAGCCGGTCCATAAAGTCGAGGCGGGTCATGGCGTCGGCGCAGGCGATATAGCCCTCGACCGTGTTGGCCGCGATCAGCGCCCGTGCCTGGTCCACCAGTTCGGGGCGGTTTGCACGGACATCTTCGGTGAACCAGCGCAGCGGCATACCCTTGATCAGGGGATCGAGGCCTTCGCGGGCGACCCGATCGATCAGGGCCGGGACCGTCGCGGCGAACTCGCCTGTGAAGTCCGCCCGTGTGTCGGCGAGCGCATAGGCGTTGATCCGCTCGGGCCAGCCGAGCGCGAGGGCCTGGCCGGTCATGCCGCCGATCGACAGGCCGACGAAATGACTGCGTTCGATTCCCAGCGCGTCCCAAAGCCCGACGATGTCTGAAGCGAGGTCCTCCAGGTTCCAGGGACCTGGTGGCGCGTCGGTCCCGTCATGGCCGCGCGTGTTGTATCGGAGGATGCGGTACCGGTCCGAGAGCACAGACACCTGAGTATCCCACAAGGTGTAGTTTGTGTTGAGCGAGTTCGAGAAGGTCAGCCATGGAGCATTTGTGGGGCCGTCGATCTGACAGACGAACCCGATCCCGTTGGCCTCGATACGCATGGTTTGCGTCCTATTGTGCGGCGGCTGTTGTCACCGGCTCGCCACCTCCGCCGATCGGCCCGACAGCTTTTTCGATCAACGGTATGACCTCTCTGCCGAACCGCCGGATTGAGCGCATGACCGCCTCATGGTCGGTATCGCCGATGGTCATATAGAGCGCGATATGGCTCGACCGGACCTTTTGGATTTCCTCGACAAGTCTTTCGGCGACGGTCTCCGGATCGCCGATCGGGTTCCAGGCCAGGATATCCTCTGGCGACATCTCACCTTCGAAGGGCACCTCGGGCAGCCATGGTGCGTCGAGTACGGTCTGGCCCTGGCGCAGATAGGAAGACAACCGCACCTGGTATCGCGCGTTCTCGGCAAAGGCCAGCGCCTCGGCCTTGTCGTCGGTCACGAAGCAGTAGCGCAGGGATCCAAACCGCATGGATTCGGGATCGCGGCCGGCGTCTCGCCAGGTCTCGTCGACCTGCGCGCGAATCCCCGCGAGCGTGTCGGCGTCGCGGCCGAAGCCGGTGACGAACATCGGGTGGTCGCCCATCAGGGCGCGCCGCTGGGACGCGGGGCTGTTGCCTGCAATCCAGATTTCCGGTCGCGGCTTCTGTATCGGATCGACCGTGAACCAGGTCTGGGGCATATCGATATGCTTGCCGTGAAATTCGAAGGATTCCTGGCCCAACCCCTGGGACAGGAAGTCGAGCCATTCGTCGGTGACCGCACTCGATTCCTCGAGATCGATTCCAAATCGCTTCAGCTCATACGCCTGGTAGCCGCTGCCGAGGCCGAGGATCAGCCGGCCCTCGGTGAGGTTGTCGGCGAAGGTGATGTCGCCCATCAGGCGAGCAGGCTGATACAGCGCCGGCAGGACCACCGCGGTACCCATTTTGATGCGCAATGTCTGCGGCCCCACATGCGCCGCCATCATCAGGGGTGATGGCGCCATCGAATAGTTGGTGAAGTGATGCTCGGTAAACCAGGAGACGCCGAAACCGGCGGTCTCGGCTGCCTGGATCTGCTCGACAGTTTCGGCGATGACCTGTGGCACCGTCTGGCTGCGGTGGCGGCGGTTCATCAGATTGAATATGCCGAAATCCATGAATGTTCCCCTTAGCGTGTTTTTCTTATTAACCCGGTCGCCGGTGGCGGGAGTCAAGTCGCCGCTATCCGTCCGGCGGTGTCTGCTGGCGGGCGGAATAAAGCGTGGCACCGATGATCACGGTAACGCCGATAATCGTGAAGATGTCCGGTATCTCGCCGAAGGCGATGAACGCGATGAGGGCGATCATTGGCAGCCGGATATAGTCAAACGGTGCGATCAGTGATGCGTCCGCCAGATCAAAGGCCCGGGCCACCAGAAATATGGCTGTGGTGCCGAGCACGCCCATGCCCGCGGAACGCCAGGCCGCGTCCCAACTGGGCAACTGCCATTCTGGCAATGCGATCAGGGTGAGTAGCAGGGCCGACCACAGAGTCTGATAGACGGTGATGGTGACCGTCGATTCGGTGCTGCCGAGGCGCTTCATCAGGAGGAACCAAAGCGCGTAGACGAAGGCATAACCCAGCGGCAGGATGGCCGCGGCCTCGACTGGGACGACTCCGGGACGCAGGATGATCAGCACGCCGGCGAAGCCGACGAAGATGGCGGCCCACCGCGCGATACGGACCCGTTCCCCGAACATGAAAATGGCCATCAACGTTGCGAACAGCGGAGCGGTGAATGTCAGCGATATCACGAAGGCGAGGGGCATCAGCGCGAGACCACTGAACAGAAGAATGGTCGAGACGACAGTGATCACCGCCGCCAGGAAATGCATGCCGTGGCGACGTGTGTGCAGCACACGGCCACGGTTTCTCAGGAGCCAGGGGATGGTCAAGGGCACGGCCCAGAGAAACCGCAGGGCTGAGGTCTCGAAAGACCCGACCTCGTCGGCGACATCGCGCACCAGCGCATGGTTTGCGGCGAGACAGGCGGAACCCCCGAGCATTGCCAGGATGGCAACGACGGTGCGTGGCAAGCCGAAGATGTGCGCCCTCGTATCGGTCATGTCGTGGTGGTCGTAGTGATGCGCTTGGCGGCGAGCGCCTCGCGGCGGGCGATATAGACCGCTGAACAGCCGATGATCGTTGCCCCGACGAGGGTCCAGACATCGAGTATCTCCGAAAACCAGATGAACCCGATCAGGACCGCCATCGGCAGCCGGATGAATTCGAGAGGAACAATTGCCGACGCCTCTGCGAGACTCATCGCCTTCGTCAGCATCAGATGTGCCACGGTCGTGGTCACACCAATGGCAAAGGTCACCGCGATCATGATTGGGCTGGGCCAGACCCAGAACACGACCGCCGGGATGAAGGTGAAGAACGTGATGGCGAGATTGAAAGTCAGGACGATCGCGCGGGTGCTGTCCTCCTGGGACATGACCCGGATCAACAGCACGTTGACTGCGATCGACATGGCGCTACCCAGTGCGAGCAGCGCGCCGAGTTGCACGGTCTCGACACCTGGCCGGACGACGATCAACACGCCGATGAAACCGATGATGGTTGCCGTCCAGCGCCGGGCGCGCACGACCTCGCCGAGGAAAATTGCGGCCAGGATCGTGGCGAAAAGGGGTGAGGTGAAGTTGAGTGCGACGGCCTCGCCCAGGGGCATGATCGCGATGGCCGTAAACCAGGCCAGGGTGTTCACGGCGGACAGCGCGCCGCGAATGAGGTGCAGTTTCGGGCGTTTGACGCGCAGATCCGAGAAATCCCACCCTCGAAGAATCAGGGGCAGCATGAATATCAAACCGAACGTCGAACGCAGGAAGCCGATCTGGAACGGGTGCAGCTCGGTGCTGGCGAACCGCACGAGCCCGTGGCCGATAGAGAACAGAACCATCGCCCCGACCATCAGGGAAATTGCGACGACGGTGGGGGACATGGTGGAGAGGCGGCTGGGCATGGTCGATCACAATAGAACAGCGGTGCGACGCCTCGATAGTCGGCTTCTGCGTGGCTGGGCTGCGCATTCGGCTCTGTGAAACCGTGTTCGCGGACTATGAAGGGACCGCCCGGTTGGGCATAATCGGGATAGGCTGGGCTCGTTGACAGTGGTCGATGGGCTGTTGTTTATCAGCGGTGCAGCGGATCAGGTGCTGGACCCGAAACCAGAACAAACAATTCAGGGCGGACAGATGAGCAAGAAGGTGTACGCGGACGCGAAGTCTGCACTCGATGGACTTCTCCACGATGGAATGACGATTCTCGCGGGTGGGTTTGGCCTGTGCGGTATTCCCGAGCACATGATCCTGGCGATCCGGGATTCGGGTGTGAAGGATCTCACCGTTGCGTCGAACAATGCCGGTGTCGATGAATTCGGTCTTGGGCTCCTGCTGCAGACGCGACAGGTGAAGAAGATGATCTCGTCCTATGTGGGGGAGAACAAAACCTTCGAGGCGCAGTTTCTCGCCGGCGAGCTGGAGCTCGAATTCAATCCGCAAGGCACGCTGGCCGAGCGCTGTCGCGCCGGGGGCGCCGGAATTCCGGCCTTCTACACCAAGACGGGTGTCGGCACGCTCATCGCCGAAGGCAAGGAAACCAAGGATTTCGACGGTCAGACCTATCTGATGGAACGTGGCCTGACTGGTGATCTGGCGATCATCAAGGCCTGGAAGGGCGATACGGCGGGCAACGTTGTGTTCCGCAAGACTGCGCGCAACTTCAATGCGCCGATGGCGACGGCAGGCAAGGTCTGCGTCGTCGAGGTGGAGGAGTTGGTCGAGCCGGGTGAGCTTGATCCCGATGGCATTCACCTGCCCAGCATCTACACCCATCGGATCTTCCAGGGTCAGGATTTCGAGAAACGCATCGAGTTTCGGACCGTGAGTGATGGCTGACCGGAAGACCCGTGCAGCGACGATGGACCGGAAGACGAACGACAGAATGAAGGAGACGGATTATGGCTTGGACACGCGATGAAATGTGCGCCCGCGCGGCGTTGGAACTCGAAGATGGCTTCTATGTGAACCTCGGCATTGGCATGCCGACAAAGGTGGCGAATTTCATTCCCGATGGCATGGATGTGAATTTCCAGTCGGAGAACGGCATGCTCGGCATGGGTCCGTTCCCGACTGACAACGAGGTCGATGCCGATCTGATCAACGCCGGCAAGCAAACCATCACCGAGACGCCGAAATCTGTGTACTTCGACAGCGCGCAATCCTTCGCAATGATCCGCGGTGGGCACATCAACATGTCGATCCTCGGCGCGCTGCAGGTGGCCGAGAATGGTGATCTCGCCAACTGGATGATCCCTGGCAAGATGGTCAAAGGCATGGGCGGCGCGATGGATCTGGTCGCTGGCGTCAAGCGGGTGGTGATCCTGATGGATCACAACGCCAAGGACGGCACGGCCAAGCTGCTTAAGGAATGCAACCTGCCGCTCACGGGTGCTGCGGTGGTCGACGACATCATCACCGAACTGGGCGTATTCCGGATCGGCGACGGCGGTGTGCACATCCAGGAACTCGCGCCGGACGTCACGGTCGATGAAGTGCGCGAGCGGTCCGAAGCCACCATCGTTACCCAGTAGTCACCGAGAACGCCGACTTGTTTTGGGCGTTTGGAAATCAGCGAGACCCCATGCCGCATGACCTGCCGTATGGGGCCTTTTTGCTGGGAGAATCCAGGCTGTGAATCGTGATGCTGTCATCGGTGTCGCCGCCGGCTTCGTCGTGATGCTGCTGTTCGCAGGGATGCTGGTGGTCTCGCGGTTTGGCGCCACCTCGAGCCTCACCGTTTACGATATGGCCGGCTTGCGTTTCGGCATTGCGGGCCTATGCACGTTGCCGATCATCCTGCGGATGCGCTGGCCGCGTCTCGAAATCTGGAAAGTGCTGGTCATCGCCGCAACCTCAGGGGCGCCATTCGCGCTCTTCCTTTTTGGTGGCATGTCGTTTGCCCCGGTCGCCCATGGCGGGATCGTGACCAACGGCGCCATGCCGGTCATTGCGGCCGGGATCGCCTGGTTCGTTTTCGGGAATCGTCTCGGCGGGTGGCGCGTGGTCGGGATTGTCATGATTGTCGGCGGCGTGCTGGCGACAGGCTGGGATGCGTTGGCCAACGGGATGCCCGGGCAGTGGCGCGGGCATCTGCTGTTCCTCGGTGCTGCGGCGTGCAACGCCACCTTCCTGACCACGGTGCGTGGCTGGGGCATCACCGCGTTTCAGTCTCTGATCATCGTGAACGGGGTCAATCTGGCGCTCTATGTGCCGCTCTGGCTTCTCTTCCTGCCGAGCAATCTTGCCGCGACGCCCTGGCCGGAAATTGCGTTGCAGGGTGTCTACCAGGGCATCGTCGCGGCGTTTTTTGCGTCGATCATGATTGCCCACGCCGCGCGCATGCTGGGCGGCATGCGTCAGGCTGCGATGATGTCCGGGGCCCCGGCGGTGGCCGTGCTCATTGCGATTCCGGCCCTGGGTGAAATCCCGTCCACCATCAGCATCATCGGCGTGGTCGTTGTCACCGCAGGAATCCTGGTCGCCCTCGGTCCGGGCCTGTTGTCGGGTGTCGCGTCACCAGCTGTGGCGAAGTCGAAGCCATGAACGCGAGACTGCCCAGCTTTGCCGTCGGGTTGGGCTGCGGACTTGTGGTGCCGTTCATCTGGGGCGGCTGGATTGTGGCATCGCGGTTTGGCGTGCTCAACGCGCTAACCCCATTCGACGTGACGGCGATCCGGGTCGGAGTTGCCGCCATCATCGTGTTGCCGTTGCTCCTGACCCGGGGTCTGGCGGGGCTGCCCTTATGGAAGGGCGCGGTCCTTTCCTTTGGCGTCGGCGTTCCCTTCGCATTGACCTCTTTCGGGGGTATGGCGTTGGCGCCGGTGGTTCACGCGGGTGTCCTGACGAACGGGGTGATGCCGATCTTCGCCGCGATCATCGGTTACTACTGGCTGCGCGAACTGCCGGCACGGTCACAGATCGGCGGCATGCTCCTGATTGTGGTCGGGGGTGCGATGGTGGGTGGCGACAGCTTCAGTCTCGATGCGGCGCCGGGGCAGTGGCTTGGTGATCTGTTGCTGATCGGCGCGGCGGTATGTTTCGCCCTTTATATGACGGCGCTGCGCCGCTGGAACGTCACGATCCTGCAGGCCATCATCGCCGTCCCGACGATAAGTTCGGCGATCTATATTCCGGTCTGGCTGTTGTTCTTGCCGTCGGGGCTCTTGCAGTTCGACAATTTTCCGCCGTGGCAGGAGGTGGCGCTGCAAACCTTTTATCAGGGGATCATTGCCAGTTTCATCGTGGTGATTCTGATCACGCGGGCGACAAAGTCGCTCTCGGCAACGACGGTGGCGGTTCTGCTTGCGGGTTCACCCGCACTGGCGGTGTTGTTCGGAATTGCGCTTCTTGAAGAGGTGCCGAGCGGGCTTGCCTGGGCCGGTCTGGCCGTGACGACAATGGGCATGGTGTTGGCAGTCGGACGCCGCGCAAGAACATAGTTCGCGCGAGAATCTTCGGGATCGTCAGCATCTCGTGTACATATCTGAATTGCAGAAATCAGCCTGTTTTGGCAGATTGGCGCCTGGGGGGTTCAATGAGCAGATCTTTGTTCGACAAGTACGGCGGTTTTGCGAGCGTCAGCAAGGTCGTGTCTGCGTTCTACGACAAGGCTGTCGACTCCGACATCATCGGGCCGTACTTCGACGATATCGACATGCGCGCGCAGGTCGATCATCAGACAAAGTTCATTTCATCCCTAATGGGTGGTCCGGCGAGCTATTCCGACGAGGCGCTGCAAAAAGTGCATTCGGGGCTGCATATTGACCGAACCTCATTCGAGGAAATGGTAAAACTGCTGCACGAAACGCTTGAGGAATTTGCCTTTGAGCGCGCGGACATCGAACAGATCATGCATGAGATCAATTCGCGCGCCGACATCGTCATCACCCGGCACGATTCGTGACGGACGCCGCCCAGGACATCTCAATGGACATGGAGCAATTTCGCTCCATGCTGCTCGATTCCGTTGGGGTGGGACTGGCGGTCGTGGATCATGACGGCTTCGGCGTGTTGCTCCACAACGCGATGTTCGGCGAATGGTTCCCGGATATCGTTGCCGGCGATTCTACGTTCGCAGACGTGTTGCCGAAGTTCGATGCGGAACTCGTGACGCAGAAAATAGCAGAGGGCGAGACCTGGAAATGCGAGGTCGAGGTCAAACCGAAGCGGCGTGCGATTTCACTCGCCGTCGAGTTTGTGCCGGCCGCTGGCGCCGGCCACGGCGAAATTATGGTTCAGTGCCAGAATATTTCGAAGATCAAGGAACTCGAATACATGATCGAGTCCTATTCGAAGATGATCGAGCGCCAGAACCGTGATCTGAAAAAGGAAAAAGAACGGGTCGAGAAACTGCTGCTCAACATCATGCCGCAGCAGGTTTATGAGGAGTGGAAGGAGTTCGGGGTCACCACGCCGCAACGCTTCGATAGCGCCTCGGTCCTCATGCTCGATTTTGTCGGCTTTACCCAAATGGCGGTTTCGCAAGAACCGACCAAGCTTATCTCCGAGCTGAACGATATCTTCACGTCCTTCGATCGGATCGTTGAACAGTTCGGTTGCGAGAGGCTCAAGACGATTGGTGACGCCTATGTCGCCGTGTCCGGGCTACCGGAACAGAATCCTGATCACGCGCGCAACATCGCCCGTGTGGCGCTGCGTTTCGTGCGATATCTCCACCGCCGAAACGAGAACAGCGAGTTTGAGTGGAAATGCCGCGTCGGCATCAACACCGGGGCCGTGATCGGCTCGGTCGTGGGTGTCCAGAAATATGTCTACGACATCTTCGGGCCGGGCGTGAATCTCGCCGCCCGGATCGAGGCAGTGTGCGAGCCGATGGAGATTCTCGTCGGCCAGGGCACCTACGACGAAATCCAGAACGAGTTCAGGCTAAGCGATTTTGGCGAGCACGAGATCAGGGGGTTCGGGCCGCAGCAGCTCTACCGCCTCGACGGTGATTTCACCCCGGCAAACGACAGCATCTAGCGCCGGCTCAGGCCGGGAGCCGCAGCACCATGCGGTTGATTGCGTTCATGACCTTGTAAAGCTCATCGAACTGGCGCTTGAACGCGTCGTAGTCGAGGTCCGAGCGCTTCTCTCGGATGGCGGCGTGAATCTCGGCCAGCGACCTGTTGCCATCGCAGAGTGCCACGATCGGCCGCGACAGCGTCGGCACCGCCATGGTGGTTTTCAGTCCATCGGTCGTGACGGTGATTTTGCCGCCGGTCGGCAGGGCCTTGGCTATGTCTTCGGCATTCAGGTTCGGCAGGTGGGGAGTGACCTGTGGGTCGGCGGTGCTGGGTAGGGCCACGGGGTTATCATCTCGCACCGCGTAGAAGATGTGCTTCTTGAGATTCCCGGCGAACGATTCTGCGAAGCTCGCCCGCGTGATCTGATCCTGTTCGTGCAGGTGTTTCAGGATACGCGGGTCGCTGACCAGCCAATCCGGATCATAACGGTAGGGCTCGATGAAGCCCGTCAGGCGCAGGCTGGCCTGCGTAACGAAGTCGGCGATTTCGGGCACCCGGTAGGCCCGGTCGCGCGAATGCAGGAACAGGTCATAGATCCCCGGATCGCCGCCGCCGACGTGGTCGCGGATCAGGTCGTTGCGCATGATCCATGATGTGTTGGGCAAATCCGCCGCCAGCCGTTTGGCCATGGCGACCCGTTCATCGTCTGGTATCGCGCCGCCCGGGGCGATCGTCCGCAGCATGTCCTGCATGTGATAGACGCCGGTGCGGCCATATTCGCCATAGACCATGACCCCGATACCCCCATCGGGCGCGAGCTGTCCGGCCAGCGCCGTAAGCCCGGCGTCGGGGTCTTCGAGATGGTGCAGCACACCGCAGCAATCGATGTAGTCCCATGGGCCGGGTGCCACTTTGGCGACGTCGAGCAGGGAGCCGGTCACGAAACGGATATTGTCCAGCCCACGCATCTTGGCGCGCGCCTGTGCCACCGCTTGGCTGGGGCCGCTCAGGTCGAGATGGACGACCTCGCCGGGCACGTCTGCATCGCGCATGTGCTGGGCCAGCATGATCGCGGCGTCGCCGGTGCCGCCGCCGGCGACCAGCGCCTTCATTGGCTTCGACAGGTCCCGCGCGCCGCCGAACACATAGTGATTCAGCTCGAACAGGTTGCTGGGCGAGCCGGCAATCAGGCGGGTTTTCTCGTCGTCCGGATTGCGTTCGGGATAGGGGTAGGATTCATACTGGGATTGTACGCGTCGATCGCGCGCGTTGGTGTTGTTTGAGACGGGGTCGGTCATGGGTGTCTCCGCCGTCTAAATCGTGCCGGTGCGTCAGCCATCAATATCGATGACCAGCCGACCCGTGGCCTGGCGTCCTTCGAGCATGGCGAGGGCCTTGGCCACGTCGGCCAGCGGCAGCACCTGAGACACATGAGGGTTCAGTTTCCCGTCGGCCCACCATTGGGCGAGCTCCGCGAAACCGTCCCGGAAGGTCTCTGGTTCACGTGTCCGGTAGGCGCCCCAATAGACGCCGACGATCGAGATGTTTTTGACCAGCAGGTAGTTTGATGGAAACTCCGGCACATCGCCGCTGGCGAAGCCGATCACGAGCAATCGGCCGGACCAGGCCAGCGAACGCATCGCAGTTTGCGCCAACGCGCCACCAACCGGATCGTAGACGACATCGACGCCCTGTCCGTCGGTGATCTTTTTCAATGTGCCGCGTAGATCCTCTTCGGCGTAATTTATCAAATGATCAGCACCGCGCGCACGGGCCAGTTCGAGCTTCTCCGCCGTGGATGCTGCCGCGATGACGGTCGCGCCCAGCGCCTTGCCGCACTCGATAGCCGTCAGGCCGACACCGCCGCCGGCGCCCAGAACGAGCAATGTCTCGCCGGCTTTCAGCTTCGCCCGGTGGACCAGCGCCAGGTGGGACGTGCCGTAGGCGACGGGAAACGCCGCCGCCGTCATGTTGTCCATGCCATCGGGGATGTGAAATACGGTGGTGGCTTCGCAAACCGCCTGCTCGGCATATGCGCCAGCGGACACGACGGCCATCACCCGGTCGCCGGGTTTGAAATCGGTGACGCCGTCGCCGACTTCCATGACCTCGCCCGCGCCCTCGAGGCCGGGTGCGAAGGGCAGGTCGGGCTTCTCCTGATATTGTCCGCGCACAAGGACGCAATCCGCGAAGTTCACCCCGGCGGCGCGCATCCGGATGCGGACCTGGCCGGGGCCGAGGGCCGGTTCGGGCAGCTCGCCCAATTCGAGGGTGTCCGGGTCGCCCCAGTCCTTGCAGATGATTGCGCGCATCAATTTCGTACTCCTGCCTGACGAGACGCCGAACGTGGCTGAATTTTGTAACGCGCCGACCTCGCGACCCGCTCAATTGATTTGGACCGGGTTGTACCGGTCGGTCAATGCCTCTTGTTGCCTCGGCCCCGGAGGCCATGCAAGTAAGGTCCGATGAGCGACACGAGAATGCGTGGATATTTTGGAATTGGCGTCGAGGGAATCTCGAAGCCGATGAATGTGGGCGCGATCATGCGCACCGCCCACGCATTCGACGCGAGCTTCGTCTTCACGATCGACGCGGTCTACGCCAAGCGTGAAGGCGGGCGATCGGATACCTCGGATGCGCCCGAGCATCTGCCGCTGCATGAATTCGATACGCTCGATGATTTTCGCCTCCCGCGCGGCTGCGACCTGGTCGGGATCGAACTCATCGAGGACTCCACCGATTTGCCGAGTTTTCGGCACCCGCGCCAGGCCGCCTACGTGCTGGGCCCGGAACGAGGATCCCTGTCTCCGGCGCTCGTCGAACGCTGCGACCATGTGGTGAAAATTCCCACCCGCTTCTGCGTCAATGTCGGCGTGGCGGCGGCGATCGTGATGTATGACCGGGTGTTGACCCTGGGCCGATATCCACCGCGCCCGATGACGCCGGGGGGCCCGCTCGAGGCGTTGCCCGAGCATGTGCATGGCAACCCCGTGCTTCGGCGTCCCCGGAACTGAGAAAAGGCCGAACAATAACAAGACGTTGATCGGTTCGGGGCTTGGCAAGACTCGGCGCAGCTTGGTATTGGCCGAGTCATGATCGCAATCACCAGATTTTCCCTTTTGGCAGCGGCCCTTGTGCTGACAGTGGCGTTCCTGGCGCCGTCCACCGGACATGCGCAGGAAGCCAAGCGTATTGGTCAGCATGGCGACTGGGACGCCTACACACGCGGTACCGGAAACAGCCAGTTTTGCTACATGGTCTCGAAGCCGCAGACCGCGAGCCTGCAGTCGCGGCGCGGCGAGATTTTCTTCCTGGTTTGGCACCGGCCCGGCCAGAAAGAATTCGATGTGGTGCAGGTCGATATTGGCTACCCATTCAAGGACGCATCCGAAGTCGAGGTGCGCATCGGTGGGGATTCCTGGTCCCTGTTCACCAAGGATGAGAGCGCCTGGGCTTACAAACAGGCCGATGATGTGGCGCTCGTCGCGGCACTGCGCAAAGGCGCGCGCATGACGGTTAAGGGAACGTCCAGCCGGAACAACCCGACCACCGATAGCTATTCCCTGAAGGGAACGAGCGCTGCATACGCCGCCATCAACAAGGCGTGTGGCCGCTAGAGCGGATAGTCGCGCGCGGGGTCGACGCCGGCATCCCGGATGAACTTCGAAATTCGCCGCACCTCGGCGGGGTCCAATGTGTGTTGGGGGTGGTGAAATTCAGCGAAGTGCTCGTTCAGCCGAAATCCGATTCTGCCCCCGTGTCGCTGCTCAATTGTTCCCCCCAGTTCCTCGATAACTGATTCGACGGCCCGGGGCGCTATGTTGGCGCTGACCGGATGGGCAAACAGGGAATGCAGTACCTTGCGGTGTTTGTGATTCATGATCGGCCTTCGCGTCTGTGGTCTGAGTGTCGACGCCACCCAGTCTGGGCTTGCGGACGGAAGTTGCATTGATCTAGCTCAGAACCGTGGTTGCAATCGGTTGCGTTCACCCGCCGTCGGGCCTATGTGAACCGTCATGCCGATCACATCCGAACAATTCGCAGCCCCGGCGGCTGATGGCGACGGCCCGATTAACCTGATCGGGATGAATCGGGCTGAACTGACGGCGACCCTTGAGACCCTCGATGAGCCGCGGTTTCGCGCCGATCAGCTGTTCAAGTGGATCTACGGGCGCGGCGCCACCGAGTTCGACCAGATGACCAATCTGTCGAAAACCCTGCGCGCCAAGCTGGCCGACCGCTATGTCGTCGCCCGACCGCAGATTTCGCAAGACCTTTCCTCGAACGACGGAACCCACAAATGGCTGTTGCGCCTGGATGACGGGAACGAGGTCGAGTGCGTGCACATTCCGGAATCCGACCGCGGCACCTTGTGCGTATCGAGCCAGGTCGGCTGCACCCTGAATTGCCGGTTCTGTCATACGGGCACCCAGCGCCTGGTGCGCAATCTCGGCCCGGCGGAGATTGTCGGGCAGATCATGCTGGCGCGTGATCATCTGGGCGAATGGCCGACTGCGGAACGGCCGTCCATCTACGAGCGCGAACTCAGCAACATCGTCATGATGGGCATGGGCGAGCCGCTCTACAATTTCGACAATGTATCGGCGGCCCTGAAGATCGCCATGGACGATGCAGGGATCGCGATTTCGCGCCGCCGCATCACCCTGTCGACCGCCGGCGTCGTGCCCCTGATCGAGCGGTGCGGCACCGAGCTTGGGGTGAATTTGGCAGTGTCCCTGCACGCGGCGCGCAACGACCTTCGTGACGAGATCGTGCCGATCAACCGCAAATATCCGATCGAGGAACTCATGGCGGCATGCCGGGACTATCCCGGCGTGCGCAACTCCCGACGCATCACCTTCGAGTATGTGATGCTGCGTGGCGTCAATGACAGCGATGCCGATGCGCGCGAGTTGGTGCGTGTAATCGCGGGGATCCCGTCGAAGGTCAATTTGATCCCGTTCAATCCGTGGCCGGGCGCGCCCTATGACCGCTCGACAGACGAAAGAATCGAGGCGTTTGCCGAGATCGTTCGCGCTGCGGGCTATCCGTCGCCGGTGCGCACCCCGCGCGGCGAAGACATCATGGCGGCCTGCGGACAGCTCAAGTCCGAAAGCGAGCGCCCGAGCCGCACCGCAACCGGCTGATATTAAAAAGGTTTTTCCTCTCGCGCATTCGTGTTCTTGCCTGTTTGGCCCCGCGCCACTACTTTCAGGGCAAGGGAAGAGGACACCACACCCAAGATCCGTGAGCGCAACTGACGCGGGATCGACGGGACATGATCGACGATTTTATAATGGGACTGGCCCTCGCCATTTTTGGCGGGACACTTGCTGTCATTGGTTTGCCGACCATACGGCGTTGGCGTATGCCCTCTCTGACACCACATCACTCAAGCCGCACCGGTCGCGCCGTGCGCGTCGTGATGTCGACGCTGGCAATCGGCACCGGCGTTCCGCTGGCGTTGGCCGGGCTGGCCATGGTCGCGGCGGCTCTGGCCGGCATGCGGATAATCTGGCCAATCTGAGTTCAGAAATCCGTCCGTGATTGCCAGCACCTGTGCTTGCTACAGGGACGGGCGCGACTATACTCCGCCGCGATTTACGCAGAAGCAAAACGGATCAGAGACATGGCGTCAGATGACGTGAAAAAAGTCGTGCTCGCCTATTCGGGTGGCCTCGATACTTCGGTCATTCTCAAATGGCTGGTGGAGACCTATGACTGTGAGGTGGTGACCTTCACCGCCGATCTGGGCCAGGGCGAGGAGCTTGAGCCGGCCCGGGCCAAGGCCGAGATGTTCGGCGTCAAGGAAATCTACATCGAGGATCTGCGCGAAGAGTTCGTGCGCGACTACGTGTTCCCGATGTTCCGGGCCAACGCGCTGTATGAGGGTGTGTATCTGCTCGGCACTTCGATCGCCCGCCCGCTGATCGCCAAGCGCCAGATCGAGATCGCCCATGAGACAGGTGCCGATGCCGTGTCCCATGGGGCGACGGGCAAGGGCAACGACCAGGTCCGCTTCGAACTCGGCTATTACGCACTCGACCCCGATATCAAGGTGATCGCGCCCTGGCGGGAGTGGGACCTGACCTCGCGGACCAAGTTGATTGAATTCGCCGAGAAGCACCAGATTCCGATCGCCAAGGACAAGCGTGGCGAGGCGCCGTTCTCCGTGGATGCGAACCTGCTGCACATCTCGGCGGAGGGCAAGGTCCTCGAGGATCCCTGGCACGAGCCCGAGGAGTATCTGTTTTCACGTTCGGTCTCACCCGAAGCAGCGCCGGACACGCCGACCTATATCGAGATCGGCTTCGAAGCCGGCGATCCCGTCTCGATCGACGGCGAGAAGATGTCGCCCGCGACGCTCCTCACGAAACTGAACAAGCTCGGCGGCGCGAACGGAATTGGCCGGCTCGACCTGGTCGAGAACCGGTTCGTCGGCATGAAGTCTCGCGGCGTCTACGAGACGCCCGGTGGCACCGTCATGCATGTCGCGCACAGGGCGATGGAATCGCTCACCCTTGACCGGGAGGCCACGCACCTCAAGGACGAGTTGATGCCGCGCTACGCGAAACTCGTCTACAACGGCTTCTGGTTCGCGCCGGAGCGCGAGATGATCCAGGCGCTGGTCGACAAGAGCCAGGAGCATGTCTCCGGCACGGTCCGGCTAAAGCTCTACAAGGGCAATGTGGTCGTGGTCGGCCGGAAATCGCCGAACAGCCTCTATTCCCTCGACCATGTCACCTTCGAGGATGACGAGGTCTATGACCAGCGTGACGCCGAGGGCTTCATCAAGCTGCAGGCCTTGCGCCTGCGCCTCGCCAAGGCGCTGCGGGACTAGGGGCGGGACGCCCGACCGGGTCTAGCCCTCGATCTTCGCCATTTCGGCCATCTTCTCGTCGGCGTCGTCGGCCTTGTTGTAATCCTGAGCCAGGCGTCCGTCGCCGGCCGGGCTCTTGCAGGTGAAGAAGAGACAATGTCCCTCCACCGGCAGAATACCGTGGCGCATGTTGCGCGAGATATGCACGAGGTCGCCCGGCTCGATCGTGGTGGTCTCGTCGCCGAGCACCATGCGCAGCTTGCCCTCGAGGACGTAGATGAACTGTTCCTCGTTGGGGTGAAAATGCGGCGGGGGTGCGACCCCTTCGTCGTAGCGGACGAGGCCGACCTTCATGAACTCGCCGATGAACGTCTTCATCAGCGCCGGCGCGGTGTCGTCGGGCTGGTATTCAATTTCATTGGTGCGATAGATCGACATCGGTGTGTTCCCCTTATGTGTTCTGCTTTTTGAAACCCTAGCTGAGCCCCGGCCAGGCCGCCACATCGAGCACGAAGGGGTGGAGCCAGACGAGACCCAGATAGATCGCGACGGTCAGCAACAAACGCCACCAGCCGATCCCGGGCCAGTCGAAGCTGGTACGCTTCGACAGGATGGCGCCGAAGGGGACGAGGCTGGTGGTCAGCATGATCGGGCCCCAGTCCGCGCCAAACAGGAACTCGCGCCGCCTGTCGATGCGGAACATCCCGACCACGCTCAGGATCAGAAATCCGGCAAACAGGATGATGGCGCGTGTGTCGCCGTTGACGACGAGATGCGCCGCGGCCCACAGGGACATGCCGTTGAGGAACGGGTGCCGGGTGATGCGGATGATGCCGCGTGTCAGATCGCGGCCAGGCTCGTCGGGTTTGTTTCCGGCGATTGTCGGTGACGGGGTGGTCACGCCGCAGACGATCAGGAACAGCGCCAGCGGCATCGCGAATGCGGGGAGCCAGAGCAGAGCGTCCGGCGTTTTCCAGAGTTGTTCGATCGGCGCGCGTATGAACGCCAGCACCATCCAGGCAAACACCGCGACCATTAAAATCGAGTAGTAGGCGAGGAACCGCGTTTCCCCCAACTTTTCGATCAACGCCAACCGGACGGGCATGCTCGACAGCATGAAGTGGCCACCCACGAACAGCGCGGTTGCGGCAAAAAGCACATCCAGACTGCCGACCATGGTTTCCCCCTGTAGTCCTCAAATGTAGCGCCGATTATCTGTTCGGAATGCGGGCGCGTCCAGTCACACCCTCCTGCATGTTACCGGGCCTGCATGCGAGCCGGAGGTGTGCTAGTCAGGGATATGACCGATACGAATGAAACCAACGAAACCAACGACACGAACGACACCGGGGATGCGCTCCCCACGACCGACCCGGTCGCGGCGGTGATCCTCGAACAGCTCGCGGCGGCGAAGCCGGGCGGGTCGCTCTCGCCCGAAGACGTGGCGCGCGCTGTCGCAGATGCGCGGCGCAAACCCAACGATCCGCCCGATCTCTGGCGGCGCTATATGTCGGCCGTCAAGCAACAGGCGATTCACCTCGCCCGCGCCGGTTCGATCCAGGTGCTGCGCAAGGGCCAGCCGGTTGAGGACCCTGCGCGCGTAAAGGGCGTCATCCGCTACCGGTTGCCGACCCTGCGCGCGTAAAGGGCGTCATCCGCTACCGGTTGCCGACCTAGGAACTACCAGACGGGCGGATCGATACCGTTTTGGCGGCACGCTGCCGTGACCGTATTGGCCAGCAGGCAGGCGATCGTCATGGGGCCGACCCCGCCGGGCACCGGCGTGATCGCGCCGGCGACCTCGATCGCAGATTCGAAATCCACATCGCCGACGAGGCGCATCTTGTTCGGATCGTCCTCGGTGGGTGCGGCGATCCGATTGATGCCCACGTCGATCACTGCGGCACCGGGTTTGATCCAGTCTCCCTGAACCATCTGCGGTCGCCCAACGGCGGCCACCAGGATATCGGCCCGGCGGCACACATCGGCCAGATCCTTGGTGCGCGAGTGCGCAATCGTGACGGTACAGCTGGCCTGCGTCAGTAGCGCGGCCATAGGCTTGCCGACGATGTTCGAGCGGCCGAGCACGACCGCGTCGAGCCCGGACAGATCGCCCAGCCTGTCCTCGAGCATCATGCGACAGCCCAGCGGCGTGCACGGGACCATTGCGGCATCGGGCCCCGTCATCTGGCCGGTCGCGAGACGCCCGGTGTTGATCACGTGGAAGCCGTCCACGTCCTTGCCGGGGGCGATGGCGTCGATCACGGCGTTGGGGTCGATCTGGTTCGGGACCGGCAGCTGCACCAGAATGCCGTGGACCGCCGGGTCGTTGTTGAGCTGCTCGACCAGCGCCAGCAGCTCGGCCTGGCTGGTGGAATCGTCGAGGCGATGGTCGGTCGCGGTGATGCCCGCTTCGGCCGCGGCCTTGCCCTTGTTGCGCACATAGACCTGGCTCGCCGGATCGTCCCCGACCAGGACCACGGCCAGGCCCGGGGTCAGGCCATGGGCGTCCTTGATGCGGGTGACGTTCTCGCCGATGCGCCCGCGCAGGGCCTCGGCAAACCCCTTGCCGTCGATGATCTTGTCCGCGTGTGGATTGGTCATTTTGTCAGCTCTCCCCGGCCGGCGAGCCCGGCGCTTTCAATCGGCGTTATCAACCAACGCCTCTAGCATGGAGATGAGAGTCGGGCCATCGCCGGGAATGCGAACCAGCTTGTTGCGCCCGGTGGCGCCGGTGATCACCGACAGGGTGGATTTCGGAACGCCGAGCGCCTTGGCCAGAAGCGCGAGGACAGCCGCATTGGCCTTGCCGTCGGCGGGTGGCGCGGTCACAGAGACTTTGAGGACGGGTCCCGAGCCTGTGTCGAGAATGCCAATGATCGCGTTGCGTCGGGCGCGTGGCGTGACACGCAGCCGGAGGCGAACGGAGTCCTTATCGATTTCCCAGGGTTGGTTTCCCATGGTCTGTTGTCCACGGGGAGGGGGCGGTTAACGCAGCAGCAGTCCGGGGATGAATTGCTGCAGGAAGCCGAGGATCAGGATGACGATCAGGGGCGACAGGTCGATGCCGCCGACCGATGGAATCACCCGCCGGATCGGGCGCAGCGCCGGATCGGTGATCCGGTAGAGGAAGTCGCCGATCTGATAGACGAGGCGGTTGGACGTGTTGATCACGTTGAACTGGACAAGCCAGGTCAGGACGATCGAGATGATCACGGCCCACATATAGAGGCCGATGACCGTGCTGATGAGGTTGGCGATGGCGAGCATGTTTTTCGATCCGCAGCTGCGAAAAATGCGCGTCAGAAACGCGTTGTGATAGCGGCTGCGAGACTAGCCAGCGCCCGTGCGCCTGTCCAGTAACGCGGCGGTTATGACCCCATGTGCGGATGACTTGACAGGGACGGCGGCCCGCACCCATATTCCCGCCGCGCTGCGGGACCCGCATTCGACGTCAGGGGGCCGCGCGCACGCCGTTTTCGGCATCGGTGGGGCCGTAGCTCAGTTGGGAGAGCGCTACGTTCGCAACGTAGAGGTCGTCGGTTCGATCCCGTCCGGCTCCACCAAATTTTCCCGAACACCCAAAGTAGCCGAGCGCTGATCCGCATTGGCTTTCTCAGTATCCGCGCGGACCGGTGTGCACGGTCTGGCGATGCCTGCACGTTTTCGGGCTCGGAGACTCGCCCGCTTGCGCAACAATTGGGAGGTGATGATCGCCCAACCGCGCAACAGCCTGAGGGGCGGGTGAAACACTACTTGCGTGTTTATCAATGGGGAGGGTCATGTGACGCCTCACAAATCTGGCGCTAGCAGATGTCGAGGCCGTACATGACCACACTGAAGGACTTCGTTAGAGACACGCTTTCGCAGATTGCAGAGGCGGTCGATGAGTTTGAGAGCAGTCAAACCGGCACCGACCAAAATGCCGCCACTGCTCGACCGGAAATAGCCACGGATCCGAGCGATGCTTCGAAATCTACTGCCGCTGCCGGCTTCCTCTACCTGGGATACCGTGAGGGGTATGCGACGATCGTGGACTTTGATGTTGCAGTCACAACCGAAGAGAACGAGGCGAAGAAGGCCGGAGGTGGAATCAAGGTGGTGCCGTTCCGCGTGGAGGGTGGTCTTGAATCCGGTGTTGCCAATACCTCGGTAAGCCGAGTGAGTTTCCGTCTCCCACTTAAGCTCACTTAAGGCTTCACAATCGGCCCCCCTCGACGGGACAACGGGACCGAATTGCAGACCGTAGGACGGACCAATCGAAAGAGTGTAGCTATGAAGAAGGAAACACTGCTGGCACCGGGAACCGCCATCTTGCTGCTCGCCTTGATAGGCGGAGCAATCCTGTTGGTGTTTGTTGTTGGTGGAGTTCTCGAGATCTTTGATGATCCTGAATCGCGAACTTCGGACGTCATTTACCGATATCAAACCTACCTGGCTGGTGCTGTAGCGGTGCCAGCTGCCGTGGTGACCGTGCTCGGAGTATATGCGGCTGCGAACATGCCTGTTGCAGCAGAGGAACAGCGGCGACGGCAGCAACGAATTCGAGACCAAAGAATCGGCGCGGCGGTTCTTGCTGGGGAAATAACAACCGCTATCGTTGAACTGATAAAAGTGAAAGCGGAGATTGAAGACGCGGATGACCCAGCGGAATTTGCTTTTCCGCCGTTCCCTATTCCCGAACACCTTCGAAGTTTTGAGGTCATAGCGACACAGATCCCCGAAGTGGCCCATTTGACCGCAGTGTTTGTTTCGGACATGACGTTCAGATCTGCGCTCGAAGGGATATTTATCGGCAGAGATGATCCCGCCAAATCCATCAAACAAATTGACGATGTAATTGCCCGAGCTCATGAGCTCGGACAGCTGCTTACCGATATTGTTGAGCCCGGCGCGGTTTTTCGGGGAGCGGCGATACTGACAGACATGGAATGAAGCGAGAGCCTCGCCGGCTGGCAGGTGTCCGCCCGCTTGCGCTTTGCTAGGGCGTGCGGAGACCTGGCGGTTGGGGCTGGTCGGCCTCGGCGCGCGTCAACCTGCCAAGGCGGTTTTCACCGCTGTGCGGCGGACCCTCCGTCTTTCGGCTGACCCTCGCCTCCACCGAAGAGCGACGAACGCGCAGCCGAGATCGTGCCTGATTTTTGCGCGGGCATGATATAGGAAGCCAATAATTGACGGGGCAGTCGCGCAATTGACCGTGGCGACATGTGTCTGCAAAACGAATGGTTCGTAGTACAGCGCACCCATCCGGCATTTTGATCGAGATAACATGACAGAATTCGAAGGCGTTGTTCCGCCGCTTCAGCAGGCTTTGACCCAACGGGGCTACACCGAGTTGACCCCGGTGCAAACCGCGATCCTGGCCCTCGACAACAAGAACGCCGACGCCCTGGTTTCCGCGCAGACGGGGTCCGGCAAGACCGTGGCTTTTGGGCTGGCGCTGGCGCCGACCCTGCTGGATGGTGCGGACCGTTTTGTCCGTGCAGACGCGCCCCTGGCTCTGGCGGTCGCGCCGACGCGCGAACTGGCCCTGCAGGTGCGCCGCGAACTCGAATGGCTTTATGCGCCGACGGGAGCGGCCTTCGCCTCCTGCGTCGGCGGCATGGATGCGCGCGCCGAACGCATGGCGCTGCAGCGCGGTGCACACATCGTGGTCGGCACGCCGGGACGGTTGCGCGATCACATCGAGCGCGGTTCGTTCAACACGACGGGGCTCAGGGCCGTGGTGCTCGACGAAGCCGACGAGATGCTCGATCTGGGCTTTCGTGACGACCTCGAGTTCATTCTCGATGCGGCGCCCAAAGACCGGCGCACATTGTTGTTCTCCGCCACCGTGCCGCGCACCATCGCCAATCTCGCCAAGCGCTACCAGCGCGATGCGGTGCGGGTCTCGACATCGGCGGAGCAAAGCCAACATGTCGATATTGACTACCGTGCCCTCACGGTCGCACCCAACGACACCGAAAACGCCATCGTCAATGTGTTGCGCTATTTCGATGCGAAGAATGCACTCGTCTTTTGCGGCACGCGTGCGACCGTCAACCGGATGACCAGCCGCTTTGCCAATCGCGGGTTCTCGGCGGTGGCGTTGTCGGGTGAGCTCAGCCAGAACGAGCGCACCCATGCCTTGCAGGCGCTCCGCGATGGGCGCGCGCGGGTGTGTATCGCCACCGATGTGGCGGCACGCGGACTGGATCTGCCGAATTTGGAACTGGTGATCCACGCTGACCTTCCGAAGAACCGCGAATCCCTGCTCCACCGAAGTGGGCGAACCGGGCGTGCGGGCCGCAAGGGCGTGTGCGCGTTGATCGTGCCTCACAATATGCGCCGTCGGACCGAGCGGTTGTTGCACAGTGCCAACGTAGAGGCGACATGGGCCAATCCGCCATCCGCCCATGAAATTATGGCGCGTGACCGGGAGCGTATTTTCAGTGACCCGGCCCTCAGTGAGCCGCTCAGCGACGAGGAACGCGCCTTCGCACAAAAACTCTTGTCCCAACACGATGCCGAGCATGTCGCCGCCGCGTTCCTGCGCCGTCATCTCGAAGACCAGACGGCGCCGGAAGAGCTGCTCGATGCGGCCCCGACGGAATCGCACAGAGACCAGCCGCGCAAGGATCGCCGGGACAACTTCAAGGACAGCGTTTGGTTCACGCTCTCGGTCGGGCGCAACGAGCAGGCCGAGGCGCGTTGGCTGATGCCGATGTTGTGCCGCGCCGGCCATCTGACCAAACAGGATATTGGGGCGATCCGCATCCAGCACAGCGAGACCCATGTCGAGATTGCGGCGGGTTCCGTGGATCGATTCCTCGAGGGGATCGGCCCCAGCGGCAAGGTCGAAAAAAACATTGTCGTGACCCGGCGGGAAAACGACCCCACGGCCGGTGATTCCCGTGAGTCGAACGACAAACCCTATTCGGAAAAGAAGCCGTATAGCGCCAGACCACGCAGCGAGCACGCCGCCGGTGCGTCGCGGGATTCCGGTGACAAACCGTATTCGAAGAAGAAGCCCTACACCGCCAGACCGCGCGATGAGCAGGCCGCCGGCGCGTCGCGTGATTCCAGCGACAAACCCTATTCGAAGAAGAAGCCCTACAGCGCCAAACCGCGAAGCGAGCAGGGCTCCGGTGCGCCGCGTGATTTCGGCGACAAGCCCTATTCGAAGAAGAAGCCCTATAGTCCCAAGCCGCGCGACGAGCAGGCCAACCAGGGTGGGAAGCGCCATTTTGATCCGGCATCCGGCACGCCGGCGGGCGACGAGAAAATGCCCTGGGAACAGGAAGAGAAGAAGCCCTGGGTGAAGAAGGGCAAAAAGTCGCCGAAGAAAGCCGCAGCCAAGAAACCCAAAAAGGGGAAACTCGGCCTCAAGGCACCAAAAATGAGCGCGAAAGCCCGGGCGGCGATTCAGTCCGGCCACGCGCCGATGAAGCGGAAGAAACCGAAACGAGACCGCGTCTAGGCATTCGTCGAGCTGACGCCTGGGCGGGTGATTCCGCCCATCTTTGCCGCGAATCCCCAGGCGGTCACAATGCCCCTACCCAACGTCTGGTCCCCGCGCGCGGGCCGGTTTCGGCATCGGTGAGGCCGAAGCAACGTTCTCTCTCGGCTTGATCAGAACGCGGCGTTCCATTGCTCGGTATCCACGAACCATCGTTCTTCGTGGATCTTTCCCTCTGTGAACTTGAACAAAACCGCAAGCTGGCTGCCTCCGGGGACCTTGTCGCTCTTCCATTCGACGACAGAGACAATTTCTCCGGTTTCCCCGATTTCGCGGATGGCGGAAATGTCGAACCCCGGCGGCAATGCCGCGCCGATGTTTTCCAGCGCCCCCCGAAACGCAGCCTTGCCTTTCAATACATCGTCCTGCCCGGGCATCACGAAGATCATGTCTTCGGTGTAATCAGCGATCAGCGTATCCCAGTCCCCCTGTGCGACCGCTTCCCAGCCTCGTTTCACAACATCTGCATCGGTTCCCATTTTTCGCTCCTATTTTTTGTAGCCAGAAATTTGCAAATACTAGCGAACGGGAGGTCAAGCTGAACGGTCCACGAGAAGTATCAGGTGGATTGTCGGTCTGCTTGCATGTCCTGCCGCCAGAAAACCCAGGTCCCCAAGAGTTGAACACCGTTTCTATCCCGGTCCAAGTGGTCACGTAACCGTGTCGGTGTCCTGGCTTCACAGGTTTGTTGCCCGCCGTGCTTAACAAACAATGATACAATCGTAACAGGACGTGATGCATCGGCGTTGGGGACATGAATGTCGATGCGCGCAAATCGCAACAGGTTTGTCGGTCGTGAGGCCGGCAAGCGATGAGGGTGAAATATGGGACTGTTCGGTAAAATATTTGGTGGTGGTGCTTCGCCGGAGAACAAGGTGGAAACACCCACTGCTCCGGATTCCGACGCTTCTGATGATCAGGCCTGGGAGGGTGTTTCCGGGCAAAATCAAATGGCGTGCCCGATTCCGTTCGTGGAAGAGGACCAGGCAACCGGTGAAATCGCCGAGATCTACGATTCCTTGAAGAAGGCCATGCAGGTCCCCGAGGTCCCGAACATGAACAAGGTGCTCGCGCAATCGCCGCAGGCACTGAAGGCCACCGTGGCCATGCTTGGTGAGCTGTTTATGGGGTCGAGCTTGCCGCAGCCGATTGTCTCGATGCTGCTTTACTCGATTTCGCTGGCGCGCCGATGCCAGTACTGCAGTTCGATGCATCGTCTGACGTGCCGGATGGTGGGGGTCGACGAGACGATGCTTTCTGCGGTGGGAAACAATCTCGGTTCGGTTACGCCGGAGCGGGTGCAAGCGATCGTTGCGTTCGGTATCAAGGCGGCGATGTCGTCGGCCGACCTTACGGAGGCTGACTACGACAAGCTGCGGGATATGGGGATCAGCGATTCGGAAATCGTCGAGATCGTCGCGCTTTCGGGGTTGGGCGTGTATCTCGACATCGTTGCGGAGTCTTTGAAGATCGAGGTCGACGTGATGGTCAAGCAGGGTTTGGCCGCCTAACGGCTCAGCGAATATGGTCGATTCCGAAACTCAGGCACCGGACTCTACGAAAGAAGGCTGGCAGGCTCAGGCCACGCGGTATGCCTTGCTGTTCGACATTGTGCTTCTGATTGCACGGTCGGAGAATTTTGAAGACCTGCTTTCCCAGGCCGTGGGTCGCGTCAAATGGGTTTTCGATTTCGAACGCTGCACTTTGGCGTTACGCAATCCCGATGAAGAAACCTACGACTTCAGGACATTGCTCGACACGCGACGCGGGAGCGAATTGTTCTCAGTAGGCGATGTGCCCTTGTCACAAGGGCTCTCGGGGGAGGTCATGTCGTCCGGGCAGATGAAGTTGTTCACTGACAAATCTGCTGCGGCGGACGGAATTGCGTCAGCGCTCGACCCCGCCCTCGCGAATGGCGAGATGGGCTCCGTCCTGGCCTTGCCGCTCGAGGCCTATGGCCAGGTGCTGGGCTGCATGACATTCGGGGCGACACGCGAAAACTGCTTCAGCGATGAGGACGTCAAGATTGCTGTTCAGTTCGCGACCCACCTGGGACTCGCGATCGATCGCTGGCGACAAACCGATGCACTGCAGGGCGAGGTTTCCGAACGGCGCCGTGCGGAGTCGGAACTGGCCGCGTTGATCGAGGAACTCCAGACCGCCAACGTCGACGTCGAGGCGGCACGCACGCAGCTATACGACGCAATCGAGGCGATCTCCGAGGGTTTCGCATTGTTCGACACCGAGGACCGCTTCGTTTTGTCGAACAGCGTCTACAAGGAGTATTTCCGGGGCGTCACGGACAAGATCGAGCCGGGCGCGCCGTGGGCCGAATTTTTCCGCACCGGGCTGAAGCGTGGCGTTATTGAAAGAACCGCCGACACCATCGAGGCCGAAATCGAAGAGACGAAGGTCATCCGTCACGGCGGACGTTCCCTTGAACGTCAATTGGGTGAGGGCCGCTGGCTGCGTGTCGGTCACCGCCCCACCGAGACCGGCGGTCTGGTGACGGTCTACACCGACATCACGGAGCTAAAGGAGCGCGAGCGCCAGCTCGGTGAGCTCGTGGATTCACTTGCCGGTGCGCGTGACGAGGCGATGGAAGCGACGCGTACGAAATCGCAGTTCCTCGCCAACATGAGCCACGAACTTCGTACGCCGTTGAATGCAGTCATCGGAATTGCCGAGATGCTTCAGGAAGAGGCAGTCGATGACGGTCTCAAGGATTTTGTCGAGCCGTTGGAGCGCATCAACAAGGCCGGCATACATCTCCTGAACCTGATCAACGAGATACTCGATCTTTCAAAGATCGAGGCGGGGCGGGTCGAGTTCGAGACCGGAAATATCGAAGTGGACGCGCTCGTTGGTGAAGTGGCGACCATGGTGCAGTCACTCGCCGACCAAAACTCGAACACGCTCATGGTCGATTGTGCGGACGACGCCGGCGCGATCCATGGCGATCCGACGCGGGTGCGACAGGTCGTCTTTAACCTGTTGTCCAACGCGTGCAAGTTTACGGAAAATGGAAAGGTAAACCTGAGGGTCCGGCGCCAGGCGGGTGATGCCGGCGAGATGATCAACTTCGAAGTCTCCGACACGGGAATCGGTATTTCCGAGCAGCAGGTGGAGCGACTTTTCCAGGAATTCAGTCAGGCCGACGCTTCGACCACGCGCAAGTATGGGGGCACGGGACTGGGGCTCGCGATCAGCCAGCGCCTCTGCCGCTTGATGGGCGGCGACGTCACGGTCGAGAGCGAACTCGGCAAGGGCACAACGTTCACGGCCTGTATTCCCGTTCATGTTGCGGGTACGTCCAGCGCGGATCTTGATGACGTTCATCGGGATCACAGCGCGACGACGGACCAGGCGCCGAGGGGAAACCTGGTGCTCGTGATCGATGACGATCCCACGGTCAGGGATTTGATGCGTCGGCATCTGGAACACGACGGAGCCGAGGTCATCACGGCCGACGGTGGCGTCGAGGGACTCAGGCTTGCGCGCGAACGGCTCCCGTCTGTGATCACGCTCGACGTATTGATGCCGGACATGGACGGTTGGCGGGTGTTGCGCGAACTCAAGGCCGACAAGGATTTGGCGCTTATTCCGGTCGTCATGGTCACGATGCTGGACGACAAAAACAAGGGATACGCCCTGGGTGTGTCCGACTACCTGAACAAGCCTGTCTCGCGCGAACAACTACGCAGCATGGTCGAACGGTTCCTGGTCAACTCGGCCGGCGCACATGTGCTTGTGGTCGAAGACGACGAGACGGCACGCACCATGATGCGGCGCATACTGGTCAGTGAAGGGTGCCTGGTTTCCGAGGCGGTGAATGGCAGGCGTGCCCTCGAGCGGGTTTCAGATGAACGCCCGGATCTGATTCTGCTCGACCTGATGATGCCAGAAATGAATGGTTTCGAATTCCTCCAGGAGTTGCGAGCCAATCCTGAAACGATCGACATCCCGGTCATCGTCGTGACGGCGGCCGACCTGACCGAGGCGGACAGGTTGCGGCTCAACGGCGGTGTTGAGCAGGTGCTGCAGAAGAGCGAGTTCGATCGCGAGAAACTATTGGACGAAGTGCGCAGGCAGGTTGCGCGCGTGACGGATCGGGTTCCACCCGAGGGGGACGGGTAAGTCGATATGAGAAAAATTTTGTACGTCGAAGACAATTCCGACAACGTGTTCATGATGACCCGTCGACTGGCCCGGAAAGGATTCATGGTCGTCGCCGTAGGCGATGGCGCGCAGGGAGTTGCGATAGCGGCCGCGGTATCGCCGAGCCTGATCCTGATGGATTTGTCGTTGCCTGTCATGGACGGTTGGGAAGCAACCCGGCAACTGAAGGCAGCGCCCGAAACGAGCCATATACCGGTGGTTGCTCTGTCGGCTCACGCCATGACGGGTGATCGCGAACGGGCATTGGCAGC
Organism: Rhodospirillaceae bacterium; assembly: GCA_018667335.1. Taxonomy (GTDB): domain Bacteria; phylum Pseudomonadota; class Alphaproteobacteria; order UBA6615; family UBA6615; genus UBA8079. The sequence continues at coordinate 62,476 of JABIVD010000016.1, forward strand.
CGGCTGCGACGAATACGAGACGAAGCCGGTCGATCTGCCGCGCCTGCTGGGGAAAATCGAGGCGCTGATCGGGACGGAATCCGTAGAATGAGCTCTGAGGGTCCAGCGGTTCTTGTCGTCGATGACAATGAGGACAATCGTTATACGCTGACACGGCGGCTGGGCCGTCTCGGCTATGAGAACGTGACCGATCAATCGATGGGCGCGCGGCACTGGACGCGCTTGCGGCGGACAATTTCGACCTGGTCTTGCTCGACATCATGATGCCCGAAATGAACGGGTATGAGGTTCTCGAACACATCAAGGCCGACCTGTCCCTGCGCGACATTCCGGTGATCATGATTTCCGCGGTTGATGAGATGGAAAGCGTGGTCCGCTGCATTGAACTTGGCGCGGAAGACTATTTGTCGAAGCCGTTCAACGCCACGCTGCTGAAGGCCCGGGTCGGGGCATCGCTCGACAAGAAGAAACTCCGCGACCAGGAGACGAGCTATCTCGCGCAAATCGAGAGTGAGCAACGGCGCAGCGACGAACTGTTGCACGCAATTCTGCCCGAAGGCGCTGTGCGAGAACTGAAAACCACCAACGAAGTGCAGCCGCGCCGCTATGACGACGTCGCGGTTATGTTCTGTGACATTGTTTCCTTCACCGCCTATTGCGAACAAAATCCGCCGGAGAAGGTCGTTGGCGAACTGCAGGAACTCGTCCATCGTTTCGAGGACATTGCATTCGAAACCGGGCTGGAGAAGATCAAGACCGTCGGCGATGCATTTCTTGCGACTGCGGGGCTGCTTCACGAAGTCGACGATCCTGTGTTAGCTGGCGCCCGCGCCGGTTTGGCGATGGTGGCGGCTTCGCAGGAGGTTCCGCCGGGTTGGCAGGTCAGGGTGGGTCTCCACTTCGGGCCCGTGGTTGCGGGCGTGGTCGGCCGGCGCAAGTTCATGTTCGATTTATGGGGTGACACGGTGAATGTGGCGTCCCGCGTTTCGGATCAGGCCGAGCCGGGCACTGTATTGCTGTCCGGAGATGCCTGGGCGCAGATACGATCGTCGGCATCCGGACACAGCCGCGGCATGGTGCCCCTCAAGGGCAAGGGCGAAATGGAACTCGTCGAGGTCACGGCGGTCGACTGACTTTTCGATTGTTTTCCGAACGATACGTGTCCACCGCTCAGTCTTTGTAGCGGTCCGCGATGCCGTCCCAACGGGGCATTTCGACGATGTCGAGATATTCCGGAAAACTCAGCCCGGTGTTGGCGAGTTTGAGTTCGCCGCTCTTGATGTCGGCCAGCGTGTCGCGGATCGTGCGCGCCGTCAGCATCAGCGTTGTGATGCCATAGCTGGCGATGCTGTAGCCGATCTCCCCCAGCTCTGCCGGACCAAGAAGCGGCGTGACGCCGCCCTCGATCATGTTGGAGAGCTGCGGCACCGGCAGCTCCTCGCAAATGCGTCGCATGTCCTCGATCGACGTCGGCGCCTCGACGAACAGCGCGTCGGCGCCCGCCTTCATGTAACGCGCGCCGCGACGGAGCGCCTCGTCGAGGCCGTCGGTGGCAATAGCGTCGGTGCGCGCGATGATGAAGGTATCGGGATTTAGCCGCTCGCCGGCACACGCGCGCAGCTTCTCCTCCATTTCCTCGGTAGGCACGATGCGCTTGCCGGCCATATGGCCGCAGCGCTTCGGCGCGACTTGGTCTTCGATGAAGATCGCCTGCGCGCCGATCTTCTCATAGTGGTTCAGCGTGTAGACGGCGTTCTTGACGTCGCCGTAGCCGGTGTCGACATCGACCAGGCAGGGCAGGTCGGTGACGGCGAGGATGTCACGCACGCCGGCCGAAATCTCGCCGAGCCCGAGCAGGCCGATGTCGGGGGCGCCGTAGCGCGCGCCGACGATCTGGAAACCCCCGATCATGAAAGCGTCGAACCCGGTCTGCTCGATGATCCGTGCGGTCAGCGCATCATGTGCGCCGGGGAGGACGAGGGGCGATGCCGCGTTGGCGAGCTGGCGGAAGGTCTTCTTAGTGGTCATGGCGCCCCCCTAGCGCAGCGGCGAGAACGCGGGTGCCAGCAGCAACTTGTTGTCCGGGGTGACAATTGCACCTTTGGGTGACCCCTTCGGCGGCCAGACACCCTTCGCCACGCCGTCGGCACGCACCTGCGCGCGGTGTTCGAAGCTCTCATAGGGCCAGATGTGGACATACTTGTTGAGGTTGCCCAAGTCCGTGTGCATCGCCATGGCGCAGGGTGAGAGTTCGCAGCGCGGACCGATAGCGTCTTCCCAGCCCTTGATGATCCCGGGCATCGTTCCGTTGTTGACCGTGTAGTAGCGGTATTCGAACAGCGGTCCCTGCTCGCCGCTCAGGAACTCGCCCATGAACGGGAACGGCGTGAAGACCTCGCTGTTCATCTCGTGGATCATCTCGGTCACCGCGGGCGGCCAGACGCCGGTCGCGACCGCCTCGGTGCGCACCGCTTCGCGTTCGGCAAGATCCTTGTAGGCCCAGATATGCATGACTTCGTTGAGCGGCCCGACCTCGGAATAGAAGAAGGCGGCCAGGGGCGACAGCTGCTTGCGGCCGTTCTCGTAGGCCTCTCCGAAGGCCTTGATGAATGCGGGAACCATGCGCGGCTTCAGCCGGTAGGTGCGTACTTCGTAAATCATGTTGTCCCCCCTGAGGAATGGAGCCCGCGATTGTGACGCTTGTTGGCGGCTCGAAAAAAGTGCGGCCCTCAGTTTGACCTGCGCCGGATTATGCGTCCAGTCGCCACGCCCGATTCTAGCCCTCGGTCGTGGGGAGGGGGCGCTGCACGCCGTGCGCGACGTCACGGCGCGCCATGTAAGTAGTGCCGACGACGATGATCCCGGCGCCGATCCAGGTCCAGGTGTCGGGGAATTCGGCGAACACCACGTAGCTGATCACCGCGGCCCAGACCATGCGCATCGCGCTGACCGGCTCGACCAGGCTGACATCCGCAAGCTTGTAGGCGTGGGTGAACAACAGGTGACCGGTGGTGCCGCACAGGCCGATGGCGGTGAGCCACAGGAACTGCTCGAGGGTCGGCCACTGCCAGACGAACAGTGCCGGGATCAGGGTCACGGGGGTCATCAACAATGTGACGTAGGCGACGATCGTGGTCGGCGAGTCATGCCGCGACAGCATTTTTGCCATGACCTTCGAATTCGAGACCAGAAACACCGCCATGAGAACCAGCACGGTGCCGAGATTGATCGCGACGAAGCCCGGCCGGACGACGACGAAGGCACCCGCCACGGCCAGAGAGATGCCGAGCCAGCGGCGTGGTCCAACTTTCTCTCCGAGGAAAAATATCGCCAGCAGGGCGACGAAAACCGGCCCGACCAGGCTGATGGCGGCGACGTCGCCCACTGGAATCAACGACAGAGCGGTGATCATGCAGAGCATGGCACCGGCGTTCACCAGCCCGCGCCCGAGATGCCAGGGCAGCATGTCGGTTCGAAACAGGCCGAAACCATTCCGTGCAATGACCGGTATGAAAATGATCAGCCCGAGAAAGCCGCGGAAGAACGCGACTTCGAAGGCATGCAGGCCCTCTTCGACTGTCAGGTAGCGGACAATGTTATGCATCGTCGCGGCGGACGCCGACGCGCCCACCACCAACAGTATCGCCTTTACCGAATCCGGCATGGCATCTTCAGCATCATCGCGCGCCAGGTTGTAAGGATGTCTCCGCCGGGTGCTGGCGGTCTGTTTCCGATTTGGAAGCAAGCCGATTGTAAGTAAAGTCGGCCCGAATCATACTTTTACGACCGGGGTGTCCTGTTATGGCGACCAGGATACACCCGGGAATGACCGGCAGTCCTGCACCGCGTTTGCGCAGCGTCATGGCGCCTGTTCGCCGGACCAGGCTGAACGAACCTGTATAATGACGATCGTAAAAAAAACGGGAGACAATCACATGATGCCAGAAGCACGGGTGTGGACCCGCGAGGAAATGATGAAGCGCGTGGCCCTGTTCAAGGACCAGAGCGGTTCCAAGGAAGGCCTGCCCGAGAGCCACCTGCCGCAATGCGAGAAGGAACTCATCAATATCATCGGCTTCCGTCCGCCGCAGGACGGCAGTATGGAATCGCCCGTTGGTGCAAATTCGTCGAAACGGGCGGCCATCGACATTTACGAAGGTTTCAACATGGGCTTCGTGAAGTGCAAGCCGGGCAAGGGCCCGCTGATGCACAACCACGACACCAACGAGACCTTTATGCCGATCAGCGGAAAGTGGCGGTGTCACTGGAACGAGGGCGACGACTACGAATATATCGACGCCGGTCCGTGTGATGTCGTGTCTTTCCCGCCCGGCGTGATCCGCCGGTTCTCCTGTGTGGAAGCACCGGAGGGCGAGGAAGAAGCGCTGATGATGTTCGTCATCGGCGGCGAGTTTCCCGAGGCCGAATACACCGAGGATGCCAATCGCATCATTGCCGAGCACGACGCCGCTCAGGCGTAGCGGGCGGGCGCAGACCTCCCGGAGGTGGGCCGCGTGCCCCCCGACGCTATCAAACAGGAATTTTCGAAATGGCGAAGAAGACAACCAAGAAAAAGGCCCCGATCCCCGCGCGTGCGAAAAAGCGCGGCGGGATGTTGTGGAACGAGGCATTTACCCAAGGCATCGCCGATGAACTCGCCGACTGGGATCCGGAGTTCAATGAGCTTTTCATGAACTTCGTCTATGGCGGGGTCTATGACCGGGATGTGCTCCCCCACAAGACGCGCGAACTCTGTGCGATTGCGGCCTGCGTTATGGCCAATGCGCAACCGCAGTTGAGAACCCATCTGTTTGCCGCCGCGAACTGTGGCGCAACGAAGAGCGAGATGATGGAGGTGATCCTCCAGATGACGGTCTATTGCGGCGCGCCCTACATGCTGCAGGCTGCGCGGATTGCCCAGCGCGAGGTGTTTCCCGCGATCGATGCGGGGGAGACATCGCCCACCCCGCCCAAGGTCGACTGACAACATTCCCGGCCGGGACGCCCTCGCGTGCGGATTCCCGGTTCGAACACAGAGGACCCAATTCATGGCCATTTCTCATCTCGAACATTTTCTCGTCGTCGCCCAGGACTATAAGGCGACGGTGCAATGGTACATCGACAATCTCGGTTTCGAGGAAGGCCCGCACCCGGATTTCGGCGCCGATGTCGAGGTGACCTGGCTCTATCTCGGTGAGCGCGACATCATCCATATCGTGCCGCCGCGCCCGAACGACGAGGTCCGCCCGGCGCCAGACCCGAACGCAACGCCGGAGGATATCGCGCAGGGCAGCCGGCCGATCCATCACATCGCGTTCCGTGCCGCCAATCGGGTCGAGATGACCGATCGTCTGAAAGAACGCGGCGTGACCTATCTTGAGCAGCAGGCCAGCAAGGAAGACCTTTACCAGGTCTTCGTGCGCGACCCGAACGGCATCACGGTCGAACTCAACTTCCCCGCCGAGGAGGCCGCCGATATGGAAGGCCTTGCCCAACTGGCGCTGCGGCCCGAGAAATGGAAAGACAAGGTTCCGACGGGTTAGACGTCCATCCGCCTGCGTGATCACATTGGCCTGGGCTAGAGTGTCGCCATGACAAAACTCTCCGTACTCGATCTCGCCTATATCGGCGAAGGATTCACACCGGCCGACGCGCTGGCCAATGCGCGTGATCTCGCGCAACACGCCGAGGCTGCCGGCTACGCGCGCTTCTGGCTGGCCGAGCATCACAACCTCGCCGGCATCGCGAGCGCGGCCACGGCCGTGTGCATCGGCCATGTGGCCGGGGGCACGAAGACGATTCGCGTGGGTGCGGGTGGCATCATGTTGCCGAACCATTCGCCGATGGTCGTCGCCGAGCAGTTCGGCACGCTGGCCACTTTGTTTCCCGGCCGTATCGATCTCGGTCTGGGGCGTGCACCGGGCACCGACCAGCGCACGTTGCAGGCTCTGCGGCGCGGCCCGGACTCTTCGGAGCATTTTCCGCAGGATGTGGTCGAGTTACAGGCCCTGCTCGGCCCGCCGCAGGAGAATCAGGGGATCCATGCGATTCCCGGCGAGGACACCAATGTGCCGCTGTGGATTCTCGGCTCCAGCCTGTTCGGCGCCCAGCTCGCCGCCATGCTGGGGCTTCCCTACGCCTTCGCCTCGCACTTCGCGCCCCAGGCCCTCATGCAGGCGGTATCGATCTATCGCGAGCGGTTCGAACCCTCGGATCAGCTCGCCGAGCCCTATGTGATGGTCGGCTGCAATGTCGTCGTCGCCGATACCGAAGACGATGCGCGGCGCCTGTTCACCACGCCGCAGCAGCAGTTCACCCGCATGGTGCGCGGCACCCGCGGTCAGTTGCCGCCGCCGGTCGACGACATCGAGGCCTTCTGGTCGCCGATGGAGAAGTCTCAGGCATCCTCGATGCTGGGCTGCTCGTTCTATGGCTCGCCGGAGACGATCAGGGCAAAGCTGGAGCCGATGATCGCGGAAACCGGTGCCGATGAGCTGATGGTCGTGGGCGCGATCTGGGAACATGCGGCCCGGGTGCGCTCCTACGAGCTGCTGGCCGAGGCGATGGTGTGAAACAAATTGGTGCTGAACTGGGGATGAGGCCATGGACCTGAAGGACAAGACGATCATCATCACCGGCGCTGCGTCGGGGATTGGCAAGGCGAGCGCATTCGCGTGCCTGCGGGCCGGGGGCAATGTGGTCCTTAACGATATCGAGGGAGACAAGCTCGCGGCAACCGTCAGCGAACTTGAGGCGGCGAATCTTGGCGGGGTGGCGCTCGGTGTCGAAGCCGACATTCGAGATGGGGATCAGGTCGTTGCCCTGTTTGATCAGAGCGCCGAACATTTCGGCCGCATCGACGGCATTCTCGCCAATGCAGCTATCACCGGCACCCGCAAGCCGATCGCCGAGCTCGATTTCGACAGTTGGGACGAGGTGATGGACGTCAACCTGAACGGCACGTTTCGGGTGGTGGCAGAAGGGTCCCGCCGGCTACTGGCACAGGGCGAGGGGGGCAGTATCATCATTAGCGGCTCGTCACAGGGTGTCCGTCCGTTGCCGGGCTTCATCGCTTACGCCGCCAGCAAGGGCGCGCTGCACAATCTGGCGCAATCGCTCGCCTTCGAGCTGGCAGAGCATAAAATCCGTGTGAATGTCCTGGTGCCGGGTACGACCAACACTGAGCTGGTGCGCGCCATGCCGGGACATGGTGAGCGGGTTGCGAAGACCTTTCCGCTGGGCGAGCTGGCCGAGCCCGAAGAGCTGGCCCAGTTTGTCGTTTTCGCCATGTCGGACCTGGCACCGCACATGACCGGGACGCTGCTGAAGATCGATTCCGGCCGCCTTATCTGAGGCGCATGACCATGGGAAGCCATGGCCCGATGTCGCGCGCCGACACCGGATAAGTAGCGAGGAATTTCAACATGATCACGCTCTATCACGCGCATCATTCGACCTGCAGCCAGAAGGTGCGCGTTGTCCTGGCCGAGAAAGAACTGCCGTTCGAGACGGTGTTCCTCGAACTGGGCAAAAAAGACCAGCTCGATCCCGCGTATCTGAAACTCAACCCGAATGGCGTGGTGCCGACCCTCGTTGACGGGCCTGATGTCATCCTGGAATCGAGTGTCATCTGTGAGTATCTCGACGAGCGCTATCCCGGGGTCCACCTGACCCCCGACGATGTGGTCGAACGCGCCCGGATGCGGGCCTGGATGCATTTCGCCGAAGAAGTGCCGGTCCCTGCGATCCGGGTGCCGTCGTTCAACCGGGCCTTTCTGTATCGCTTCGAAGGCCTCGACCAGGCGCAGTTCGAGGATGAGCAGATGAATGTCCGCAAGGTGCGCCGGGAGATGTTTCAGCGTATGGGCAAGCCGACCGGCTTCAGCCGCAAGGATGTCGATATCGCGCTCGGCCAGCTCGACGACACTTGCGCGCGCATGCAGGCCGCGCTCGAGAACGGCCCGTGGCTGATGGGCGCGCAGTTCACTCTGGCCGATGTTCTTGTTATTCCTGCGATAGACCGGATGGCCGATCTCGGGCTTGCCGAAATATGGGAGGCCAAGTATCCCCTCGTGGGTGCCTGGTACGAACGTTTCCAGGCCCGGCCGTCCTTCGGGGCGACTTACTATCCCGGGTCGCGGGTTTCGGACTTTCTCGAACTCCACCCGCTCTATATTGATTGACCGCGCACAGATTGATCCGGTGCAAAAATATGCCGCCGAGAATCAGACCTAGGGCCGGTGAAGCGGCCAGGAGAGACACATGACCACCGACCAGATCATCAGCCGCCGCGACGGCGCTATCGGCTACATCACCTTCAACAATCCCGACCGTCTCAACGCGATGTCGCTGGAGATGTGGCGCGACGGCGAAGCCGCGATCCGCGAATTCTGTGATGCGGGCGATGTGCGTGCGATCGTGCTGACCGGGGCGGGGGAGAAGGCCTTTGTTGCCGGTGCCGATATCTCCAAATTCGGGGAAGAGCGCAATTCGAAGGCGGCGAGCGACGAATACGCGGCCGCCGTGAAGACCTTCCAGGACATGCTCACCAACGCGCCCATGCCGACCATCGCGAAGATCGGCGGCTATGCCATCGGCGGCGGTCTGGCAATTGCGCTGTGTTGCGACATCCGTATCGCGTCGGACGATTCACGCTTCGCCGTCCCGGCAGCCAAGCTCGGGCTGGGCTATGCCGCGTCAGGGATCGAACGCCTGATGCAGATCGTCGGGCCGTCCTTCGCGATGGAGATTTTCTATACCGCCCGCCAGTTCGACGCAGGCGAAGCGCTGACCATGGGGCTGATCAACCGGGTGTTGCCGCGCGACGAGCTGGAATCCTATTGCGATGATTACGTCGGCCGCATTGCGGGGAACGCACCACTGACGATTCGCGCGGTGAAGACGGCGGTGCAGGAAAACCTCAGGGCGCCGGCCGACCGGAATGTCGCGCTGTGCGCCGAGCAGGTCGCGGCCTGTTTCGCGAGCCAGGACTATATCGAGGGCCGCACGGCGTTCATGGAGAAGCGCAAGCCGGTCTTCACCGGAAAGTAGCGCTACCCGCCGGCGGTTCCCTTCCACATGGGACGGCTCATCGCCTCGCCGTAGTTTCGGAACATCACGTTGAATGCGATCGAGATCCGGTCGGCGTCCGACTGGTTGATCGGCACTTCATGATCGAGCCAGCCGGGGAACATCACCAGGTCACCGTCCGCCACCGGCATCATGACGTTGTTGGAGTTGAACCGGTTGCGGTTGTGGGTTGGCGGCGCCAGCACAGACGTCTGGCCGCGCGGGTCTGAGAACTTGATCTGGTCGCCGCCTTCGCCCGCCGTGACGTAGTAGGACCCCGACAGGAAATTGTTCGGATGGTTGTGCCGGATATGCTGCGCACCCGGCGGGTTCACATTCGCCCAGCAGCCGGTGATGACGATGTCCTCGTTCTGGACCTCGAGGTCGGTCAGCACGTTGAGCGCGGCGTCCAGGATCATCTGCGCGACCGGCGCGAAGACCGGGTTCTCGTGCAGGTTCTGATCGGTTTGCCAGGTGCCGCCCGCCGGGGGTGTTGACCGGTCACCGACCAGCCGGGTGATTTCTGCGGCCAGCGCGGCATTCAGGCCGGGGCGTTCCTCGGGCTCCACCTGGAACTTCCAGATTAGAGTCGGAAAGAACTCGAAACGGTCGACGTCGGAGAACATGGGCGGCCCCTTTGACATGTATCTGTGGCCGCATGATCGCCCTTCGCGTCCGGGCGCTCAATTGCGCAAGGTGTCGCGGGGGCGCCAACCCTTGTTCTCACCTGCATTTTCATCCTGTGGCGATATAGGCCTTGAGGGCCTCGGCCTCCTGCTCGGTTTCCCGGATCCGGTGCTTCACCACATCGCCGATCGATACCAGCCCGATCAGCGTGCCGTCCTGAACAACCGGCAGATGCCGGATTCGGTGTTCGGTCATGGTCTCCATCAGGTGAGCGATATTATCTTCGCTGGTGCAGGTGACGACGTCGCGGATCATGATTTCAGAGATACGGAGGTCGAGGATATCTGCACCGACGCGCGCGAGATGACGGATCACATCGCGTTCGGAGATGATCCCCTCGACCTGCCGGCCATCGGTACTGACCACGAGGGAGCCGATCCCGAGCTCGGTCAGGAGGGTGCAGGCCTCCGACACCGACATGTCGGGCCGGGCGGTCTCGATGGCATTGCCCTTGTTTCGAAGAATTGTTGCAACGTTCATAGGTGCCCCTTTCGCTTGTGGGCGCACCTGTTGGTCGGTCCTTGCGAGTTCTCGCATCGGTCCGACCACGATGCGCTTCACTGAATGTCTCGGATGGTGTTTCGCGAGACTGCGTCAGATTGTCGCATAAATGAGGTGGTTTGGCGAACTTCGGCCGCCCGGACGCTGAATGAGCGGCTGATCGCGCCTAGTTCCGAGGCAGACCGGCGGCGGCCATTTCGCAAATTTGAGCCGTGGTCACCCCGGTTTTGTCGGCCCCGTCCAGCGGGCAATGCTGGATTAAAAAATCGCAAGAATTCAGTACGTTGGCGTAGTGCGGAGAGTCCAACGAACGACTGGGGCGCGCGACTTCGGCCTGTCGCAGATTGATGATTCGTTCGCCACGTAGCAGGACGGTGTTCTCATGGCCGACACATTGCGCGCCGCTGGTGGTGAGCTGGTTCATGGAAACCGCCACGAGGAAAATGGCGCCGAGCCCGATGATCAGTCGAGCCCGGAAGGCACCCAATTTTGGAAATCGCCAGCGCAGGCCACGATAGAGCCCGTACAGAATGCCGATGGCAGCGGCGAGCGAAACCACGAGCCGCAAGAGGTCCAGCGCCACATCCATATGGGTTAGCAGTCCACCGCTTAGCGGCCTGCGCTGTCGAGACGGGTAATGGCCTCGATGACCATGCGATGGGCATCTGTTTCTGGCGGAATGAGATCGCGCAGGCGAACAAAGTTCGCACGCGCGGCCTCGATATCGCCGGACTCCGCCGAAGTGATCGCGGCGCGGAGCAGGGTCTCGGCATGGTCCGGTTCGAGCGCGACGGCACGCGCATAGGCCTGTGCGGCTGCGCCCGGATTGCCAAGCATTTCCCAGGACCGCGCGAGCATACGCCAACCAGCCAGATCATCGGGCTCACCCTCGAGGCGTGCGGCCAGATTGTCGACCATGCCCCGGATCATCTCCTGACGTTCGTCTTCGCTCAGGCTTTGCGCGGCGGCGATATCGTCTCCGGTCGGCCCGCGCGTTTCCGGTGTCGGGGTTGAAGCCGTGGACTGGGGCAGCCAGTCGGCCGGGTCATGTCCGAGTTCCCGCGCGGTGTCGGTTACGCGGGCAAGGACCGTTGGCAACCAGGGTGCATCTGCAGCTGCGTCGCCGGCCAGAGATGCCCAGGCTTCGAGTGCGTCCTGTTCGTATCCCGCCTGGTAATTGGCGAGCGCCAGAAAATATCGGGCCCGGGGGTCGCTTGCGTCGCCCGTAAGAGCCGTCTCGAAGGCCTGGCGCGCTGCCGGGGTGACCAGGCCGTCGGCGATACGGGCCAGAGATTCTCCGTGTGCTGACGCTATTTCCGGACGCTCCGGATCGAGCTCGCGGGCCCGCGCCAGCGCAATCTCGGCGCCGTCGACATCTCCCGCGACAAGGCGTAACCGACCGAGATCAAACCAGGGCTGGGGGTCGTCGGGGGCCGTGGCGGTGCGCGCCTCGGCTTCCTGCAAACGCGACCGCGCGGCGGCGACCACGCCTCCAGTTGCTTCCGGCGGTGCATCGCGTGTGGCGAAGGGAAGGTTGGGGAGCCCGGGTGTACCGAGATCGAGATAGATCGGCACGCTCGCGAGCGGCACCAGAATGACCAGAGCGGCGGCGAGTATGGGATGCCGTTGGATCAGAGGTTTGCCCGACATTCCTGCGGCGCGTCCTGCCGCGAGCAGTCGACGTTCGATCTCACCCCGCGCGGCGTCGGCCTGGGTGTCGTCGATCAGCCCGCGCTTGTGGTCGCGCTCTAGTTCCTGGAGCTGGTCGTAATAGACCGCGGCATCATATTCGGCGCGCGCGAGATCACCTGTCCCTGGCCTCAACAGCGGCCACGTGATCCAGGCGATCAGCGACACGGTGAGTGCCGCAAGAATGATCCAGAAAATCATGACTGCCGTTGATTTCCGGAACTGTCGGTATTGGCGTTGTCGCTTTGGGACGCACCATCGTCGCCCTCGGGGAGAGGTTTCATCCCCTCCTCGATCTCGGAGCGGAACCGGCTCCGCTGCCTGTTTGATGGGTTGGGTGGGCTTGTGCTCCCGATGCGATCGACCAGCGCGTCCAGCTCGGCCCGGTCGGACGGTGACAAGGGGTCTGGGCCCGTGCCGGCCAGCCGCCGTTGTTGGTAGTTCTGATAGAACAGCACCGCCAGGGTTGCGATGACGACCGCCATGATCGGGGGGGCAAGCCAGAGTGCCAGCGTGTTCTGCTGGAAGGGCGGGCGGAGCAGAACGAAATCGCCGTAGCGTGCAACGAGGTAGTTTACGACCTCTTCGTCATCGTCGCCGGCGACCAGACGTTCGCGGACCAGCAGGCGCATGTCACGTGCGATGTCGGCGTCGGAATCGTCGATCGACTGGTTTTGGCAGACCACGCAACGCAGCTCGGTCGAGATTTCGCGCGCGCGGCTCTCGAGTATGGGGTCGGCCAGAACCTCGTCGGGCTCAACCGCCAGCGACGGTGTGCCGCCCGCCAGAAGCACCAACATCATGATGGCCAGAAAGGCCGAGATCTGCTTCATCCGCCTTCTACTTCGCGCAGTTTCGGGAGGATTTTCCGTTCGAGTACATCGGGCGTAATTGGCCCCGCATGTTTGTAGGCGATTACGCCATTGGCATCGATGATGAATGTTTCCGGTACCCCCGTCACCCCCCATTCCAGCGATGCACGAGCATCGGCATCGAACCCGATGGCCCGGTAGGGGTTGCCGTGGCGGCGCAGCCAGGTGATGGCGTCGGCGGACTTGTCGCGATGGTTGATGCCGTAGACCCGTACGCCATCCGCGGCCAGTTGGGTGATCAGCGGATGCTCGGCCAGACAGGGAATGCACCAGGAAGCAAAGACATTGACGACCGTCACATGACCTTTGAGGTCGTCGGTTGAAAAGCCGCCGGGGATGTTGTCCGCGATGGCGGGCAGGGAGAATTCCGGCACCGGCTTGCCGACAAGCGGCGAGGGCAGGCGCGAGGGATCGTTGTTGCGTTCGCCATCGGTTAACAGGGCGACCATGACCCCCAGCAACGCGGCGAACAGTGCCACCGGCAATATGACAACAAGCCGTCGCATGGATCTACTCGGCTGGAGCCGGCATGGGCTGCGTCGGCGGCTTGTTTGTCGTTGGTACGGCGTTCGCCGCACGGCGCGGTGCACCCACCCGGTGGCGCCGGTCACTCAACGACAGGAGGCCGCCGAACACCATCACAAGTGCACCCAGCCAGATCCATGGGACGAGCGGGTTCACAAAGAACCGCACGGTCCAGGCATTCGCCGTCTCGGGTGTGCGCCCGCGTTCGCCGATAACGCCATACAGATCCGACAGTAATGTCGTGCGAATGCCGGCCTCGGTGGTCGTCTGGTTGGCGACCGGAAAGAATCGGCGTTCTGTGAACATTGTGGTTACGAACTCGCCGTTTTCCTCGATCCGTAACGCGCCACGCTCGAAACTGTAGTTTGGCCCGCGCCCCTCGGTGACGGATTCCAGTGTCACGGCATAGCCCGCACCCTCGACGGTCTGGCCGGGGGACAGAGTGGTCACCAATTCGGTGCGCCAGGCCGACGATCCGGTTATGCCGACGATCATGATCGCGAGCCCGAGATGGGCAAGCGACATGCCGCTGGCCGAGCGCGGTTGCCCGGACAGGCGGCGCAGGGAGACGGTGGGTGACGACGTGAACAGTTTGATGCGCCCGCCCCATTCGGCGATCGTGCCCGCACCCAGCCACGCGGCGAGACCCATCGCAAATGGTGCCAGCCCCGGGCCGTCAGGGACCGCCAGAAACGTTACGCCGATCGCCAGCAGCGCTGCGATGGCTGCCGGGACGAGCTTTCTCGATGCGGTCCGCAGGTTGCCACGCTTCCAGGCCATCAGCGGCCCGAGTGCCATCAGCAGCACCAAAGGCACCATGATCGGGCCGAAGGTGGCATTAAAAAAGGGCGGGCCGACGGAGACCCTGGACTCGCCACCTGAGAGTGCCTCGAGGATCAGCGGATATAGAGTGCCGAGGAGGACCGTGGCGGCCGCCAGTGTCAGCAACATGTTGTTGGCGACAAGCGCCCCCTCGCGGCTGACCGGTGCAAACAGGCCGCCGCCCTTCATGCCGGGAGCACGCACAGCAAACAGGGTCAGCGCGCCGCCGATGGCTATCGCAAGGATGGCGAGGATGAAGACGCCGCGTTCGGGGTCGGTCGCAAACGCATGTACTGATGTCAGCACGCCGGAGCGCACCAGGAAGGTTCCCAGCAGGCTCATCGAGAAGGTCAGGATGGCGAGCAGGATGGTCCAGCTCTTCAGCGCGTCGCGTTTCTCGACCACGATCGAGGAATGCAGCAGCGCCGTACCGAATAGCCAGGGCATGAAACTCGCATTCTCGACCGGATCCCAGAACCACCAGCCACCCCAACCGAGCTCGTAATAGGCCCACCAGCTGCCCAGCGCGATGCCGCCGGTCAGGAAGGTCCATGCGGCGAGTGTCCAGGGTCGCACCCAGCGGCCCCAGGCAGCATCGACCCGGCCCTCGATCAGCGCGGCGATGGCGAAGGAAAAGGCCATCGAAAACCCGACATAGCCGAGATAGAGAAGCGGCGGGGGGAAGGCGAGACCGGGGTCCTGCAGCAGAGGGTTCAGGCCCGTGCCGTCGAGCGGCGCCGGGCTGAGCCGGGCGAACGGGTTCGACGTAAAAATGATGAAGGCGATGAAGGCGAAGCCGATCATCGCCTGGATCGACAGGACGCGCGCCTTCAGGGTCGGTGGCAGGTTGCGCCCAAAGACGGCGACCGCAGCGCTGAACAGCGCCAGCACCAGGACCCAGAGCAGCATCGAGCCCTCATGGTTTCCCCACACACCGCTGACTTTGTAGAGCATCGGCTTGAGGGAGTGACTGTTTTGGAACACGATCTGCAGCGAGAAATCCGAGGTGACGAAGCCGTGGGTCAGTGCTGCAAACGCGATGAGCAGCGCGGCGGCCTGGGCAATGGCCGTGCGGTCGCCGACTGCCATCAATCCGGCCTCACCGCGTGCCGCGCCCCAGAGTGGCACGACCGCCTGGATGGCCGCGAGAACCAGCGCAGCGATCAGAACATATTGGCCGATTTCGGCGATCATTGTGTCGCCTCGCCTTCCCGCCATTGCCCACTTTTTCGCAAGGCATCGGCGACTTCTTTCGGCATGTAGGTCTCGTCATGCTTGGCCAGAACCTCGCGGGCCGTGAAGCGCCCGTCGGCACCGATCGTGCCCTCTGCGACCACGCCTTGCCCCTCGCGGAACAGGTCCGGCAAAACGCCTGTGTAGCTGGCCAGGATCGTGCGGTTCAGGTCGGTGACGACAAAGAACGTCGTCGCGCCCTCGGTGCGCACGCTGCCTTCCTCAACCAGTCCGCCAAGCCGAAACAGGTCGGCGGGCGGCGCCGGGCGCTCTGCCAGATCGGACGGTGTATAGAAAAAGACGAGGCTGTCCTCGACCGCGTTCAGGACCAGCGCGGCGGCTGATCCGAGCAGGCCGAGCGAAACTGCGACGACAAGCAAGCGGCGGTGTTTGCGCTTCACGAGCCTGCCCCCGCTTCACTGCGTCGGCGCCGCGCCGGTGAGGCGGCTTCGGCTGCGCGCAGGGCCGCCTCGCTCTGCCGCAGCCCGCGGATGCTGACGATGGCCATGCCCGCCAGAATCACCGTTGCGATTCCCAGCGACGGCCAGACGAAGGGGGCGTACCCGCCCATATTCAGAAATGCTGTGATGTCTTCCACGTTTCCGGAACCATGTAGGTCAAACGCGCGGCAAGACGCGAGCGGTCAAAAAACCTGTTGAACACTGTCAGTCTACGTTTAACTGAATAGCCCCGAGTTTTCTAGACACCCTCGGTGACTGTTTTGCGCTGTCGTTCGAACTCGACGGGCGACAGCATCCCGTTCTTCGTATGCTTGCGCCGGGGATTGTAGAACATCTCAATGTAGTCGAACACGTCCTGCC
>JABIVD010000018.1 GCA_018667335.1 Rhodospirillaceae bacterium
CCGCCGGCAGGCTGCGAGAACTTCTTCTTCCACGCGTAGAGCGAATGCGGGCTTACACCCAGCCGCTGCGAAACCTCCGCAACCGGATAACCCCGTTCGGTGATCTGATGCACCGCGTCTCGTTTGAAATCGTCGCTGTAAATACTTCTGCCCATGATGGCCTCCTTGCCTCAAAATTAGGAAAGAAAGCGTCTACGAATCTAGGGGCTATTCAGTTTTCCGTAACTGGCAGGGACGATAGCACTCCTGAGCTTGGCGCCTAGCTATCTGCAAAGTCTAGCTGGAACCCACCCACTTATGGCGCACCGGCCGTTCGTGACTCTGAATTCGATCTGTGGAAAGCTAATATGGAAGTTTGTCAAAAAGAGCCGTGATCGTCTGATCGGCTTTGTAAGATACAAATTAATAACAAACTTTCTGGAGGAGGAAATGATGATAAAAAGTATAAGCGCATTGGCGGTGATCGGCTTGTTGACCGTGCCGAGTTTGGCGACCGCCCAAGAAACTATAAAGCTGAAATTTCACTCATCATTCGGGGAATCTCCCCTTAATGAAGCGCCACGCTGGTGGATGGATGAGGTCGAAAAGCGAACCGACGGCAGGGTCAAGTTTACCCGCATCTTGGGCGGCGCGCTGGGCAAGCTCACTGCGGCACCGGAAAACATCAAGGTCGGCGCCTTCGACATGGGAAATGTTTCCGTCGTCTACAACCCGGGTTTGTTTTCGCTGAGCAACGTTGTGTCGCTGCCGTTTATCAGCGACGACCCACTTGTTCACGCAAAGGCCGCTCATGAACTTCACAACACGACGACCAATGACGAGTTCAAGGCGATGGGTCAGAAGTATTTGGGCCCAGGCATGTGGACGAGGATTCAGATGCTGTCCCATGAACCTATTCGGACAATCGACGACCTGAAGAAACAGAAAATTCGTGCACATGGCGGTGCCTCGGAGCTTCTGAAAACGCTTGGTATTACGGTTTACGGTATTCCTTGGGGTGAACTTCCGGCAGCGGCCGAGCGCAAAGTCGTTACCGCAGGCATTATTGGTGCGCCGGCGGACGCTTATGCCTTCGGTTTCGGCAAGATCTTCAAGTACTGGGACCAGGAAGACTGGTTCCTCTTCCCGCTGACCTACACCATGAATCAGGATTCGTGGGACGCACTTCCTGACGATATCAAAACGGTTATGGAAGAGGTGAATGAGGAGATGGTCGTAGAAGGCCGCAAATTGATGGCTGCTCAGGAAGCAAAGTCGGGACCGGGGCTGGCCAGCCAGGTCGAGATTGTAAAGTTCGAGGAGATGGACAAGCTGATCGCCGCGAGGGACCAGACTTGGCAGAACTGGGTTGATGCCCGCAAGGCAGAGGGTAAAGACGGCCAGGCAGTTCTCGACACGTTCCTGGCCTTGCTGGACAAGCACAAGTAGCAGGCTACGAAGGCATGCCACGATCGGCAATTTCTGTTCGTTAAACCCGATCATAGTGTGACTTTCGGCAGGGCGGCCGGCATCGCAGACCGATGCAGCCGCCCTGCCGGCGACCTTTTGGTGACGACTGGTGTCGCAGCAGGGACAATTGTGCGCCGCAATGAACCGAGCTGATCGAGAGCTGTAGACTTGCCGCCATGTTCCATGTGTTGGCGTCGGAGTTTTGGGGTTTCCGCCCACTCCGTGTGAGTGTCGGGTAAGGGATTTCTGTTTCGGGGGAGCAGACATGAACAACTTCGCCGCGGTTGTTATTCAACTGCAGGATCGGCTCGAGGAGTGGCTCTGCTACGTCTCTGCTTTCGCGGTCGCAGTGATGATGCTGATCACGACGGTGGAGGTGATCGGACGGTCCGTCTTCTACGAGAGCGTGCCCGGCTCCTACGAATATGTAAGCCTGCTGTTCGTCTATCTGATCTATCTGGGCCTCGCCTATTCCCAGCGCCGCGACGCGCACATCACGATCAGCCTCGTCTATGACTATCTGCCGCGCAAGGCCAGACAGATCGTCCAAGGTGTCTTCCTGCTGATTGCGATAGTGTTTTTCGCCGTGCTGACTGTGACCAGCGCCGATTCGACCTGGAGCAACTATGTGCTGGGCGACACGGTGCTGGGCACTATTGAGATAAAGACTTGGTGGGCCCGCGCCGGCGTTCCGGTCGGGTGCGGGTTACTAGCGCTGCGGTTCCTCACCCAATTCCTGCGCCTGGCGACCACGGGTGAGCTTTACGAGGAAGAGGCGGCGCGTCAGACCGCCGCGCGTGCGCTCTCCGAGCAGGTGGAGGACGCATCATGAGCGATGAGCTTGGAATACCGCTGGTTCTCGTTCTCGCCGCGTTTATGTTGGTTCTGCGGATACCGATTGGCATCGTTCTTCTGCTCGCCGGCGCGCTGGGATTCTCGCTTGTGCGCGGCCCGGGCATCACCATGGACACAATCGGCGGGCGGCTTTTCGACATCGGGTCGGGATACGCGCTATCTGCCATTCCGCTGTTCCTGCTCATGGGGCATGTCGCGGCCAAGGCCGGCATCACACAGGACATCTACGGGGCCGCTCGCGCCTGGCTCGGTCATCTGAAAGGGAGCGTGGTCCTGGCGACGACCGTGGCCGCGGTGGGTTTCGCCGCATGTTCGGGCTCGACAACCTCATCCACGGCGGTGTTCGGCCGGGTCGCCATACCCGAGATGCTGCGACTGAAAGTCGATCGAAGGCTGGCGGCCGGTTGCGTGGCAACCGTGGGTACCCTGGCAGGGATGATCCCGCCCAGCATTAACTTGATCGTATTCGGCATTATTGCCCGCGAATCCGTTCCGCAACTACTGATCGCGGGAATCATTCCGGGGATCATGACGGCGTTGGCGTTCGTCCTGATGATCTACATACGTGTCCGACGGAATCCCGAACTGGCACCGACCCTGCCGCGGGCCGGTCGAGATGAGCGAATGCGGTCGCTGAGGGGCGTGTGGAGCTTTCTGGCGCTCGGCGGCCTGGTGATCGGAGGCATCTATGCAGGCGTGTTCACACCAACCGAAGCCGGCGCCCTCGGCGCGGCCGGAGCATTCATCATTGCCATGGTGCGCCGAAAACTCTCTTTCTCGATGGTCAGGGAAGTATTCCTCGAAACCGCGACGACTACATCGGTTATTTTCATTGTCCTGGTCGGCGCACTGATATTCACGTCGTATTTGGCGATTAGCGGGGGATCGACCGCCGTTTCGGAATACATCATCGCGCTCGACGTGCCACCGATAGTCCTGTTGCTCGGCTATGTGGTTTTGCTGCTGGCGCTCGGCTGTATTGTTGATCCGATTTCAGTGATGTTTCTCACGGTGCCGATCTTCGTGCCGCCCTTGGTGGCGCTCGGACTGCATCCGATCTGGATCGGCATTATCGTTGCCAAGACGCTTGAAATCGGCATGATCACACCGCCGATCGGGCTCAATGCGTTTGTTCTCAAGAGCGTCGTACCGTCTTTCTCGCTACGCGAGATCTTCGGCGGAATCTGGTGGTTCCTGCAGGTCGAGCTAGTCACCCTCGCGCTGTTGATCGCATTCCCTTGGCTGGCGCTGTGGCTGCCCAGTCTCGCCTTCGATTAAACGCGCGAAAGCCAAACGCACCACCATCGGGAGTTAGTTGTTATGATGCTTGAGGGAAAGAAGATTATCATTACCGGCGGTGCCAGCGGTATTGGCCGGGCAAGTGCGGTGTTGGCAGCGAACGAAGGCGCGGATATAGCGGTCGCCGATATCGACCGGGTTGCCGCCGACGCGACCGCTGAGTTAGTGCGCGCGAAGGGCCGCGAGGCGCTCGTCGTCGAGATGGACACCTCGAAAGTGGCTGACGCTCAGCGTATGGCAGACGAGGCCGTTGCCGCCTTCGGCACCATCGACGGAATTGTCTGTTGTGCGATCAAACAAAAGCCGGCCAAGCTGGAGGAACTCTCCGAAGAAGAGTGGGACATGGTCATTGATATTGGCCTGAAGGGCTATTTCCTGTGCGCCCAGGCAGCCGGTCGGGTGATGCTGGAACGGGGTAGCGGTTCGATCGTGTTCGTGTCGTCGGTCGGCGGTGTGCAGGCCTATAACGGCGCTGGCGCCTATTCCATTGCCAAAGCGGGCAATGTGATGCTCGGCAATCTCTTTGGTGTCGAATGGGGCGGCCGCGGCGTGCGCGCCAACACTGTTTTGCCGGGTCAGGTGCCGACGCCGCTGACCCAGGCGATGTTTGATGACCCGGAGATTGCCGCTGGCCGAGCGGCAGTCGTGCCCATGGGGCGAGTGGGCCAGCCGGAAGAGATTGCCGAGGCTTGCGTGTTCCTGCTGTCGGACCGCGCCAGTTACGTCAATGCCGCTATGCTGAAAGTTGATGGTGGCCAGGCCGAAAGCAAGATGATGCACACGCCCGGCCGGAAATGGGGCGGCAAGAGCATGGACTACGAGGCAAGCTGACCCGCTGCGGGATGGCCGGCGAAGCAGGAGAAGCGACAAAGCGATGACGCAATTCGAGAACAAGGTATGCATCGTTACAGGCGGTGCAAGCGGTATCGGCGCGAAGACGGCGGAAATGTTCGTCCAGCGGGGCGGACAGGTCGTCATTGGCGACGTCAATGACGAGGCTGGCGAAGGGCTTGCGGCGGCAATTGGCGATAAGGCGGTGTTTTTCCATCTCGATGTCAGCGATCCGGCGTCCTGCGAGGCTGCCGTCGATCTTGCGGTGGCACGGTTCGGCTCTGTCGATGGCGTCGTGAACAGCGCGATCAAGATGGCGCCGGGGCCGCTCAAGGACCTGGCCCACGCAGACTGGAATCTAGTGCTTGAAATCGGCCTGACGGGTAGTTTCCTGATGAGCCAGGCGGCGGGTCGCTGGATGATCGACAATGGTCGCAAGGGTTCGATCGTCATGCTCTCGTCGAACGGCGGCCGCAATCCCTACGGGATGTCAGGCGCCTACTCCACGACCAAGGCGGGGTTGATCATGCTGGCTCAGCATCTCGCGATCGAATGGGCCCAGTATGGCATTCGTGCTAACGCCGTGTGTCCCGGTCACACGGAGACGCCACTGACGGCCTATCTCCAGGATCCCGAGATCAAACAGGCGCGCAGCGATGTGACACCGCTCGGCCGTGTCGGCCAACCCGAAGACATAGCCAACGGCATCCTGTTTCTATTGTCCGACGAGGCCGACTACGTCACGGCGGCGACGCTCGATATTGACGGTGGTATCGCGAAGAGCGTGATGAACCACATGCCTGGTCGAAAGTGGAGCTAGAAATTCGCCTTTCGGGGTCGATCAAAGAAGCTGGCGAGAGGCGAGATTACGCATCAGGCTGGTAGTTCCGAAAGTCCATTCGGGGCATTCCGTCGAAAGGCGCACCGTGTTTTCCAGTGTGCCCAACATCGCGCTCTTGATTGTGACCAGATCGCCAAGTTTGTGGGTAAAGCCTTGCCCGGGATCGTCGCGATCCTCGATCGGTGCAAACAGGGTCCCCATGAATAGAGCCATGCCTTCGGGGTACTGGTGGTGTCGCCCGATCGCCTGACCAACGAGGTCGAGGGGATCGCGGCTAATTTCGCGCATGGAGCTTGCCCCCTCGAGGCGGTACCCGTCCTCCCCTACAACCACCAATTCAATGTCGGCTTCGCGCACGTGGTTCAGGTCAAATGATTCATCGAACAGCCTTATGAAAGGCCCAATCGCCGATGATGCGTTGTTGTCCTTGGCTTTCCCCAGCAACAGAGCCGAACGTCCTTCGACGTCTCTCAAATTGACGTCGTTCCCCAAGGCTGCGCCTTTTATGCGTCCCTTGCTGTCGACTGCGAGCACGATTTCGGGTTCAGGGTTGTTCCATACGGAGATCGGATGGAGCCCGATTTCTGCCCCCCAGCCGACGGAGGCCATCGGTTGGGCCTTTGTGAAAATCTCGGCATCAGGACCGATCCCGACTTCGAGATACTGAGACCAAAGGCCTTCCTCGACGAGCACGTCCTTGACCTTGGAGGCTTCTGCTGATCCCGGCACAATGTTGCGCAGGTTGTTGCCGATTGAGCGACCTATGCGTTCACGTATGGCAGCCGCCAGAGAAAAATCGCCGGCCGCGCGTTCCTCGATCACGCGTTCGACCATGGAACCGACAAATGTAACGCCGCAGGCTTTCACCGCCTGCAAATCGAACGGCGCAAGCAGCACGTCTGCTTCGACCATGACACCACATGAGTGCCGCGTCGCTTCGACGATTTCATCTAGGCTACCGATTTGTTCTCCCGAGTTCTCGCGAAGTAGACGAGGAGGATCATCGTGTTCCAGTAGATCTCGCATCGTCGGAATATTCTTGCATGTGACATCGAAGACCTGTCCGTCCCGTATCTCGACGATCGATGCACCGCCCAGATCGGGTCGCCAAACACGGCCAACGAAACGGCCTGTGTCAGGAATAATACGTTCCATCTTTGACTCCGCCTGTCGTGCTTTGCTCTCAGCCATAACGCCGCCCATGCAGCCCGCAAATTAGACCCCGAGGGGCACTGTCAAAGCAAACTGCCTTCTAGCTTAGTAGGGTGGTTCGTAGCTTGGTCGGATGAAGAATCCGTTTCGCTACTTCAACTCGTCGCCCGAAGTCATCCACCTCACGGCGATGATGTATTTGCGCTACCCGCTTTCGCTGCGCCAAGTCGAGAATCTTCCGTCCGAGCGAGGCATCGACATCTGCCACAAGGCAGCACGGTTCCGGCGGAGTCGGTTCGTTCCGATATGTGAGCCAGAGAGTCGCAAACTCCACATACATTTTTGTATTTGTTCGGTGCAGGTGGCTTCGGCCCCCCCCCGCAACCAAAATTAAGCCTTTTAAATCAATGAGTTAGCGGGTTTTTTTGTTCGCTGGTCTCCCTCTTCAGCCGAGGGGCCTCAAAAAAATTGCCGCATTTATTGCCACTTTTTTCATTGCTAGGCGGTCAAGGCGGCCAAGTCGGATCCCTTAACGCTTGGCTCCAACCTTCCATCGATGCCGGAATCGTGGTCTGGGCATAGCGTTCCTGGGCTTGAGGACTGGCTAGCTCGGCCCCTGGACCCCGCACCGCGGAAAACGGCCAGGGGCCCGTGCGGCCTCTCGGTAATTGTTTAAGTCCGAGACCCGTTCAGCAGCCTCGGATCAAAAGGCACGGTTCAGGGCGGCGGGGGGGTGGGCTGCCAGCCGCATCAAGGATCTGCATGCTAAAATCGGCGAGTTGACGGTGGAGCGGGATCCCGGATCGGGTCAAGCACCACTCACCGCGGCCCAAGGGCCCGGGCCGCTGTTTCGATCCCGGGATTAGATACTCGGCCGTATCGGTAGTGTTTGATCGGAGGACATAGTTCTTGAGGCATGAGCCTAGGCAGCGTTAGCCTTGTGGGCTCCCGCTTTTAGACATATCGTTATTCACTCCCCCGATCAAAAATCTGACGGCCGCCCAAAGGAGGCTAGACAGGATCATTTGGGAAATGTCGGATTAAGGAAGAGAACAGCGATGAATAAAACTTTCAGTCTATTAGTTCTCGGTTTCCTAGGCTCGATCATCGCGGCTTGCCAGTCAACAGCGGCTTCGAATACCGTTGTCTCTTGGGTGACACTGCACACCTCGGCGGGGGAAACCGTGCGCGCACTCTACGCCGAACCCAAGCAGGCGGGGCGGCGGCCGGCGGTCATCTACAATCACGGTACGGGCGTACGCCAGTTCGGATATGACGGCGCCGCGGCCAAGGGCTATGACGTCAAGGATTATGTGCGGGCAATTGCCGATGCCGGCTATGTCGCTCTGGCGCCTATTAGGGAGTTCAACAGCGATACGGCCCGTTTCGAACGCGGTCAGACGGTTGGCTCCGAGGCGGCCTGGGACGGCGTTGTCGAGGGAGGCATTCGCACTGTGCATGCGGCGCGCGCATACCTCACGGCAAGCCCCAGGGTGGCGGCCGACAAGATCGCCGTCATCGGTTTCTCTGAAGGCGGTAATGTCACCTTGTGGTCTCTGCTGGAGAATGCCAACTACGCGGCGGCCGTTCTCATGTCGCCGGCTACCTTGCGCTCGGCGAGAAAATTTGGCCTTCGCTCGGCCGGCAAAGACCCCCGTATAGAGACCCTGACGCTGCCTGTTTTATTGACTGTCGGCGCCGACGACATGCGCCAAATTCGGAGGGTTACGAGTCGGCTGCTAGCACCGCGTCTCTCGCAGGTCAGTCAGGATTTTGCGTTCAAGGACAAATATCCAGGAGGGCACAAGTGGTTCCACAAGGTACGTCCCGAGCACTGGCGCGACGTTACGGCCTTTCTTCATTGCCGCTTTTCTCATTGCTAGGGTTATAGGTTGGGCGTTTTGGCCTCACCCCGATTAGGCCCTATTACCTGAAGAATAAAAGCTTCCACAAAGCACCCCCGTGGCCCGTGAGCCGTGGCCCTGGGACACTGTCCCGCGGGCATTGTCACATTAACATGATCGAATGCTCAGACTGCTCGATGAATTGTAGGAGCTTGAACAGATCCTGCCCCCGATTTGAACCTGCTCTGGGCGGTTAGTTCAGATTCCTATTCGTGCAACCGGAAAGCCTGTTAACGACCAAATCCCTCTCCCTCCGCCATTAATCTCCCGTCACACCTATGTAAGAACACCGCATGCGCGGCCCTATTCCGAATGAATTCGGCGCGCGATGTCTCAAGCCTTCGTGATTGTCTGGCGACCATCTGTGAAAATCACAGCTTCACACCCCTCTGGAGCGCGCCCTTCAGATGTATGGCGCTCATTCTCTGTCCACGTCCTCGGACTGCTGGAGAAGGGTAGTCGAGAGTTTGATTCCGGTTGAGCCCTCATCAGTTGATCGGACCGGACCGTGTGGTCGTCAACAGCTCGGAGTAACGGGCGGTGTTGCGGTCTAGACGCCGGGTCAGGTGCCGCAAAAAGTCTGGTAGGGCAGGGTCGTTTGCGCTCCGGGTTCGGCGTAGCTCTCTTGACCTGCAATCACATCGAACGGATGACTCACGGCAGCGAGCAGCGCCTCGAAGGGGGACATGTCCTCGTGCTCGACTGCAGCGGTTAGAGCCTCTTCGACCTTGTGATTGCGCGGGATATAGATCGGATTGATCCGGTCCATCGCATCTGCGCGTGCCTCTGCTTCGACATCTTCTCCGGACAGCCGCGCGCGCCAGTTTTCCAACCAAGTGTTGATGGCGGAAAGCTCGGCGAACTGGCCCTGCACAGGGATCGCATTGCCACGTACCGCCGTTGCCAAGTGACGGAAAACCAAAGTGAAGTCGGCACCGCCTTGATGCATCGCTGTCAAAAGACCGCCGATCAGTTCGCCATCCGCTGCTTGTTCCGTGGTCAGGCCAATTTTCCGGCGCATTGCCGCCGTCCAGTGCGCGTCATAGCGCGCGGGGGTGGTGTTGATTACGTCGGTCAAAATCTCGATTGCGCCGTCCTTGTCGGGATCAATCAACGGGATCAGGGTTTCTGCCAGTCGCGCAAGATTCCAGCCCAGAATGTCAGGCTGGTTGCCATAGGCGTAGCGGCCTTGGGTGTCGATGGAACTGAAGACCGTGTCCGGCGCGTAGCTGTCCATGAAGGCGCAAGGGCCGTAGTCGATGGTCTCGCCCGAAATGGTTGTGTTGTCGGTGACCGCGGTCGGCCGGTTGTGGAACTCGAACCCGTTCGCATCGAGGGTGAGCTCGTCCGCGACGGAGCGCCCGTCATAGACCGGCACCGTGCGGTGGTCCGGGGTCTCGTCGCGTCGGTTGGACTCGCCGTAGGGCGAAATATGGGTGACCGGCTTGATGCCGTTGTCGACGACGTAGTTCACCGAGGCTTCGATGAACGGGAGATCCTGGGTGTCGTATGCCGGTTGCGTCATGGGACGTCTCGCGAATGGTTGTGCCGTTGCAGGTATCAAATAGGTTCCGGTGGGCGCCTGTCGAGCGGATTCTGTCGCTGCACCTGAACTGGGTTCCTAGACCGCCGCGCTGGGGCGCGCCTTCACGGCGTCGAACCAGCGCCGGGCGTGGGTGGCATCTTCGGGCAGGGTGAGCTTCAGCCAGCCGGCGAACTCGACGGTGGCGAAGGCCATGATGTCGGCGGCCGAGAAGGTGTCGCCGGCGAGATGCTCCCGGTCCGCCAGTGTCGCATCGAGCAGCGCGAAGAAATGCGTAACCCTGAGTTTGCCGCGTTCGGCCAGGTCCGGGATCTGCGCGTAATTGTGCGGCCCGGTCAGCGCCCGGTCGGCCAGGCGCTTGGCGGCGTTGCGCAGCCCTTCGCCGACGGCAAGGAAGCCTTCCTGCTCGGCCCGCCAGACCCAGTCGGCCACGGCGGCCTTCTCGCAGGCGTCCCGGCCCAGCAGCACCGGATCGGGATGGGTCTCCTCAAGATAGCGCCAGCAGCCCTGGCTCGAGAAGTAACGCTCGCCGTCATCGGTCTCGAGCACAGGCACGGTGCAGAACGGGTTGATGGCGCGGAACGCCTCGCCCATCTGTTCCTGCTCACCCAGATTGACCTCGACGGTCTCGATGGTGTCGCTCAGACCCTTCTCGGCGATGAACATGCGCACCAGGCGCGGGCTGGGCGCTGTCGCGCAATCATAGAATTTCATCGGTGTGTCCCCGTCTGGAATGTCGTGAGTGGCAGCTTAGGCGTTTAGGCCCGCTCGCTTCAATCGGTGACCGGCCAATGATCGTCCACCCGCACCGCCTCGTCCTCGCCCGGCCAGGGGGGCATGGTCGACAGCACAAACCGCAGCGGTTCGTCGCCGATGGTGCGGAACTGAAAATGCGTGCCCAGTGGGATCGTCAACGCGGTGCCGGTGGTGACCGGGGTCACCTCTTCGTTGCCGTCGAGGGCCCGCCAGACTTCGCCTTCGCCCGACAGGAAGTACCAGATCTCCTCGACCGTACGATGGCGCACGGCCAGCGACATAGCGCCAGCCGGCAGGGTGCAGTGGGCGAAGGTGCCGCCCGGTCGCGCGCCCATCACGCGGATCTCCGATCCGTCGGGCGCGATGGCGTCGACGTTTTCCTCGAGTTGTGCCGTCTCGAATGTTTTGGCCTCGAAACTCATGCGTGTTCCCCCGGTGACTAGCCCGCGCGCTCAGATGTGCAGCAGCCCGCCCGGGGGCGTCAAGTCATGCGCCGCCGATCGTGTCCTGGAGCTGGCGGTCGAAGTCGCGCAGGTCGAGTTCCGTCTTGCCGTCGTTCGTGGTGCCGGCACCGGCACAGGCGCTCAGCGCGAGGGCAGCAACCAATGCGATTGCGAGGGAACGGTGGGTTTTCGGGTTTTGGGTAATCGGATTTTTCATCATGGCTAACAGGTGGGACGTGGTGGGTGCGAAAACCAACCACAGATCTGTGAGGCAACCGGATCGCCCCGGATCGCTGCCCAAGGACCTGTGACATCCCGAAACGGCTGGTTTTCCGGCGATGTTCGATATTTTCACATATTTTCGCTGGACTCTGTTAATTAATGACGTAGTTATATGTTGAATAGAATAATACACGAATAATTAGTGTGATATAATGGAAAACCTTCCTCTTTTCTTCCGCCTTCGTAAGCGCCCCGTCCTGCTGGTCGGCGCGGGTGCGGCCGCTGTCGCGAAGGCCCGCCTGCTCCTGGCGGCGGGTGCGGATGTCCGCGTCGTCGCGCCTCAAGGCCTGGGAGAAGTCGCGGATTGGGCCGCCCAGGGCCGTCTACGCTGGGAGCGCCGCGCGTTTGATCCCGCCGACGTTGCCGGCATGACCCTGGTGATCGGTGCGATGGGCGATGACGAATTGGATGCGGCCGTCGCCGACGCCGCAAAAGAGGCCGCAATCCCGGTCAATATCGTCGACCGGCCCGAACTCTCGTCCTTCATCGTCCCCTCGATCGTCGACCGGTCGCCGGTCACCATCGGCATCTCCACCAACGGTTCGTCCCCGGTCCTGGCGCGGCGCCTGCGTGAACAGATCGAGACGCTCCTGCCGACCAATCTCGGTCGCCTGGCAAACTTTCTGAACAGTTTCCGAAGCGCGGTGAAGGCGAAAGTCGACAGCTTCGATGCGCGTCGCCGGCTGTGGGAAGACATCATTGACGGCCCCATTGCGCGTGACGTTCTGGCCGGGCGTGAGACGGATGCGCGCGAGGCGATGCTGTCGCGCATTAACCGGCGACATGCGGGTGAGGTCGCATACGGGCATGTCGATATCGTTGGCGCGGGGCCGGGCGACCCGGAACTTCTCACGGTGAAGGCCCTGCGAGCGCTGCAGGACGCCGACCTCGTGGTCTATGACCGCCTCATCGGCGACGAAATCCTTGATCTCGTGCGGCGTGACGCCGAGCGCATCTATGTCGGCAAGGCGCGGTCGAACCACGCCGTGCCCCAGGATCAGATCAACGAGCTCCTGGTCACCCATGCCCGGGCCGGGCGCCGGGTGGTCCGCCTGAAAGGTGGCGACCCGTTCGTCTTCGGCCGCGGCGGCGAGGAGGTCGAGCGTCTGCGCGCTGCGGGCATCAGCACTGCCGTCATCCCCGGAATCACGGCGGCCACCGGTTGCGCGGCGTCGGCCGGGCTGCCGCTGACCCATCGCGACCATGCTTCAGCCGTCACCTTTGTGACCGGCCATGGTGTCGACGGCGAACCGGATGTGGATTGGTCGGCTCTTTCCGGTCCGCGCCACACCCTGGTTGTCTATATGGGCGTGTCCCGGGCCGGCAGTCTCGCCAGGCAACTGATCGGTCACGGCCGCGCACCCGACACGCCGATTGCCATAATCGAAAACGGCACACGGCCGGATGAGCGGGTCATTGTCGGCACCCTGGCGAACGTCCCGTCGCTGGTCCGCACCGCACAGGTGGGTGCGCCCGCGCTGATCGTGATTGGCGAGGTGGCGGCGCTGGCCGACGCCGCGCGAGAACTCGTATTCAGCACGTCAAATATCCCCAACGCCCTGGCCGTTTAGGAGAACAAACGATGTCACAGCAGGTAATTTCGGCAAATCGGCTGGGCGACGGGGTCGTCGTCTATCTGGCCGCGGACAACAGCTGGTCCGAATTCATAGCCGGCAGCGTGATCGCGCTGGATGAGCCGACCGCGGACGGTTTGCTGGCGCATGCCAAACAGGCCGAGCAGGACCGGGTCGTGATCGACCCCTACCTGATCGACGTGGCCGAGGTCGACGGCGAGGTCCGTCCGACCAAATACCGGGAATTCATTCGCGCGACCGGGCCGAGTATCCGGTCCGATCTGAGCAAGCAGAACTGGGCGCCCGAGACGGGCGCACACGACAGCGGCACACAGGGGAAATAGGTGCATGTATATCTATGATGAAATCGACCAGACCATGGTCGACCAGCGGGTCAATCAGTTCCGTGATCAGGTCCGTCGCCGCATCGCCGGCGAACTGAGCGAGGACGAGTTCAAGCCGCTCCGCCTGATGAACGGTGTGTATCTGCAACTGCATGCCTACATGCTGCGTGTCGCCATTCCCTATGGCACGCTGTCGGCCGAGCAGATGCGCAAGCTCGCCTGGATCGCGCGCAAGTATGACCGCGGCTACGGTCACTTCACGACTCGCCAGAATCTTCAGTTCAACTGGCCGAAACTCGAAGAGCTTCCCGACCTCCTGGCCGAACTCGCCAGCGTGCAGATGCATGCGCTGCAGACCAGCGGAAATTGCATCCGCAACGTCACCGCCGATCAGTATGCCGGTGTTGGCGCAGACGAGGTAATCGACCCGCGCATCCACGCCGAGATCATCCGGCAGTGGTCTACCCTGCATCCGGAATTCACGTTTCTGCCGCGCAAGTTCAAGATCGCCGTCACGGGTGACCAGTCTGATCGCGCCGCGGTAAAGGTCCATGATATCGGCCTGATCGCCAAGCGTGATGCGGCCGGCGAACTGGGCTTCGAGGTGATTGTCGGCGGCGGCCTGGGCCGGACCCCGATGGTCGGACCGTCCATCCGCGACTTCCTGCCCGAGAAGCACCTGCTGTCCTATCTGGAGGCCGTTCTGCGGGTCTACAACCAGCTCGGCCGTCGCGACAACATGTACAAGGCGCGGATCAAGATACTGGTTCACGAGACCGGTGCCGAGAAGTTCACCGAGATGGTGGAACGCGAGTGGGAACAAATCCGCGACACGGCGGTGGAGCTACCTGCCGGCGAGCGCGAGCGCGTCGCGGCGTTCTTTAATCCGCCGCTCTATGACGCGGCCGGCGATGCGGCCGAGACCCTGACGCGGGACATCGCGGGAGACGTAGACTTCGCCCATTGGGTGGATACCAACGTCGCGCCCCACAAGGCCGACGGCTACGCCATCGCCAATATCTCGCTCAAGCCCATCGGAGGGGTCCCGGGCGACGCCTCGGCCGAACAGATGGACGCGGTCGCCGCGTTGGCGGAACGGTTCAGCCTCTCGGAGATTCGGGTGACCCATGAGCAGAATCTCGTGCTGCCTCATGTCCGCCAGGATGAGCTGTATGCGGTCTGGCAGACCCTCAAATCCTATGATTTGCACACGCCGAATCTGGGGCTCGTCAGCGATATGATCGCCTGCCCCGGGATGGATTATTGCGCGCTGGCGAATGCCCGCTCGATCCCGCTGGCCCAGGAGATCAGCGAGCGTTTCGCCGATCTGGACCGTCAGCACGATATTGGCGAGCTGAAGCTTAAAATCTCAGGCTGCATCAACGCGTGCGGTCACCATCATGTGGGCCATATCGGCATTCTCGGCGTCGACCGGAAGGGCGAGGAGTATTACCAGATCACGCTCGGCGGCAGCGGCGCGGAAGATGCAAGCGTCGGGGAGATCGTCGGTCCGGCATTTCCCTACGACAAAGTGGTCAATGCGATCGAAACGCTGACCGACGCCTACTTGGCTGTCCGCGCCGATGGCGAACGTTTTCTCGATACCTACCGGCGGCTCGGTGCCGATCCGTTCAAGGAGGCCCTCTATGGCGTTAATTAAGGATCGCGAGTTGTCCGAGGACGGCTGGCTCTATATCGCCGATGGCGCGTCCGTCCCGGCCGAAGGCGGCGCGATAGTGCCGCTCAAACGCTGGCGGGCGGAGCGCGAACAATTGTCCGGACGCAACGCGCCGATCGGCGTGCGGCTCGACCCCGACACAGAAGCTGAAAGCCTGTCCGAGGATGTGGCCCGGCTGGACCTCATTGCCGTCCCGTTCGATCAATTCAAGGATGGCCGGGGCTATTCGACGGCGCGTTTGCTGCGCGAACGGTTCGGCTTCACCGGCGAGCTGCGTGCGGTCGGCAATGTTCTTCGTGATCAGTTGGCGTTTCTCGAGCGCTGCGGGTTCGACAGTTTCGAATATGCCGGTGGCACCGCGGCGGCCGAGGCGCTGGAGGCCTTCGACGAGATTGGCGTTGTCTATCAGACGGCGACGGACCGCCGCCAATCGGCGGCGTCGACGCGTAACCACCCGTCGCGCGCGTTCTCGAACGGGACGAGCGGATAGGTCATGCGCGGCGAATACGAGGTCCCGTTGCAATCACACAACGCGGCCCATATGCGGGCCGCGCGGTTGATGAATCTGGTGCCGGACGGTGCGGGCGACCAAGTTCTGCGGGCGGCGATAGAAGATGTGTTCCCGTTCCGTGTCGCCGCGCTTTCGTCGTTCGGCGCGGAGTCGGCGGTCGTCCTGCATATGATCGCGGCGATCGATCCCGCGACCCCGGTGATCTTTCTCGATTCCGGCCAGCTATTTGCCCAGACCCTGCAGTATCAGCGGGACCTGTCGGACCGCCTGGGGCTGACCAATATTCGTGTGCAGCACCCGGACACCCAGGACGTCACGAAGGCGGATCCGGATGGGATGTTATGGAAGTCCGATCCGGAGGCATGTTGCCGGTTGCGCAAGGTCGTGCCGATGGAACGGTCGCTCGAAGGGTTCGACGCCTGGATCACGGGCCGCAAGCGGTTTCAGGGTGGTCGCCGTATCACGCTGCCGGTCGTCGAGGTTGAGAGCAAGCGCGTAAAGATCAATCCGCTGGCCGGCTGGTCACCGAGCGATGTGGAGGCCTATTTCGAGGCTCATGATCTGCCCCGGCATCCGCTGTGGGAGTTCGGCTATCTGTCGATCGGGTGCCATCCCTGCACGCGCCCGGTCGCGGCGGGAGAAGATCCGCGTGCGGGTCGCTGGGCCGGGCTCGACAAGAGCGAGTGCGGCATCCACGGCAATCCGTGGGGTTGAATGCGGGTTGAGGACGAGCTTACTAAAATGCGAAAACGGAATGCAAAACCGGCGCCCTTGGGGCGCCGGTTTCGTTTCGGGATTGGGTCCGGGTGTGTTCGTGGGACGACCTACTCGGGTATCGGCAGCGGCTGATCATTCTCCGGAATGTTCCAGGCGCGCTGTACCGCCGGGCGGTCGAGCACGGACATGTACCAGCGCCGCACGTTCGGATACTCGTTCAGGTCGATCTCCTGCCAATTGTGGCGGGCGGCCCAAGGCCAGACGGCCATGTCCGCGATCGAGTATTCGTCGACAATGTAGTCGCGGCCCTCGAGGCGCTTGTCGAGCACACCGTAGAGGCGGCGCGCCTCGACCTCATAGCGGGTCCGGGCATACTCGGACGCCTCGGGGTTGTACTTCGTGAAGTGATGGACCTGCCCCAGGATCGGGCCGTAGCCACCCATCTGCCACATCAGCCATTCCATGGTGCGCCAATAGGTGTCGCGGTCCGTGGTGTTGAGGAACTGGCCGGTTTTCTCGGCGAGGTACAGCAGGATTGCGCCCGTCTCGAACAACGGATAGTCGTTGTTGTCTCGGTCGACGATCGCCGGAATCTTGTTGTTCGGGCTGATCTTCAGGAAGTCCGGATCGAACTGCTCATCCTTGGAAATGTTGACCGAATGAACCGTGTAATCGAGGCCGGTTTCCTCGAGCATGATCGCGACCTTGCGACCGTTCGGGGTAAAAAATGTGTAAAAGTCGATCATTGCAGATCTCTCTTCCTGTCTTCTGTTGTGTGAGCGCGAACCTATTGGCCGCACGAAAGACGGTCAATCGCCGGATTTTCACAAGTTTTGTGCGTTAGGCGGGGCGTTTCCAGATGATGAACTGCCGCGTGACACCATCCGGGCCAAGACCGGAGAACACCATCTTGCCGCCGTCTTTGGTGATCGCGCGCGACAGCGACATGCCCACCATGTTCGGATCCAGCGCGTGCTGGAGCGTGTGGGTGACGGTGTCGTCTTCGAGGCTCCAGGTGCCCGAATAGTTGAAATAGCTCGAGAAAGCCTCGGCGCGCTCCTCGTCGCTCGGCCGGTCGGCCGGCAGGAAGCGATCCGCGAAATGGGTGATCGCGGACATAAATCCATCGGGCGTATACATGATCATCCCGCCGGCATCGCGGCCCATCGGGTGGCTCCGCGTGCCGTCCTCGCTCTCGGCGTACATCTCGTCGAGAACCCAGGCGCCCACAAGGTCGTTCTCACTCAGTGCCATCATTCTTTCCCGTGTTCGTTCGACGCGGGAGCCT
Source organism: Rhodospirillaceae bacterium (assembly GCA_018667335.1). Taxonomy (GTDB): domain Bacteria; phylum Pseudomonadota; class Alphaproteobacteria; order UBA6615; family UBA6615; genus UBA8079. The sequence goes on from JABIVD010000018.1 coordinate 17,468, forward strand.
AGTGCCTTCGCGCGAAAGATTGAAGTGATTCCGTCACCCGTCGCGTTGATACGATCCGGCACCTGAGGCACAGTCGAGGGGAACAGGAATTTGCACCGATAAGGATCAAGCTGTGCCCCACAATCTGATTTCCCGGCCGCGCAAGGATACGATCACCCTGGCCGTGATCGAGAGCAGCCGTCTCGCAGCCTGGCGCAAGGGATTGTCGCGCGCACAGCGCGCCTGGCTCGAGCAGACGGGTTTCTCAGGACACCCCGGCAGCTGGGCCATGCTGCCAAATGAGAAGGGTGGGGTGAAAGGCGCGGTGTTTGTCACCGGTGCAGAGACCGATATGTGGTCCTGGTCCACACTTGCCACCAGGTTGCCGGACGTCAGTTTCAAGATTGTCGGGCGTCTGTCGCAATCCGTCGCGAATGATGCGGCGCTTGGCTGGGGATTCGCCGCCTATGAATTCACGCGCTACCGGGCCGCGAAACTGTCCCGGCCCGATCTCGTCTGGCCCGCGAACGCGGACCGGACTGCCGTTCGTCAGATGCTCGACGCGACGACCCTGCTGCGCGATCTGATCAATATACCGGCCGAGGATCTGGGGCCGTCCGAGCTGGCGAACGAGGCCCGCAAGGTCGGGCGGACATTCAAGGCGCGGGTGCGCGTGACCACCGGCGATGCCCTGATCAAGGCGAACTACCCGATGATCCACATGGTCGGCCGGGCCTCGGACGACGCGCCGCGGCTGATCGATATGCGCTGGGGCACAAAGGGCCCCCAGGTGACGCTGGTCGGCAAGGGTGTCTGTTTCGACACCGGCGGCCTCGACCTCAAGCCCGCGGCGGGCATGCTGCGCATGAAAAAGGATATGGGCGGCGCGGCCCACGCGCTCGCGCTCGGCCAGTTGATCATGGCGGCAAAGCTGCCCGTGCGGCTGCGGGTACTGATCGGAGCGGTGGAAAACGCGGTGGCGGGAAACGCCTATCGGCCTTGGGATGTTTTGCAAACCCGCAAGGGACTCACGGTCGAGAACGCCAATACGGATGCCGAGGGGCGTCTGGTGATCGGTGACTGCCTGGCCGAGGCGAGCCGCGAGAAGCCCGACATGCTGCTGGATTTCGCGACCCTGACCGGTGCAGCCCGTGTCGCCGTCGGCACCGGTTTGGCGGCGGTGTTTGCGAATGACGACAAGCTCTATGCCGACCTGGAAAAGCACGGCGCCGCCACGTCGGATCCCATGTGGCGTCTGCCGCTGCACAAGCCCTACCGCGCCTTGCTCAACAGCAAGGTGGCGGACATCTCCAGCGCCAGCGACGGGCCGTTCGGCGGCGCCATCACGGCGGCGCTGTTCCTGCAGGAATTCGTCGATGACGACGTGCCATGGGCGCATTTCGATATCATGGCGTGGAACACCGGAAATCTGCCCGGGCGTCCGACGGGTGGCGAGGCGCAGGGCCTGCGTGCCGCGTTCTCCACCATCAAGGCGCGTTTCGGCAACTAAGGGCCCCATCGGGGACAGACTGTCTGGCTTTCTGGCGGCGACCTGTCATGCGCCGATATCGTCGATGTTCGGTGCCTTAGGTATAATTAGAATGTATGGATATTATTAGTTTACATAATTGGTGATTGGATCAGTGAGGCGTTAAAACTGCCCTAAATATCAATCACTAATGCTGCCCTGGGAGGCCCCGATGGTTAAACCGATTCTGCAGACCTATCCGGTTATTCACGCCGAAAACGAAGCAGAGCGCGAAAAATTGCGCCCGATCGGCCGCAACAAGGAACGCTATCAGGAGACGGTCCAGGGCTGGCATGAAGTCATCATGGCCGCCGACAACCTCAACTTCTGGGGCGTCGCGACGATCGAGCATCACTTCTGGTCGGAAGGCTATGAGGTCGGCCCGGCGCCGGCGATCATGGATGCCTACTGGGCAGCGATCACCAAGAATGTGCGGGTCGGCCAGCTCGGCTACGTGATGAGCATCCAGAACCCGATCCGGGTGGCCGAGGAGACGGCGATCATCGATCACCTGTCCCAGGGCCGCAGCTTCGTCGGTTTCGCGCGCGGCTATCAGAGCCGCTGGACCAACGTCTTCGGTCAGCATTACGGCACCACGTCGACCAAATCCCCGACGGCGGCCAAGAACAACAAGACAGCGGTCGGTGCGGGCTTCGCGCAAAGCGGGTTCAACATTTCCGACAAGGATGTGAAGAACGACCAGCACAACCGCGATGTCTTCGAGGAAAACATCGAGATCGTGCTCAAGGCCTGGACCCAGGATTCGATGAATCACAAGGGCAGCGCCTGGCAGATTCCTTACCCCGCCGATACGGGCGTGGATGACTGGCAGCTCGCCCAGGTCGGCGTCACCCAGCGTATGGGCGCACTCGACGAGGTTGATGAGAATAACAACGTGGTGAATGTCAGCGTTTGCCCGGCGCCGTATCAGGATCCGCCCCCGCCGGTGTTCGTGTCCGGAAGCGGTAGCCCCGAGACGATCGACTACAACGCGCGGATGGGTTTCATTCCGACCTACTTCACCGACATCAACACGGCGGCGCCGCTCGGACTTCAATACGCCAAGACGGCGGCCGAGAACGGCTTCAACTGGCTGCCGGGTCAGAACCAGAACATCGTGCGCTGGCTCCAGATCGCCGAAAGCCATGACGCCGCGGTCGATGCCGTGATGGCCCATGACTACGACATCTGGAAGAACTTCTACGCCGCCATGGGCCGCCGGAAGCTCGATGAGGCCGACGTGATCGGCTCGATGCTGGATTCCGGCCTGTACTGCATTGGCACGGCCGATTCAGTCCGCGACCAGCTGGTTGCGCAGTGGGAAGAGATGCCGGCGGAATACATCACGCTGATCTATCACTATGCGCAGATGCCGAAGGACAAGGTCATCCAGAACATGGTCGAGTTCAACGAGGTCGTGAAACCCGCACTCGACGAGATAACCGCGCGCGCGGGCCATGATATGGCCGAAGCGGCGGAATAAACCCGAAGTCAATCGGGGGAACGCGAGACGGAAGGGCCGCACATTGTGCGGCCCTTCTGCTTTTCCATCTGATGGAGAGTTGAAATGCTGAAAATTCTGGGGCGGGCGACGTCCACCAATGTGCAAAAGGTGCTGTGGTTCTGCGACGAGGCCGGTGTCGCCTACGAACATGACAACGACATCGGTGGCGCGTTTGGACAGAACGACACGCCGGAGTATCTGGCGATGAATCCGAACGGCAAGGTGCCGACGGTCATCGACGATGATTTCGTGATGTGGGAATCCAACAGCGTCATCCGCTATCTCGCCCGCAAGCAACAGAGTGCGCTTTATCCCGTGGAGTTCGAAGAGCGGAACCTGGTCGAGCGCTGGATGGACTGGGAGCTCTCGGTCGTGGCCCCGCATCAGGGCACGGTGCTCGTGGGGCTGGTCCGCATGAAGCCCGAGGACCGGGACAATGCGAAGATCGAGGCGTCACGCCAGGCCTGGGCCCGGGGGATGACCATCCTCGACGGGCAGCTCGCGAAGACCGCCTATGTTGCCGGCGATGCATTTACGCTGGCGGATATTCCGCTCGGACCCATCGCCCACCGGTTCTTCAGCCTCGACATCGAACGTCCGGATCTGCCCAACCTACGGCGTTGGTACGACGTGCTGTCCGAACGGCCGCCGTTCCAGAAATGGTGCCTGATCGAGATGGCCTAGGCCGCAGGTCCTGTTCGCCGGCCCTAGTAGCCGAGGCCCGTATCCACCTGGTTGGACAGGGCCTCACCGCGCTGGTGGCGGCCGATATCCTCGAGGATTTGGATGACGACGCTGCGCGGGTCGGTGATCGCCGCATTGTGGGGCGTGACCGTGATCTGCGAGTGGTCCCAGAAGGGATGATCGCCGGGCAGGGGTTCTTCGCGAAACACGTCCAGCGTGGCGTGGGCCAGGCGGCCGGACTCCAGGGCCGGGATCAGGTCTTCCTCGACCATGTGTCCGCCCCGCGCCGCGTTGATCAGGAAGGCCCCCTTGGGCAACTTCGAGAACAAATTCGCGTTGAGAATGCCGTCGGTCTCCGGCGTGAGTGGCAGCAGGCAGATCAGGATGCGCGAACGGCCGAGCAATGCGTCGAGGCCGCCCCGGCCATCAAAGCAGGTGATCCCCGGCAGATCTTTCGGAGAGCGGCTCCAGCCGGCGACGTCGAAGTTCAGGCCGACAAGCGCATTGCCGCAGGCCTGACCGAGTTCGCCGAGACCGAGAATGCCCACACCCTGTTCGTCGGCCCGGCGCAATTCGCGCGCCCGGTCGTCCCAGACATGGTCGCGTTGTTGCTGGTCGAGCGCGGGCTGGTTCTTGTGATAGCGCAGCGTGTGCAGCAGCACATATTCGCGCATGCCGGCCGTCAGGTAAGGGTCGACCACACGCACGACAGCGACATGGGCGGGAAAATCAGGATCGGTGAACAGATGGTCCACGCCCGCGCCGAGGGAAAACACGATGGCCAGGTTCGGCAGGCTCGCCAGCGCGCCCGGTGGCGGCTTCCAGGCGAGCACGTATGTGATGTCGGCGGGGTCTCCGATATCGGGCCAGATACGCACATCGAGTGCGGGGTCGCGTTGCTCGAGTTCGCGTAACCACCAGTCGGGGCGGTCGTGGGAAGCGATGATCAGGACGGCCATGGCGTGGACAGTATGAGGTTCAGGTTGAGGCGTTCAAGTGGCGACCGTATCGCCCGCGCCGACAGCGGCGAGGTCGAACGCGGCGGCCATCAGCGCCTTGGTGTAGTCCTCGCGCGGGCTGTCGAATATTTCTGTCGCCGGGCCCTGTTCCACAACCTTGCCGTTCTGCATGACGATCACGTGGTTGGAGATCGCGCGCACGACCTTCAAATCGTGGCTGATGAACAGATAGGCGAGCTTGTACTTCTCCTGCAGGCCGCGCAGCAGGTCGATGATCTGGGCCTGCACCGAGCGGTCGAGCGCCGAGGTGGGCTCGTCCAGCACGATGAATTTCGGTTTCAGCACGAGCGCGCGGGCGATGGCCACGCGCTGACGCTGTCCGCCCGAGAATTCGTGGGGATAGCGGTGCCGGGCGGCGGGGTCGAGGCCGACCTCTTCCATCACCTGGACGATCATCGCATCGCGCTCGGTGGGGCTGTCGCCGATGCCATGCACCTTGAGGCCCTCGGCGATGATCTGCGCGATCGACATGCGCGGCGAAAGCGAACCGTAGGGGTCCTGGAAAACCACCTGCATCTCGCGGCGCAGTGGGCGCATCTCCCGGGTGCGCAGTCCTTCGATCGCCTGGCCCTCGAACTCGATCGGGCCGTCTGAAGAAATCAGCCGCAGCAGCGCCAGGCCCAGCGTGGTCTTGCCGGATCCGGACTCGCCGACCACTCCGACGGTCTGGCCTTCGCGCACTTCCAGGGTGATGCCATCAACGGCGCGGACATGATCCACGACCCGGCGCATCAGGCCCGCCTTGATGGGAAAATAGACCTTCAGATCGTCGGCCTGCATGATCTTGGGTGCGCCATGCACCGGTGCCAGGGCGCTGCCCGACGGCTCGGCGTCGAGCAGTTGCTTCGTGTAGCTGTGGGACGGGCTTTCAAACAGCTCTTCGGTCTCGCGCAGCTCGACAATCTCGCCCTGCTGCATCACCGCCACCCGGTCTGCCATCTTTCGCACGATCCCCAGATCATGGGTGATGAACAGGATCGACATCTCGAACTTCGCCTTCAGATCGTCGAGCAGCTCGAGGATCTGCGCCTGGATCGTGACGTCGAGCGCGGTGGTGGGCTCGTCGGCGATCAGCAGCTTGGGTTCGTTGGCGAGCGCCATCGCGATCATGACGCGTTGCCGCTGGCCGCCGGACAATTCATGGGGATAGGCGTTGAGGCGTTGTTCGGCATTGTCCAATCCGACCAGCTTCAGCAGTTCGAGTGTGCGCGCGCGGGCGGCCTGGCGGGCCAGGCCCTTGTGCACGAACAGCACCTCGTTGATCTGTTTCTCGATCGTGTGCAGCGGGTTAAGCGACGTCATCGGCTCCTGGAAGATCATCGCGATGTCGTTGCCGCGGATGCCGCGCAGGGTCGCTTCGTCGGCGCCCAGGAGTTCCTGTCCCTCGAACCGGATCGATCCGTTGGGATGGCGGGCGGTCGGGTAGGGCAGAAGCTGCAGGATCGACAGCGCGCTGACGGATTTACCCGACCCGGACTCGCCGACCAGCGCCAGGGTCTCGCCGGGCGCCATATCGAAGGCGATGTTGCGCACCGCGTGTACCACCCCGCTGGGAGTCGCGAAATCGACCGACAGGTCGCGGATTGAAAGCAACGGATCGGCCATCAGCCATGGTCTCCGGTAATCTGCTTGCGGGGGTCGAATGCGTCGCGCACCGCCTCACCGACAAAGATCATCAGGCTGAGCATGATCGCGATTGCGCCGAAGGAGGTAAAGCCCAGCCAGGGGGCGAAGAAATTGTCCTTGCCCTGCTTCAGCATCTCACCCAGCGACGCCGAGCCCGGCGGCAGCCCGAAGCCGAGGAAATCGAGCGAGGTCAGTACGGTCACCGAGCCCGCCGTTATGAACGGCAGGAAGGTCAATGTCGCGACCATGGCGTTGGGCAGCACATGGCGGAACATGATCAGCCGGTTGCCCATCCCCAGCGCGCGCGCGGCGCGGACATAGTCGAAGTTGCGGGCCCGCAGGAACTCCGCCCGCACGACCCCCACCAGGGACACCCAGCTGAACAGCAGCATCAGCCCCAGCAACAACCAGAATGTGGGCTCGACGATGGAGGCGAGGATGATCAACAGGAACAAGGTGGGCAGGGATGACCACACTTCTATGAAGCGTTGGAACAAGAGATCGGTCCAGCCACCGAAATAGCCCTGCACCGCACCCGCTGCGACGCCAATCACGCTGGCGAAGACCGTGAGGGTGAAGCCGAACAGCACGGAGATCCGGAAGCCGTAGATCAGCCGCGCGGACACGTCACGGGCCTGATCGTCGGTGCCGAGCCAGTTCTGCAGCGACGGCGGTGAGGGTGCGGGCACGGTGAGGTCGGTGACCGGCGTGTCGAAGCTGTAGGGAATGAGCGGCATCACCAGCCAGCCCTTTTCCTCGATCAGTTCGACCACGAAGGGGTCCGAATAGTCTGCCTCTGTCTCGAAGTCGCCGCCGAAGGCGGTCTCGGGATAGCTGTTGAAGACCGGGGTGTAGAAGGAACCCTCGAAGCGCACCAGCAGGGGCTTGTCGTTGGCGATGAACTCGGCAAACAGGGTGACGAGGAACAGCACCAGGAAGATCCACATGGACCAGTAGCCGCGCTTGTTGGCGCGGAAGTTGACGATCCGCCGCGCGGTCATGGGTGTGATCGCCACGCCCATCAGGCGGGTGCGCGCCGGGACGCCGAGCTGGGTCTCGTCCGCGACACTCATCTCAGACCTCGCGGCTTTCGAAGTCGATGCGCGGATCGACCGCCACATAGGCGAGATCGCCGATCAAATTCATCACCAGCCCGAGCAGTGAGAAGAAAAACAGGGTGCCGAACAGGACCGGGAAGTCCCGGTTCAGGGCCGCCTCGAATCCGAGCAAACCCAGCCCGTCGAGGGAAAAGATCACCTCGATCAGCAGAGATCCGGTGAAAAGTATGCCGATAAAAGCCGACGGGAATCCCGCGATCACGATCAGCATGCCGTTGCGGAAGACATGCCCGTAGAGCACGCGTTTCTCGTCCAGGCCCTTGGCCCGGGCGGTGACCACATATTGCTGGTTGATCTGGTCGAGGAAGGAATTCTTGGTCAGCATCGTCAGCCCGGCGAAGGCGCCGATCGTCAGCGCCAGCAGCGGCAATGTCAGGTGCCAGAAATAGTCGCCGATCTTGCCGAGCAGGCTGAGCTCCGACCAGTTCTCCGAGGTCAAACCGCGCAGGGGGAACCAGTCGACGAAGCTGCCGCCGGCAAACAGCACGATCAGCAGCACCGCGAACAGGAAGGACGGTACCGCGTTGCCGAAGATGATAATGCCGCTGGTCCAGACATCGAACCGGCTGCCGTCCCGGACCGCCTTGCGGATGCCGAGCGGGATCGAGATCAGATAAGTCAGCAGCGTGGTCCACAGGCCGAGGCTGATCGACACGGGCATCTTGTCGAGCACGAGGTCGATGACCTTGCGGTCCTGGAAGAAGCTGTCGCCGAAATTAAAGGTGGCGTAGTTGCCCATCATGTTGATGAAGCGCTCGTGGATCGGCTTGTCGAAGCCGACCATTGCCTCGATCTCGGCGATCAGCTCGGGCGGCAGCCCGCGCGCCCCGCGATACTTGGACTCGAACCCGCCGCCCTGATCGAGCCGCTGCTGCTCGCCTAGGCTGTCCTGGTTGAGATCCGAGCCGCCGCCGGTCACGCGCGCCGTGGCATCGACGGCATTGCCCTGAATTTGCGCGATGATCTGCTCGACCGGACCGCCGGGTGCGGTCTGGATGACGGCGAAATTGATGATCATGATCCCGAACAGGGTCGGGATGATCAGCAACAGCCGTCGAATGATGTAGGCGAGCATGGGGTTAACCTAGCGACGCGCGTGAACCGGCGCTAGCGACCGTCCGGGGAACTCTTGCGGGTTCCCAGCGCGGCCTCCTTTGCGGGATCTACCCACCAGGCGGAGATATTGGTGCGTTCGCCGAGCAAGGGGATTTTTGCGGGTCGACCGAACTTGTCCCAGAAGGCGATGCGATCGACGGGCAGGTGAAACTGGGGGATCACGTAGTTGCCCCAGAGCAGCGCACGATCGAGTGCCCGGGTTCGCTGCACCAGGCTTTCGCGCGAGGGAGCGGAGATCACGAGCTCGATCAGTTCGTCGATTATGGGGTCTTGGATGCCGACGAGATTGCGCGAACCGGCGGCTTCGGCGGCGTTGGTGCTCCAGTAATCGCGCTGCTCGTTGCCCGGTGACAGGGACTGGCCCCAGGAGCCGATAATCATGTCGTAGTCACGCGCATCGGTGCGGTTCTGGTACTGGGCAACGTCCACGACGCGGACCTTTGCCTGAATGCCCAGGCGCTCCAGATTGCGGGCAAACGGCAGGGCCATGCGTTCGAAGGTCGGTTGCACCAGCAGGATTTCGAAGCCGAAGGTCGCACCGGTTCCGGCGTTGGTGAGGGTCCCGTCGCGGATCACCCAGCCGGCATCCTCCAGCAGCTTGCGGGCCGCGCGGAGATTGTTGCGGATGCCCCGCGCGCCCGAACCGTCTGTCGTCGGCGTCGCGTAGACCTGCGTGTAGAGCTCGTCGGGGAGCTGTCCGCGGAAGCGTTCCAGGATGTCGCGTTCCTCGGCGTCGGCGTCGGACAGAAGCCCGCGGCTGCCGAGTTCGGAATTGTCGAAGTAACTGTCGGTGCGCGCATAGGCGTTGTAGGCGAGGTTCTTGTTGTACCACTCGAAATCCCAGGCAAGGGTCAGCGCCTTGCGAACGCGGCGGTCGGCGAAGATGGGTTTGCGGACATTGAAGACGAAACCCTGCATGCCGGCCGGGCGTTCATGGGCGAACTCTTCCTTGAGGATCCGCCCGTCGCGCACGGCGGGCACGTCAAAGGCCGTTGCCCATTCCTTGGCCGAGTTCTCGATCCAGATGTCCGTGTTGCCGCCTTTGAAGGCCTCGCGGGCGATGCCGCGATCACGGAAATAGTCGATCCGGATGCTGTCGAAATTGTTGAATCCCACCTGGGTCGGGTGATCCTTGCCCCAGTAGTCCGGCACCCGTTCGAAGGTGAGCGAGCGTCCGGGTTTGACGTCGGAGATTCGGTAGGCGCCGCTCCCGAGCGGCGGCTCAAGGGTGGTCTTGGCGAAATCGCGGGTATCCCAATAATGCTTCGGGAGGATGGTCAGTTCGCCGATGATCAGCGGCAGTTCGGGGTTCAGGTCGCCGCCGAAGGTGAACCGCACCCTGCGCGGCCCGGTCTGGGCCACGTCCGCCACGCTGCCATAATAGAAGCGATAGAAGGGCCGTCCCTTGTCGCGAAGCGCATTGAACGAGAAGATCACGTCGTCGACGCTGACGGGCACCCCGTCATGCCAGCGGGCATCCTCACGCAGGGTGAACTCCACCCAGGAACGGTCGTCGGGGGTCTCGACCGTCTCGCACAACAGGCAGTAGAGGGTGAACGCCTCGTCGACCGACTGGACCATCAGAGAATCGTAGATCAGGCTGACCCCGGCGGGCGTGCCCGAGAGGATGAACGGGTTGAGGCTGTCATAGGTGCCGGTCGCATCCGAGATCCGCGAGCCGCCCTTGGGTGCGTCGGGATTGGCGTAGTCGAAATGGGTGAAGTCGGGCCCGAAATTCGGCTTCCCGTGCATGGCCAGGGCATGTGCCGGCCCGTTGGTGCCCTCGAGCGCGTGTGCGCCACCGATGACTGCTGCGGCGAGACCTATTCCGGCGACGGCCGCGATGAAACTGTTGCGGAGCATGACCCCTCCAGACCCAAAACTGCGATGTCTTCTAATTGGGGGCAGAAGGGGTCGGCAATCAAGGCTAACCCGCGTTTTTTCACGCGGAAGTTAGCGATCGCCGCCGCGCGGCCGCAATTCCGGCCCGGAATGGTCGTTTTATCTGAAGAATGGAGCGGTTTGGGGCCGAAACCCTCAAAACCTAAATCGCTTCGGCGCTGCTCGACAGGCCGAGGGACTGGGCCGTGTTGTCCACGGCGGCGAGGCAGGTCTCGGCGCGATCCTCGGGAATCCACGCCTCTATGCGGATGACGTAATCCTCGGCCCGGCCCCCAGATATGCGTTGGCAATCCATCCGCACGATGTTTGCGCCATAGTCTGCGAACGCCTCCGTCAGGCGCGCGACCAGCCCCGGCCGGTCGGTGCCACGCACCTCGACCCGGTGAGTCACCTGGGCGCTCTCGCCATGGGTGACCCCGAGAGAGAAAGCCGCGACCGAGATCTCGGCGTCATCGATTTCGGGTAGTGCCGCCAGCGCGTTGTGGACATCGTCGGTCCCGACCTCGTCGGGCAGGCGGGCGACGGCGGTGAATTCGGCGGCTTCGCCCAGCACGGCGAAGCTGGCATCGCCCATATCGGCGCCCAGGTCGAACAGCCGTCCGGTCAGCGCCGAAAGCAGGCCGGTGCGGTCGGGGCAGGAAATCGCGATGCGAACGTCGTGTGCCATGACAGGGCTCCTTTTGCCTCAGGCGGACTGCAACAGGGCCAGCGCTTCGGCGTGGCGCTCTGCGTCGCCCGCCGCGAGCACGGAGCCGGGCGAGTCCATCCGCAGCGGCTGGCCCTCCCAGTCGGTGATGGTGCCGCCGGCGCCGTCGATGACGACCGCGTGGGACAGATAGTCATAGGGCTGCATGTTGGACTCGGCCGCCATATCGGTGTGGCCCGATGCGACCATGGCATAGGCCCAGGCATCGGTACCGAAGCGCGTGTCGCGCACCGCGTCCTTTAGGTTCGCGTAGCGTGCCGCATCAGCGGCATCGAACATGTCGGGCGAGGTCGTGCACAGGCGCACGTCGCTGATCGAGGGGCAGGCACGGACCTGGACCGGGCCGCTTTCGTTAGGGCCGTACCAGTGGCGTGTCGGCTGTCCCCGGATACCCAACCAGCGTTCGCCCAGTGCCGGGTAGGCGTTCATGCCCAGGATCGGCTCGCCGTCGCGCACCAGCGCGATCAGGGTGGCGAACAGGGGAATGCCATTGACGAAGGCGCGGGTGCCGTCGATCGGATCGAGGACCCAGACGAGATCTGCATCCAAACGCTCGCTGCCATGCTCTTCGCCCATGATCCCGTGTTCGGGATAGGTCTGAGCGATCAGCGCGCGCATCGCCGTCTCGGCTTCGCGGTCGGCCTGGGTGACGGGGCTCGCATCGGCCTTCAGTTCCACGTCGAAGCCGGCGCGGAAATAGCGCAGTGCTGCGACGCCGGCCGCGTCGGCCAGCGTGTGGGCAAAGGATTCGAGTTCCGGGTCGACGATCGGGTCGGACACGCGAGGAGTCTCCACATATGCAAAGCGGCGCATGAAGCGCCGCCTGCAACTTACTTCCTGTGGCGGCTGACCGCTACTGGGTCGGCAGCGGGAACGGTGTGTCCGCGTGCTGACGGAGGAAGGCGATGATGTTTGCGCGATCCTGCGGCTTCTTGATGCCCGCGAAGGTCATCTTGGTGCCGGCCAGGAAATCCTTGGGTTTGGTCAGGAACGCGTTCAGCTCGTCATAGGACCAACTGCCGGCCATGGCCTTGAGCGCACCGGAATAGGCGAAGCCTGCGGCGGCGCCCTTGGTGTTGCCGACAACGCCGAAGAGGTTCGGTCCAACCTTGTTGGCGCCGCCCTTGGTGAAGGTGTGGCACGTCGCGCAGCGTTTGAACGCTTTCTCGCCGGCCGCGATATTTGCGGAGGCCAGCAACGGGCCGACCGGCTCAATCGCCGGAGTTGCAGGCGCAGCCGTTGTCTTGACCGCACCTTCAAGCACATCGACTTTGTAGGCATTGGTTTCGAGATGATCTGTGTGCGTCGCCTCGTTGATCACGATGCCAATCGCGAGCGCCACTGTCGCCGCCACGAGGACCGCTCCCCAAACCTTGTAAGATTCGCCACCCATACGTCGTATTCCCCGTCTAAACCGGATCGTTTCGCGGGCGGAACATCCCGCGCGCCGCGAATTTAGCGAGCGATTGGTCACCTGTCCACGGCCCCCGCGACGAGGTGACGGTTCCGTTCTCGCGCTCCGAGATATATCTTTCGTCCGGCCCCCCGGCCAGCGCCGATCGGGGCCTCGCGACATTCGGTCGCAGCGCCTGTAATGGAGACCGGAACCCTGACGAATCCAGACGAGACTCGCACCCCGCCGACGAACCCGGTGGTTCTGATTCCCGCACGCATGGCATCCACGCGCCTGCCGGGCAAACCGCTGGCCGATATCTGCGGGCTTCCGATGATCGTGCAATGCCTTCGCCGTGCCGAGGAGGCCGCAGTCGGACCCGTGGTCATCGCCTGCGCCGAGGCCGAGATCGCCGATGCCGTCGAGGCCGCGGGTGGCCAGGCGGTGCTGACAGCGCCGGACCTGCCGTCGGGATCGGATCGGATTCAGGCCGCCCTGGCGGAATTTGATTCCGCAGGCGTTTATGACGCGGTGGTGAACCTTCAGGGCGATCTTCCAACGCTTGATCCGGCCATCGTGCGGGCAACGGTCGCCGTCCTCGGTGATCCGCAGGTGGACATCGCCACGGCGGTTTGTGCCATCACTGAGGAATCTGAACGTGACAACCCAAATGTCGTGAAGGCAGTGCTGGCGGGAGACGGGGCGGGCGGATCGGGCCGGGCGCTTTATTTCAGCCGGGCCACCGTGCCGACGGGCCCGGGTGAGCATTTTCATCACATCGGGCTGTATGCCTATCGCCGCGCGGCGCTCGAGCGGTTCGTCACCCTGCCGGCCAGCCCGCTCGAGCAGCGGGAGAAGCTCGAGCAATTGCGCGCATTGGAGGCGGGCATGCGGATCGATGCGGCGTGCGTTGACACCGTTCCGCTCGGTGTCGATACTCCGGCCGATCTTGAACGCGCGCGGGCATTGCTGGCATAGCAGGCACGCGCGTTTTCGCGAAAGAAGCCATCAACGATGACCGACACGAACCAGCAGGCCGGCGATCCGGCCACGACCATCGCCTACCAGGGTGTTCCCGGCGCCAACTCGCACATTGCGTGCCAGCAGGCGTTTCCGGACATGACCCCGCTTGCCTGCGCCACGTTCGAGGATGCCTTTGCGGCGGTGGAGAGTGAAGGCAAGGCTGCGCTGGCGATGATCCCGATCGAGAATTCGCTCGGTGGGCGGGTGGCCGATATCCATCATCTGCTGCCGGAATCGAGCCTCTACATCATCCGCGAGCATTATCTGGACGTGCAGTACCAGTTGCTGGCCACCAAGGATGCGACACTCGAAGGCCTCGTCGAGGTGCGCAGCCATGCCCAGGCGCTGGCCCAGTGTCGTGAGCAGCTGGCGCAGCTGGGCGTGCGCATCGCCGCACGCGCGGACACGGCGGGATCGGCCATGGAGGTCGCCGAGCTCGGCGATCCGACCATCGGCGCGTTGGCGCCGCCATTGGCGGGTGAGATTTACGACCTGCAGGTGCTGCGCTCGCGGTTCGAGGACCGGATCGGAAACACGACGCGGTTCGTCGTGCTGTCTCGCGCGCGGCGCGACCCGGACCCCAAGGACGGGCCGTGCATGACGTCGCTGATCTTCCAGGTGCGATCGGTTCCCGCGGCGCTCTACAAGGCCATGGGCGGGTTTGCCACCAATGGCGTGAACATCACCAAGCTGGAAAGCTATATCTCCGGCGACCGGTTCTCGGTCGCGCGCTTCTATGCCGAGATCGAGGGTCATCCCGCGGATCCCGCGGTGGCGCAGGCGTTCGAGGAACTCGACTATTTCTCGAAGAATGTCCGGGTGCTAGGCGTGTTTCCGGCGGCGGACTACCGCAACCAGTAGAAATATTGTTCGCGGTCTCTAGTGAGATCGTCATGCCCGGACTTGATCCGGGCATCTCATGCACCATTCAGCCAGGAGAGAAGATGCGCGGGTCAAGCTCGCGCATGACGATGATGGGTGTTTCCGCCTAATCCTCGGCGAGCCATTCCTCGATCAGGCGCCGGGCAATCGAGTCCGGGCGGGGCAGTTGTACCTCCGATTCCGGTGTGGTCGCCTTCAGCTCCGCGCGTGAAAGCCACTCCGCCGACAACAGCTCCTTCTCGTCGATGGTGATCTCCGTATCCAGCGCGCGGGCGCGGAACCCGACCATCAGGGAGGCGGGGAACGGCCAGGGCTGGGAGTGCTGGTATTCGACATCGGTCACCCGCACGCCGACCTCCTCGAAGACCTCGCGCGCGACGCAATCTTCCAACGTCTCGCCCGGTTCCAGGAATCCCGCCAGAACCGACTGCATCCGGCCCTGGAAGCGCGGTGACTTGCCCATGATGATCCGGTCCTCGTCATAGACCAGCATGATGCAGGCGACGTCGGTGCGCGGAAAATGCGAGGCATTGCAGGCCTCATCGGTGCAGCGGCGTTGATGTCCGGCGGATTCGCTGCGGGTCGGTGCGCCGCACACCCCGCAAAAACGATGGCGCTGGTGCCAGTAGTTGATGCCGCGGGCATAGGCGAGCAGGTTGCCCTCTTTGCGGCCCACATAGGGGCCGACCTTGCGCAGATCCTCGAACAGGCCCGCCGCGGCCAGAATCTCATGCTCGTGGGGGTCGGGGATGTGGCTGACGTCGAGGGTGAAATAGGCGGTCCCGTCCACCAGACCCAGCAGGATCGGTTCGACATCGACGGTGCGCAGGGCCTCGATATGGTGGACTTCCAGCTGCGCCGCCGCGACCGTCTCGCCGCTCACGACCAGATTGTGTTGCTGCCAGACCGGCAGAAGGCGGCTGCTGGTCGAAGACATTTGCTGCGCGAGCCAGTCCAGATCGTTGCGCAGGTGCGAAACCCGGTCGAGATAGTCACTGGAATAGTAATTGCTGGGCACCGGCTGGCCTTCGGAGTGATTTAGGGCGGAATGCGGGGATAGGGCTCGTAACCTGTCATAGCTTTCGGCCTGTGGAAAGAGGTCGGAATTGTCGGTTTGGCCGTGGTTTATCGTGCCCCGTGATCTGGTATAGTGCGCGTGGGAGGCCGGGCGGACGAGCGTCTCGCCAACCCGGTCAGGTCCGGAAGGAAGCAGCCGTAACGAGTTTCGCCCGGGTCGTATTCAACCGGTCTCCCACCTCGAACACCGAATCGGATATTGGTATCTGAGCCAATCTGTCCGGGAACACGTGACACCGATGACCGCCGACCTTGAAGACCAGCCGGGTGAACCGCCAGTCGCGGACGCGGATGAGTCCCTCGACGGTAGCCCGACAATCGATGATCCCAACCAGGCCAGCTTCTTGGATGGCGGTGGAGACGAGCCTGCGGCGCCTGAGCCGGCCGTGCCTGAGCCTGGTGCATCCGAGCCGGAACCGGCAAAGGCCACAGAAGCAAAAGCAGAAGCAAAGGCTGAACCCGAAACTCCCGGGCCAAAGACTCCGCCGACAGCGACGAACGAAGCCGCGCCTGATTATCAGGTGTTGGCGCGCAAGTACCGACCTCAGGGTTTCGATGAACTGATCGGCCAAGAAGCGCTGGTGCGCACCCTGACCAATGCCTTCGACCTCGACCGCGTGGCCCATGCCTTCATCCTGACCGGGGTGCGCGGCGTCGGTAAAACCACGACCGCGCGGATCATCGCCAAATGCCTCAATGCGCTGGACGGCCCGACGATTTCGCCCGCTGCCGATGATGAGCAATGCGTCGCGATCGCCGAGGACCGCCACCCCGATGTGATCGAGGTCGATGCCGCGAGCCGGACCGGGGTCGATGATATCCGCGAAATTCTCGACGGCGTGCGCTACCGGCCGGTGTTCGGGCGCTACAAGGTCTACATCATCGATGAGGTTCACATGCTGTCGCGGCACGCGTTCAACGCGCTGCTGAAGACGCTGGAGGAACCACCCGAACATGTGAAGTTCATCTTCGCGACGACCGAGATCCGCAAGGTGCCGGTGACGGTCCTGTCGCGCTGCCAGCGTTTCGATCTGCGCCGGGTCGGCACGGACGAGCTGATGGCCCATTTCGGCGGGATCGCGGATGCCGAGGACGCGAAACTGGAAGAAGGTGCCGTGCGCCTGATCGCGCGGGCGGCGGATGGTTCGGTGCGGGACGGCCTGTCGCTGCTCGACCAGGCGATCTCGGCCTTTTGTTCGACTGGTGCTACGGCAAGCGAGGACGACATCCGCGTCATGCTCGGCACCGCCGACAGTGCCGCCGTGTTCGATATGTTCGAGGCGCTGATGGCCGGGCGCATCGCAGATGCGCTGGCGGGGTTGGGCACCTTGCATGATGCCGGCGCCGATCCGCTGGCGGTGCTGCAGGATTTGCTGGAACTCAGCCACTGGATCACGCGGGTGAAGCTGGTGCCCAAGGCGGCCGAGGACGCCGCCGTGTCCGAACTCGAGCGCACCCGGGGCCAGGCGATGGCCGAGGGGCTGAGCGTCGCGGTCCTGTCGCGCGCCTGGCAGATGCTGCTGAAGGGTGTGGGCGAGGTGCAGCGCGCGCCGTCGGCCATGCCGGCCGCGGAGATGGTGCTGATTCGGTTGGCCCATACGGCCGACATGCCGTCACCCGGCGACATCATCAAGGAGCTTGAGAGTGAACCCGCGTCGGCCGTACCTGCGGCTACTGAAAATGCCGCCCCTGTCGCGGATGGAAATGGTGACGGAAATGGTGGCGGCGCGCGGGCCGTTGCAGCGAATGGCCGCCGCGCCGACGCGTTGGCCGCTGATCCCCGCGACATGCCGTCTATCGATTCGGTGCCCGATCCAAGCTCGGCCCCCCAGGCGCAGGCCGACCCTCAGGGTTTTCGCGAACTCGTCGAGATTTTCGGCACGCGCCGCGAGATCGCGCTGCGCAGCCATCTCTACAACAACGTGCACATGGTGACCTATGAGCCCGGACGGCTCGAGTTTCGCCCGAACGAGCACGCCCCGTCTGATCTGCCGGGCCAGGTGCTCAACCGCCTGCGGGAGTGGTTGGGCGCACATTGGCAGGTGAGTGTGTCGGGTGCGGCGGGGGATGCGACGCTGGCCGAACAGGACGAGGCCGCCGAAACCGCGACCTATCGCGAAGCGGCCGAACACCCGGTCGTGCGGGCGGCGCTGGAGGCATTTCCCGGCGCCAGTATCGAGAAGGTCGAAGCACGCGACCCGGGCACAGCCGGTCTTCTGCCGGATGCGGCACCCGCCGACGACGATGATGAAACTGAGGATGATGACGCATGAAAAATCTCGGTCAGCTGATGAAGCAGGCGCAGGAAATGCAGGCCAAGATGGGCGAGATGCAGGAGCGCCTCGCCGAGATGTCGGTCGAGGGCTCGTCGGCAGCCGGGATGGTCACGGTGACCCTGAGCGGCAAGGGTGAGATGAAGGGGATCAGGATCGACCCCAGCCTGGTGAATCCCGCCGAGGCGGATATCCTCGAAGATCTGATCGTCGCCGCCCATGCCGACGCGAAGGCGAAATCCGAGGCGCAGTCGGCCGATGCGATGAAAGAACTCACTGGTGGTTTGGAGCTGCCGCCCGGATTCAATCTTCCGTTTGGCGGCTGACGCGCCGGGTTCGTATGTC
Organism: Rhodospirillaceae bacterium; assembly: GCA_018667335.1. GTDB lineage: Bacteria > Pseudomonadota > Alphaproteobacteria > UBA6615 > UBA6615 > UBA8079. The sequence continues at coordinate 35,643 of JABIVD010000018.1, forward strand.
GACACCTGAAATCGAACGGCTCGTCGATCTGCTGGCGAAGCTGCCGGGGCTAGGGCCCCGATCGGCGCGGCGCGCGGCGCTGCATCTGATCAAGCGGCCGGGCCAGATCATGCAGCCGCTGGCCGATGCGCTGTCGGGCGTCGTGGCGGCGATCCGAACCTGCACCGCGTGCGGCAATATCGATTCCGTCGACCCCTGCCGAATTTGCGACGATATCGAGCGCGATCGCGGCGTGATCTGCGTGATCGAGGACGTGGCCGACCTCTGGGCGCTGGAGCGCACGGCCTCCTATGGCGGCCTCTACCATGTGCTGGGTGGCACCCTGTCGGCGCTCGACGGGGTCGGGCCGGACGATCTGCGGATCGGCAAGCTGCTCGACCGGGCGCGGTCCGAGGCGGTGATCGAGGTGATCCTCGCGACCAATGCGACCGTCGCCGGCCAGACCACGGCCCATTACATCACCGAGCGGTTGGCGGATTCCAACGTGAAGATCTCGCGCCTCGCCCACGGCGTGCCGGTGGGCGGCGAGCTCGATTATCTGGATGACGGCACGCTGACTGCCGCGCTCAAGAGCCGGCGGGAAGTCTAGAAGCTATTCAACCGTGCGCAGGAGCGGGCGGTCATCGCTGTCTGTGGGGCTGTCTGCGGGGCCATCTGCGGGGCTGTCGTCAGGGCCCTTGAGGGAGCCCTCGATCGCCGGAACGTCGCCTTCACCCAGCTGGATGTCCTGAATCTGGTCGCCGCGCCGGGTGATCTTGCCCGTCGACGTACGGATCTCGCGGATATCCTTCTCGGCCAGCGCGAAATGCGCCTCCAGATGCCCGACCCGCTTGTCGAGCCGGTCCACATCCTCGAGCATTTTCAGGACCTCGATCTGGATGACGCCGGCCGCCTCCTTCATGCGCACGTCTTTCATGACGGCCCGCATGGTGTTGAGCAGCGCCCACAGGGTCGTCGGCGAGACGATGAAGACCTTGGCCCGGTTGGCCGCCTCGACGACATCGGCGAAGGAGGAGTGCAGCTCCGCATAGACCGCCTCGGACGGCAGAAACATGAGCGCGGCGTCGGCCGTCTCGCCCGGGACGATGTATTTCTCGGCGATCGCCTTCACATGGATGGCGACATCGCGGCGCAGCGCGCGTTCTGCCTCCTTTTTTTCTGTATCGGACTGGGCCGCCTGCAGCTGGCGCCACGCCTCGAGCGGAAACTTGGCGTCGATCACGATCGGGCCGGGCGGGTTGGGCAGGTCGAGCAGGCAATCGGCCCGCTTGCCGTCGGCCAGAGTCGCCTGGAAGGTGTAGCTGTCGGGCGGCAGCACTTGCTCCACCAGGCCCTGAAGCTGGACCTCGCCGAACGCGCCGCGCGCTTGCTTGTTGGACAGGATGTCCTGCAGCCCGACGACCTGGGACGAGAGATCAGACAAATTCTTCTGGGCGGTGTCGATCCGCACCAACCGTTCCTTGAGTTCGTCGAGATTGGTCTTCTGGCTCTTGTTGGTCTTCTCCAGGGTCTCGTTGATCCGCCCGGTCAGAAGCTGCAGCCGGTCGTCGACGGCCTTGGCGAGCGCGCGTTCCTGGGCCTGCAGGGTCTGGGCGAGCTGGGCCTGCTGGGCCGCCTGGGCCTCGGTCATCTGGGACAGGCGCTCGGCCAGGGCGATGACGTCGCCGTTGGGCTCGGGGGCGGCTTGATCCGCGCGGGTGCGGAGCAGATAGGCGGTGGCCGCAGCACCGATGGCGACGGCACCGATGACCGCCACGACGAGAAGCAGGATATCCATGGCCGCATTCTAGCAATCCGGCATTGAGTCGCCGGTCGGCTTGACGCCGAGCATGGGAGGACATAGGTAACAGCCGGAATTGTATGGGTTTTCTCACGTTTTAAAGGTCATTCGCGATGGCGAAGCTGCCGATCGTTCTGGCGCCGGACCCGGTGCTCAAATTGAACTGCGAACCGGTCACGTCGATCGATGACGGCGTGCGCCGGTTGCTCGACGATATGCTCGACACCATGTACGACGCGCCCGGGATCGGCCTGTCGGCACCCCAGGTGGCCGCGACCCAGCGCGTGATCGTGTGCGATGTGGCGCGCGAAGGTGAGGCGCCGGAGCCCTATCGGATGATCAACCCGGAACTTACATGGCGCTCGGATGAAAACGTGCTGGCCGAAGAGGGGTGTCTGTCCATTCCCGATCACTATGCCGAGGTATCGCGGTCGCGCGAGATCAAGGTCGGCTTTCTTGATCCGGACGGCGCGACGCAGGAGCTGGAGGCGAGCGGGCTCCTGTCGGCCTGTATCCAGCACGAGATCGATCATCTCGATGGGGTTTTGTTCATCGATTATCTGACGCCGCTCAAGCGCAACATGATCCTGCGCAAGATGAAGAAGCTGAAGCGGCAGCAAGCATAAACGGCAGCGACGCCGCTGCTGTACGGCACGAAACGGCCTCGACGAAAAAAGGCCTCGGCGAAACTGGAACGGCACGGAACATGCGTATCGCCTTTCTCGGCACACCGGATTTCTCGGTTCCGGCCCTCGACGCGTTGCGGGGGGCGGGGCACGAGGTTGCGTGCGTCTACACCCAGCCGCCGCGCCCGGCCGGGCGGGGGCAGGCCGAACGCCGATCGCCGGTCCATGATCACGCCGACGCGGCCGGGATTCCGGTGCGTACGCCCGCCACGTTGCGTGACGAGGCTGCTCAGGCGGACTTCGCGGCGCTCGATCTCGATGTCGCCGTCGTCGTTGCCTACGGGCTGATCCTGCCGCAGCCTGTGCTCGATGCGCCGAGATACGGTTGCATCAATATCCACGCCTCTCTGCTGCCGCGCTGGCGCGGCGCCGCACCGATCCAGCGGGCCATATTGGCGGGTGACGCAGAGACAGGCGTCACGATCATGCAGATGGATGCCGGGCTCGACACCGGCCCCGAGCTGTTGCGCGCGGCGATCCCGATCGCCGGCGAGACCGACGCCGGTGTGCTCCATGACGCGCTGGCTGCACTGGGCGGCCGGTTGATTGTCGACGCGTTGGCGGGCCTCGATGCGGGGACGTTGGAGGCTGTGGCGCAACCCGACGCCGGCGAGACCTATGCGGCGAAGATCGCACGCGGCGAGGAGCAGATCGACTGGGCCCTGCCGGCTGTGCAGCTCGACCGCCATGTCCGCGCCTTTGCGCCCTGGCCGGGTGCCTGGTTCGAGCATGACGGCGCGCGGATCAAGGTGCTTGCGGCCGATGTGGTTGATGGGAACGTGCTGTCTGGAAAGGGTACGCCGGGCGAGGTGTTGGACGATCAGCTCACGATCGCTTGCGGCGACGGTGCGTTGCGCCTGGTCACGGTTCAGCGGGCCGGCAAGGCGGCGCTGGCGGCAGATGATTTCCTGCGCGGTCGGCCGGTCGCGGCGGGCACGGTGTTCGGATGACCCGCTACAAGCTGACGGTGGAGTATGACGGCACCGGCTATGTCGGCTGGCAGCGCCAGGACAATGGCCCCTCGATCCAGGCCGCACTCGAGGCCGCGGTGTATGCGTTCTCCGACGAGGCCGCGGTGGTCCATGGCGCCGGCCGCACGGATGCCGGGGTCCATGCCGAGGCTCAGATGGCCCATGTGGACATCGCCAAGGACGTCGGCGCCGACACGGTGCGCGACGCGATGAACCATTTCCTGCTCGATGTGCCGATCTCGGTGCTGCGGGCCGAGGCGGTGGATAATGATTTCCACGCGCGCTATGCGGCGACGGCGCGGCACTACCGCTACCGAATTCTCAATCGCCGGCCGCAGCCCGCGCTCGACGCGGGGCGTGTGTGGTGGGTGCGCGTTGGCCTGGATGCCGACGCGATGGCGGATGCCGCGCAGGAGCTGCTCGGCCATCACGACTTCACCTCGTTCCGCGCGACGCTGTGCCAGGCCAAGTCGCCGGTCAAGACGCTCGATCGACTGGATGTCACACGGCAGGGCGAAGAAGTGATCGTGGAGGCATCGGCGCCGTCCTTCCTGCATCACCAGGTGCGCAATTTCGTCGGTACCCTGAAGCTGGTGGGCGAGGGCAAATGGACGCGCAGCGACGTGCGCGACGCGCTCGCGGCACGCGATCGTACGGCCGGCGGGCCGACGGCACCGGCGGACGGGCTGAGCCTCGTGCGCGTGGACTACTGAGGTGGCCGACGCCACTGGATCGCAGCACCCGTCCCGACTGATCCTGTTTATTCTGATCGCGGCCGGCGGCGCGTCGCTGCTCTCGACGGATCTCTACGCCCCGTCCTTGCCCCATCTGCCGGGCTATTTCGGTACCAGCGCGGAGACGGTGCAGCTCACCATGGCGCTGAACATGGCGGCGTTTGCCGTGGCCCAGCTCGTCTGGGGGCCGCTGACCGACCGCTATGGCCGCCGCGTCGTGTTCCTGATCGGCATGGCCGCGTTCCTGTTCACCGCGGTCGGCGCCGCCCTGTCCCAGACCATCGGCCATCTGCTGGCGGCGCGGATCCTGATGGGGGCTTCGGCCAGCGTCGAGGCGGTGATTGTCCTGGCGGTCATCGGCGATATCTACAAGTCCGAGGACTCGGCCAAGATCTATGCGATCTACGGCATGATCATCGCGTTGGTGCCAGCCGTTGGCCCGATCATCGGCGGCTTCGTCTTCGAATGGTTTGGCTGGCAGGCGAACTTCATCCTGCTCGCTGCCATTATTGCCGCGGTGCTTGTGCTGGCCGTGACGCGCCTGCCGGAAACCCTCCCGGTCGGCGAGCGGGTCGCGCTGCGCATTGGATCGGTTGTCTCTGGATATGCCCGGCTGCTGTCGCTGCGCGGGTTCGTGATGGTCTCGCTGACCCTGGGTCTGGCGCTCGGGGCCATATTCGCGTTCATCACCGAGGCGCCGTTCCTGTTGATCGACCGGCACGGTGTCGCCACCCGGCATTATGGGCTGTACCAGGGCGTGATCGTCACGGCATTTTTCTTCGGAAGCCTTCTGTCGAACCGGATCGTCACCCGGATCGGGGTCTCGCGGCTTTATGGGTTCGGCGTCGCCGCGGCGTCCGTATCGGGATTGTTCATGCTGCTGGCCGTCGCGTGGGGCGACACACCGGTCAGCCTGACGGCGGCGATGAGCGTGTTCGCATTTGCGCTGGGGCCATTGTTTGCCTCGGCGCCGGTCCTGGCCTTCCAGCAAGCGGGTGATCAGGGGCGCGGGATGAGCGCGGCAATGCTCGCGACCTTCGAGATGGCGGGCGCGTCGGCAGGGGCATTGTTTGTCAGTGTGGCACCTGACGGCACGGCCTGGCCGCTGGCGATTTGCGTCGCCGGTGCGTCCGCGCTGATTCTCGTGTCCGGCATTCTGGGGCTACGCGCGACCAGGGACTAGACCGCCGAAACCAAGCCCCGGAACCAAACCTCGGAACCAAACCCCGGATTTAAACCATCGCGTTGAATATTAGGGCGAAGACCCCGGAAATCGCGATCTCGATAACCACGGTCAGGATCGCGGCGCCACGCGGTGCGTCGAGTGCGAACCTTGCAATCACCCATGAGTAAACCCAGAGGCCGACCTGGGCGGCGTAGAAGATCGCGATTCCCCAGCCGGACCCGCCGGTTCCATCGACTGCAAAGATGGCGACGGCCGGGAGCAGGATGACGATCCGGATGACCTGGGACCAATTGTAGGCCACGGCGTAGGTGATGAAGCGCTCGCCCCGCAGGATGGCTTCGGAAAGCTCGGCGATTGTCGCCAGATAGGCGAGCCAGCGCACGGCGAATATAAAGACGAACACCAGGGTGACGCGTCCGAGGCTGGCCTCGGGGGCGGTCTCGGGTACGGCCGACAAGACCAAAAGGCTCATGAGTGCCTCTGCCGGGAGCGCAATCAACGCCACCCAGAACGAATTCCAGAACCCTTCCGGTGTTGCCCTGAAATGGCTCAGCCCGGATCGGTCGAAGTGGAGCAGGCGCCAGGCGCCGAAAACTCCGTGGGCAGCTTCCAAAGGGTTCATATCGCGCGCCGCGGCGCATCCTCGATCGTTATTGGCTCAAACCGAAATAGGTCTCGAGCACCTTGAGATAGATTTCTGTGAGCGTCTCGATGTCGGCGCAACTCACATTCTCGTCGATCTTGTGCATGGTCTGGCCGACAAGGCCGAATTCGGCGACCGGGCAATGATCCTTGATGAAGCGCGCATCCGATGTGCCGCCGGTCGTGCTGAGTTCCGGCTGCCGGCCGGTGACAGCCATGACGGCCCCCGATATGGCCTCGCTCAGCGGACCCGGCAGGGTCAGAAAAGATTCGCCGGTGATGCGGAATGCGAGAGAGTAGTCGCCGCCCTCGCTGACGGCATCCAGCATTTCGTGGAGACGAACCTTCAGGCTTTCCGACGTGTGCAGGTCGCAGAACCGGATGTTGAAGGTGGCCCGCGCCTCACCGGGGATGACGTTTTCCGCCGGATTTCCGATATCGATCGTTGTGATTTGCAGGGTCGAGGGCTGAAAATGTTCGCTACCTTCGTCGAGCGGTTCGGCGGTCAGGGCGTCGAGCAGGCGCACGATCCGATGGGCCGGGTTGTCGGCAAGATGCGGATAGGCCGCGTGCCCCTGGACCCCGCGGACAGTCAGATACCCCATCATGCTGCCGCGACGCCCGATCTTGATCATGTCGCCCAAAGCATCCGGATTGGTCGGTTCACCGACCAGGCAGGCGTCGAGGGTCTCGCCCTTGTCCGCGAGCCATTCCAGGACCTTGCGGGTGCCGTTGATGGCGGGACCTTCCTCGTCACCGGTGATCAGCAGGCTGATGGAACCGGGCTGGGCCCAGCTGTCGGGCGCCCCATGACGTGTGATGAGACGATTGGTGGCCGCCGTGAACGCCGCGATGGCGCTCTTCATGTCGGCCGCGCCGCGCCCATAGAGATAGCCGTCGATCACCTCACCCGCGAACGGATCGCCGGCCCAGGCATCTGCATCGCCGACCGGAACGACATCCGTGTGTCCCGCGAAACAGAAATTCGCGCCCTCTTCACCGAGGCGCGCATAGAGATTGTCCACGTCCGGCGTGTCCACATCGGAGAACGGAAGCCGGTGGACGGAGAAGCCAAGGGATTCGAGTGCTGATCCCAGCACATCGAGCGCCCCGCCATCCTTTGGCGTGACGCTGGGACAACGGATCAGCGCCTGGGCGAGCGCGACCGGGTCATCATGTTGTGCAGGATCGGTCATGGCGGGGTGTCGGCGCGAATATTAGTCGCGCAACAGCTCGTTGATGGAGGTCTTGGAGCGGGTCTGGGCGTCGACGCGCTTGACGATCACCGCGCAGTAGAGGCTCGGGCCGGGGCTTCCGTCGGGAAGCGGCTTGCCGGGCAGGCTGCCGGGAACGACCACAGAATAAGCCGGTACACGGCCCATCATCGTCTCGCCCGTCTCGCGATCGACGATCTTGGTCGATGCGCCCAGATAAACACCCATCGAGAGAACCGCGCCTTCTTCGACAATCACGCCCTCGGCGACTTCCGACCGAGCACCGATGAAGCAATTGTCCTCGATCACGACCGGGTTGGCCTGTAGCGGCTCCAGGACACCGCCGATACCGGCGCCACCTGAGAGGTGCACGTTGGATCCGATCTGGGCACAGCTGCCGACCGTGGCCCAGGTGTCGATCATGGTGCCGCTGCCGACGTAGGCACCCAGGTTGACGAAACTCGGCATCAACACGGCACCGGGGGCGATATACGCAGAATGTCGGACGATCGCGTTCGGGACGGCGCGGAATCCGGCCGCGCCGAATTCATCCGCACCCCATCCGGCGAACTTCGATGGGACCTTGTCCCACCATGCCGTGCCGTCGCCCGGGCCACCGGAAATCAATTCCATGTCGTTCAGCCGGAACGATAGGAGGACTGCCTTCTTGAGCCACTCGTTGACCTGCCAGGTGCCGTCGGTTTTCTCAGCGACACGCGCGGAGCCGCTGTCGAGCTGCGCGAGCGCGGTCTCCACAGCTTCGCGGTCCGCCCCTTTGGTGGCGGGCGTCAGGGATTCGCGGTTATCCCAGGCAGTTTCGATCGCGGTTTGAAGATCACTCGTGCTCATTGTCTATTCCCGTCAGTGCGCCCCCGAATGGAGGCAATGTAATTGCGCGGTTGAATTGGCGGCGCGAAGATGGCGGCGGTCAGGCCCCGATGTCAACGCGCTTTGGTCTGTTCATTCGCCATGCGCCGAAACGTTTTCCAGCCATTCAACAAGATTGTCGGTCTGATGATGAACGTAGTTGTCGTCATCGGATGGCACGGCCCAATAGGCATCGACCGGGCCGTCCGTGTGGACCCAAAGGGTTGTCATACCCATCGCGGCCGCCGGTTCCAGATTGTGGGCGATGTCCTCGACCATGACGGCGTGCGCAGGGTCGACGCCATGGCGTGATGCCAGGACGTCATAGGGTTGTGGATTCGGCTTGGGGACATAGTCGGCGGCGGCGACATCGAATATGCCGGAGAAGGAGTCTGCGACACCAAGTCGGTCGAGCACGGTCTCGGCGTGGGCGACCGATGCGTTGGTGTAGACGATCTTCCGCCCGGGCAGCGCGGTCAGGACGCTTGCCAGGCGCGGGCTCTCATCGACGAGGCCGTAATCCACGGCGTGTACGTAGTCCATGAAGGCATGGGGATCGACTGCATGATCATTCATCAGGCCGCGCAGTGTCGTACCGTGTTCGCGGAACATGCGTTTTTGTTCGACGAGGGCGATGTCTGGTTCGACTTCCAACAACTCGCCGACGAATCGCGTCATGCGCGACGAGACCTCTGCCATCAGTCCCGTGGACGCAGGGTAGAGCGTGTTGTCGAGATCGAAAATCCAGGTTTCGGTCCCCTTCAGTTCCGCAATTGGTTTCATGCGTTCCTCAACCCCGGAATCCCGGGCGCGCGCGAAAAGACCCTTCCGGGCCAATAAGACTTCATTAACTGCGGTCAACGTACGATCACACCGCAATTAATCAACCCGCGCGCCACACATGCGTTGCGGAAACCGTTGAAACGAGCCGGAGACAAGGGATTGGGTCAATCCCCGGGAAATTTGAAGCTGTCGGATGACAAGCGCCAGGACGTTGGCTTCTTGCGCGCGGAGCGTGATCGGTTTGTTGCGCTCGCATTCTGCAATGCTGATCTCTTGTTCGAACTGGACAGCGCAGGCGAGGTGACCTTCGCGGTCGGTGCGACGAATGCCTTTACAGGCCGTAATGCCGAAGATCTCAAAGGTGCGCGGCTCAAGGAGCTCGTGCATGAAGCAGATCAGCGCAAACTCGACCGGTTGTTGCGTGATGCGCGCGCCGGGACCCGGATTGATGATGCGCTGATCACCTTCAGTGCTCCGGCTGGTCAATCGGTCGTGCTCTGCCTGAGCGGATTCCATATGAGCGATCTGGGGGGGCACACCTACCTGTCGTTCCGCGTGAAGCAATCTTCCAGCCCGCTGGCCGACGACGATGCGGTCCGGGTCGAGGGGATGGAGGTATACGACAAGGGTTCGTTCGCCGAGATCGCCACGAAGGCGCTCGCGGAGGCGAGCACTGACGGTGAAGAATGCCAACTCACGATGATCGAGCTGGGTGACTATGACGAGCTTCGCGAGCGGCTGACCACGGAAGCGCAGAGCGAACTGACCGCCACCATGGGTTCATTTTTTCGGGCCAATTCGCTGCATGGCGATCTCGCAGGCCAGCTCGATGACAACAGGTTCGGTGTCGTGCATGCCATGCATGCAGACATGTCGGCTCTTTCCGACCAGATCGAGACCTACGCGAAGGCCGTTGACCCGAAGGGCACAGGCGTCTCCGTTGAGGCGGCCACGATCGATGTCGATGCGGGTGTGATGAGCGAGGCGGATACTGCGAAGGCGCTGGTCTACACAATCAATCGGTTCTGTGACGAGACGGCGGGCGAATTCACGGTCAAGGAATTGTCTGAGGGTTTCAGCAGCCTCGCGTCCGAGACGGTCGAACGGCGCAACAAGTTCGTGGAGATGATCCGTCAGGGCGCGTTCGACGTTGCGTACCAGCCAATTTGCGACATGAAGACCGAGCGGCCCCATCACTTCGAGGCGCTGGTGCGTTTCGATCATGAGAATTTTGAATCGACACCGTTCGAGTTCATCACCTTCGCGGAAGAAGTCGGCATCATTTGCGATTTTGACCTGGCGATGTGCCGCAAGGTTCTGAACTGGCTCGATGATATCAACGGGCAGGGCTATCGCTATATGGCTGCGGTGAACATCTCCGGGCGATCCCTGAGTACGCCGACCTTCGTCCAGAGCCTTATGGAACTGCTCGATGAGTTTACGGACGCGCGGGAGTTCGTCCTGTTCGAGATCACAGAATCTGCAAAGCTCGAGAATTTGGAAGAGGCGGACCGGATTATCCAGACGCTGCGGCAGGCCGGACACGTGGTCTGTCTCGATGATTTCGGGGCCGGCGTGTCGGCGTTCCAGTATCTCAGCTCCCTGCATGTCGATGTCGTGAAGATCGACGGTGCCTATGTCGTCGATGCGATCGACAACAAGCGTGGGCGCGCACTTTTGAAGGCGATGGCCAGCATGTGTCGTGACCTCGGCGTGAAGACCGTGGCCGAGATGATTGAAGAGGAAAGTGTTGCCGAACTCGTCCGCGAATGTGGCATCGATTATGGTCAGGGCTGGCTCTATGGCCGCCCCAGCAAGTTGATCACCTCGTTCCAGAGCCCGCGTCCCGTTTCGTTCACCCCGAAGCGGAAGTCGGCGGCGGAGGCTGCGGAATGAGCCTGGCGGACGAAAGCCCCGTGGTCGCGCTGCCGACCAACCCGGATTTCTGGACGGACATGCCGTTGCCGAACCTCGACGGCGTGGATCAGGCGTTGGCTGCGTGGCCAGGCGCCGTGATCGAGTTCTCCGCCAATGGCATCGTCATCGGTGCCAATGATCTCGGTTCTCACTTCGCGCGGGTCACTCTGAAGAATTCCAAATCTCCGATCGCGGGACTGGTTGCCATGGCGCAAGAGGCGCAGGGCAGTGTGAGCGATAAGATCGAGGCCGCGTTTGAGGGCGCATCGCGCTGGTTCGAATGCATTGCGCTGCCGGCCACGCGTGGTCGCGTGCTGGTGCTCGCGCGGGACGCAACCTATGACGTCAATATCCGTCAGGCGTTGTTTGAATCGCGTCAGCGGTATCGCGACCTCGTGACCATCTCGAGTGATTTTGCATGGGAGACCGACGCTGCGGGACACTTTATTTTCGTCTCGCCACATGGTGCGCTGGGCTATTCGCCCGAGGACCTTTTGGGACGCTGTCCGAAAGAGTTTCTGGTTGAGTCAGACGGCGCCGCCACGGATATGCCGTTTCATGCGCGTGAGCCCGTCGTCCAGGCGCAGGTCTGGCTGCGGAGTATCGAAAATGAAGAAGCCTGCCTGCTGGCTTCAGCCGTACCGGTGCATGATGTGAACGGCAACTGGCTGGGTGCGCGAGGCCTGTGCCGTGACGTGACACATGAACGCCTGCGTGACAGTGAACTCGCGCAATCGAAGGTTCGTGAGCAGGTGGTTGCCTACATCGTGAATCAGATTCGCGAGGAGGCCAGGCCACGGGCAATGCTGGAAGCCGCTTCGTCCATGCTGGGACGCGCCACCTCGTCGGAGGCGGCGGTGATGAGCTATGCGCCGGACGACGGCTGGAAAATTCTGGCGACCCATGGTGACTGGCCCGAAGCCATCGACGTATCGCATCTGGCGGCGCATCTGGCTGAGAGCGGAGATACCTTTGCAACCCGGATCGGTGAGCATCGCGTGTTTGGACGCCGCACTTGGTACCACGGCGCGGTCAACGGTGCCGTTTTGCTGGTGCGCAATATCATGGGACGTGACTGGCAGGAGGACGAACGTGCGGTTCTGAATGCGGTTGCCGGCCAGCTCGCGATTGCGATGCGCCAGATTGCCGACCATCAGGAACTTGAGCGGCTCTCGAAAACCGATGGCCTGACCGGGTTGATGAACAGGCGCGCCTTCCAGGATGCGCTGGAAGCAGCTATGGCGCGCGCAGAGCGCGACGGCAAACCGGGCGCCATGTTGTACATCGATCTCGATAACTTCAAGGCGATCAACGACAATTGTGGCCACGATGTTGGTGACAGCGTCTTGCGTGAAATATCGGACATTCTGATGTCACACAGCCGGAGCTACGATCTGGTTGCGCGGGTTGGCGGCGATGAATTCGCGGTTTGGCTCAATGATCTCGATCCTGAAAGTGCGGCGCGGCGCGCCGATGAGATTCTGGAGGCGCTGTCGCACCTGTCTGATCGTTCGGGAGATGTCGCCAAGCCACTCGGGGCTTCAATCGGAATCGCGGAACTGGATCCGGCCTCGGGTGAATCCCTGCGTGAGTTCCTGGTTCGTGCGGACGCCGCAATGTATGTCGCGAAGAAAAGCGGAAAGAATGGATGGGCCGTCTCTACCAAGCGTGGCGAGGAAGCGGTCGGACACACGCCATCTGCAAAAGATCGTGATTCACGCGACGGGGAGGCTGACCGATGAGCGATCCACAATTCGAAAATGAACTGATCGACGAGATCAGCTATGACGATCAGAAGCGCATGGCGCGTGAAGGCAGCCACAACGAACGCTGCGATCTGGCGGGCCGCGAAGATGTGCGCCCGGAGATTCTTTACTACCTGGCAGGTGACCCGGACCCCGGTGTGCGTCGGCAGATTGCGCGGAATGACATCACGCCGCGCCACGCGGACCTTATGCTGGCCCAGGATGATGATGACCGGGTCCGCTCGGATGTTGCGGGTAAGATCGCGACGACGTCGATTGGCATGAATGAAGACGACCAGACCAATGTCTACAAAGTCACCATGCAGGCGCTGGAAATCCTGGCGGGTGACCAGCTTGTGCGTGTTCGGCAGATATTGGCGGAATCCTTCAAGGACAGTTCCGGCGCGCCGCTCCATATCGTCGAGAAGTTGGCCTTGGATCGCGAGATCACCGTCAGTGGCCCCATATTGGAACTTTCACCGGTCCTGGGTGATGAATTCCTGATCCGGGTCCTCAACAGCGAGCCCGTGCAGGGGGCGCTGAAGGCGATTTCCAGGCGCGTGGCGCTGGGTGAGGAAGTCGCCGATGCGATCGTCAACTCGGGTGACGCCGAGGCCGTAGCGGAATTGCTCGGCAATGAAAGCGCACAAATTCGCGAGGAGACACTCGATCGGATCGTCGATCAGGCCCCGGGCCAGCCTGGTTGGCACGGACCGTTGGTTCAACGGCCCCGGTTGCACACCGATGCCGCACGGCGCATCGCCGATATCGTGTCAGGCTCCCTGCTGGTCGAACTGAAGAAGCGCGCCGATCTGGATGACGATTCCATGGCGGCGATAGACTCGGTCATCCAGCAGCGGTTGGACGGCGGGGAGATCGAGGATCTGGCCGAGCTCTGGTCCAACGCAGCCGATCGCCTGGAAACGACGGGCGGTGTTGAAGATCCGAACTGGGCGAAATCGTCGAAAGACGGTCCAGGACGGACCCCGACGTCATCCGCGCCCGCAGACCCTGAATGGGCGAACTCCGAAACCGAGGTTGCTGATACGGAGCAGACCAGGCGTGCGGAGAAACTGAACAAGAAGGGCAAACTCGCGGAGAATCACGTGGCGTCCGCCCTGAATGACGGTGAGACGGATTTTGTGATCACGGCCATGTCGTTGCTGGCGGAAGTCTCGCCCGATGTCGTGCGCAAGGCGGCGTCGCTGCAAAATGCGAAGGCCCTTGTGGCGCTGGCCTGGAAGGCGGGCCTATCCATGCGGCTGGCCACCCGACTGCAAATGAATCTTGCCAAAATTCCGCCGAGTGGCGTGATGCGTGCCACCGCGTCCGACGGATACCCGATCTCTCCTGAGGAGATGACCTGGCAGCTTGAGTTTATCGCCGGTATGGCCGCCGGCGAATAAACACGTTGTCCTAGAGAGGAACAGTACCGATGCCGATGGATCGAAATGCGCTTTCGAAGGTGATCAACACCGGTCGCTCGACCGCGTTCAATGTGTATGAAATTGGGAGTCGGATTTCGGCAGATGACCCGGTGGGGAAACTGTTCCGGAACAAGACGCTCAATGAAGGCATGTTCTTCAAGGTCATGGAGCGAAACGCGACCCAGTATAGCACCGTGTCGACGGTGCAGACGCTTCTGTACTTCCCCTACAACCTGGCGAACATCTATGAGGGTGGCGACTCCATCCTGTTCGACGACCCTGGGTTCAACAAGACGTTGCGAGTGCGGACCGGTGCCGATTCCAAGAGCGAGGAAAGCCAGGTCGACTATGTGATGGATCTCGAGATACTCGAGATGATCTATTCCCTGCCGACCCTCGATCCGTTTCTCCTGAAGTGTAAGTCCGAACAGCTCGATCTGGATGATCGCATTCATCCGTTCTACTTCAATATCAGCGAAGAGGACTGGAAGCGGATTCGATCGCCCATCCGGACCAAAATTCGCACCCTCGTGCGGCGCGCGTTCGTGAGCGGCGGCAAAATCTCGGTCGACAAGATGGAGCAGCATGTCTCGCGGTTTCTGGCAAAAATCTGGGAAGCCAAGGACATCGAGGGGATCGAGGATTTCGTGCGCAGCATGGATATTTCGGAAGACCGCGCGCCCGAGCTTTTCTTTGCCTGGAAGGCGATCTGCTACTACCAGGTCCAGTTCGAGGACTACCTGCCACAGATGAAAGAATTCTATGCCTGGTTGGGCGACGACAAGATGGCCATGCCGAGCGACTGGGCACGCCTGATGCCGGAGGATCGTGATCGTATCGAATATTCACTGCTCGGACTGCGCGACAAGGTGCGCGACACCTATCGCAGCATCAGGTTCGTGCTGACCAACTACGAGCAGAGCTATCGCGCGTTCATCGAGATGAACCAGCCGCGTGCATTCAAGGATTTCCTGTCCAAGGCGGATGAGGACTACACGAACATCGCGACATGCCTGAGTGCCAATATCCATGCACTCAACACGTGGCAAAAAATGACCGATACCTACGGTGAGCAGATGCGCCATGAGCAGGTCAGTGAACTGTTCGAAACGTTGTCGATGCTGTTCGACATGCAGCGCCCGGTGGCCTCGAACCTGCGGGTGTCTGCCTGATCGCGGCGAATATGCGTCAGTTGCGCGCGCCCGGGGCGGGTCGCCCGCATCAGGCAGTCCGGGCCACCCTGGCCGGGCTACGCTGACCGGCCTACGCGGCCCAGATCGCCGTGCCGAGCCCGTGCTCGGTGAATATCTCGATCAGCAGTGAGTGCGCGGCACGGCCGTCCATGATGACCGACGCCTCGACATCCTTCTCCACGGCATCGATGCAGGTTTCCACCTTTGGAATCATGCCGCCGCTGATGGTGCCGTCGGCGATCAGCTGCCGGGCATGATCCACACCCATATCGGCGATCAGCTCACCGTCCTTGTCCATCACGCCGGTCACATCGGTCAGCATGAGCAGACGCGTTGCCTCCAGCGCGGAGGCGATGGCGCCCGCGGCCGTGTCGGCATTGACGTTATAGGTCGCGCCGTCGTCACCGATGCCGATTGGAGCAATGACCGGGATGATGTCGGACTTGGTCAGGGTGTTGAGCAGCTCGGGGTCAACCCGGGAAGGTTCGCCAACGAAGCCGAGATCGAGAATTTTCTCGATGTTCGAATCCGTCTCGCGTCGGGTGCGCCGCAGCTTGCGGACGGACATCAGGCCGCCATCCTTGCCCGACAGGCCGACCGCACGGCCACCCGCGGCATTGATCGCCGACACGATTTGCTTGTTGATCGAGCCTGACAAAACCATCTCGACGATTTCGACGGTCGCCTCGTCGGTCACGCGCAGGCCGTCGATAAACTCGCTCTTGATCTTGAGTCGTTCGAGCATTGCCCCGATCTGCGGCCCGCCGCCATGCACGATAACCGGTTCGATGCCGACCTGCTTCAGCAGCACGATGTCGCGTGCGAACGCACTGGCGAGGTTCGTGTCGCCCATCGCGTGGCCGCCATATTTGATGACGAATCGCCGGCCATTGAACTGGCGCATATAGGGAAGCGCCTCCGCCAGGACTCCGGCCTTGGCGAGCAGTTCTTCCGGCGGTGGCGCGTTGTCCTGAGCCATCATGCTATCCGTTTGTTTTCGCGTTCTTCGTGCGGTTGGAAACCGGCGCGAACTTAGCCCAATTCAACCAGCATTCGCCAGCGTGGCCAGATCCACCTGCAGTTCGCCAAGTCCCATGCTCTTGCGCGCGCTGGTCATGATCGGTTCGGGCAGGGCGGCGGCATGGGTCTTCATCTCCTCGGCCACCGCCTCGATCAGGGTCGCCAGCTCCGGCGCTTTGGGCTTGTCGGCCTTGGTCAGAACCACCCGGTACACGACGGCGGAGGCGTCGAGCATGGCCATCATCTCACGGTCGCCGTCCTTGATGCCGTGGCGTGAATCTACCAGCAGGTAGAGCCGTTGCAAGTTCGGGCGGCCACGCAGGTAATCGCGCAACGTCGTGTTCCAGCGGGCGATCTCGGTCTTCGGCGCGCGGGCGTAACCATAGCCGGGCAAATCGACGAGCATCAGCCGACCGGCGAGGTCGAAGAAATTCAGCTCACGTGTACGGCCCGGCGTGTTGCTCGTGCGGGCCAGGGTTTTGCGATTGGTCAGCGCATTGAGGAGGCTCGACTTGCCGACATTCGAGCGGCCGGCGAAGGCGATCTCGGGCAAAGTTGGCTCGGGCAGATCGGGCAGGTTCGCGACCCCGCGCACAAAGGTGCATTCCTGCGCAAACAGGTGGCGCGCAGCCGCGAGGTTGGCGTCCGCCGCCGCGCCGTTTGGTTCAGTCATGGTGCCGGGGGCGTCAGGTTGTTTTCCCGCCGCCGACAGCCACGCCCATACGCCGCATGATGACGTATTGCTGTGTAATCGAGAGCAGGTTGTTCCAGGTCCAGTAGATCACCAGTCCGACCGGGAAATTGGCCAGGAAGATGGTGAAGAACACCGGCATCAGCAGGAAAATCTTGGCCTGGATCGGGTCCGCCGGTGCCGGGTTGAGCTTCTGCTGCAGGAACATGGTGATGCCCATCAGGATCGGCCAGACGCCGAGCGCGAGACCGAAGGGCGGATCCCAGGGGATCGCGCCGAACAGGGTGATGATGTTCAGCGGGTCGGGCGCGGACAAATCCTTGACCCAGCCGAAGAACGGCGCGTGGCGCATCTCGATGGAGATGAACAGCACCTTGTAGAGCGCGAAGAACACCGGAATCTGGAGCGCGATGGGCAGGCAGCCCGAGACCGGGTTGACCTTCTCACGCCGGTACATCGCCATTAGTTCGCGTTGCATGCCCTGCTTGTCGTCGGCGAATTTCTCGCGCATCTCCTGCATTTTGGGCTGCAGGGCCTTCATGGCGCTCATCGACTTGTAGGATTTGTTGGCGAGCGGGAAGAAGAACATCTTGATGATGACCGTCACCAGCAGGATCGCCAGCCCGAAATTGCCCAGCAAATCGGCGAAGAAGATGATGACGTGGAGCAGCGGCTTGGTCAGGAAGAAGAACCAGCCGAAATCGATCGCCATCTCGAAGCGCTCGATCCCGAGATCGTCGCGATAGGCGGACAGGGTGTTGAACACCTTGGCGCCGGCAAAGAAGCGTGTGGTCACCTCTGCGATTTCGCCTGCCGCGAGCGGAATGGCCTCCCCGCGATAGTCGGTCTGATAGAGGTTGGCGCCGGAGCCTGTGGTGTCGAACAGGAAGCGCGCATCGACCTGGGTGTCCTGGTCCGGGATAAGCGCGGTCAGCCAGTAGATGTCTGTGAAGCCGAGCCAGCCGCCTTCGGACTCGAAGGTCTGCGGCGCCTCGGGCTCGTCCTCGAGATCGTCATAGTCGATCTCGTGCAGAGTGTCGCCAAGGATGCCGATCGGACCTTCATGCAGGATGAAGAAGCCGAGCGTGTCGGGCTCGTTGACCCGGGTGATGCGGCCGAACTGGCTGACGTTGATCGGCGTCGTGCCGGCGTTCTGAATGCGGTCGGTCACGGTGAACATGAAGTGGTCGTCGACCGCCACGGTGCGGGTAAGCACCAGACCGTCATCAGTGCGTGTTGTCAGCACCACCGGAGAATCCGGCGTGAGCTCGCCCTGATTGGCCGTCCAGCGGGTCTGTCCGCCGCCGGATACGGTGCCGTTGCCCGTGAGCCAGCCGAACTCGGCGAAGTAGGGATCTTCCGAGCCGCGGGGCGACAGCAACTTGATCAGCTTGCTGCCCGGCTCGATCGTGTCGCGATAATCCCGCAGGGTCAGATCGTCGAAGCGACCGCCGACCAGGTTGATCGTCCCGCTGAGGGCTGGCGTGTTGATGGTGATCCGCGGCGTGTCGGCAATGACCTCGTCGCGCGCGCGTGGTTCGGCGGCGCCGGCGGCCTGGTTGCCGTCCGGGGACGGCAATGATGGGACACCGATGGTGTTGGGGTCACGCCCGACCGCCTGCTCCTGGCGTTCCAGCTCGGCTTGTTTCTCCGCTTGGCGCGGCTGCTCGATGAAGGTCTGCCAACCCAGCAGGATGGCGAGCGACGCCGCGATCGCGAGGATGAGGTTTTTCGTGTCCATCTGCGCCTAGCTCCGCGGCGTTGGCATGGCTGTGCCATGCGTAATATGTGTTCGCATGGTCGTGCCATGCGGGATGTTCGTCGGCATGGCCACGCCATGCGGGGTGTCGTTGTGTTCGCTGCAGTCGTGAGCGCCACGGGCGTCAGGGACCGGATCGTAGCCGGCGCCGCCCCAGGGGTTGCAGCTCAGGATGCGACGGGCGGCCAGCCAGCCACCACGCATCGGACCGTGGCGCGACAGCGCCTCCGCGGCGTAGTGGGAACAGCTCGGCTGATAGCGGCAATTGGTGCCGAGGATCGGCGACAGAACCCACTGCCAGATAAGAATCAGGCCCTTCAGCAGCATCACCAGGAGATATGAAACGAGTTTCATCAGGTCTGGCTTCCTTCATTGCCTGCCAGTGCATCACACCGGTCCAGCGCGGTGACGAGATCGTCGCGCAGTGCCGCATAGGTCCGTCCGCCTGTGGCCGCGCGGGCTATCAGGACATAGTCCAGATCCGGGCGGGCTCGCGTAGGAATGATCTCGCGAACGGCGGCCCGCAGGCGTCGTCGTGCCCGATTGCGCACCACTGCGTTGCCGATCTTGCGGGTGGCGGTGAAGCCAACACGGATCGTGCCCGCGCGCATCTCGGCATCGTCGGGGATCGGCGCAGTCTGCAGCACGAGACCCGGCGCTGCCCAGCGGCGCTTGGTCGCCGCGATGCGCAAAAAGTCGCGACGCTTCGGCAAGCGCGCGATCAACGGAATCGCGGGGTCGGCCGAATCCGGCGTTGTTGCCTCCGCCGTCGTCATGATGTCATCAATCCCGGTGATCGTGCCCGCGCGGCATGAGCCGCGTCCGGCACTGTTCAGGCGCTCAGCTTTTTGCGGCCTCGCGCACGCCGGCGTGCCAAAACACGCCGCCCGCCCACTGTCTTCATGCGGGAACGAAATCCATGCCGGCGCTTGCGCACCAGATTGCTCGGTTGAAATGTCCGCTTCACGCGAATTCTCCATTGCCTTGAAGGCCTTGCAAGTCGGCGCGCTGTATACGTTTTCGGCGGATGGAAGTCAACGCACCCCCGCGGTGTTAACTGAGCATAGAAAGTCACGCATTGGTGAATGGTTGAGCCTGTCACGATGCACCAAGTAGATTCGCAACGAACAAGGATAAAAACGCGATGAACGAATCCACCACATCCAAGCCGGCCAAGGCCGCGTCTCGGACGGTATTGGTCCGCCGAATTGTGCCGATTGCCGTCCTGATAGCCGGATTTGTGGCCTTTTTTGCCCTCGATCTGGATGTTTTTGTCTCGCTCGAGGCGCTCAAGGAAAACCGCGAAACCCTGCGCATGCTGGTGAGCGACAACGGAATCGTGGCGATTTTGGCATTTGGCGCGATCTACGCCGTCGTGATCGCGTTCTCGCTGCCGGGTGGCGCGATCATGACGCTCACCGGTGGTTTTTTGTTCGGCGCCCTGGGCGGCGGCCTGGTGGTCGTGGTGGGGGCGACGGTCGGCGCCACCGCATTGTTCCTGATTGCCCGCACCGCGGTGGGTGATGTGCTGCGCGCCAAGGCCGGGCCGTTCGTGTCGAAGATGGAGGACGGGTTCCGCAGCAACGCGCTGAGCTATCTTCTCGTGCTGCGCCTGATCCCGCTGTTCCCGTTCTGGCTGGTCAACCTCGTGCCGGCTTTCCTCGGGGTCTCGACGACGACTTATATCATCGGCACTTTCGTGGGGATCATCCCGGGCACCTTTGTCTATGCGTCGGTCGGCAACGGTCTGGGCGCGCTAATCGATGCCGGGCAGGACCCGGATCTTGGCATTATCTTCCGACCCGAAATTCTGGGCCCACTGATTGGCCTGGCGGTGCTCGCCCTGCTGCCGGTCATCTATAAGAAGATTCAGGCGCGCAAGAACCGATCTCCCTCTGCCGCGTCCTGATCGACGCCCGGCCGTCTTCCTTTCCCTGAAATGCAGAAACTGGTGTTGTCATGAGTGAAACACGACGAGTGGATTTGTGTGTGATCGGTGCCGGCTCGGGCGGTTTGTCCGTCGCGGCCGGTGCGGTACAGATGGGCGCCAGCGTGGCGCTTTTCGAGCGCGGCAAGATGGGCGGTGATTGCCTGAACTATGGCTGCGTGCCGTCCAAGGCGTTGCTCGCAGCCGGTCACGCGGCTGCGCATTATGGCCACACCAGCCAGTTCGGGGTGAACGGACAGGGCGCCGAGATCGACTTCGCCGCCGTCAACGATCACGTGCAGGGGGTGGTGGCCGGGATCGCGCCCCATGACAGCGTCGAGCGGTTTTCGGATCTGGGCGTCGACGTGTTTCAGGAGGGTGCGAAGTTTACCGGGCCCCGTGAGGTGCTCGGCGAGAATGGCACCCGCGTCCGCGCGCGACGTTTTGTTGTCGCCACGGGATCGTCACCGGCCGTGCCGCCGATCCCAGGCCTCGACCAGGTCAGCTATCTGACGAATGAGACGGTGTTTGAACTGCGTGAGCGCCCCAGCCATCTGATCGTCGTCGGCGGCGGCCCGATCGGCCTCGAGATGGCGCAGGCGCATCGCCAGCTGGGATCGAAGGTCACGGTGCTGGAGGCATTCCAGATGATGGGCCCCGATGATCGAGACCTGGTCGCGGTGGTCCGGGCGCGCCTGGTGGCCGACGGCATTGATATCCACGAAGACACGAAAGTGGTCGAAGTGAAGTCCGCGGATGGCGGCGTCGCGGTGGTCTGCGAACATGGCGACCGGAACTTCGAAGTGGCGGGCAGTCATATTCTTGTCGCGGTCGGCCGGTCGCCGAACCTGGCCAGCCTCGATCTTGAGGCTGCGGGCGTGACATTCGACCGGCGCGGCATTGAAGTGGATGCGCGGTTGCGCACGACAAACAAGCGTGTGTTCGCCGTCGGCGATGTCGCCGGGCGCTACCAGTTCACCCACATCGCCGGATATCACGCCGGCATCGTCATTCGGAATGCATTGTTCCGGATGCCGGCCAAGGTGAACTACGACGCCGTGCCGTGGGTGACCTATACCGACCCGGAGCTGGCGAATGTGGGTCTCACCGAGAAAGCGGCGCGCGAAGTTCACGGCGATGATGTTCGTATCGTTACGGCCAGCTTTGACGAGAATGACCGCGCCCGCACCGAGCGTCGCACCGAGGGCATGGTCAAGGCCGTGGTGGGCCGCAAGGGGCGTATTTTGGGTGCGGGGATTGTCGGTCCCCATGCTGGCGAACTGATCCAGCCCTGGATTCTGGCGATCTCCCAGAAGATGAAAATCGGTGCGATGGCGCAGATGATTGCGCCGTACCCGACCCTGGGCGAGATCAACAAACGGGCGGCGGGTTCCTATTACACCCCATCTCTGTTTTCGGACCGAACCCGCAAGATCGTGCGGCTTTTGGCGAAACTCGGATAGCGCCGGGCACGGCGTGACTGACCGCATCGGCCGATTTCTGCTACACATTCGCCCGTCATGATACGGTCGCGGAAATTCGCGCTCCCGCCCTTTGCGCGCTCACTGTCTGCCCGTCTGCTGGTTCTGACGATCGTCTTCGTCATGCTCGCCGAGGCGTTGATCTATGCGCCGTCCGTTTCGAACTTCCGGACCAATTGGCTGAAGGATCAGGCGGAATCTGCGCACATCGCCATTCTGGCACTCGAGGCGGCGCCGGCCGAGTTGATCAGCGAAGATCTGAAGGCCCAGCTTCTGTCGCGCGCGGATGCCTATGCCGTGGTGCTCAATCGTGGCGACCGGCGTTTGCTTCTGTACACCGCGCCGCCACCGCCGGTCGATGTCACGGTGAACCTGGCTGACGGATCGCTGTTCGGGGATATCGGTGCAGCGTTTGCGACCATGTCGCGGTCTGGCGATCCGACATTGCGGCTGATCAGCCCCACCGAAGATGACCCTGATCTCGACGTCGAAGTGGTCCTCAATGAGGCCCATCTGCGTTCCGAGATGATCGGTTATTCCCGCAATATTCTGCTTCTCTCGGTCGTCATTTCTCTGATCACAGGGTTGCTTCTCTATTTGTCCCTCCAGTGGCTGATGGTGCGGCCGATGCGACGGATCACCGATGACATCACCCGGTTTTCGCAAGATCTCAAGGACCCCTCCGTTGGCGTGAGTCTGACCCGCCGCACCGATGAGATCGGTGTGGCGCAGTCGGTGCTGGCGGAAATGCAGAAGGATTTGCGTGGCGCACTACGCCAACAGGAACATCTGGCGGCGCTTGGGTCGGCCGTAAGCAAGATCAACCATGATCTGCGGGGCATCCTGTCCACGGCCGTGTTGTTGTCTGATCGCCTGTCCGGCGTCGACAACCCGGAGGTCAAAAGGATTGCGACCCCGCTGATCCAGGCCATTGATCGCGCCATCAATCTCTGCACCCGAACGCTCAACTATGCGCGTGACGAAGGCCCGGAGCTGACCCACACGCGTTTTCGGCTGCACGATCTGATCGGCGAGGTCGCGTCCGATCTCGCCGTGCTGGCGGATGACGAAGGCGCGGCCCCCTGTTCGGGCCCGCAGGTGGTTAACGAGGTGCCGGGAGACACCATTGTCGAGGCCGACCGGGATCAGATTTACCGGGTGTTCGCGAATCTCGGCCGGAACGCCTTCGAGGCGGGCGCACGTCAAGTGGTGATCTCCGTCAGCCCATCGGACGGAGGAGACCTGGTCGTGGAGACGGCCGACAACGGCCCCGGGCTGGCGAACGCGGCGCGTGAGAGCCTGTTCAAGCCCTTCAAGGGCTCGGCGCGCCAGGGCGGCACCGGATTGGGCCTGGTGATCGCCCAGGACGTGATGCAGGCCCATGGCGGGGACCTCGAACTCGCCGCATCGGGGGACGACGGCACGGTCTTCCGCCTGACCTTCAGGGCTGCGGTTTAAGCGACGTGCTCAAATTGGCGTGAGCCCGGTTTTGTTTCGGCGTGCGCGCACCAACATATCGAGCATGGACAGTTCTCCGACCCGAACACCGTATCGATTGATGGCTGCATTTCTGGGCGTGGCTTTCCTGCTCGCGCTGATGGCATCGCCGGTTATGGCGGCACCCAAATCAAAGCTCTGGCCGCGATGGTCGGCGCATGATCCGGCCTCGATGCAAGTCATTGGTCACGAGGATTGGACGCGTCTGTTGCAGGCCTATACGCGCCCGTCCGACGACGGGGTGGTCCGGTTCGATTATGCCGGGCTCGCGGCGGGCGACCGTGCGGCGCTCGATGGATACATCGCGCGGCTGACCACAGTCTCTGTCAGTGGCCTCAACCGTGGCGAACAGCTGGCGTACTGGATCAATCTCTACAACGCGCTGACCGTGCAGGTTGTGCTCGATGACTACCCCGTAAGCTCGATCCTCAAGATCAGTATCTCGCCGGGATTTTTCTCGATCGGACCCTGGGGCAAGAAGCTGGTCTCGATCGAAGGCGAGGAGGTCTCGCTCGACGATATCGAGCATCGCATCCTGCGCCCGATCTGGCGCGACCCGCGCATTCACTATGCGGTCAATTGCGCCTCGATCGGGTGCCCGAACCTCATGGATACGGCTTACACGGCGGATCGGGTGGAGGCACTGCTGGAGGCGAACGCGATCGCCTATGTGAACCATCCGCGCGGCGCGGAATTGCGTGGCGGCGCGCTCACAGTCTCGAGCATCTATGACTGGTTCCAGGAGGATTTCGGCGGTTCGGAGACGGGTGTGCTGGCGCATCTGCGCCAATATGCCCGGCCCGAGCTGGCACGCGACCTCAAGCTCGTGATCGACATCGACAGCTATGACTACGACTGGTCTCTGAACGAGGCTGGCAGTTAGTCGAGCTGGATCATCTGCCCCTTGAGGTAGCCCGTCTCCGGCAGGAAGGGATGCACCGGATGGTCCGGGGCCGCGCCCGAGCTGCGCAGGATGCGTCCGTTCCGGCCCGTGTCGGCGAGCGCGCGGCGTACGGCGTCGGCAAAGCTGGGCGGGTCCACATGGTGTGAGCAGGACGCCGCAAACAGGTAGCCACCAGGCGCGACGATTTGCGCGGCCAGCCGGAACAGCTTGCGATAGCCACGGATACCGGCCTGCAGATCTTTTTTCGATTTCACGAAGGCCGGTGGGTCGACGACCACGACATCGTAGGTTTCGCCCTCGGTGGCGAAGCCGTGCAGCAACTGGAACGCATCGCCGCGGGTGGCGGAGAATTTTTCGGCGACGCCATTCACCGCCGCGGCCTGGGTCGCGAAATCCAGGGCCGCCTGGGACCGGTCGAAGGCATGCACCTCGCGCGCACCCGCCAGCGCGGCGGAGACGGCGAAGCCACCGGTGTAGGAGTAGAAGTCGGCCACGCGCTTGTCCTTGGACAAGGCGGCCACGAACGCGCGGTTGTCGCGCTGGTCATAGAACCAGCCGGTCTTTTGTCCCTCGCGCGGGTCGGCCTGGAACACCCCGCCATTCTCCATGACCTCGATCGGGCCCTCGAGCGCTTCGCCGACGATGCGCGTCTCCTGGGGCAGTCCCTCGAGGTTGCGCACGGCGCTGTCGTTGCGAAAGAAGATCGTCTTGGGGGCCAGTACTTCCTGCAGCGACGCGGTCAGAACCTCACTCAGATTCTCCATGCCGGCCGTGTTCACCTGCACCACCAGAACATCGCCGAACCGGTCGATGATCAGGCCCGGGAGGCCGTCGGCCTCGGCATGCATCAGCCGGTAGTAGGGCACGGTGTAGAGCGCTTCGCGGACGGCCAGCGCTGCGCGCACGCGCGCGGTGATGAATTCGCCGTCGATAATCGCCTCGGGGTCGCGGCTCAGGATGCGGGCGGCGATCAGCGGATGGGGGTTGAAGGTGGCCACGCCGAGCGGCCGTTTGCTCGCATCGATCAACTGGACAAGCCCGCCCGGCGGCAACGCCTTGGCGTCGGCGTCCATCTCGATCTCGTTGGAGAATATCCACGGATGGCCCTGGCGCGCGCGCTTGTGGCGCCCAGCCTGGAGGTGAATTTCGGGAAGGGTGGGAAGAGTTTCTGCCAGAGCTGTCATCGGCGGCACTCTAAAGCCTTGTCCCGGCAGATTGAACCGCTCTAGCTTGCCTTTATGTCCGGAGCTGAAATTGACGATCTGTTTCGCCGTATCGACGGCCAGGGGGACGCGCTCGCCGCGCTGACGGCCGATCTGGTGCGGATTCCCACGGTCAACCCGCCGGGTGACGCCTATGAGGCCTGCGCGCGTTTCCTGGGGGAGCGCCTCGCCACGCGGGGATTTGATGTCGAATACCTTCGTGCCGAGGGTGCGCTCGGCGACAGCGACCAGTATCCGCGGACCAATGTGGTGGCGCGGATCGAGGGCGACGGTCCGGGGCCGTGCGTGCATTTCAACAGCCATATCGATGTGGTTGCGCCGGGCGAAGGCTGGACGGTCGATCCGTTCGCGGGCCTGGTGCGCGACGGTCGTGTTTATGGGCGCGGCACCTGCGACATGAAGGGTGGGCTCGCCGCCAGCGTGATCGCGGTGGAAGCGCTACTGGAATCGGGTGTTTCGTTTCCCGGCGCGATCGAGATATCCGGGACTGTGGACGAGGAATCCGGTGGCTATGCCGGCGTGGCCTGGCTCGCCGAGAGGGGGCATTTCTCCAAGCCGCGCGTCGACCATGTGATCATCCCCGAGCCCCTCTACAAGGACGCGGTCTGCCTGGGCCATCGCGGTGTGTGGTGGGCCGAGATCGAAGTGCGCGGCCGGATCGCCCACGGCTCGATGCCGTTTCTGGGCGTGTCGGCGATCCGGGGCATGGCGGCGTTTCTGGAGAAAGTCGAGCATGAGCTCTATCCGCAGCTCGCCCAGCGTCGCACGGCGATGCCGGTCATTCCCGATGCCGCGCGCCAGTCGACCCTGAACTTCAACTCGATCCATGGCGGCCTCGACGAGCAGGACATGCGCGAAGGCTTCCCGTCGGCATTGGTCGCGGATCGATGCCGGGTGGTCCTCGATCGGCGCTATTTGATGGAGGAAGACGAGGCGGAGGTCCGCGCGGAGGTGGTCGAGATTCTGGACCGGCTGACGGCAGAGCGGGATGAATTTGCATATGAGCTGCGCGAACTCTGGTCGGTGCCGCCGACGCTGACCGCGCCGGACTCGCCGCTGGTGCGCGCGCTCGACCGAAACATCGAGCGGGTACTGGGCACCCCGTCACGCCATGTCGCGTCACCCGGCACCTATGACCAGAAGCATGTCTGGCGGGTCGGCAAGCTCAAGGATTGCGTGGCCTATGGGCCGGGAATTCTGGAGCTGGCGCATCAGCCGGACGAGTATATCGACATCGATGACATGGCCGTATCGGCCAAGGTCATGGCGGCGGCGGCACTGGAATTGTTGCGGGGAAGCGAATGAGCAAGATCGGCGCACGTAATGCGATCACCGACGTGGCGGGGCTGAAGGTCGGCACCGCCGAGGATGCGGCGATCCGCACGGGCGTGACCGTGATCCTGCCCGATGCGCGCGCGGTCGCCGCAGTCGATGTGCAGGGCGGCGGCACCGGGACGCGCGAGCTCGAATTGCTGCGTGGCGACGCCACGATCGACGCGGTGGACGCGATCACGCTGGGTGGCGGGTCGGCCTTCGGCCTGTCGGCCGCAGATGGTGTGATGGGGTGGCTCGTCGAACAGGGGCGGGGATTTCCCGTCGGCGACTTACACGTGCCGATCGTTCCGGGGGCGATCCTGTTCGACCTGTTGAACGGCGGCGAGAAATCCGCGTTCCGCAACGCACCCGATACCGCGCTGCCCTATCGCGTCCTGGCGCGTGCGGCGACCGAACATGCCGGGTTGGACGTGGCGCTGGGCAACGGGGGTGCCGGGTTCGGGGCCACCACGACCGGCCATGACGGGCGCCAGCTCAAGGGCGGTCAGGGGACGGCCTCGCTTGTTCTGGATGACGGCGTGACCGTCGGGGCGCTGGCCGCTGTCAACGCGCTCGGATCGGTGGTCGCCAACGGCGCCGGGCAGTTCCTGGCCGGGGCGCTGGAGCGCGGCCATGAGTTCGGTGGACTGGGCGGTGCTGCGACCATCGAAGTGCCGGATCATCCGCTGGATAAATATGGGCTTGGGACCGATGTCCCCAACACCACCCTGGCGGTGGTGGCGACGGATGCGGTGCTGACCAAGGCGCAGGCGAACCGGGTCGCGCGGATGGCCCAGGCGGGCATGGCGCGTGCCATCCGGCCCGTCTTCACCCCCATGGACGGCGATGTGGTTTTCGCGTTGGCGACCGGGCGGGTGCCGATCGGCGATCCTGCGCGCGACGTGGCGCGGATTGGCATGGCGGCGGCGGATTGCCTGTCTCGGGCCGTGGCGCGAGGTGTGTTTGCGGCCCAGGGTCAGGGGGACTGGCCCGCCTACACGGACATCTATCGGGCCGACCCGCGCAATGGACGCTGAGCGCCCGGCTTTGCTAGGCTTCGGCGTTCTTAGATACCGATCGTAATTCATTCAGGGGAATGGTGATGTTGAAGACGATGCGCATTGCAGCCGCGATCGCGGTCGCCTCGGGTCTGGCCGTTCTGGCGGAGGCTCAGGCTCAGCCGAAAGCCTCGCTCACCATCGGGCTTACTCTCGAACCACCGCATCTCGACCCGACGGCGGGTGCGGCCGCAGCGATCGATGAAATCGTCTACGCCAACCTGTTCGAGGGTCTGACCCGTATCGACGAGAACGGCGCGGTGCAGCCCCAGCTCGCCGAAAGCTGGGATGTGTCCGACGATGGCCTCGTCTACACCTTCACCCTGAAGGACGGGGTCGTCTTCCATGATGGCACCGGCTTCGATGCCGACGACGTTGTGTTCTCGCTCGATCGTGCCCGGGCGGATGATTCCGTAAATGCCCAGAAGCCGCTTTTCGCGGCGATCGATGCGGTCGATGCCGTCGATGCCCGCACCGTGCGGATCACGCTGTCGCGGCCCGAAGGTCGGTTGCTGTTCAATCTGGGTTGGGGTGACGCGGTGATCGTCGCTCCGGAATCCGCCGCCAACAACAAGGTCGCACCGATCGGTACCGGCCCGTACAAATTCGACCGCTGGGTGCGCGGCTCGCAGATCCGCCTGGTGGCTTCGGGCGATGACGGACCGGCGATCCGCAAGGTGACGTTCCGCTTCGTCCCCGATCCGTCGGCCCAGGTCGCCGCACTCAAGGCGGGCGACATCGATGCGGTATCGAACCTGCAGGCGCCCGAGGCGGTTCTCGCATTGCAGGCCGATCCCAATTTCGAGGTCGCGATCGGCTCGACCGAGGGCGAGACCATTCTCTCGATGAACAACACGCGGCCACCCCTGAACGACATCCGTGTGCGCCAGGCCATCGCGCACGCGATCGACCGGCAGGCGATCATCGATGGTGCGATGTTCGGGTTCGGGACGCCCATCGGCACCCACTTCGCGCCCCATCATCCGGCCTATGTGGATCTGCTGGAGACCTATCCCCGTGATCTGGTCCGCGCACGCGCGCTGTTGGCGGACGCCGGCCAGTCCGACCTCAAGCTCACCCTCAAACTGCCGCCGCCGATATATGCGCGGCGCGGCGGCGAGATCGTGGCGGCCCAGCTCAAGGAGGCGGGCATTACGGTCGAGCTCATCCCGGTGGAGTGGGCGCAATGGCTCGAGCAGGTGTTTCGCGGCACGGATTACGATCTGACGATTGTGTCCCACACCGAGCCCCTGGACATCGATATCTATGCTCGCGACAGCTACTACTTCAACTACGATTCCCCCGACTTCAAGGCGCTGATGACCCGGCTCAACAACGCCAGCGACCCGGCCGTGCGAAATCGGATCCTGGCTGACGCGCAGCGCATGATCACGGGTGATGCCGTGAATACCTATATGTTCCAGCTCGCCAAGCTGGGGGTCTGGCGGAAGGGCCTCAAGGGCATGTGGCGGAACGCGCCGGTGCAGGCGACTGACGTCACCGGCGTGCGCTGGGAGTAGCCGTTCTAATCGGCCCGGATAGCACGACGCCATGCTGATCTATCTCGCCCGTCGGGTCCTCGTGTTGCTGGTGACGCTGCTGGTCGCCAGCCTCGCGATATTTGTCGTGCTGGAAATCCTGCCCGGGGATGCGGCACTGCTGATCCTCGGGATCGAGGCGCAGGACGACACGCTGGCCGCGTTGCGCACGCAGATGGGCCTCGACCGGCCGGCCGCACTCCGCTACCTCGCCTGGATCGGCGGGTTGGTGTCCGGCACGACCGGAATCAGCCACACCTATGATGTGCCTGTTTCTCAGCTGATCGGTGAACGCCTGACGCTGACCGTGCCGCTGGCGTTGATCGCACTTTTCCTGTCGACGCTGATCGCCATACCGCTGGGCATGTTCGCCGCGACCCGGCGCGGCCGGCCGGGCGACTATGGGGTGATGGGCTTCAGCCAGATTGGCATGGCGATCCCGAATTTCTGGTTTGCGATCCTGTCGATACTCATCTTCGCCGTCGCGCTCGGCTGGTTTCCGGCGTCCGGCTTCCCGGGCTGGGATGCGGGCATCGGTGCAGCACTCTGGGCGCTCGTGTTGCCCGCATTTTCCCTGGCCCTGCCCGAGGCCGCGATACTGGCGCGGGTGACGCGCACGTCGGTGCTCGACACGCTCGGTGCCGACTATGTGCGCACTGCGCGAGCCAAGGGCCTGGCGCCGCGCCGCGTGCTCTGGAGCCATGTGTTGCGCAACGCGCTTATCCCCATGATCACGATCATCGGGCTGCAGTTTTCCTTCCTGCTCGCCGGCTCGATCGTCATTGAAGTCGTGTTCGCGTTGCCGGGCGTGGGGCGCCTGATCTTCCAGGCCGTCAGCCAGCGCGACCTGGTGGTCCTGCGCGACGTGATCCTGCTGCTGGTGGCGTTGGTCGTGGTCGTGAATTTCCTGGTCGATGTCGCCACCACCGCGATCGATCCGCGCACCCGGCGCGGCGCATGAGCGTCATGGTCAACAGCACGCAGCCGGGCAGATTGTCGGGACTGCTACGCCATCCGAATTTTGTGATCGGCGCGGTCCTGACCGGGCTGCTGGTGCTGGCCGCGCTGGTCTCGCTGGTCTGGACGCCCCATGCCTTCGACGCGGTGGCGATCACCCAGCGCATGCAGGGGCCGAGTGCGGCCCACTGGCTGGGGACGGATCATTTCGGGCGGGACATCGCGACCCGGCTGATGATCGGCGCCCGCAACTCGATCATGGTCGGCGTGGTCGCGGTCACGATCGGGCTCGTCGCCGGGGTTGGCCTGGGGCTCGTCGCGGCCGCGCGGGGCGGCTGGGTTGACGATCTCGTGGCCCGTGGCGCGGATGTCGTGTTTGCGTTTCCCGCCATCGTCTCGGCGATTCTGATCACGGCGATCTACGGGCCGGGCGCGGTCAACGCGATCATCGCCATCGGCATTTTCAACGTGCCGGTGTTTGCCCGGGTGGCGCGCGGCGCGGCGCGGCAGGCCTGGGGGCAGGAATATGCCCGCGCGGGGCTGGCGATCGGCAAGTCGCACGCGGCGGTGACCCGCGATCACATCCTGCCGAATATCGCCCCGGTGCTGATCGTCCAGGCGACGATCCAGTTCGCCGTGGCGATCCTGGCCGAGGCCGCGCTCGCTTATCTCGGGCTCGGCACCCAGCCGCCTGCGCCAAGCTGGGGGCGCATGCTGTTCGATGCCCAGACCTTCATGGCACTCGATCCCAAGCTGGCGATCCTGCCCGGGCTGGCGATCGCGTTCGCCGTGCTGGGACTGAACCTGCTCGGGGATGGTCTGCGCGATGTGCTGGATCCGCGATTGCGGACCGAGCGGGTCGGCTAAGGGGTCACGCCTCGTCGTTCGCGGCTATCGGTTGGACGAATTGCAGCTCCAGATCCCAGGGGAAATGGATCCAGGTGTCCTGGCTGACCTCGGTCACGAAGCTGTCGACCAATGGCCGGCCGGCCGGCTTCGCATAGACTGTGGCGAAATGTGCCTTGGGCAGCATCTCGCGGACGATCTTGGCGGTGTTGCCGGTGTCGACGAGATCGTCGACGATCAATGTGCGGTCGCCGTCGCCGTCGACCTTCTTCAGGATCGTGAGTTGGCCCTGGGCCTGATGGTCGTAGGACGAGACACATACGGTGTCGACCAGCCGCAGCTCAAGTTCGCGCGCGACGATGGCTGCCGGGACGAGCCCGCCGCGGGTGATGGCGACGATCTGATCCCAGGGGCCTTTTTCCTTCAGCCGCCAGGCAAGTGCCTTGGCATCGCGGTGGAGTTGTTCCCAGGACACCGGGAAATCATGCTGAGAGCTGGCCATGTTGGAACCGATCTGATTGCAGAGAAACGAGGAGCGCGCATTAAAGCGGTCGCCGTGGGGCGGTGCAATCGTCGCTGTGGAGATGGCTGTGGACCAACGGGTCATGTGGCACGCTAGATGCCGCGTTCCCCCGTCGGATGTAGTGTGACGCCGGCGATGCGCCAGCTGCCATCGGGCTGTCTCTCCATGCGGTAGAGCGCGACCACACCGCGCCCGTCAGGCCCGATCACCTGCACCGGTTGCACGGGGATGCCCTCGACCATGGCCGGGTTACCGAAGCTGTAGGAGCGTGGCCGGTAGACCGGCTGGAACCCTGATCGCACCATCGCCATGAACCGCTCGGCGGTCATGAGCCTGCGGCGGATATCCGGGCTGGCCAGGGCGAAGGCGGCGATTCCGTCGTCGCGGGAAAAGGCCGCGATCTGACCCTCGATCACTTCAGCAAAGGCCGCGCCTTCGAATGCAGGGTCGGGGTCGGTGGTCTGGGCCCGCGCCGGGAACACCCCGGAAAGGCTCACCAGCAGGACGACCAGAAGGGTACGGATTGTGACGGACATGTGAAGACTATGTCGCGTGTCGTGCGCCGATGCGAGCGGGACGGTGATCAGCCGAACTTGTATAGTTCGTCCTCACACGGAGGAAGCCATGCCAATAAGGGAAATCGAAGCGGCCGACGCGGGATTGCCGGCGTTCGAAATAGCAGACACCGACGGCACGCCTGATGTCCGGGTTTTCTCCCTGTCGAGCCACGCGCGGGCCCGCGAGGCGCTGGAGTTCGGCCTCGGCGCGCGCGACCCGGGGTTCAATATTTTCGTTGTCGGCGAGGACCGTAGCGGCCGCATGACTGCGACATTGTCCTTCCTCGAAGCGGCGTTGGGCGACGGTCCGCGCCCCGACGACTGGGTCTATCTGAACAATTTCCGGCGCGCGAATGAGCCGCTTGCGGTGCGTCTGCCGGCGGGCCAGGGACGACAATTTCGTGACGATATGGCGGCGCTCGTTCCGCAGCTGCGCGAGGCCCTGCACCAGGCCTTCGCCCGCGAGGAGTATCAGCAGCGCCTGCATGACGAGGACGCGGCGATGCGGGCGGAGATCGGCAAGGCCATCGATGTCGCCCGGGCCGAAGCGAAGACCGCGGGCCTGTCGCTCGTGCAGTCACCCCAGGGGCTGATGGTCGCGGCGCTGGATGAGGACGACAAGCCGCGCGATGTCTCGGATCTGCCCGAGGCGGAACGCAAGGCCATGGAAGAGGCCGGCCAGCGGGTCAGCCAGATGCTGGCCGAGATCAACCGGGATGCCGCGCGCCTCCAGGCGAAGCTCGTCGAGGACGTGGGTGCGCTCAACCGCTCGGTTGCGGAGAATGCGGTCGGCGGCCTGGTCGACGAGTTGATCGCGCGCTTCCAGGACGTGCAGAGCCTCAACCGCTGGCTCGTCGCGTTCCGGGTCGATCTGCTTGAGAATTTGGCTCTGTTCAGCCCACAGCCGGAGGGCGCGCCTGCTGCACCCGCGGGACCGCAGCCGGCCCAGCCGACGGCGGAGGCGCGCTACGCGGTCAACCTGCTGGTCGACAATGGCGATGTCACGGGGCCGCCCATCGTGCTCGAGGGCAACCCGACCTACGCCAATTTGTTTGGCCAGATCGAATACCGCCAGGCCGGCGGGGTCTTGCAGACGGACTACTCGCTCATCCAGCCGGGTGCGCTGCATCGCGCCAATGGCGGCATCCTGGTGCTGCGCGCCGAGGCGATCGCTGGCCATGCGGACAGCTGGGACCAGCTCAAGGGCGCGCTGCGCGACGGGGTGGTGCGGATGCAGGAGCAGTATCGCGCCGGCGGCATCCCCGTGGCGGGCGCCCCGAAGCCTGCGCCGGTGCCCCTCGACGTGAAGGTCGTCATCGTCGGCGCGCCGCAATGGTACTACACGTTCTTCTCCGTCGATCCCGAGTTCCAGGCCTATTTCAAGGTGAAGGCGGAGATCGACGCAGACATGGCGGCGAGCCCGGAAAACCTCTCCTGCTATGCCGGGTTGCTCCAGGGCTTCGCCAACAAGCACGGCGCCACCACCTGCACGCCCGATGCGATCGGCTACCTCCTCGGCTATGCCGCGCGCATCGCCGCCGACCGGACCAAGTTGTCGGCACGGTTCGAGCTGGTCGAGGATATCGTCAACGAGGCGATCTACGCGGCGCATGCAAGCGGGGCCAAGCAGATCGATGCCGCGGCGGTGCGCGCGGCACAGCACCACCGGCGCACCCGCAACGCGCGGATCGAGGACCGGACCCAGGAATCGATAAAGCGCGGCACGGTGATGATCTCAACTTCGGGCGTTGCGGTCGGGCAGGTCAACGGGCTGACCGTGCGCGACACGGGAGACCATGCTTTCGGCGCGCCCTCCCGGGTGACCGCGCGCACATCGATTGGTCGGCGCGGGGTGACCAACATCGAGCGCGAGACGGACCTCGGCGGGCCTATTCAGCAGAAGGGCGCGATGGTCATCCAGGGTTACCTGGCGGGCCTGTTCGCGCGGCGCACGCCGCTGTCGTTCAACGCCTCGATCACCTTCGAGCAGAGCTATGGCGGGGTCGAGGGGGACAGCGCCTCGCTGGCCGAGGTGCTGACGATCCTGTCTGATCTGGCCGATCTGCCCCTGCGCCAGGATCTGGCGGTGACGGGCTCGGTCAACCAGCGCGGCGAGGTGCAGGCGATCGGCGGGCTGATCCAGAAGTCCGAGGGGTTCTACAGAACATGCGTCGAGGCGGGGCCGCTGACGGGGGATCAGGGGGTCGTGTTCCCGCGGTCCAATGAGCCGAGCCTGATATTGAATGACGAGATGGCGGCGGACATCGCCGCCGGCCGGTTCCACACCTATTCGGCCGCCCATGTGGACGAGGCGGTGGAACTGTTCACGGGGATCGAAGCGGGCGTCGCCGACGCCGACGGCAATTACCCGGCGGGCAGCGTCTATGCGCGGGTTGCCGAACGGCTGGTCGCATTTGACCAGGCGCTGGACGCGCGCGACCACTAGAGGTGGAGCGTAAGTTGGTCCCGGCCTTGGCCGGGTCCCAAATTAGCGTACGTAGATGTGCACCTCGTTGCTGCCAACGTCCGAACTGGACGTCGAGCTCAGCGACAGGCGATCACTCGGCAGACCCATCTGGATCAGCGTCTGGAGCACCTGCTCGGCATTGCGCCGCGACTGGTTGGCGCTCAGTGCGACCTGCGCCGGTGTGCCCTGCTGGGGCACGATCGAGACGATATCGAACACCGCGCCCGGACGCCGGTTCAGCGCTTCGCTGGCAGCGGTGAAGAGCGGCTCCTGATAGGGCACGTTCGGACGGTCGAACCGGATCACCACGAGCGGGCGGCGGTTCGCCAGGCTGGCCGCCGGGCTCGGCGCGCCGCTGCGTGCGGGGCCGGCGGTGGCGAAGGCGCGATTGGCCAGGCTGATGCCGAACAGCTCGCCGTTTTTCACGGCCAGCGAAAGCACGGTGAGGTTGCTGCGCTCGCGACCGACATAGTTGGTCTGGCGCGACACGTCCTCGCTCAGCTCGTTGAGCAGGCGGTCGATCAGCACGACGGTGCGGTTGACCTCGTCTTCGAGGATGGCGAGCTGGCGATGGTCTTCGTCGATCGCGCCGGTCAGGCCATAGGTGGCGCGGACCGATTCCAGAATGAACGCGGCGAGTGCGCTGCTGTCGGCAACATTGTTCGACAGGCTGTTCATCTGTCCGACGCCGTCGGAAATCTGATCGAGAGTCGTCTGGGCATTGGTCCATCCCGCGACGAGATTCGGGTTGCCCGGTGTCGTGCCGACCTGCAGGCGGGCCTGAATGTCTGCGACGAGGCTCTGATAGGTGTTCGCGTTCGTGATGGTTTGTACGCGCAGTTCCTGCAGGACCTGATTGCCGCTGCCGATGTTCGTCTGCAGGCGGCCGAGATCGGCGCGCAGGCGCTCGACGCGCCGGCCGACTTCGGTGCCCGTGGTCTGTCCGGCCGTCACGCCGCTGGGCTGGAAACTGTTCTGGCCAAGCTGTGGCGGTGCGGCGGAGATGGTCGGCTGCGGGTTGCGTTCAGCCGCGCTCGCCGGAATGACCTGCCGGTCGCCGCCGGATGGAGACGAGCCCGTCAGGGACGGAATGAGTGCGTTGTCTGTAAAATCGCAGGCCGCCAGTAGCAGCGCTGCGCCGGCCAGTGCCGACCAGGTGCGTTTCGTTGTCATCCGCTACCTTGTCCCTCAAATGCCCCTGCGCGATCCCCAGTAAATGCCGCAGAAGCGGCGAACGCGCAAAAATTGCTGTTTAGCCAAATGGTTGCGCCGGATGTTACCGATTGGCATTCGACCGGGCAAGCGGCTTTTGGACCGGATTTTCGCGACATTTCGCAGACGTTGATACCGGGCTTCAGATACTTGCAATCGGTGATGCTTTTGATTAGCGTCCGCGCGCCTTGGCCAAAGCGCCCGTAGCTCAACTGGATAGAGCGTCTGACTACGGATCAGGAGGTTGGGAGTTCGAATCTTCCCGGGCGCGCCAAGGAGCTCAAATACTTAGCGACACACCATACGCATCATTCAGGTGATCTGGTGGCGGATACGGAATGCTCGGACTGGGTTTTTCGCTGACACGGCCAAAACTCTAGCCTTTCGCCGATTTCCGCGATTGGAGAGCGCGCCATACACGTTCCGGCGTGGCGGGCATGGGTATATCGTCTACATCCAGGGCGTTGCAGATCGCCCCGATCACCGCGGGTGGTGCGCCCACAGTACCTGTTTCGCCAGCGCCTTTGACGCCAATAGAATTGGTGCTTGTTGGTACAGCCATTTCCTCGACCGTGAAGGGCGGCAGGTCATCGGCTCGGGGCATGGCGTAGTCTTGGAATGATGCCGTCAGAAGTTGGCCGGAAGTTGCGTCGTAGTGCATGTCTTCGAGCATCGCTTGGCCGATGCCTTGCGCCACGCCGCCGTGTATCTGTCCATGCAGCAAAAGCGGATTCACAACGGTCCCGACATCATCGACAACAACCAAACTTACTAGCACTGTCGTCCCGGTATCCGGATCGATTTCAACTTCCGCAATTTGGCAGCCGTTGGGGAAGTTTCCATGCTGTGGGTTATGGTCCCCCACCGCTTCTAACCCGATACCGAGATGTGGTGGCCAGTTTGCAGGTGCGAAGGAAGATTTCGCGACCTCGACGATATTGACGGATTTGTCGGTCCCGGAAACCGTGAAGTTGCCGTCCTCGAAAACAATATCATTCTCGGCGGCTTCCAGGAGGTAGCCGGCAATTTCCTTGCCCTTTTCGATGATGGTGTCTGCGGCCATTCTGAGCGCCGCACCGCCCACGGTCATGGATCGTGAGCCGATGGTGCCGCGTCCCATCGCGACCTTGTCTGTGTCACCTTGAATCAAAAAGATGCGGTCGTAGTCGACACCCAAAAAGTCAGACACCATCTGGGCGTAAACGGTTTCATGGCCCTGACCATGTGAATGTGTGCCGGCCAGAATGGTGACGTCCCCGCCGGGATCAAACCGGATCTCCATCCGCTCGTTGAAGACGGCGGCGGACTCCAGATAGACCGAGATGCCACGACCCCGCAGCTTGCCGCGTGCCTCCGTCTTTCCTTTGCGGGCGTCGAATCCGTGCCAGTCCGATACGTCGATGGCTCGGTCCATGATGGCTTCGAAATCGCCGCAATCGAGTGTCAGCCCCAATGCGGTCTCGTAGGGCATTTGTTCTGCGCGAACCAAATTGCGCCGTCGAATGTCGATGGGATCTAGGCCCAGCCGGCGGGCAGCGATGTCCATCATGCGCTCCAGAACGAAAGCGGCTTCCGGCCGACCGGCACCGCGATACGGCGCCGTTGCCCCCATATTTGCGAAGAGCGCGCGCGTCGTGGCGTCAATGGCAGGAATGGCATAGACCCCGGACAACAATTCGCTGAAATCCATTGGCGACACACCGGCTGCCGGGTGGAGATAGGCCCCGACGTTATAGTCGGATGTCACTTTGAGGCCCGTGATCAAACCGTCGTCCTGAACCGCCACCTCGCATTGAGCGATCATGTCTCGCCCGTGACTGTCACTGGTAAAAGATTCCTGTCGATCACCGATCCACTTGACCGGACGGCCCGTCAGTTTGGCGCCCCACAGAACGAGAACGTCCTCGCTGTAAAACACCCCCTTCATCCCGAATCCGCCGCCGACGTCGGGCGCAATGACCTGGAGTTTCGCCTCAGGAATTTTGAGCATGCTGCCGGCGATGTCTTGTCGGGCCCGGTTGGGTGCCTGATTGCTCGCGTAAAGTGTAAATTTTTGGGTGCCGGGTTCGTAGAGGCCGATGGCGGCACGCGGCTCCATGGAGTTCGTGTTCACCCGGTTGTTCGTGAGGGTTGCGTCGATGACATGCGGGGCATGGCTCAGGGCTGTCTCAACACCACCGCTGTCGCCCATTTTGAAGGTAAACGCTTCGTTGCTTTCGGTGCCCTCCCAAACGCGTGGGGCGGTGGGGCTGAACGCTTCGTCGGTTCGGTTAACGGAGGGGAGAGGGGCGTATTCGACTTCGATGAGTTCTGCCCCATCTTTCGCAATTTCGAGTGATTCAGCGATCACAAAAGCCACGGGTGCGCCGACGCACTTGACGTCACCGCACACAAGAGCGCCGAAGGGATGCTGAACGCCCTCTTGCCCGCCCATGAGAAAGGGAAACATGGTGACGCACTCGACCGTTCCCAGGCCCGCATCCACATAGTCTTGCCCGGTGAGGACCGCGAGGACGCCGGGTAGCTCCTTTGCCGCATCGGTCTCCATGGAGACAATGCGGGCGTTGGCGTGCGGCGAACGCAGGACAA
>JABIVD010000014.1 GCA_018667335.1 Rhodospirillaceae bacterium
ACGGCGCTGCGCGGGCTGGTCGGCAAGATCGTCGCCTACCCGGCGGAGAAACGTGGCCAGTTCGAGCTTGAGCTGCACGGCTAGTTGGCCGCGGCACTCAATCTCGCGAAGTACGGTAACGATGGCGGAGGGAGAGGGATTCGAACCCTCGATACGGGGTTACCCGTATAACGATTTAGCAAACCGTCGCCTTCAGCCACTCGGCCACCCCTCCGCACGAGAGTGGGTTATCACGACGTATGCGGGTGGGTTTGTGCCAAGCCCTTCCGCGCCTGTCAATCCAACTACAGTGCGGCGGCAAAATAGATTGCCCTGGCCCGGTTTGGACTAGAGGGCGCTACGGCGCTTGTAAGCGTCTTTCATCGTCTCGAGCGATGTGGCAACGGTCGCGGAATCCGTCCCCGGCTTGTCACATGCGGTGCGGTAGCCATTTCGTGCTTCGACGAACTCGATCCAGAGATCGGCCTGACAAAGCGCAATTGCGCCGTCACGACGTTGCCCGGCACCTTCCGGCACATCACTGTCCAGGCGCGCGAGGACTTCGCGAATGCCCGAGGCGATTTCAATCTCGCCCATGGCATAGGCGTGGTTAAAGGCCGCGAGAATCTTGTCGCTCAATCGCCGGTTATAACGGGGAATCCCCGTATCCGACGTAATTGCGAGCGCGTCGTCAGCGCTATTGGTGCTGTGTAGTTCTGCAGCGGTGGCCATGTTCGGCGCTCCCGGTATTGCCACGACGGTGGCGGATTGGAAAATCCTAGGCACACAGCGTTGCCGAATGGTTAACGTCGAGTGAAAAACGACACCGGGGAAGTTCACCGAATTTAAATCAAATGCGCCCTATCGTATTCGCCATGACCACAAACCAAGGAGTTGGGTTATGGCAAGTCTTACAAAACGATCCGTCGAAACGCTGATCGATCTCGTCGAAATCAAACTGTCCTGCATTCAGGTGTTCGATCGCGATGACGCCAAGGAACTGGCGGCCCTCGAACAGGCCCGCCGCGAACTAGTGGCACGGGTACCGAACCGTCGTGCGGCGACCGTCGTTCCGTTCCCCGAAGCCGAGGCCCAGCGCGTCGCAGGCTAACCTGGTTTAGAACGGTGCCGTTCAGGCAGACGCAGCCAGCGCCTGCTCCAGATCGGCAATCAGATCGTCGGTGTCCTCGATGCCGACCGACAACCGCAGCAGATCGTCGGGAAACGGGCTGTCGTCTCCCTCCACGGTCGCGCGATGCTCGATCAGGCTCTCAACGCCCCCCAGGGACGTTGCGCGCACGAATAGCTTCACATGCCGTGCGACATCCAGCGCCGCAGCGGCACCTCCCTTCACGCGAATAGACATCATTCCACCGAAGCCGCCATCCATCTGGCGCGAAGCCACCGCATGCCCGGCATGGGTCGGCAACCCCGGATACAGGACTTCGATAACCCCGGGATGCCGGGCGAGATGTTCCGCAATGCGCAACGCAGACGCAGACGCGCGCTCGACGCGCAAATACAACGTCCGCAGGCCGCGCATCAGCAGCCAGGCCTCGAACGGGCCGAGCATGCCGCCATTCTCGAAGCGCAGATAATTCATCCGCTCCCAACGTTCATCCTCGCGCGCCGTCACCAGCACACCCGCCAGCACGTCGCCGTGACCATTGAGATACTTGGTACCGGAATGCATGACGATATCCGCACCATGGGCCAGCGGGCGCGACAGCACCGGTGTCGCGACGGTTGAATCGACCGCCAGCATGGCGCCGGCGTCATGGGCGATACGCGCTGCCTCTTCGATGTCGGTGACGTCCCACGTCGGATTGCACGGCGTCTCGACCCAGACAAGCTTGGTCTCACCCGGGCGGATCGCCGCGGCGATCGCCGCCGTATCCCCCGGCGCCACGAAATCAACCTGCAACCCCCAGTGACGGCCGATATTCACCAGCCAGTTCCGCAAACCGAAATACATCACCGACGGGGCCACCACGTGATCGCCGGGTGCCAGAGACAGCATCACCGTCGTGGCGGCCGCCATCCCGGAGCCGAAGACCATTGCATCGGCGCCGTCTTCCAGCGCTGCAAGCAGAGCTTCGACCTGCTCATAGGTGGGATTCTCGTCGCGGGTATATCCGCGATCGCCGACCTTCTCGTAATTCTCGTCCCGGGCATAGTTGGTGGACGTGTGGATCGGCGGCGCGACCCCGTTCGTGGACGGGTCGAGCCAGCCGAGCGCCTGCGCGGCCAGCGTGGAAGGTTTGCGGGATTTATCGACGTTGTTTGCCATGGGGGCCGGGTTTTACGCCAATCCACCGTGATTTGATACAAACATCCGGAACGGTGCGTGGAATAAGACCTTAGAGACCCTCCACGCCAAGCTCCCCCGCGACCTTGTTCAGGTTTTCAAGCAAGGGCGCTGTGAGCGGAATGCCGTTGGCCTGCCGGTCCTGATAGATCCGCCAACTGTTGGTCCCGGGCATACGGATTTCCGATACACCGGGCAGCTTCGCCGATCCGGTCATCTCGCGCGAGATGCGGTCGACGTTACCCTTGAACACGCCCGCATCGAGGAAATGGCCGACATCGATCGCCATGATGAACTGACCGGTGTTGGTGACGCTGTGCGGGTCCTCGCCGATATGAATGACGTCGGAACCAAACGCCGCGCCATTCAGCGTCCCGGCCAGGAAACCGATGACCATCGACAGGCCGAAACCTTTGGCGCCGCCGATATGGGTGAGGATACCGTTATCGGCCTCCGCAGAATCAGTGATGGCATCGCCCAGCGCGTCGATAACCCACCCCTCCGGCATCGGCTCGCCATGCATCGCCTTGACCATGATCTTGCCGAGCGAGGAGTTGGTCGTCGCCATATCGATCACCACCGGCGGTTCGTCCTGGGCGGGGATTGCAACGGCGATCGGATTTGTCCCGACCAGGATATCGGTCCCGCCAAAGGGTGCGGCGTGATTGGCACTGCCCACACAGGCGATAAGGCCGATCTGGTCGCGTTCCAGCGCCATCGAGGCGTACACGGCCGCGGCACCAGCATGGTTGGAATGCTGCAGGCCGATCCAGGCAATGCCGTTTTCGGCCGCCATATCCATCGCCAGGTTCATCGAGTAGCGCGCCACCAGATGGCCCATGGCGTTGTCGCCGTTGACCAGTGCCATCGCCGCGGTCTGTTTCTCGACCCGAATATCCGGCGTGAGATTGATGGCGCCGCCCTTGATGCGTTTCACATACATCGGAACACGGATACAGCCATGGCTGTCCTTGCCGAGAAGGTCCCCATCGGCCATGGCCGTGGCGACGCCTTCGGCATCCGTGTCCGGCAGGCCAACGGCCTTGAACACAGACGTCATGTAGGATTTCAGGCGGTCATAGGGAACGCGGACGGCGTTCTCGTCGACGGGAAATTCCGGCGAAATATTGGTCATAATTGGGTCCTCCCCCTGGGCCAGACAACAACGGGCGATAGTGCTGTGCCATTCGGCATTAGCCGGTATCATAGCGCACCACACACACAGGCCGAACCATCGAGACCCGCCATGACCGCATACCTGTTCGCCACCGTCGACGTAGATGACGCCGACGGCTACGAGAATTACAAATCCACCGCCCCCGCGCTGATCGAGAAACATGGCGGCCGCTACATCGTGCGCGGCGGCGCCAATGACGTGGTCGAAGGCACCTGGCCCTCCGGACGCATCGTCGTCCTGGAATTTCCCGACTTCGCCAGTGCCAACGCCTTCGCCGACGACCCGGATTATGCGCCGATCGCCGCGATCCGGCATGCCACCGCGACGTCCCATGTGTGGATCGTCGAAGGCCCCGAGGGTGACGCCAATGCGGACGGCAAGCACGCCTATATTCTGGGCAATATCCGGATGACCGACCCGGAGGGCTACAAGCCCTATGCCGACCAGGTGCCTGCGGTCATGAACGCCGCACAAGGCACGTACCTGGCGCGCGGCGGCAAGTCGCGGTCCGTCGAGGGCGGGATGGAGCTCGACCGTCTGGTGATTGTCGCGTTCGCCGACATGGCGGCTGCCCGCGCGTTCTATGACGGTGACGGCTACACCGAGATCAAGCCCATCCGCATCGCGGCGTCGGACTCGAACATCGTAATCGTCGAAGGTCTCTAACGCGTTCTGCTCACCAGGGGCTCGGCGGCTTGTGCCAGAGCGGCACCCGCGGGTTGCGCATAAACACCACCAGCACTGCACCGGCGATAAACCCGCCGATATGAGCCCACACGGCGGTGCCTAGTGCCGCGGGGGCATTGGTCAGTCCCCAGAGCAAATCCTGCGCAAAGAAGGTGCCGATCACCAGCAGCGCAGGCAGGCGCAGGGGAATCATCAGGAAAGCCAGCACCAGCAGCCGTGCGCGCGGATACAGCACCAGATACCCGCCGAGCACGCCTGA
>JABIVD010000051.1 GCA_018667335.1 Rhodospirillaceae bacterium
GTTAGATGCGCTGATAGAGAAACAAGCTCACTACGGCAGACGAGTGACACACAAGGACAAGTGAACGAAAGAACAGAAGAACGTGTGGTTTAAGCGCGTTCTTCGTCTTACAATGTGCAACAAGTGATTGCGTAAACTATTGAAATCGAATAGGTGCGCAAGTGTAGAAAAAACGTGCAGAGTGATTAAGGACTTACACACTTGTTACACACATGCTATTAGGCGCCTATAAGTTATTGATAATAAACAATATAAAAACCACGTTTCTACTGAGTGGGAATAACCCACCAGAACTGAAAATTGGACAGGGAAGCGAAACCAATGTCGAAAGCCACTGTGCGTAGGCCCAAGGCGAAGGCCAAGGACGGGTCCTGGAGCGAAGTCCGTGACGGCATGCGGATCGACTGGGATCTGCCGATCACGGTGGCGGATGGGACGGTGCTGCGCGCTGATGTCTTCCGACCGACCAAGGCGGGCAAGTATCCGGTCATCATGACCATGGGGCCGTATGGCAAGGGCCTAGCCTGGCAGGACGAGCTCTACGCAACGACCTGGGACCTGTTCACCGGCGATCATCCCGACGCCATCAAAGGCTCGACCAACAAGTATCAGAGCTGGGAGACGGTCGATCCCGAGCAATGGGTGCCCGACGGCTATGCCTGCGTGCGTATCGACAGTCGCGGTGCCGGGCGTTCGGAAGGCTACATGGATCCCTGGTCGCCGCGCGAGAGCGAGGACTATGTCGAGTGTATCGAATGGGCCGGGACGCAAGACTGGTCGAACGGCAAGGTCGGCCTCAACGGCATTTCCTATTACGGCATGAACCAGTGGTGGGTGGCCGAGCGCCAGCCCAAGCACCTTGCCGCGATGTGTGCGTGGGAAGCAGCCAACGACTACTACCGCGAGTTCGCACGCCACGGCGGCATCCTCTGCACCTTCATCAAGAACTGGTACGACATGCAGGTGCAGCCGGTGCAGTACGGTGCCGGCACCAAGGGTTATCGCAGCTGGGTCCACGGCGATCCGGTGGCCGGTCCGCCGAGCCTGTCGGCGGCGGATCTGAAGCGCAACCGCACCGATATGGACCGCGACATCCTGCGCCGCGAGATGGAGGATGACTGGTATCGCGCACGCCGGCCCGATTTCAAGAAGATCAAGGTGCCGCTGCTGTCACCGGCCAGCTGGGGTGGGCAGGGCCTGCATCCGCGCGGCAACTATGAAGGGTTCTACCAGGCGGGCTCGAAGGAGAAATGGCTGGAATGCCATGGTCTCGAGCATTGGACCGAGTTCTACACGCCCTATGGCGTCGAGATGCAGAAGCAGTTCTTCGCCCATTACCTGAAGGGCGAGAAGAACGGCTGGGAGAAGAAGCCACCGGTTTTGCTCAAGGTCCGGCATGTGGGAGAGAAATTCGTCGAGCGCACGGAAACGGAATGGCCGATCAAGCGCACCAAGTGGAAAAAGCAGTATCTCGACA
Organism: Rhodospirillaceae bacterium; assembly: GCA_018667335.1. Classification (GTDB taxonomy): domain Bacteria; phylum Pseudomonadota; class Alphaproteobacteria; order UBA6615; family UBA6615; genus UBA8079. The sequence goes on from JABIVD010000051.1 coordinate 1,478, forward strand.
CCGCGCACATGACCCTCGAGCCCAAGGCGCCAGCCAGGCGCGGCAAGGTGACCTACGCCGGCATGGGCGACGGTGTGACCTTCTTCCTGCCGCCGATGGACGAGGACACCGAGATCACGGGGCCTCTGGCGTCGAAGCTGTTTGTCTCCTCGGCCACCGCAGACGCCGATCTGTTCCTCGTCGTCAGGCTGTTCTCGCCCGACATGAAGGAGATCACCTTCAAGGGAACCGTGGACCCGCATACGCCGATCGCCCAGGGCTGGCTGCGTGCGTCCCATCGCAAGCTCGACCCGAAGATGTCGAAGCCCTGGCGACCGTGGCACAGCCATGATGAAAAGCAGCCGCTCAAGCCCGGGCAGGTCTATGAGCTCGACATCGAAATCTGGCCGACCTGCATCGTCGTGCCGGCGGGCTATCGCCTGGCGCTGTCGGTGCGCGGCAAGGATTATGAGTATTCCGGCGGGGCGCTCGAGCTTTCGAACTTCGCACATCCGCTGAATGGTTGCGGTCCGTTCCTGCATGATGATCCGCGTGATCGGCCGAAGAAGATATTCGGCGGCGACGTGACCCTGCATGCCGGTCCCAAGCACCAGAGCTATGTGATGTTGCCGGTGATCCCGGCCAAGAAGAAAGCGTCGAAGAAGAAGTAGATATAGGGCGACATCGGCCGGTGGTTTACACTGTTCCGTCGAAGCCACCCGGCACGCCCGGTCCGGGCGCGCATCCAGTCAGGGAATACCGGAATGGCGACCACCGTCCCCTCCACCATGGAGGAAAAACTCAAAAACTGGCTCCTGCCGCCCAAGATTTACATCCGGCATCGGGCGCAAAAGGAATTGCGCCGGGGCGAGAAGGAACTCGGACTTCTGCCCTTCCTGGTCGACCCGGATAAAATTGCGGTTGATGTCGGGGCAAACAAGGGCGTCTGGACCTGGTTCCTGGCGGGTCTGGCCTCCCGGGTCTATGCCTACGAACCCAATCCGAAGCTCTTCAATATCCTGAAGCGCAACGTCGCCGAGAATGTCGAGGCGCAGCAGATCGCATTGTCAGACGAGGATGGGGTCGCCGAACTGCGCGTGCCGCACAGCCACAAAGGGTATTCGAACCAGGGCGCGTCCCTCAGCGCGACCAAGGTGGATGGCAGCTTTCTGGGGGTCGAGGTCGAGGCCCGGCGACTGGACGGCCTGGGGCTCGAGAATGTCGGGTTTATCAAGATCGACGTCGAGGGTTTCGAAGCCGAAGTGATCCGCGGCGCGCTTGAGACGATCCGGCGCGACAAGCCGGTCATGGTCGTCGAGTCGGAGGAAGTTCACATCAAGCGCGATGTCGAGGAGCTTTTGAGGTTCGTGGAGGACCTGGGCTATGAAACCTATGCGCTGAAAGGCTCAGTCCTGACTTCGATACGGGATATCGACCTTGACCGGTATCATCGCAACTGCACGGTTCCGGCGGACTATATTTTCAATTTTATTTTCCTGCCCCAGTAGGGTGCAATGCAGGTCGATGCGCTGCGATGCGCAAGTGAAATACGCCGTTTGGGCGGCCTGCGTCGATGATTGAAACAGCCGATGATTGATACAAACGAGCTCGGTCAGAGCGTTGGAGTTGCGCTGCCCGACTGGATGGTGCCTCCACGCCCGCCGCGCGAGGCTCTGGCGGGGCGGTTCTGCCGGCTGGAGCCACTGGACATCGCCGCGCATGCCGCCGACCTCCATCGCCATTTCAGCCAAGACACGGTCGGGCGCGACTGGTCCTACCTGCCGTACGGGCCGTTCGATAGCCTGGGTGACTTCGAGACATGGATGGCCGCGACCTGCTTCGACGCGGACCCGTTTTTCTATGCCATCGTCGATGAGACGACGGGGCGCGCGGCGGGGATGGTGAGTTACATGCGGATCACCCCCGCGCACGGCTCTATCGAGGTGGGGCATGTGCACTATGCCCCCGCGATTCAGCGTGGCCGGGTGACGAGCGAGGCCATGTATCTGATGATGCGTTGGGCGTTTGAGGCGGGTTACCGGCGTTATGAATGGAAATGCCACAGCTTGAACCTCCCCTCACGGGTGGCGGCCCAGCGACTGGGATTCTCCTATGAGGGCGTGTTCCGTGATCACATGATCCATCGAGGGCGCTCACGCGATACGGCCTGGTATGCCTGCGTCGTGTCCGAATGGCCGGGTCTGAAGGCGGCGTTCGAGACCTGGCTGGACCCGGCGAATTTCGACCATGATGGTGTCCAGAAGAAACATTTGTCCGCGCTCACGAGACCCATCCTCGTGGCTACCGATCCGGAGTTAGAGCCATGACCGAAGACAGCCCGAACACAGACGCGAAAGAGCCCGACTACAAGGTCACGGCGGGGCGTCCCGATACCTCGACGCGCGCGGGCCGGCTCAAGATGCTTTACCCGACCATCGCGGACTTACGCACCAAAGCGCGCAAGCGCGTACCGCGCTTCGCCTTCGACTATGTGGATGGTGCGGCTGGCGCGGATGAGCCCAATCGCAAGGGCAATGCCGCCGCGCTGGACGGGATCCAGATCCTGCCGCGCTACGGCGTCGAGAACTACAGCGCCGATACCTCGGTCGAACTGTTCGGGAAGCGCTATGCGGGGCCATTGGCCATCGCGCCGATGGGGCTGCCGGGCCTCGTGCTGCCGGGGGGTGAGGAAATTTTCGCGCGGGCCGCGGCGGCGAATGAGATCCCGTTCACGCTTGGCAGTTCCGCACTGGCCTCCGTCGAACGGGTGGCGGAACTGGCCAACGGCTTTGCGTGGTTCCAGATCTACCGGATGCCGCGCGACAACCTGGCCATCAACATGGACTGGATCGCGCGTGCTGGGGCCGCCGAGGTCGCCGCGTTGGTCGTCACCATCGACGTGCCCGCACGCACCAAGCGCCCGCGCGAGCTGCGCAACCGGCTGGTGCTGCCCTACCGGATCGGACCACGGACGATTGCCGACGTGGCGACCCACCCGGCCTGGCTGCAGGCCTATCTCCGTCACGGCCAGTCGATGTTCGCCAACTTGCGAAAGTACGCGGGTGCGGACGTCAGCCATGCCGAGGTCGCGGACTTCGCCCGGCGCGAGGGTGGGGGTTCGTTCACCTGGGAGGAGATTGCGCGTTTCCGGGATGCCTGGAAGGGCCCGCTGATCATCAAGGGCATCCTGCATCCGGGGGACGCGGAGAAGTCCGTTGAGCTCGGCGCGGATGGCATCGTGGTCTCGAATCACGGCGGCCGACAGCTCGAGGCCGCGCCGGCCTCAGTGGACGTGCTGCCGGGCATCGTCTCGGCGGTTGGCGGGCGGACGGAGATCCTGTTCGACGGCGGTCTGCGCAGCGGGGTGGACCTGATGCGCACCGCTGCGCTGGGCGCGCGGTTCAATCTCATCGGCCGGGCTTTCATGTACGGGCTGGCCGCCCTGGGCGAGGAGGGGCCGGACTTCGTCGCCGACTTCTTCATCGAGGAGTTGCGCGAGGCGCTTCGTCAGGTCGGTGCGCGCGACCTAGCAGGCACACGCGAACTGGATGCGCGTCACCCGACGGCGTGGGAATTCTAGTCCGCGCTGCGCATGAACTTCCCGGCGTGGCGCTCGACCGCATCGATATGGGTCTGTTTCTCCTCGTCCGGCAGAAACGACGCGGCGAAGGAGTTCTTCGCCAGAGTCACGATGTCCGTAATGGACAGGTCGAGGGCGTCGGTGACAGCCTCGTAGTTGGCGTTGATATACCCGCCAAAATAGGACGGATCGTCGGAGTTCACCGTGACCAGCAGGCCCGCGTCGAGCGCGGTCTTGACCGGGTTCGCTTCCATTGACGCGATCACCTTGAGCCGCAGATTCGACAAAGGGCACATGGTGAGCGGGGTCTTTTCACGCACGAGCCGTGCGACGAGTGCCGGATCGTCGAGCGCATGGTTGCCGTGGTCCACGCGTGAAACTTTCAGGATATCGAGCGCATCCGTCACATACGCGGCGGGGCCTTCCTCGCCGGCATGGGCGACGGTGATGAATCCCTCATTGCGCGCGGCTTCATACACGCGCGCAAAGTTCGACGGGGGAATCCCGGCCTCGCTGGAATCAAGGCCGACGGCGTGGATATGGTCCTTGTGGCGGCAGGCCGAATGCAGCGCATCGAAAGCCTGTTCCTCGGGGAGATGGCGCAGGAAGCACATGATCAGTCGCGACGTGATCCTGAGCTCCCGCGCGCCTGTCTCGAGCGCGCTGGTGATCCCGCCCAGCACCGTCTCGAAGGCGATGCCCCGGTCCGTATGGGCCTGGGGGTCGAAGAATATCTCCACATGGGTGACTCCCTGATCCGCGACTGTCTCGAGATAGGCCCAGGTCAGGTCGTAGAAATCGCGTTCCTCAATGAGGACCGACATGCCCGCATAGTAGAGATCGAGGAAGTCCTGCAGCCCGTCGAACTCATAGGCCGCACGGATTTCCTCCACGCTATCGTAGGGCAGGGCGATATCGTTGCGCTTCGCCAGCGCCAGCATCATCTCGGGCTCAAGCGTGCCTTCGATATGCAGATGCAGCTCGGCCTTCGGGAGTTTGTCGATCAGGGTGTTCTTTTGGTCCGTCATGGACCGATTTTAAACCAAAGGCCCGCCACCGTGCCGCAAATTCGTTGCGACACGGTGTAGGTCCCGATGGTCAGGAGCGGTCCTGGCTCATCTTGTTCATGTGGCGGGGACCATGATCGTCATCGTCATCGTCATTGTGGCCCCGGCCGCTATGGTCCGATCCCGGTGCGGAATGACGTTCGTGCTTGCCTTTGCCGGCATACTCTTCGTCGTGTCGCGTCCCGGGATGTCGTTCGTCGTCGTCATGCATGCGCGCCTGCATTTCGGTTTGCATGTCCGCGTGCGGGCTGGACATGTGCTGGCCTTTCATGCGCTGGCCGTTCATTCCGGAACCGTCTGCGAGAGCTGCACCGGATACGAGCAAAGCAGCCAGTGCGGCGGTTGAGAGAAGGGTTTTCATCGCGTGTCTCCTGTTTGTGTATAAGACAAATATAATATTAGAGACTTCTGATTAAAGGGGGTGCGGCAGAACATCGCGTACTTAACCCGGGCGCGGCTTCGGCGTATGTGTTCTCCCCATGAGCGGTTCTTCCGGTGCCTGATCAGCCGCCATGTGCGGTCGTCACGAGAGCGTGAAAGATATTTATCGCGCCTGCTGCCTTCCGTACTCTAATAGGCAAGTCGAATTGCATTTTTTCGTAGCGCGTGTGAATTGGCGTTTTGGGCCGGGCGCGCAACCGCGAATATGGTTGAGAGGGCGACATGAGTACTGATGCACTGACACGCAGGACCGTGCTTGCAGCCGGCGTCGCTGCCGCGATGATCGGCGCGTCCGGACTGCTCGTGCCTGCACGTGCCCGGGGGCTTGCGCCGACGTCGTCAATGCGCGGCGGGTCCAACAATTATCTCCCCGGCGCGCCAATTGTGGAGCGGATCGGCGGCGGGGGATTCTGGATGTCGGGCACCGTGCGCCGCGCGGATGATGGCGTTCCAATCGAAGGCCAACGGATTCAGATCTGGGCCCACACGACCGAAGGACGTGAACGTGACCCGCACAGCCACGGCGCGACACTGACGGACGCAACCGGGACGTTCCGCCTGGAAATGCCACAGATCGTGCCGACCTTCGGCCAACCCCATGGTCACCTCGCCTATGACGGCGGAGATTTCGAAACCGTGTTCCTGCGTCCGGTCATGCGGAGTGCGGAGGAAACCAGTCTCCGCGCGGACTTTGTGCTGCGCCCGGTCTGACTCCAATGAATGAACCCGGAAGGCGGCGCATACCCCAGTTGGTGATCTGGGCCGCGCTTCTGGTCGCCATCGTTGCCCCGATTGCCGCCACGGCATTCAGTCCGCAACTCGCCTGGCGCGATCCGATCTACATCGGGTCCGGATTCGCCGGGGTTATCGCGATGGCACTCCTGCTGCTTCAGCCTCTGCTCGCGGGGGGATACTTGCCCGACCTGTCTGTGCCTCAGCGTCGCCGCGCGCATCGCTGGATCGGAACCGGCCTGGTGGCAGCCGTCGTTTTGCACGTCGGCGGTCTCTGGATCACGAGCCCGCCCGACGTTCTGGATGCACTTTTGTTTCGTGCGCCGACCTTCTTCTCCGCCTGGGGCGTTGTCGCCATGTGGGCGGTCTTCGGCGCGGCACTTCTCGCGCTCCTGCTGCGACGGCTTGGCTGGCGATGGTGGGCGTGGCGCCTTGCACATACGTCTCTCGCAGCCATCATCGTGGTCGGCAGCGTCGTTCATGCCCTGTTGATCGAGGGGACGATGGAGACGATCACCAAAGTGCTGCTCTGCGCACTCGTCCTCGCGGTGACGGCGAAGGTCCTGATCGATCTGCGGGTCTGGACGACCCAGACCCGTCGGAAGACAAAAGCCTAGGGCCGATACCGCATATGAGCTCGGCCGCGACTGAATATCGCGTCTTAACGCAGAACGGCGTTTGTCGTATGTCTTCGTTAGTCATGTCCGAAATAAAGACATATGGCCCGGCACCCCTGTCCGTGGCGCCGATGATGGACTGGACGGACCGCCATGAGCGGTTCTTCCTGCGCCTGATCAGCCGCCACGTGCGGCTCTACACCGAGATGGTCACCACCGGCGCGATCCTGCACGGCCCGCGCGAGAGGCTGCTCGCCTTCGACCCGGCAGAACACCCCGTGGCGCTGCAGCTGGGCGGGTCTGACCCGGCGGCGCTGGCCGAATGCGCCCGGATCGGCGCCGATCTCGGTTATGACGAGATCAATCTCAACGTCGGTTGCCCGTCCGACCGCGTGCAGTCGGGGCGGTTCGGCGCCTGTCTGATGGCGGAGCCGGATCTCGTGGCCGAGAGCGTCTCTGCGATGCGCGAAGCCGTCGACGTGCCGGTGACCGTCAAACATCGGATCGCGATCGACGACCAGCCCGAATGGGACACGCTGATTGATTTCGTCGACCGGGTCGCGGCTGCGGGGTGTGAGCGCTTCATCGTCCATGCCCGCAAGGCGTGGCTCGAAGGCCTGAGCCCGCGCGAAAATCGCGAGGTGCCACCGCTGCATTACGACCTCGTCTATCGGCTGAAGGCCGAACGGCCTGATTTGCACGTCACGATCAATGGCGGGATCGAAGACCTGGATGCGGCCACCAACCATCTTCGCCATGTGGACGGTGTGATGCTGGGTCGAGCGGCCTATCAGAACCCCTATGTGCTGGCGGAGGCGGATCAGCGGTTTTTCGGCGATCCGTCAGACGTACAGAGCCGCCACGACGTGATCGAGGCCTATTGCGACTATATCGAGCGGGAGATCGCCGCCGGCCGCCATCTCGTCGGGATCACGCGGCATATCCTGGGTCTCTTTAACGGATTGCGCGGGGCGCGGGCCTGGCGCCGCTATCTCTCGGAGAATGCGCCCGGGTTCGACGGGACACCTGCAGAGGCGACCGCGTTGGTCCGCGAGGCTGCACGTTTTGTCGAGGATGACCGCCGCGTCGCGGCCTAGACGTGGCTGCCTAGACGTAGCCGCCGACCAGCCACGTCTCCGCGCCGCCGAGACCCAACTTGAAACGCTCCACGCCAGGTGCTTCGGCGCTGACGCCGCCCAGATCGAACCATTCATATCCATCTGCCTTGAGTAACTCGATGGCCTGCCAGAGCAGCAGGTGCGTGGCGCGCAATTCGCGGCCCTTGTCGCCGGTCCAGCCGACGAGGTAGGTCGCAGCCTTGCCGTGATGGGCGAGCAGAACGCCCGCGATCGGGTCTCCGTCCTGCTCCGCAACGAGAAGCCGCAGGCCCGCCGTCGAATTGCCACGGCGATGGAGCGCGTCGATCAGGCCCTGTGACGGCCCGCGATATCCGCCGATATTCATATGTTCTGCATGCTGCGCCGTCAGCCAGCCGAGGCGCGTGCAGTCCCGGTCGTCGATGACGGTGAGGCTATTCCGTTCGCCCTGAACCAGCGCATTGCGCCAATTCTGTTTCTGTTCGGCGCGCAATTCGACGAGTGGCCTCGACAGATCGAGCCAGATCGTCCGGTAGCCGTCGACGATCCGCTTGAATCCTGCGGTGAGCATCTGCACGCGGTGCTCGGGCGTGTCCTCGAGCTCGGGATGGAAGGTCACGGGACGCCCCCGACGCAAACGGAACCGCTTGCGCAGCAACTCGAAGGCGAGCTTTTGCATCTGCGCCGGGATCTCGTCATGCACCCATAACGGGCCACGATAGATGGTCTGACTTCCCGGCGTGCCAAGGATGGGCTTGCCATGGGCGACGACCAACCCGATCGGTTGCTTGTTGAAACGGATGACGCCCAGCGCCGCCTTGTCGCCCTGCACGTCGTTCAGGGCGAGTGCGTACGTCGAGGTCTGGGTCAGGCTGGGGCGCTTGCACGCGGCCAGCATTGTGTCCCACTGGTCGCGCCCGTGGCGATTCCAGACAATCCGGAACGGGTTGAGATCGGCCCCGCTCGACATCGGCGTTCAGGCCGATCCCGCTGCATCGCCGGCGGCGGCGAGCGCGTTGCGGAGATCGCCGCCATGGGCATCGAGCAACGCCTGCGCGTCGGCGAAGGTAAGGCCTCGGGCAATCAGAATAGCGGGCTTTACGGCGTTCTCGCTCGCCGCCAGAGCCTGCCGTGCGGCGTCTTCCTCGACACCCGCGGCTTCCATGACAATCCGTGCTGCCCGGTCGCGTAGCTTGTCGCTGGACGCGATCACATCGACCATCATGCCGCGATACACTCGGCCCATCCGGATCATGAGCAGCGTGGAGAGCAGGTTGAGGGTGACCTTCTGGGCGGTGCCGGCGGTCATGCGGGTGGATCCGCCAATCGGCTCCGGGCCCGTCTCGAGCAGGATCGGATACTCGGCGGCCTCCAGCAACGGCGCGCCCGCGTTGTTGGCGATGCCAATGGTTACCGCGCCGGCCTCGCGTGCCGCAGCGCATGCCGCCAGCGCATAGGGTGTGACGCCGCTGGCCGACAGCGTCACGCACACGTCTGCCGCGCCGACATCGATTGCGATCGCATCCCGGCGCGCCTGGTCGGAATCGTCTTCCGCACCCTCGGCGGTCTGGGTGAGGGCGCCGGGGCCGCCGGCAATCAGGTAGGCGAGCCGCGCATGGGGCCAGCCGAATGTGGGTACGAGTTCAACACCGTCCTGGACCCCGAGGCGGGCCGACGTTCCGGCACCACCATAGACGAGCCGGCCGGATGGATTTTCCCGCAATCGGGTGGCTGCGGCGCGCGCCGCCACCGTCAGATCAGGGACGGATTGTCGAACCGCGGCCAGCCCGGTGGATTGGGCGTCGAGGATCGCAGCGGCGATGTCCTCGTCGCTGCGGGTTTCGATGTCGCGAAATGCTTCTGCGAATTCTTCGGTTTTACGCATGTGCCGCTTTGCCTGAGATCACGAATCCTCCATAGCATATGCATTCGCGCCGCCCATTTCCCAAACATGAGACCGCGCGGCCTCGTGTAGGATGGTGGTGCTACAGGGAGCGGCTGCGTCTGGCGATGAACGAACGGTTGTATTGTTGCGTAGACGGCGGTGCCAGCAACACGCGGGTCGCCCTATATGACGATTCGGGGCACCGGCTAGGTCTGACCGTGACCGGGCCGACAAGCCTGACGGTGCGTGGCACCGAGGCCTGGGGTGAAATCCTGGGCGCGCTGGAGAACCTTGCGCGTGCGGTCGCGCTCGACGATGAATACCTATCTCGTATCCATTTCGGCATCGGCCTTGCCGGGGCCCACAATAATGCCCAGCGACAGAAGTTTTTGGATGCCGCGCCCGGGGCTGCTGCGCTGCGGGTCTCGACGGATGCCTACATCGCCACACTCGGTGCGCATGGCGGCGCGCCCGGGGCCGTGATCATCGTCGGCACCGGCAGCGTCGGTTATCGGATAGAAGCGGCTGGGCGTTGCCGGATTGTCGGCGGTTGGGGCTTTCCCATCGGTGATGAGGGCAGTGGCGCCTGGATCGGACGCCAGGCGGTCACCCAGGTCGCACAGATCGTCGACACGCGGTTCCGCAAGCGGGTTACCGAGATGCATCGCGCCGTGATGGAACGGACCGGCCAGTCGCGCGATGCACTTCTGGATTGGTTGCTGTCTGCGCCGCCCGCACAATTTGCCGAACTGGCGCCGCTGGTTGTCGAACATGCAGGATGGGGAGACACGGCGGCGCTTGAGATCGTCAGTGAGGCCGGTCGCGAAATCGATACGTTGGCGGAGGCCCTGGATTCCGGGCGCAAGATTCCGCTGGCGCTGGTCGGCGGCTTGGCGGAACCTTTGGATGCCTTCCTGCCCGACCGCCTGCGTACCTGGGCCCGGGCGCCGCAGGAAGGTGCCGTCAGCGGTGCGCTGCTGCTGGCCCAGGGGCGTGCACCGGATGAAACAATCATGTGGCAGAACCGATGAGCGATTCACACCGATCAGGACACATTCTGACCCCCGAAGGATGGGTCGATGGCCGGATCGAATTCGACAGCCATGTTTTGGCAATCGAAGAGGGTGAGGTCGCGGCAGATGCGCCATTCATTATTCCGGGTTTCGTCGACCTGCATGTGCCCGGCGGCGGCGGTGCCGATGTGATGCAGGGCGAGGCGGCAGTGCGCACAGCCGCGCAGCTGCATGCCCACCACGGCACCACATCGTTCCTGCCTGCGACCATTACCGCGCCGGAGGACGAGTTGGTGAAGGCCCTGGCCGGCATCGGCAAGGTTCAGACGGCGCGCGAGAGCGGTGAAGCAAGGGTTCTCGGCGCCCATATGGAAGGCCCCTTTATCAACCCGGCGCGGCTTGGCGCACAGCCGCCCTTTGCCCGCGATCCTGATCCCGCGTTCGTGGAGGTTTTGGCGGGCGAGGGGGTCGTGAAGCTCGTCACGCTTGCGCCGGAGACCACGGGTGGCCTGGAAATGATCCGGCAACTGGCCCAAGCCGGAATTGTGGTCCAAATCGGCCATTCCGATGCTGACTACGAAACGGCCTGTGCGGCGCTGGATGCCGGGGCGCGAGGGTTTACCCACCTGTTCAACGCAATGTCGCCGTTGCGTCATCGTGCGCCGGGTGTGGCCGGTGCCGCGCTGGCGCATGGCGAATACGCAGCACTCATTCCCGATGGCATTCATGTCGCCCCCGGGGCCATGAAGGTCGCCCTGCGATCTATCCCAAAGTTATTCGCCGTCACTGATGCGACGGCAGCGGCCGGGATGCCGGACGGTGAATATCCCCTGGGCAGCCATACCGTGACCAAACGTGATGGCGGCGTCTTTCTGGATGATGACACGCTTGCCGGGAGCGCCCTGACGATGGACCGGGCCTTGGTAAATCTGCTGGATATGGGGCTATCGCTGGACGAAGCGAGCCACCGTACATCGACCTATCCCGCTGATTTTATTGGTCGTTTGGACCGTGGTCGCGTTCAGGTGGGTGCTTGGGCCGATCTGGTATTGCTGGACGCGGCGCACAAGCTGGTTGAAGTCTTCGTTGAAGGTGAGCCCGTCCGGCAACAGTGAGCCTATCGCCAGCCTCGCAGGATGGCGTCGGCCGAGGTTCCGGCGTCGAGCTGCGTTCGTAGATCGGATCGGCCGAACAGCACGTCGATCGCCAGGTCGGATTTTGAGCCGGCGGCCGGAAGCCAGGCGAAGTCCGCATAATTTTCCAAGAGCCATGCAAGCAAATGTACGCCGAGTGCGAATGGCTCATGACGTGTCGTCCGTCTGGGCCAAAGCGCGATCCCCGGGACCGGCTGTCCTGAAGCGGGCGGGCGGGTGAAGAATATCTCGCCGGCTGTGGCACCGAAGCCTGTCGTCCATTCATTAACCGCACGCGCGAGTGCTTCCGCGTCGAGCCCCGGTGCTGCGACCGAACGGAACGAGACGGAGGTGCCGCGACCCTCGCTCACATTCGTGGCTTCGAGCAGGACCAATCCGGGATATGCCGCGACCGCGTCGGGATGGGACAGTGCCGGAGACGGTGGAATCCAGCCCAATGGCGGTTGTAGCGACACATCGGCGGGATAAACCGCAAATGGTGCCTGGTTGATCACCGGTGAGACTGAGAGCGCGATGAGTTCACTGATCGTGCGGCCATGCACAAAGGGGACATCGAAATAGGCAAGCAGGGACTTGCGGTCAGGTTCGGGGCGGGGGCCCTCGACCAGGGGCCCGAGCGGGTTGGCGCGATCGCAGATGATCACCTCAATGTGGTGCGCGAGTGCTGCACTGGCAAATCTGGCGGCGGTTGCCGCGTAGGTATAGCAACGCACGCCGACGTCACGAAGATCGATGATCAGCGCATCCAATCCCTCGAGCACGGAGTCGGCATCGTTTTCGGCACCCTCGTAAAGGCTGTGGACCGTGAGCCCGGTGAGCGGGTCTATGCTGTTTGACACGGTCTCCCCGGCGCCTGCCGACAGACGCATGCCATGTTCGGGCGTGAACAAACGCAACGCACCTCCGCCATGGGCGTCCAAGCTCTGCTTGATTGCGACAGTTGCGGGGACTTGATCCACCGTGGTGCAGGCATGATTTGTGAGCAGCCCGACCTGTCGGGTCGCCAGATGGCGGATCATCATTTCATCGGAAATCAGGCGGTCGAGACCTGACAACGCGCGTTTTCGGTTTTCTGCGCGGCTGTCCGTCCCGTTCATATGGGCAGACTAGCGACGCGCCATGTCGGGGACAATGAAAGGCGGCATCGCGTCAGGCCAATCGATTGATGATCGCGCCGCCGCGACTCGTGGTTTTGTCTTCCGCGGCCTTTTCGGCAGGAAACCTCCGGAGCACTTCGCCGGTCTCCGGGTCGAGGATCTCGATGAAAACATCTCGCTCGATCGGATCATAGTTGAGGCGTGCCTGGAACTTTCGGCGTATCGGCTCCGGCGCCTTGAATGGTTCGGGAAGAGGGGCTTTGTCGGCGAGTTCGGCAGTTGGGTCTACGGCCTCGTCGCGATTCGGATTGGGCACACCGAATCGCCTCTCAACCTCGCTCGAAATGCGCGCGGTCGCGTCCACTATGCGCTCCGTGGAAACATCTGACATCCTCGCCATAAGCTCGGCATGGCCTTCACCATTGCCGCATCGCGTCACTGGTGTGGCCCGGCTGATGGCAAAGCGCAAACGCGATCGTATCGAGTTTTAGAATGTTGAATTGGTGCCGAATTTCCGCGGAACTTCTGCGGAATTTCGGGAAAATGTCAGAGGATATTTCTGAAAACTGCCCGGACCGAAGCTCAACCGACGGTGCGAAGCCGGGGCTTGGCTTTGATCGCGTCGAGCACGGTTTCCAGATTTTCGCTTTGTTTCAGGCGTTGTGGCCCACGGGAAACGGCATAGAGCTGGGGCCGTCCACCTTTGCCCGGAAACTTCTCGATCGAGTAGAGCGGATGTTCTGCGGTGTGCCGGAAGACGGAAAACACAGCCCGCTCGCGGGCGAAATCCATCGCATAATCACGCCATTCTCCCGCCGCGACGCGCCGACTGTATTCATTCAGAAGAATTCGGAGTTCGTTGCGGTCGAACGTAACCTGACCCGCTTTGCGATTGGACTTGTGCAGGGTCTGATGAGAACTCATGAGTGAAACACTCGTCCGTGATCGTTGAATAGCTGACGGGACAAGTTTTCCTGATTTTCAGAGTCCTGTCCAGCGATCGCGGTTCAGGGCGTGCGGCGTGTTTCCGTTTCGAATTTGTTGGCGACCTCATAACAGGTCGTACGCGCGAGGGACCGGTAGCAGACGAGATTGTCCTGCGCCCCAGAATCCTCGCTGCGCTTGGGCTGACACCACGACTCACCGCGTAGCGAATGCCGGAACGTGCATTCCTCGCCGGTCGCAAATGACATGACGTGATCTGACACGGTTTTCCCGGAATCGAGCACGGTCACAACGCTGGCGCCGCCGAGGGCCAGCGACGCCGGGCCAGCGCACGCCGCCAGGGCAAGTGGTGCGGCGATGGCCAGGATGGTTTGAACGCCTCGGCGCATGGTCGGAATTCCCCGTGTTGCGGTACGATTGTGTCAGCGCCGGGTTAAAAAATGGTATGACGCCGTAACGACTTTGATCAAAACGCCGTTAAACGGTTGATTTCGGTGCGCTGTGCGGCGATATAGCGGCGTGTGATAATCTCGCGAAGCTCTTGAAAAGGAATTGTTTTCGTGTCCGATCCGCTGTTTCGCGAAGTTGACGAAGAAGTCCGCCAGGACCGCTATCAGCAGCTCTGGAAGCGCTATGGCACCTATGCGGTGATCGCGGCGGTGGTGATCGTCGGCGCAACGATCGCATCTGTGGTTTGGCGCGACGCCCAGCAGAGCGCCCGCGATGCTGACAGCACGCGTTTCCTCGATGCCGTCGTACAGGAAAGCGTACAGTCCGGTTCGGCGCTCCTGCAGCTGCGCGAGCTGGCGCAGGAGGGCACGCCGGCCTACCGGTTCCTGGCACAGTTGCGCGAGGCGCGACTGCTGGCGACACAGGGTGACAAGGCTCAGGCGCTCGCCGTCTTTGATTCTATCGCAGCGGATTCCGACTTGCGCGGCACGTATCGCGACCTGGCACGTCTGCTGGCTGTCGCCAACGGCCTGGATGTGTTGTCACAAAGTGAAGTGGAGGAGCGAATCGGGCCGCTGAATACGGAGGGAAATCCCTTCCAGGTAACGGCCCGGGAATTCCTCGCCGTCGCCGCTATTCAGGCGGGTAATCGGGAGCGGGCGGCAGAACTGCTGCGCGCGAACCAGGCCGATTCCTCGGCTCCGGTTGCGTCACGCGCGCGCGCCACCGAGCTTCTCACGGCGATCGGCCTTTGATGATGATTTCGAGCATGTTCGCGTCCGCCCGCAATGTCTGGCTTGTGCCGGTGATGCTGGTCTCGCTGGCCGCCTGCGATACGTTTGATTTCCTGGGAGGCAGTGACGACGCCCCATTGCCCGGGGAGCGGATCGCGGTGTTGCAGGCGCAGGACCGGATAACGCCGTCGTCGCAGGTTGCCGATTTGTCCATTCGCCTGCCGCGGCCCCAGATCAATGAAAACTGGCCGCAGCAGGGCGGCTTCGCGAATCATGCGATGCACCATCTCGCGCTGGCTGTTGATCCTCAGGAAGTCTGGGCACGCAGCGTGGGTGACGGCGGCGATGATGATGCCCCGATCCTGTCCGGTCCGGTCGTCGCCAACGGTTTGGTTTTTACGATGGATTCCGATGCGGTCGTGACCGCGCGGCGGGCCGACAATGGTGAAACAGTCTGGTCTGCTGACATCGAGCCCGAAGATGAAGATGACGGCAACTGGGGCGGCGGCGTTGTCTACGATCTTGGTCGCATCTATGCGGGCACAGGATTTGCCCAGGTTGTGGCGCTCGATGCGGCAACAGGGCGTGAATTTTGGCGGACGCCGGTGTCCGGGCCGATGCGCTCTGCTCCGACGGCCTTTGGCGGCAAGGTTTACGCCTTGACCAAGGACAACCAGCTCTTTGCCATTGATGCCGAACTGGGGGTCGTTGACTGGACCCATACCGGCATCGAAGAAGGCGCGGGCCTGATCGGGTCGGCGAGTGCCGCCGTCGATGGCGATATCGTCATCGTGCCCTATTCGTCGGGTGAAATTTTTGCACTTCGGGCCGAAAACGGTCGCCAACTGTGGAGCGACAATCTGGCTGCGATTCGCCGTGTCGACGCCGTGTCGGCCCTGGCCGACATCCGCGGACGTCCGGTCGTTGACCGCGGTCGGGTCTACGCGATCAGCCACTCGGGTCGAATGGTTGCCATTGATCTGGCCAGCGGTCGTCGCGCCTGGGAGGCAGAGGTCGGGGGCGTAAACCAGCCGTGGATTGCGGGCGATTTTTTGTTTGTGGTCAGCACCGAAGGTGATGTCGTGGCACTCGTCGCCGAGAATGGCCTCGTGCGTTGGGTCACGCCGCTTGGCCAGTTCGAAGACCCGGAAGACCGCGAAGGCCTGATCAACTGGTCTGGTCCGGTGCTTGCCAGCGATCGTTTGATCGTGACCGGCAGCCATGGTGTCGCGGTGGCGTTATCTCCCTATACCGGCGAGATTATCGGCGAGATCGAAATGCCTGACGATGTTTCGCTGCCCCCAATTCTGGCGGACGAGACCCTGTATTTTCAGACCGACGGCGCGCGCCTGATCGCGTACCGTTAGGTCCCGGCGGAACCTGTCATGCAACCGACCGTGGTTATTGTCGGACGTCCCAACGTCGGCAAGTCGACGCTGTTCAACCGCTTGGTTGGCCGGCGCGAGGCGTTGGTTGACGACAGACCCGGTGTCACAAGGGACCGTCGTGAGGGACAAGGCTCCATCGGCGACCTTGAGTTTCGAATCGTCGATACCGCGGGTCTGGAAGAGTCATTCGACGACAGCCTTCCGGCACGCATGCGTCGCCAGACGGAGCAGGCGCTCGATGAAGCTGACATCGTCTTCATGGTGTTCGATGCGCGGGCCGGTATCACGCCTCTCGATGAACAATTCTCCACATGGCTGCGCAGCCGCGGCGCGAATGTGTTTCTGGTGGCGAACAAGTGCGAAGGCCGTGCGGGCGAAAGTGGCGTCCTCGAATCCTATTCGCTAGGTCTGGGCGATCCGATCGTGATTTCTGCGGAACATGGTGAGGGCATCCACCTCCTCTTCGATCCCATCGCCGCGGCCGCGCCAGCGGTGGACGACGAACCGTGGGATGACACTGGCTCAGACTCTGGCCCCGATGCCGATACCTCTGTGCTTCGCCTGGCAATTGTCGGCCGGCCGAATGTCGGAAAATCGACGCTGATCAATGCCGTGATTGGGCAGGACCGGCTTTTGACGGGCCCGGAGGCCGGGATCACGCGTGATGCGATCTCGGTTGAATGGATGTTTGAGGAACAGCGTATTGCGTTGGTCGATACGGCGGGCATGCGCCGAAAGGCGCGGATCGACGAGAAACTTGAGAAACTGTCGGTCGGAAACTCATTGCACGCCATCCAGTATGCGCATGTGGTGGCCCTCGTCCTCGATAGCGAACAGATGCTGGAGCGCCAGGATCTGGCCATTGCCCGTCATGTGATCGAGGAAGGCCGTGCCTTCGTGATCATCGTCAACAAGTGGGACCTGATCACCGACCACAAGGCTGCTCTGGATATTCTGAGTGACCGGATGCAGGTGTCGCT
Source organism: Rhodospirillaceae bacterium (assembly GCA_018667335.1). Classification (GTDB taxonomy): domain Bacteria; phylum Pseudomonadota; class Alphaproteobacteria; order UBA6615; family UBA6615; genus UBA8079. Next base: position 18,637 of record JABIVD010000051.1, read on the forward strand.
GCCCCAGGGCGCGGGGACCCCGATCGTTACTCTGTCGGCCACGACCGGGCGAGGCCTGGACAAGCTGATGCCGGCGGTGCTGGGTGCCTACAAGGACTGGAACCTCCGTGTCACGACGTCGGAGCTGAATGCCTGGCTGAATGATTCGATCGAACGCCATCCGCCGCCGCTGGCCGCAAACAAACGTCCGATCCGTCTGCGCTACGCGACCCAGGCGAAGGCCCGTCCGCCGACCGTGGTGTTGTTCGGCAACCGGCCGGAAGACCTGCCGACCAGTTATGTACGCTATCTCGAGAACAGCTTTCGGGCCCGCTTCAAGCTTGAGGGCACGCCGATCCGGATTCATACGCGCAAAAGCGAGAACCCGTATCACGACAAGAAGTAGGTTTGGCCCGTCGAGGATGATACCCGCGCGGATGATACCCGGACGTGGAAACACGTCAGTCGATGTCGATCAACTCGTCGTGCCGGGTACAGTCCGGTGACGCCAGTTCCACGAATGTCCCGGTAATATCTTCGGGCAACTTGAGCGTTTGCGGGTCCTCGCCGGGAAATGCCGCAGCGCGCATGCCGGTTCGCGTGGCGCCCGGGTTGAGCAGATTGACGCGTACGTTCGTGTCCGCCAGTTCCGATGCCCAGACATGCACCAACGTTTCCAGCGCCGCCTTGGTCACCGCATAGGCGCCCCAGAAGGCGCGTGGATTGGCTGCGGCACCGCTTGTCACCATGATCGCCCGCCCGGCGTCCGAGCGGCGCAAGATCGGGTCGAGGGTTCGGATCAGGCGCCAGTTCGCATGGACGTTCACGTCGAAGACGTCATGCCATGCCTTGGCGTCATAGTGGGTCAGGGGTGTCATTTCACCCAACGTCCCGGCGTTGCCGACGAAGATGTCGAGTTTGTCGAAACGCTCGAGCAGAGCCGGCCCCAGAGTGTCGATTTTCTCGAACTCCGTCAGGTCGCAAGGCACCAGCGTGGCCTGTCCGCCCGCGGCCTTGATCGCATCGTCGACCTCCTCGAGGCCGCCGACCGTCCGTGCGAGCAGGATCACATGGGCACCCTCGGCGGCGAATCGCTTCGCGACCGCCGCACCGACCCCGCGTGACGCGCCGGTAATCAGGGCCACGCGGCCCGCGAGTGCGCCTGTATTTTCTGACATCGTTTCGCCTAGGCCAGCTCAGCGAGGAGCGACATCTGAGACGTGTTGTCCGTGTCGTTCATGTCGGTGAGTGCTATCGGATACTCGCCACTGAAGCATGCATCGCAATATTGCGGCGCATCATTGTCGCGCCCGGTTTCACCCATGGCCCGGTAGAGCCCGTCCATGGATACATAGGCAAGGCTGTCTGCGCCGATCAGGCGGCGGATGCCGTCCACATCGTGGTTTGCGGCCAAGAGTTCCGATGCCTGCGGCGTATCGATGCCGTAGAAGCAGGGGCTTTTGGTTGGCGGGCTGGATATTCGGACATGGACTTCGACCGCGCCGGCGTTGCGGACCATCTCAACGATCTTCTGGGAGGTTGTGCCCCGGACGATGCTGTCGTCGACGAGAATCACGCGTTTGCCGTCGAGTTGGCCGCGGTTGGCGTTGTGCTTAAGCCGGACACCCAGATGGCGAATTTCGTCTGTCGGTTCAATGAATGTGCGCCCGACATAGTGATTGCGGATGAGGCCAAGTTCGAACGGAATTCCGGCCTCGGCCGCATAGCCGATGGCCGCCGGAACGCCGCTGTCGGGAACCGGGATCACCAGGTCGGCATCTACAGGTGTTTCGCGTGCCATTTCGGCGCCGATCGCCTTGCGGGCTTCATAGACGTTCTTGCCGTCAACAACGGAGTCCGGCCGGGCGAAGTAGATGTATTCGAAGATGCAGAAACGCTTGCGCGATGGCGGGTTGGGCTTGTGGGAATGCAGGCCATCATCGTCGATTACGATGATCTCTCCCGGCTCCACGTCGCGCACGAAGTCCGCGCCGATGATATCCAGCGCGCAGGTTTCCGAAGCGATGATCCAGGCGTCGCCGATTTGCCCCAGCACGAGTGGTCGTACCCCGAGCGGGTCGCGGGCGCCGATCAGCTTGCGGCGCGACATGGCGACCAGCGAATAGGCGCCGTCGACGGCGCGCAGCGCCTCGATGACCCGGTCGAGCAGCCTCGCCTCGCGGCTGGTGGCGATCAGATGCTGGATCACTTCCGTGTCCATCGTCGATTGGAACAGGGAGCCGGCCTGAACAAGTTCACGCCGGAGCTGGCGGGCGTTGGTCAGGTTGCCGTTGTGTGCCAGCGCCAACCCGCCGAAGCTGTAATCGGCATACAGCGGCTGCACATTGCGCAAGACCGTCTCGCCGGCGGTTGAGTAGCGGTTGTGTCCAATCGCGGAGTCGCCGGGCATCCGATCGATCACTTCGCGATCGCTGAAGATGTCGCCCACCAGCCCCATCGACCTGTGCGGGTGAAAGCGTTTGCCGTCATAGGAAACGATTCCGGCTGCTTCCTGTCCGCGATGTTGCAGGGCATGCAGGCCCAGTGCGGTGAATGCCGCTGCATCCTCGGTGCCGAACACGCCGAAGACGCCGCACTCTTCGTGGAACTTGTCCGGGTCGTTGCCGGCCTGGAACGGGTGGGTGGTAAATATGTCGGTCACTGGTTCCGCCGGATCAAGTCTTCGAGGACGTCGCGCTCGCGTTCGTTATACCCGTCTTGCGGTGGTGGCGCAGAGGATTCGGGGGGCTGGGTGAGATTGTCGAGTGCCTCGCGCACGGCGTCGATATCGTTGGCGCGTTTCTGGGCGCGTTCGAGTGCGGCACCGGTCTCGCCGATGATTTTTGCGGGCAGCAGATCCTTGACCAGGAGCGCGCCGCGTTCAACGGCGGGCCGGGTGCGTGCCGACTCGACCCAGGGCGGCGGATCATCTTCAAAAACATCACTGAGGAAGAGAAACGCGACGGAAATGACGATCCCTGCTGTGGCCAGGCCGGCGAGCAGACCGAGGGATCGATCAAGCGCGTTGAGGCGGCCCGCACGGACCCAGCCACTGAGCATGTGGCTGAGCAGGTGGAGCACGATCAGGGCGACGATGAAAAGGCCCCCGCCGGCAACCAGGTCGGCCAGCCACGCCGGATTTATATACTGGTTCGAGATGGGGCTGACATGCTCAAGCCCGTAGATCGTGATCAGGCCGGCGCCTATCCAGGATGCGACGAACAGCCCGCCGCGCACGAACCCCGTGACCAGTCCGAACAATGCGCCGAGGAAGATGATCGCGAGCACCGCGATATCGAAAACGCTGAAGCCGCCGAATTCCATGTCCTACACCGTCGCCAGTTTGTCGCGTTGCGGCGTGGTGTCGAAGCGGTCGAACAGGTCGCGCAAGAGCGCGATTTCGCCGATTTCCAAACTGGTGCGGGCCTTGTTGGTCGACTTCTTGCCGCCCTGTTTTCCAGCCGGGCTTCCGGGAGGTGTCCATGCGCGCTCAAATCCGAGCTTCTCCGCCTCGCGCAATCGGGCATCGGCCTGGCCGACCCCGCGCACTTCGCCGCCGAGGCCGATTTCGCCAAAGACCACGGTGCGTGGCGGCAGGGGCTGTTCCAGATGGGCCGAGACAAGCGCGGCCGCGACCGCCAGATCGGCCGCCGGTTCTCCCACGCGCAGGCCGCCGGCGACATTCAGATAAACGTCATGGGAACCCAGATTCATGCCGCAGCGGGTCTGCAGAACCGCGATGATCATCGCCAGGCGGCTCGAATCCCAGCCGACCACCGCGCGGCGCGGCGTGCCCAGGGAGGTTGGTGCCACCAGCGCCTGAATTTCGACCAGTAGAGGGCGTGTCCCCTCGATGCCGGCAAACACCGCCGATCCGCTGGTCGTGTCGCTGTGGCCCGCGATAAACAGTTCCGACGGGTTTTCGACCTCGGCGAGGCCCGAATCGGTCATCTCGAAGACGCCGATCTCGTCCGTCGCACCAAAGCGGTTTTTGACCGCCCGCAGCAGCCGGTACTGGTTGGCGCGCTCGCCTTCGAAATACAGCACGGCGTCGACCATATGCTCGAGCACACGGGGGCCGGCAATCGCGCCATCCTTGGTGACATGCCCGACCAGAATCATGGTCACGCCGCGCCGCTTGGCGACGCGGATCAGCTCCTGTGCACAGGTGCGGACCTGGGCCACCGTGCCGGGGGCCGAATCAAGATTGTCGGCATACATGGTCTGGATGGAATCGATGATCGCGACGTCTGGGCCGCCCACCTTGTCGAGTGCGGCGAGGATGTCGCGGACGTTGGTTGCCGAGGCGACGTCGACGGGCGCGTCGGCGAGGCCGAGCCGTGCGGCGCGCAGACGGATCTGATCGACGGCTTCCTCGCCCGAGATGTAGGCGACGGAGAGGCCGGATTTGGCGAGCATTGCGGCCGCCTGAAGCAGGAGGGTCGATTTGCCGATTCCCGGATCACCACCGACCAGTAACGCGGAGCCGGGGACCATGCCGCCGCCGCAGACCCGATCGAGTTCCGCCATGCCGGTCATGCGCCGGGTGCGCTCGTCCGGTGCGCCGTCCAGCGAGGCGAACGCGACGGCTCTGCCACCTGACTTGGTCACACCCTTCGGGACGTTGGTTTCGCCGGATTCCTCAACGATCGAGTTCCACTCGCCGCAGCCGTCGCACTTCCCGCTCCACTTGCGGTGAACGGCACCGCAGGTCTGGCAGACGAACTGGCTTGTTGCGCGCGCCATCGCCTAGACCGCAACCTGAAGCTGGATTGGCCCGATAGAGCGTCCGTTGATGAATTGGTCGACCATGTCATTTCCAGAGTGATCGATCTCGCTGACCGGACCATGCCAGACGATCCGGCCCTCGTAGATCATGGCGATAGTGTCGGCGATTCGTCGTGCGCTCGCCATGTCATGCGTAATCGTCAGCGCGGTCGCGCCCAATTCGCGGACGGATTTCGCTATCAGGCTGTCGATGACGCTGCCCATGATCGGGTCGAGGCCGGTTGTCGGCTCGTCGAAAAACAGGATTTCCGGCCGCGTTGCGATGGCCCGTGCTAGGCCTGCGCGTTTCTGCATGCCCCCCGACAACTCGGCCGGAGACCGGTCGGCGATGTCGGAATCGAGGCCGACCATGTTCATCGCCTCCAGTGCCGCCTGGCGTGCTTCGCGGCGGCGCATGCCCTGGCTCTGGATCAGGCCGAACGCGACGTTCTCCCAGACGGGCAGGCTGTCAAACAGGGCGGCACCCTGGAACAGCATGCCGAACTTTCGGGTCACCCGCTCACGTTCGCCCGGAGACATGCCGAGGGTTTCCTCCCCGTCAATCTGAATGGAGCCTGAATCCGGCTCCAACAGGCCAATGATGCTTTTGATCAGGACCGATTTGCCGGTGCCCGAACCGCCGATTACGGCAAGCGAGTGACCGGCGGGCAAATCCAGATCGACACCGCGCAGAACCGCATTGGAGCCGAACGCCTTGTGCAGGTCCCGGACCGAGATTTTCGGCGCATCGCCCGGGGCGTTCATGAGGCGAAGAACACGGCGGTGATAATGAAGTTGAACAGCAGCAGGAGGATCGAGGCCGAGACCACCGCGTTGGTCGTCGCCTGACCGACGCCCTGGGCGCCGCCCTTGGAATGGTAGCCGTGATAGGTCCCCATCAGGGCGACGAGGAAACCGAAGACGGCCGCCTTGACCAGGCCGGAGACGAAGCCGGTTGAGTCCAGACTGTCCCAGGTGCTTTTCAGATAAGTGGTCGGGTTGAAGCCGAAATCGTAGACCGAGACCAGAAATCCGCCGAGCACGCCAATGACATCGGCGACCAGAACCAGCAGCGGCAACATGGCAATGGCGGCGATCAGGCGCGGCGCAACGAGGTATTTGTAGGGATTTGTCGAGAGGGTGGTCAGGGCGTCGATCTGCTCGGTCACCCGCATGGTGCCGATTTCGGCCGCCATCGCGGCGCCGACGCGCCCGGCGACCATCAGGCCGGCGAGAACGGGCCCCAGTTCGCGTGTGATCCCCCAGACGACGACGTTGGCAATCGTGGCTTCGCCGGCGAACCCGAAGCCGCTGAAGCTCTGCAACGCCAGCACCGCACCGGTGAATATCGCCGTCAGGCCGACGACCGGAAGAGAGTAGTAGCCGATCTCGATCATCTGCTGGAGAATCAGCCGCGGATAGAAAGGCGGGCGAACGCAGTGATACAGGCCGATGGCCGCGAAGACGACGATCTGGCCGATCGTTACGAAAATGGAGATCGTGCCGCGGCCGATGGTTGCCAGGAAACGCATGGTCAGCTCGTCCCGCCCTGATACTCGAGGTGCAATCGTGGCCCCAGCCCGCTCAGGACTTCATACGCGATGGTCCCGGCGGCGTCTGCAAGGTCATCCGCGGTGACGTTCGGACCCAGCAATTCGACAGTCTGCCCCGGGTGGCAAAGTTCTGCCGGAACATCGGTGACGTCGATGGTGATCAGGTCCATGGAAATCCGTCCCGCGAGCGGGGCGGCCTGCCCATCGATAAAGGCGCACATGCTGCTGCCCTCCTTGGTCGCTGCCGTGTTTCCGGCGGCGCGGGGATAACCATCGGCATAGCCTGCCGCGAGGGTCGCGATCCGCCGGGTTCCGGTGACCTGATGAGCGGCACCGTATCCAACGGTCATGGGAGTGTCAACGTCGCGCAGCTGGAGAATTTTCGTATAAATTTCAACCACTTGCTTCATCGGATTGGGCTGCGGGGCGCTCGGCCGAATCCCGTACAGCGAGGCGCCTGGACGGACCATATCGAAATGGTATTCGGGGCCCAGAAAGACGCCGGAGGAATTCGCCAGACTGGTGCGCGCGGGACCGATGACGGGCGCCAGGCGTTCGCACACATCCACGAAAAGATCCCGTTGTGCCGTGTTCATCGGGTGGTCCGGCGTATCGGCGCATGCGAGATGGCTCAGGATCGTTGAAATTCGTATTCCGTCGAACCGGGTCGGGTCGGCAATGAGTGTCTCGAGCTCCCTGCGGCCGATCCCCAGCCGGTTCATGCCGGTGTCCACATGCAGCCAGGCGTCTGCTGTGTCCTCGGGGGCAGTATCGCGCGCGGTGCGCCAGGTCTCGATCTGCGGCAGGCTGTTGAGTGTCGCCGTCAGCCGTCCTTCGTGAAATGCCGGAATATTTCCGGGTTCGGGCCCGTTCAGCACAACGATCTCTGCGGTGAGATCTGAAGCGCGCAACTGCAATCCCTCGGCCGGCGTGGCCACAAAGAAGGTGGTGCAGCCAGCCCCGGCCAGTGTCGCTGTGACGGGGCCGACGCCGAGCCCGTAGGCATTGGCCTTCACCGCAGCGCCGACGTCCGCGCCGGGGCAGGTGGCCTGGATCAGGCGAAAATTCTCGGCGATGGCGTCCAGGTCCACAATGGCGACCGCGCCGGCATCTGCCGGGATGACAATATCGCGTGCCGCCAAGGCCTTAGTACCGGTCCTCGGGCAGGTAGTCGTCGGGCGACAGGTCGGCGAACTGCGTGAAATCGCCGTTGAACTGCAGCGTCACCGTGCCGATGGGCCCGTGCCTCTGTTTGGCGATGATCACTTCCGCCTTGCCCCGGCATTTTTCCATGAGTTCGTCATGCCGATGCTGGCGCTCGAGATAGGTGTCCTGCTTCTCGCTGTCGCGCGGGGTCGGTTGCTCGCGCTCGCGGTAATATTCCTCGCGATAGATGAAGGTGACCACATCCGCATCCTGCTCGATCGAGCCCGATTCACGCAGGTCCGACAGTTGCGGGCGCTTGTCCTCGCGCTGCTCGACCGCGCGGGATAACTGGCTCAACGCGATCACAGGAACACTCAGCTCCTTCGCCAGCGCCTTCAGGCCGCGGGTGATCTGGGAGACTTCCTGTACCCGGTTGTCTCCCCGGCTGTTGGCCGGCGGATTGATGAGCTGGAGGTAGTCGATGACGATCAGGCTGAGGCCGTGCTGGCGCTTGAGGCGCCGCGCCCTGGTCCGGATCTGCGACATGGTCAGCGCCGGCGTGTCGTCGATGAACAGCTTCAGGCCATGCAGTGCCTGAGAAACGGCGAAGACCCGGTTGTACTCTTCCTCGCGCACGTCGCCGCGACGGATCGAGTCCGAGCGCACATGCGCCTGCTCCGAGATGATGCGCGTGGCGAGCTGCTCGGCCGACATTTCGAGGGAGAAGAACGCGACGCTCTCGGATTCCTCGATTTCAGTCCCGTCGGGCCCATCCTTGCGCTGCTTCGTGGAGGCCGCGTGGTAGGCGATGTTGGTGGCCAGTGCGGTCTTGCCCATGGAAGGCCGCGCGGCGATGATCACCAGATCGGATTCATGCAAGCCGCCGAGCAGCTTGTCGAGATCGGTAAATCCGGTCGGCACGCCGACCAGCTGGCCGTCGCGTTTGTAGGCGGCTGCGGCCATGTCGATGGCGCCGGTGACGGCGCTCTTGAAATCCCGGAAACCGGTCTCGGTCGTGCCTTCCTCGGCAAGCTGGAAGAGCATTTCCTCGGCCCGCTCGATCTGCTGCGGCGCCGGGGTGTCGAGCTCATACTCATACGCACCGTTGACGACCTGGCCGCCGATATCGATCAGCTCGCGCCGCAGGAAACAGTCATAGACTTCGCGTCCCAGATCGAGCGCGTTCTGGATTGTGATGACGGCATTCGCGAGCTCGGCGATGTAGCTTTGGCCGCCGATGGCCTGCAAATCCGTGTCGTCCTTGAAATAGTTCTTCAGGGTGACGGGGTCGGCGATCTGACCATGCTCGATCAGATGCGCGCAGGCTGCGTAGACGCTGGCATGGGCCGGGTCGGCGAAATGCTCGGGGAACAGGAACTCCTGCACCCGCTCGAACGAGCGGTTGTTCACGAGAATCGCGCCGAGAAGCGCCATCTCTGCCTCGAAATTATGGGGCGGGGAGCGGAATCCTATTCCGCCCTCTTCCCCGTGCAGGGGTGTGATGTTGGCAGCTTCGTCGGCCATCGGATCTGTCATGTCGCTCGTTGTCATGGCGATGCACAGTAATCTTGAACACCCGATCTGGCGCTTTCAATCGTCCGGTGAGTCGAGTGGAACATGAGGATAGCTTGCCGGACTGAGTCTCTTTTTGACCTTTTCGTGACGCTTTTTCGCTTGCGCCTCCCGAACGGGCCGTGCTGGGGGCCCGTCTTGGGCGGCTACCGTCTGGCCAACCAATCCTCACGGACTATATTGGTCCGCATAACACCATTGGGGGAAAGCAAATGCGTGCAGCTTGGTATGCCGAATTTGGCGAGGCGAAAGATATTTTCCAGACCGGCGAACAGGACGCGCCGAGCGCGGGTGACGGCGAGGTGCTCGTCAGGGTCCACGCGTCGGGCATCAATCCACTGGACGTGAAGCGCCGGGCAGGGCTGCGCGGGCCCATGATGGGCGACATGATGATTCCCCATTTCGATGGGGCCGGCGTGATCGAGGCGGTCGGCGCGGGCGTCGATGCGGGCCGGGTCGGGGAACGGGTCTGGCTGTTTGAAGGCCACATGCGCCGCGCGAACGGCACCGCCGCCGAGTACATCGCCCTCGATGCCACCCGTGCGAACCTGTTGCCGGAGGGCCAGGGTTTCGCCGCGGGGGCCTGCCTGGGTATTCCCGCGATGACGGCCCATGCGGCCGTGTTCACGGACGGACCCGTGGACGGCCAGACGATACTGGTGACCGGCGCTGCCGGGGCCGTGGGCAACTATGCCGTGCAAATGGCGCGGAACGGCGGCGCGACTGTGATCGGCACGGTCAGTTCCGATGAAAAAGCGGCGCTCGCCCTGGAAGACGGGGCGACCCACACGATCAACTACAAGACCGAGGACGTCGCCGCGCGGGTCAGGGAGCTGACCGACGGCAAGGGTGTCGATCGGGTGGTTGAGGTCGAACTCGGCGGAAACATCGAGACGACGGTCAAAATCCTCAAGACCGGGGCCACGATTGCGTCCTACGCTTCGATGGCCGAGCCGGTGGTGCCCTATCCATTCTATAAGCTGCTGGCGAAGGCGCCGACCCTGCACATCATCGGCTGTTTCACCATGGCCGAGGACTTCAAAATGCAGAGCGTGGCGGATATTTCCCGCTGGATGGCGGAGGGCAAGTTGGCCAGCCGCGTCGCTGAGGAATTTCCGCTTGAGGAGATCGCGGCAGCGCACGAGAAGGTCGAAGAGGGGCGCCAGGTCGGCGGCGTGGTCGTGACGATCGACTAGCGAAGATCAACCGGCGTTCTTCACGGCCTGGATCGCCGTTTCCAGGGCCTGCAGGAAGTTCGAGCGGTCCTGCTTCGCAAAGGCCCGCGGCCCGCGGGTGGTCTCGCCGGCCGACCTCAGATCCGTCATCAGGTCGCGGGTGGCCAGCGCCATGCCGATCGAGGCCTTGTCGAGCGCCTTGCCGTTTGGGCGGAGCGCGCGGGCGTCCTTCTTGATGCATCTGTCGGCGAGGGGAATGTCCTGGGTCACCACGATATCGCCCGGACCGATGTGTTCGGCGATCCAGTCGTCGGCCACGTCGGCGCCATCGGCCACGACGGTCTGGGTGACGAGCGGGTGCCCGTGGAACCCGAACATGCCGCTGTTCGAGACGAGATGGACGCGCAGCTGGTGCCGTTCGGCGACACGCACGATCTCGTCCTTTACCGGGCAGGCGTCGGCATCGACATAGATTTCAGGCATGAGAGGGATAACGCGCCGGGGTCTATTCCGCGGCTTTCGTCTCCGCCTGGTCGACCATCGCCCGGTCCCAGTCTGAGATGTAGTCCCGGGTCAGGGGCACCGCGTCCTGGCGCTTGGCGATCTGGATCTGGAAGACCATCTGGTTCATCCGCCGGAAGGCGATCTCACAGCCGATCAGATAGAACTCCCACATCCGGCAGAATCGCTCGTCATAGAGCGCCACCGCCTTGTCCCGCTGATCCATGAAACGGTCGTACCAATGGTGCAGCGTGTCGGCATAATGCAGGCGCAGAATCTCGATGTCGGTCACCCAGAGTCCGGCCTTCTCGATGGCGGCGAGGGTCTCCGAAAGGGCCGGCGTATAGCCACCCGGGAAGATGTATTTGCGTAGCCACGGGTTGGTGTTTCCCGGCGGTTCCATACGCCCGATCGAATGGAGCAGGAACACGCCGTCGTCGGACAGGAGTTGCTTGGCCTTCTTGAAATACTCCCCGAAATGGACTGCACCGACATGCTCGAACATGCCGACCGAGACAATCCGGTCATATGTTTCCGGTTCGTCGCGATAGTCCTGGAGCTTGAAGCGGACCTGATCGGCAAGGCCGGTGTCAGCGGCACGCTGCTGGCTCACCTTGTGTTGTTCTTTTGACAGGGTCACGCCTGTGACGTCGGCACCCGTGGCCTTGGCCAGATACAGCGCCATGCCACCCCAGCCCGACCCGATGTCCAGAACCTTCATGCCCGGTTGGTCGAGCAGGAGTTTGGCTGCGATGTGACGTTTTTTGTCGTCCTGGGCGCGCTCGAGGTCGTCATGCGTCCCGTCGAAATAGGCGCAGGAATATTGCCGGTCCTGGTCCAGGAACAGGTCGTACAAATCGTCCGACAGGTCGTAGTGATGGGCGACATTCTGCTGCGCCTTGCCGATCGGATTGTATTGCTGGATACGGCGGAAAACGCGGCTGAGGGTCCCGGTAATGTCCGAGGCCCAATGGTTTTCGAACGTCTCGATGTTGCGGCCGATGAGATCGATCAGATCGTAGAGGTTACCCTCCTCGATCGTCAGATTTCCGTCCATGTAGGCTTCGCCGACCGCGATGCGCGGGTTCATCAGCATCCGGCGTTCGGTTGCACGATTTTGCAGGCGAACGGTGACCCGGGGAGGCGCACCGTTTCCGAAACGGTGCGTCTTACCCCCTGCATCTATCAGGCGAAAATCGCCCTCACCGATGATCCCGTCGAGAAAACGCGCCAGAAGCATCGCATCCCCCGTTTTGCCAAAATAATTACGACGCTTCTAAAGCTTAGCAAAAGCTGCATCGTCGGGCAAAACACGGATTTGAGTTCAGGTTGTGAGTTCTTCTGCGTCGCCCTCTGCACCGGAATCTGCATCGGATTCTGCATCGGATTCTGCGGCGTCTTCATCGCCAGAGGACTCTTCCGTTTCTGCAGCTTCTCCGGCCTCACCGGCGACGCGCTCGGCAACGTCGTCTTCGACCATGCCTTCGATCGCCTCGGCTTCGGCGGTCTTGTCGTCGGCCACGGCCAACGCTTCGTCTGCCAGGGCCACGGCAAATTCAGCTTCCTCGGCGTCTTCCGCGATCTGCGTGATCGATCGGCCGTGCTCGCGCTGGGTCGCCGCTTCGTCCTCGGTGCGTGCGATGTTGACGCTCAACTCGACCGAGACCTCGGGGTGCAGGGAGATGCGGATGGGGTGAAGACCGAGTTCCTTGATCGCCCGGTCGAGCAGCACCTGGCCGCGCCCGATCGTGACACCGGTCTCGGTGACGATGTCGGCAATGTCGCGCGCACTGACCGAACCGTATAGCTGGCCATTGTCGCCCGCCTGACGGATCAGCGTAACGTCGAGCTCTTCGATCTTGCTGGCCACCGTCGAGGCTTCCTCGCGGCGTTTGAGGTTTTCGGCCTCGAGCTGCGTGCGTTGCGATTCGAACTGCACCCGATTGCCATCGGTTGCGCGCAGTGCCTTTTTCTGCGGCAACAGAAAATTGCGGGCATAGCCGGATTTCACGGTGACGACGTCACCCATCTGTCCGAGTTTTTCGATACGTTCGAGAAGAATTACATCCATGTCATACCTCCTGGCCGGATCGCACCAGTCCGGTGCGCCGGCGAAGACCGAGTATTTGGTCCGCCACACCGATCAGCGCGACAGGCACGCTCAACGGCGGGAAGACGATTATAAAGCCGTAGAAAACGGCAAGGATTACAAAGGTAATTGGCGTGCGCCGTGCGATCGCGTGGAACGTGCCGATGCCCACGAGGAACATCGGTACGAAAATGGCAATCGCCGCATTCTGGCCGAGATAGGCGTAGTTGCCGTCCCCCCACCAAACAATCAGCAGCGCGACAACGAAAGCGACCGGCACCCAAAGCGGGGTTCGGAGATCTTCCATGCGTGGCGTCGGCCGCCCCAAAGCACCACGATTGTGGAGCAGGGCGATTGCACCCGCGGTGGAAACCGCGAGCAACAACAACCACACCGCCATCAAAGCGCCGGGGAAAATCGGCGCGATGGTGCCGGACAACGATCTGATCCGGAACAAACCGAACTCGGGGAAAATCCCCGTAAACAGCGGTTCCAGAAACGTCTTGGTCAAAACCACGAGGTCCGTGTCGCCCTTGATCACCATCAGACCGAAGATGATCATGCCGGCAATGGCCGCCGCGAGCAGCCAGGCCATAACCGTCAGTGGCGGTTGCCACTCGATGTAGCCCAGCGAAGAGGTGCGCGAACGCCTCAAAAAATGCACGGCGAAGACAATCGGTACCGCAAACAGCGCGGCGAACAGAATTGTCGGCTCCGGTCCCAGCGCAAGCGCCAGGACGACCCCAGTGATGACCACAAGCCCTGTCAGGCCTGCACCCGCCGCCGCGATCACACCGATACCCAACCCCGCAGCCATCAATGGGATGCCCGTCAGGGTGAGGGGTGCAGCCGCGCCGATGCCAAACGCGAACGGAACTGCGAACAGCAGTGCCGCCAGCGCACCAGCGCTGAGCGTTAAGGCATAGGGTCGGACGGAGTTGATCATTGCCATGTTCCGAACGGACGCCTGTCTGGCATCCGGCCTGTCAATCGTCAGTCGACGACGTAGGGCAGCAACGCCAGGAACCGAGCGCGCTTGATGGCGCGCGACAGCTCACGCTGCTTTTTGGCTGAGACGGCGGTAATCCGGCTCGGCACAATCTTGCCACGTTCGGAAATGTACCGGGACAGCAGCTTGGTGTCCTTGTAGTCGATCCGCGGCGAATTCGCGCCGGAGAACGGGCAGGTCTTGCGACGACGGAAGAAGGGGCGTCGGCCACCGCCGCCGCCACCGCCACCACCACCGGTGCGGGGTTCCATAGACATTATTTTTTCTCCCCTTCGCTCTCAGCGGCCGGCGCGTCTTCGGCCGGTGCTTCGGTTGCAGGTGCAGCTTCAGCAGGTGCAGCTTCAGCAGGCGCAGCTTCAGCAGGCGCAGCTTCTGCAGGTGCGGCTTCGGCAGGTGCGGCTTCAGCAGGCGCAGCTTCAGCAGCCGCGGCTTCAGCAGGTGCGGCCGCAGCGGGTGCGGCAGCTTCGACGGCGGGTTTCTTGTCGCCGTCTTCTTCGTCATCACGGCGCGGACGATCCTTGCGGCCCTGCATCATGACCGACGGCATTTCTTCATGCTCGTCCATCCGCAGGGTGAGGTAGCGAAGAACATCGTCATGGATGCGCTGTTGGCGCTCCAACTCGAGAATGACGTCCGACGGGGCGTCAAGATTCATCATGACGTAGTGACCCTTCCGGTTCTTCTTGATCCGGTAAGCGAGATTGCGAAGACCCCAGGATTCAGAGTCCACGACTTTCCCGCCGCCGGTTTCGACGACCCCGGTGAAGGTTTCGACCAACTGGTCGACCTGTGCGCCGGAAACATCCTGACGCGCAATAAAGATGTGTTCGTAGAGTGGCATATTCTGCGACTCCCCTTGGCTGTTTGCTGACCACCGACGATCGCCCCTTTCGGGCCGCGTCTGCATGGTCATAGCCGAAGCGCAATGGCGGATCCGGCAAGGAGTTGACGCCGGATGTCTCCCGGCGCCGCTTGAGGCGCGGGAATACACCACAAGCGTCATGTCGGCGCAAGGAATACATCCACGCGTCGCCAACCTGTTTGCAGGGTCACTGCCTTGCGGCTCGGCGGTGGCGGCGATATGAAGGTCGAGCACCCAGGAATAAGGAAAGTTGCAGATATGAATCGTGCATTCGTCTTTCCCGGACAGGGAAGTCAGGAAGTGGGCATGGGGCAGGGCCTTGCGGAGGCGTTTCCGTCTGCCCGGCTTGTATTCGAGGAAGTCGATGACGCGCTTGAGCGGCGTCTCAGCCAAATAATTTTCGAGGGCCCACAGGAAGAACTCACGCTGACCCAGAATGCGCAGCCGGCCCTGATGGCCGTGAGCATGGCGGTCGTACGCGTGCTTGAAGAAGAGGGCGGGATCAAGGTTTCCGAGGCGGCGTCCTTTGTCGCTGGCCACAGCCTCGGCGAATACTCCGCACTGGCGGCATCCGGTGCGTTGAGCATCGCCGATACCGCCCGCCTGTTGCAGACCCGCGGTGAGGCAATGCAGGCCGCCGTCCCCGTCGGTGTTGGCGCCATGGCGGCGGTCCTTGGGCCGAGCCTTGAAGAGGTGGAAGCGATCGCGGTCGATGCCGCCGAGGATCAGGTCTGTGATGTCGCCAACGACAATTCTGATGGCCAGGTCGTGGTCAGCGGAAACACCGAGGCTGTGGAACGCGCGGTGGAAATCGCCAAGGAGCGGGGCGCGCGTCGCGCAATTCTGCTGCCGGTCAGCGCACCGTTCCACTGTTCGCTTCTGGATCCGGCTGCCGACGTCATGACCTACGCATTGGCCAGCGCCGAGATTTCAATGCCCAACCCACCGGTGATCGCAAATGTCACCGCGGCACCGGTCACCGATCCTGATGAAATTCGCAATCTTCTGATCCAGCAAGTCACCAGCCGGGTGCGCTGGCGCGAGGGCGTTCTGGCGATGCGCGATCTGGGGGTCGAAGAATTGTGTGAGCTCGGTGCCGGCAAGGTTCTGTCGGGCCTGACCCGGCGAATCGAACGGGACATGACCAGCCGCGCCATCGGAACACCGGACGATATTGAAGCTTTTATCGGCGCGCTTTAAGGGGGCGACATGTTTGACCTGAATGAAAAGACAGCACTCGTGACAGGAGCGACCGGCGGCATCGGCGATGCGATTGCTCGCACCCTGCATGCGCGCGGGGCGACTGTGGTGATCAGCGGAACGCGCGCGGAGCGGCTTGAGGCACTGGCCGCCGATCTGGGCGCCAACTGTCACATCGCAGCGGCGGACCTGTCGGACCCGGCGGCGCCTGACGCCTTGATTGCGGCGGCGATGGAAGCGGCAGGCGGTGTCGACATTCTGATCAACAACGCCGGTCTGACGCGTGACAATCTTGCCATGCGTATGAAAGACGATGAGTGGCAGCAGGTCCTGGACGTAAACCTGTCGGCGGCGTTTCGCCTGAGCCGCGGGGTTCTGCGCGGAATGATGAAGGCCCGCTGGGGGCGCATTGTCACGATCACCTCCGTAGTCGGTGCGACCGGCAACCCCGGTCAGGTGAATTACGCTGCATCGAAGGCGGGGCTGACTGGCATGACGAAAGCGCTGGCGCAGGAAGTCGCCAGCCGCGGCATCACGGTCAATTGCATCGCACCGGGCTTTATCGAGACACCGATGACTGACGTCTTGTCTGATGACCAGAAGTCGACGTTGCTCGAGCGTATTCCCGCCGGAAGGCTTGGTCTGCCCGACGATATCGCGGCCGGCACCGCGTATCTCGTAAGTGACGAGGCGGGCTATGTCACCGGACAGACCCTGCACGTGAATGGCGGCATGGCGATGCTGTGATCGGAAGTAGGGTGGCTGCGGGTCACCGTGCGCTTGACGTTACGCACGAACGCCGGTAAACGCCGCTTCAGTGTCGCGTTGGCGTTGCCGACTATGGTGGGACGCGTGGCGCTGTGATAGTGATGAACGGTTGATTTCGAGGGCGCTCGGACGCCGAATCGGCTTAAATCAATCCCGTATCAAGGGTGTCGTTATTGGCGCCGAGAAACCAAAGAAGCAAGGGCATGCAGACATGAGCGATATCGCTGACCGCGTTCAGAAAATTGTTGTCGAACATTTGGGTGTCGACGAGGGCAAAGTTTCCGAAGGCGCGAGCTTCATCGACGACCTCGGCGCTGACAGCCTCGATACCGTCGAACTCGTGATGGCGTTCGAAGAAGAGTTCGGATGCGAAATTCCTGATGATGCCGCTGAGAAAATTCTCACGGTCGGGGACGCAGTCAAGTTCCTCGAATCCGCCGCCGACTGAACCCACCGATTGAACCCTGCGCTATTTGCGCAGACGGTTCTTCAGTGAGTTTCCATTGACCGTGCAACAGCGCATCGGAATCCAATGAGACGTGTCGTCGTTACCGGAATGGGTTTGGTCTCGCCGTTGGGCGTGGGCCTGGACCACAATTGGAGCCGTCTAACCAACGGTGAATCCGGTGCTGTGGGGATTCAGGGATTCGACGTGTCCGATCTGCCGGCCAAGATCGCCGCGCCGGTTCCGCGCGGCGATGGCTCGAACGGCACCTTCAATCCTGACAATTATGTTTCGGCGAAGGACCAGCGGCGGATCGACGATTTTATCGTCTACGGCGTCTCCGCGGCGACCGAGGCGGTTGAGGATTCGGGCTGGAAGCCTGACGATGTCGAGGATCAGGAGCGCACAGGCGTCATGATCGGGTCGGGCATTGGTGGCCTGCAGACCATTTATGAAGGCTCCAAGCTTCTGAATGAACAGGGCCCGCGCAAGGTGGGGCCGTTCTTTATCCCGTCTGCGCTGATCAATCTCGCTTCGGGGCATGTATCGATCAAATACGGCTTCAAGGGGCCGAACCATGCGGTCGTCACGGCATGTTCGACCGGCGCGCATGCGATCGGGGACGCCGCACGTCTGATCATGTGGGACGATGCGGATGTCATGGTGGCAGGTGGCGCCGAGGCGGCGATTTGCCGTATCGGGATCGCCGGTTTTGCAGCATGTCGCGCGCTTTCGACGGGTTACAACGACACGCCCGAAGCGGCCTCCCGGCCGTATGACAAGGGGCGTGATGGATTTGTTATGGGTGAAGGCGCCGGCGTGGTTGTGCTCGAAGAATATGAGCATGCCAAAGCGCGCGGCGCAAAAATATATGCCGAGATCATAGGCTATGGCATGTCCGGCGATGCGCATCACATCACCGCACCGGCCGAAGATGGCAATGGCGGGTTCCGTTCGATGCAGGCCGCGCTCAAGCGGGCCGAGCTCAATCCCGACGACATCGACTATGTAAACGCGCACGGCACCTCGACACCGCTGGGTGACGAGATCGAACTGGGCGCGGTAAAGCGCCTGTTCGGCGATCACGCCTATTCATTGGCCATGTCGTCGACCAAGTCGGCGATCGGCCATCTGCTCGGTGCGGCCGGCGCTGTCGAGGCGATCTACTCGATCATGGCGATCAACAGCAACACCGTGCCGCCGACGATCAATCTCGACGACCCCTCGGACGCATGCGATATCGATCTCGTACCCCACGTGGCCAAGGAAAAGCCGGTACGCAACGTGCTGAGCAATTCGTTCGGGTTTGGCGGGACCAACGCGAGCCTGGTCTTCACCGAAGTCTGACCCGTGCGACTCTCGGATGCGCGGCTATCATGCCGGCGCGATGAGCGATCATAATCCATCTGATATTCCGGCCCGGGAACGGTCTGCGGGAGATCCCGCAGAACAGTCCGACGGCACACCCGCGCGCCAATCGCACCGCGGAGCTGGGTGGTTTGTCACCATCTTTGTCTTCGTCCTGATCGCCGGCGCCACTCTGGCCGGCGGCGGGACAGTGATGTTGCACCGCGCCTATAGCGATCCGGGCCCTCTGGCGGCCGACATATCGGTCGTTATTCCGCGTGGTGCGTCCGGTCAGGCGATCGCGGCGACGCTGGTGGATGTCGGTGTCGCGGCCGATACACGTCTGTTTGCCATCGCGCTGCGGTTTCTGGCACCGGAACGCCCGCTGCGTGCCGGCGAGTACGCATTCGCCGCCCGGATCAGCCTGCGCGACGTTGTTGCCAAGCTGCAGGCTGGTGAGACGGTTGTGCGCCGGATGACGGTGGCCGAGGGGCTGACAACCCGCGAAGTTCTGGAACTTATATCGATGACGGAGGGGCTGGCGGGCTCGCTCCCTGAGGCGTCAGAGCTCGGTGAGGGGGTGCTGCTGCCGGAGACCTATCATTTCAGCCTGGGTGATGCGCGCGTCGATTTGGTTGCTCGTATGACGACGGCGCGGGATGCGGCGCTCGCGCGCCTATGGGGCGCACGCAAGGCAGGTCTTCCTTTGGCGACGCCCAAGGAGGCACTGATCCTCGCTTCGATTGTTGAGCGCGAAACGGGCGTTCCCGAGGAACGCGGACGGGTGGCGGGCGTATTTATCAATCGATTAACAAGGGGGATGCGCCTGCAGTCCGACCCGACGGTGGCGTATGGCCTGGCGAACGAGAACGGCCCGCTCGATCGTCCCTTGCGCCGCGCCGACCTGGAAGTCGACCATCCCTACAATACTTATGTTCACCGTGGCCTGCCGCCCGGACCGATTGCCAATCCCGGGCTCGCCAGCATTGCTGCGGTTCTCAATCCGGCCGAGACGGACGACCTCTATTTTGTTGCCGACGGGACAGGCGGGCATGCGTTTGCGCGGACGTTGGCGGAACACAACCGCAATGTGGCGCGCTGGCGGCGCATTCAACGCGAGCAGCGCGCGCGTTAGGGCGACCTAGATTTTCTGGTCGGGCTGCGCCATGACCTGCTTCAGAACCCGCCAATAGCCGCCGATATCGGTGAAACCGCCATCGACGGCGATGTCATGACCGGTGATATAGCTCGAATCATCGCACGCCAAGAACAGCACGACCTTGGCGATTTCTTCCGAACTCGCGCCGCGTTCCATCGGTGTCTGGTCCGTCAGCGCCTTCACGAAGTCGACCGAATCTTCGACCAGAGGTGTGTGTACGAGGCCCGGATGGACTGCGTTCACGCGAATCCCCCAATCCACCAGTTCCATTGCCGCGCTCTTTGTAATCCCGCGGATGCCCCATTTGCTCGCGCTGTAGGCCGTCGCGAAATGCCCGGTCAGGCCCGCGATCGAACCGGTGTTCACGATCGCACCGCCGCCGCTGTCACGGATCAGGGGGGCGGCCTCCCGGATGCCGAGAAAGGCCCCCGTGAGGTTGACGGACAGCAGCCGGTTCCAGTCTTCCAATTTGGTGTTGGTGACCGAGCCGCCACGTAGCGGAATACCGGCGTTGTTGACCAGAATGTTTAGCCCGGCGGACTCTGTCCTGATGTTTTCGATCAGGGCGCGCCATTCATCCTCGTTGGCGACGTCGAGATGCCGGTAATGCGCATCTCCGCCGCTGTCACGAATGGACGCGGCCTGCGCCTCGCCGGCGTCGTCGGCGATGTCGGAAAGGATTACCCGCGCACCCGCCTGGGCGAACAGGGTTGCCTCGGCGGCGCCCTGTCCGCTGCTGGCCCCGGTGACAAGCGCGATTTTTCCGGCCAGTTTCTGATCCATGGTGAGGTCCTCGTTCAGAAGAGTGAGAGCATGCGAATGCCCACATAGAGTGACAGGGGAAATGCGATTCGTGACCTGCCGTGCGCCAGCCCGCTTACGATACGGTGCGCGGCCACATCGGTGTCCATCAGCATCGGCATGCGAAAATTATTGGCGTCCGTCATGGGGGATCGCACAAACCCCGGACAAATTACGCTGATACCCACCGCGCTGCGCCGATGTGCCCGCTGCAATCCTTCGCCATAGAACCGAACGGCGGCCTTACTGGCGCAATAGGCCGGTGCCTCTCCGAAAGCGCGGAAACTGGCAAGACTGGACACGATGGCGACCTGCCCCGCGTTGCGGGGAAGCATGCCGGCGAGGGCCGGTTCCAGAGTATTGACCGTGCCGTCGACGTTTGTCGCAAATATCTCCGCGTCGCTGGCGTCGGGTGCATTGCCGAGTTTGATGGTCCCGCCTGAAATGCCGGCATTTGCGACGACCAGATCAAGCGCCTGTTCCGCATCTGCCTCCGCAATCCATGCGGTCATCGATTCCCGATCGGTGACATCCGTTTGTCGCGTTTCACAAAGGGCACCCGAGGCGCGGCAGGCCGTGGCGACCTCATCGAGGTGCGCGGCGTTGCGTCCACCGAGGGAGAGTCGTCGGCCTGGTGCGGCATAGGCACACGCCAGCGCTGCGCCAATCCCGCTGGAGGCGCCGGTGATCAGGACGTGGCCGGGGTTGTCGAAGCTGGTCACCGGATTTTCCGCAGTTGCGCACCGGGTTGTTGGTGGTCCGGCGCCAAGCTATAACGCAGAGCATGATAACAGCACTTCGGCGCGCCGCTTTGAGCGACCTCGATGCGGCCTTTTCCGCGCCATGACCCTTCAAAGCATGACCGGTTTTGCCCGCACGGCCGGGCAGGATGAGTTCTTCGCCTGGACGTGGGAGGCGCGCAGCGTGAACGCGCGCGGCCTCGATGTGCGCTGCCGTGTTCCGAATGGCTATGAAGCCGTCGAGCAGGCGGTACGCGCCGCCGCGGCGAAGATGTTCCAGCGCGGCAATATCACCATCGGTGTCTCCGTCGAGCGAATTGACCAGGCGAGCGCACGCTTTCGGATCAATCGAGATCTCCTCGATCAGGTACAGGCACTCCGCGCGGAACTGGGTGACACGATAGCCGACACGCCGCCCACGATTGACGGGCTGCTATCTATTCGCGGCATGCTCGAGCCGGTCGATGCGACAGAAGATGAGGACAAACGTGCAGCTCGTGAGAGCGCGATGATTGTGTCCGGTCAGGACATGCTGACGGCATTGTCGGTTGCGCGGTCCGGTGAAGGACAACGCCTCGATGACATTATGGCAGGTCATCTGGACATTCTCGCCGACCTGACACAGGAAGCGGCCAACAACGCCGCCACTCAGCCCGAGGCGATTCGCGAACGTCTTGCGGCGCTGATCGGCGAGCTTCTGGGCGCTGAACCCAAGTTGCCGGAAGAACGCCTGGCACAGGAAGTTGCCGTGCTGGTTGGCAAGGCGGATATACGCGAAGAACTGGACCGTCTCGCCGTGCATGTCGCGGCTGTGCGCGAATTGTTGGAAGACGGCGTGGCCGTTGGTCGGCGTCTCGATTTTCTGTGCCAGGAGCTCAACCGGGAAGCCAACACGCTGTGTTCCAAGTCGGCGGATGTCGACTTGACCCGAATTGGTCTGGCGATGAAGGCGACAATTGAGCAGTTTCGCGAGCAAGTACAGAATGTGGAGTAGGACGCGACATGGCCGGTGACGAAACCAGTGGATTACGGATCAAGCGGCGGGGGCTAATGCTCGTGTTGTCGTCACCGTCCGGCGCGGGCAAGACGTCGATATCACGCGCCGTGCTGGAACGGGATGCGAATATTTCCCTTTCGATCTCCGTGACGACACGGCCGCGTCGGCCGGGTGAAGTCGATGGCGAGCATTACATCTTCGTCGATCGAACCGAGTTTGATCTGATGGTAAACCGGCAGGAGCTGCTGGAGTATGCCAAGGTCTTCGATCACTATTACGGAACGCCGCGTGCCCCGGTGGACGAGGCGCTCGGCGCGGGTCGGGACGTGCTCTTCGATCTGGATTGGCAGGGAACCCAGCAGGTCGCGGAAAGCGCCCGCGACGACCTGGTGAGCGTATTTATACTGCCACCCTCGACGGCCGAGCTCGAACGGCGGCTGCAAAGCCGCGCCCAGGACAGCCACGAGGTGATTGCGGATCGTATGGCGAAGGCGGCAGACGAAATCACCCACTGGTCCGAATATGACTATGTGGTGGTCAACGAGAGCTTCGAGAACAGTGTTGCCAAGATGATGGCCATCCTCGACGCCGAACGCCTGCGCCGCGCCCGACAAGAGGGCCTGTCAGACCTCGTGCGCCTGCTGCGGCAGGGCCAGTAGCCGCCTATTCAGCTGCGCGGAGCGCTGCTTCCTCATCCAGCAGTACCGCCAGCTTGCGGATTGAATCCTGCCGGCAAAACGGCAGCCCCAGCCGGGCATACTCGGGTTCATGCACCCGATGGCGGAAGCCTGGTACAGAGGCATCGGGGACCAGGCTGTCTCCGGGGCTTTCGGTGGATTTTCGGCGATTTAAAAATTTCAGCATTCAACAACGGTGACATCACACCATTCAGCTCGCAAGCCTGTGTTCGCCCAGAACTCGAGCGATCGCGCAAAATTGTTCGACGCTCAGGTCCTCTGCCCGGACGTCATCCGGCACATTTGCGGCAGCGAGGATATCGGACCCACCGATCTGTGTGAGCGCGCGCCGCAGCATCTTGCGTCTTTGGCCGAAGGCCGCGCGGGTAACGATTTCCAGGTCTTCCCGGCGGGCTGGTGCGAGCGGCGTGGAACGAACTTCGAGGCCGATCACGGTCGAGGTGACATTTGGCGGCGGTACGAAAGCCGATGCGGGGATATCGAACTGGGTATTTGGCTCGGTCAACCAGCGCGCGAGGACAGAGAGCCGGCCGTAGGATTTGCTCCCCTGTGTTGCGACGATGCGCTCAGCTACCTCCTTCTGGAACATCAATGTGAAGCCAAGGAACGCGTCTTCCTGGATGAGCCAGTTGATGAGCAATTGTGTGCCGACATTGTATGGAAGGTTTGCGACGACGCGGCGTGGATGTGGCGTGATCGTGGTCAGGTCCGTCTTCAAGGCATCAGCAGATATGACCGTGAGCCGTCCCGCAGCGGCTTCGGCCAGTTCGCGCAATGCGGCAACGGCGCGTGGGTCACGTTCGATTGCGAATACGTGCGCAGCGTTGGATTCGAGCAGCGCGCGCGTCAAACCACCAGGGCCGGCACCGATTTCGATCACGTTGATGCCGCTCAGATCCCCCGCGACGGACACGATCCGTCGGGTCAGGTTCAGATCGAACAGAAAATGTTGTCCGAGAGACTTCTGGGCGGCAATTTCGAAGCGCCCCACGATTTCTCGCAACGGCGGCAGCGCGTCGGCGTTAAACACGCAGGTCGACGAATGCTGAGCGGCGCAAGTCGCGCAGATAGCGCCGTGAAAGCATGCCGATGCGTTCACGCTCGAGAGTTAGGCGGATTTCGTCGCGATTGGGCCCGATATCGTCTTGCCGCTCGCAGATCATGAGCACCTGTACGCCGGAGGGGACACGGATGGGCGTGCTCGCCTCGCCAACTTCCAGCTGAGACGCGAGTGCGCGCAGTTCAGCGTTCAGGTCCTTAAGCTGGAATCTTGCCGGCGTCGCAGGCTGCGGAGTGCCTGCTTCGGCTGCCGCAGCCGCGAAATCATCGCATCCCCGCACGCTCGAGGAGATCGCACGTGCTGTCTGCATATGCGTGTCGATGGATCCCGGTGGTGCATCTGCCGCGGCCTGCAGCAGCATTTGGCGAAGCGCGACAGTCCGGTCGTTCTGGTCCGGCGGTTCGTTGGTGCGCTGGTCGATCAGTATTACGATCTGAATACCCTCGGGCACTTCGATCGGGTCGGAAACTTCCAGGCGCGCGAGGTTGATGATCACGCTGTCGAGTGCGGGGCCGAGTTCCCCCGGTTGAACCCAGCCGATATCCCCACCGGTCGCGGCGGTCGCACTTTTGGAAAATTGCTGGGCCACGGCCTGAAATTCCGCTCCATCGCGAAGCTGCTCCACCAGCCGTCCGGCCAAGACGCGGATATCGGCCGTATCGGCAGGGTTGTCGATGGGGAGAAGGATTTCTCCAACCCGGTACTCTGTTACGCCGGCGCTGGCGACGATGCGCGCAATGACGTCGTCGATTTCCTCATCGCCGATTTCGACGGTCGGGCGTACCGTTCGTGACAGCAGCTTCTGCCATGACAGGTTTGACCGAATTTGATTGAGCGCGGCGTTAAACGAGATGCCCTGGCGCGTGACAAAAGCTTCGAATTCGCCGGCGGGTAGATTGTTCGATGATTCGATCTGTCCTATCGCATCGTCAATTTCAACCTGCGTGATGCGGATATTCAATCGATCCGCCTCCTGGTTCTGCAGGGCTTCATCGATCAATTCCCGAAGAACTTGCGGTGCGATCCGGCGTTGGGTCTCGGCATTGTTCGGGAGCCCGGATGAGGAGATCAGCAGGCGCATGCGCTGCTGCACGTCGAAAATCGAAATGACCTTCTCGTTGACCACTGCGGCGATGCGTTGCACGTCCTGGGCGTATGCCGGTGGTGAAGCGACCAAGGCCCATAAGAGGCAGGTCATCGCCAAAATGGTCATAGCGCCATAACGCGACTTCACCGTGTGCGCGTTCGATATGCGCGTGCGTGGCTGCATGTCTGCTTTAATCCGGTTGCCTGACTGTTTCATTTAGAGGACCGAAGACCCAATTTGCCCGAGACTTTTGAATGTAATTCGGAACGTCAGCGATTCAACGCGCGGGATGTCCCGGTCGGTCGTGAATGTTCGGTTGTATACTAGCTCGAAGTTCATGCAATCGCACTCGTAGACGAGAGCTGCGCCGTAGGAAAGTGTCCCACCCTCGGTTGTGAGGTCGCGCCGTGTCTCCATTTGTGCAGACCATTGATCGGTCAGTTTTGACTGCAGTGACGCTGTGACTTCTTCACGATCGGGGAAACCACTGGTGCGATCAAAAAACACATAGTTGAGATCGACATTCAGGGCTGACGGGCCAACGGATGCGGCTATTTCCGTACGCCGGGCGCGGAGTGAATCGTGATCGAATCGGGTTTTGTACAGCAGGCTCATGAACCGATTGGGCGTGATCTGCAGATTTGCGACGATATCCGAGATTTGATCCTCAAGCCCCGTCCCGGAGGGGAAGGGGTTTGATTCGCGGAACCGGATGGACTGACCGACCGTTAGGGTTGAAGCGCCGCCCAACTCGCCGAAGACGCCCGTTCGAATGCCGTAGACCAGCCGTTGCCCACCTTCCACACGGTCGGTACCCGAAAACCTGTTTGCGTCGAACAGATTGGTTTCATCGAAGGCAATGCTTTGGCTGTCTTCGTCGGGAATGTCATCCGGATTGCCGGCGTTTGGCGCAACGACGAGTGCCAACAGTGGCTCGAATATCTGACTGTTCGGGCCCGAGCGTCGAACCCAAGGGTATCGCCAACTGACGATGGCCTGCGGAAAAATACGACCGGCAACGTCATTTTCGCGACCGCTCTCTGTTCCTGCATCGTTGACGTTGTAGAGGTTGCCCTGGACCGATGTACGAAAACTGGTAATCGAGCCCAAACTGTCGGTGTGGGATATCTGCCAGCCGGGCGTGAGGCTGATCCGCTGACTGGTGGCACCCACCTCGCGAGTTAGCGCGCGCAAATTCGCGTCGAGAGTCGTCATTCCGCCAAAACCACCGGGCGGACTGATGTAGCTATACTCAAGGTTCGGCGCGACGATGGGCGTTTCTTCCTGGATATCCTCGTCATTCAATCCCTGAAAGTAGAGGCCCTCGGCGACGGCGTAGGAGCGTGAACCGAAGCCTTCGACATAGAGGCGATTGGTGAGGGTGTCGTCGCTCCTGAAACCGTAGCGGCCGAGATAAGTGTCATCGCTGGCGAGCCGGATGTCTGCGCCCCAGCGCCAGAGTTCGTCGATTGAAAAGCGGGTTTCGGAATCGATGTGCCCGCGAAACCGATCCTTGTCGGTCTGGGCGTCGTCGCGGGTAAACGACACGCGTGTGCGGTTTTCGCCGCTGGCGAACCTCTCGCGGTACTCACCTGTCACGACAGGCAGTTGGTCGGTCGAAAGAATGGGATCGAACGTCAGGTCGCTTTCATCCGAGATTGCCCAGAAATAGGGCACCTGGATATTCGACCCCAGTAAGCTCGAAGTGCCGAATGTCGGGGTCAGGATGCCGGATTTGCGTTGGACGGTCGGATCCGGGTGACTGAGATACGGGGTATAGGCGATGGGGACGCCGAGCAATTCCAGAGTGGCATCGCGATAGACGACCTCCTGTTCTTCGGCGTTGTGCACAACGCGGCGTGCCTTGATCTGCCACAGCGGTTCATCATCAAATCCAAGGCAATTGCGGCATGGCGAATAAACCGCCCGGGTGAGCTCCGTCTCGACCCCTCCGCGGCGTTGCGCACTGACGGAGGCAAGCCGGGAATCGTCATTCAGGAGCATCCGGAACCCGCGCAAGAAACCTTCACGCATATCGGATGTAAGTTCCGCAAACTCGGCAAACAACACTTCGCCCGTCGGCTCGAGCAGCACCACGTTGCCGGTCGCGGTGACGATGTCGTCACGCTGGTTATAGGTGACGGCGTCCGCATTCAGTATTCGTTCACCCTGGACAATTTCCACATTCCCACGCGCCGTCGCGGTCCCAAGGTCTTCGTCAAAGGACAAATCATCCGCCGTCATCAGGACCGGCTGTTCTGAATCCACTTGCTGTCCGAAGGCTGCCGGGCCGCTCACCACCACGGCAAATAGCCCCATCGCAATCCAGAGTGCGCGCGACGGCATCATCCGTCCTCGAGATGCAGGAGAAATGTGAGGCCGATCAACAGGCTGACCCCCGCCGGAGTCCAGGCCGCGAGGATCACGGGTACGCTCGCCCCCAGGCCGAGTGCCTGGATGACGTTCGTCAGGAGAAACAAAAAGAACCCGGCCAGGACGCCGGCGCCAACGAGGACGATTGTGCCGCCGCGTCTGGTTAACCGGAGAGAGAATATTGCTGCGATCAAAACCATTGCGGCCAGCAGCACCGGCTCCGCCAGAAGCGCGTGGAACTGGAGCTGGTGTGCGACCGGCGAGAACCCGGTCTCTTCAAGCACTCTTATAAAGCGGGGCAAATTCCAAAGCGCAACTGTATCGGGACTGGCGAAACTTTCCTGAATCTTGTCGGGGGTCAGGTCGGTCGCGAGATTTTTCTTGGCGACGAAAACGCCTGCGCGTCCAGGCCGGGTGAGCCATGCCTCGGAGAGCTCCCATCTCCCATTCAGAAGCAAGGCGCTCTTGGCGTCGATTCGGCCGATAAATTTGTCATCGTCGGCGAATTCGAAAACGATGACCTGCTCCAGCCGAAGTTCGTCGGGTTGTACTCGCGCGGCATGGATTACTGTTTGTCCGGCGCCATCATCGCTGTTCTGGCGTAGCCATATTCCCTCGGCGGACACGGCCAGAAGGGAGGAGCGGCCCGTAAGATATCTGCCTTCGAGCTCTTCAAATTGAGACAACAGCACTGCGGAAAGGGGATTAACGACGGTGATGTTGATGATGCCGAGCGCGACCGCAGCGATGATCGCCGGGGTCAGGAACTGCCAAACCGAAACGCCGGCTGCGCGCAGCACGACAAGTTCGTGGTTCCGGGTGAGGCGCAGGAACGTGAATATGCCGCCGAACATGACCGCAAAGGGCACGGCCTCCTGTGCCAGGAAAGGCGTACGCAACAACGCCATGCTGGTGATGACGCTGAAGGTTGCCTCGCTCCGTCCGCTGCCCCGGCGCAACAGCTCCACCGCATCGATCAGCATGATGACTGCAACGATCGTTGCGAACATGATCACGAACCAGATCAGGAACTGGCGCAGGATATAGAAGGAGATGGTGCGCGAAGCGATCACGGGCGTGGCGGCCTAAGCATCTGCGGGTGCGATGGCGATAGATCTGCGGCGGGGAACACGCACCAACCAATAGATCGAGAGCGCGATCGCGCCCAACGGCAAAGCGTAGCTGAAGGGAATGATCGCCAGTGAATTCCGCGAAACATTAAACAATCCGAGCGCTGCGACCTGAAGGGCGAAAATCAGGGCAATAGCGAACAATATTCGGCCGGCCTGTCCCCGGCGGTTCAAGTCGCCGGAAAGCAGCACCGCCATAGCGACGGCGGCGAAAGCCAATATGTGGAGTGGGCTGGAAAGGCGCCGATGGCCTTCGGCGATGAGCTGGGTCGAGTAGGTTCGGTCGTGGAGCCCGTCTCCTGGCCACAAGAGCGAATCCAGGAAGCGTTCCTCGGGCTCTCGCCATCGCGTGGAGACATCCTGGCTGAGGAGGCTGAGGTCGAGCGAATACTGGTCGAAATTGAACAAAGTCAGGCGCCCTGACTCCCGGTCGACTTCCTGCTGGCTGCCGTTGAAGAGGACGATCCGGGTTCCCTGGCCTGTCTGACTCGCGGTGCCGCGCTCGGCGGTGTAGGTCACCGGGCGTTCGCGATCGCGGGAATCATGGGCAAAAATCCCGCGCAGCTCACCCTCGCCGGAGCGCTCGCGGATATAGATGGTCAAACCATCGACCGGGGTGTTGAAACGTTGCTCTTGCAACAGCACGCTTCCGTAACTGTTGCGATAGTTGAACTGCTGCAACTTGAAGGCATGGGTCGACGCGGGCACCAGATACAGTTGCAGCGCGAATCCGATGAGCACGCCGAGTAAGCCCAGCATCAGGCCCGGCCGGGCGAGGGACATCTGGCCGACGCCGGCGGCGCGCATAACGACAAGCTCACTGTCGTTCGTGAGTTTATTGTAGACCACGAGTATGGCGGCAAAGATTGCGATCGGAAGCACGACGGCCATGAACTTTGGCAGGTTGAGGGCGGTCATCTCGAAAAGAACCGTGATCGGCAAGCCGCGGTTGACGATGAAGTCGATCAACCGGAGAGATCCGAAGAGCGAAATCAGCAAGATGAGCGCGCCGGCCACAAACAGGCTGGCGAATGCCAGTTGCCGGAATATGTATCCGCTGATCGACGTCATGGATGCTCCCGGTTTGACGTTTCCCCGGAAACGTCTCTCAAGTTGCTGATTCGTAAAACAAAGACCTGCTTGTCGAATTGTTTGTAACAGATCGCCCGGCCGGGAAAAACACTTCCCGCACCGGTGGGCCATGCCTTGCGCCCGGTTCGTGGGTACTCTAAATCTCGAACAGCTTTCGACGGCGTGTCGCAGCCTGTGTCCCGCATAATTATGGATTGGATCGTCATGAAAATTTCCTTCGCCGAACCGAAATTGCCCACGAGCGGCCTCCTCGTTTTTCTGGTTGATGCAGATGCGCGGCTTGGAACCAGTGCGAAGGCAATCGACAAGGCAACCAAGGGTGCGCTGTCGCGCGCTCTGAAGGCGGCGAGTTTCGCGGGAAAGAAGGGCGAAAGTTTGTCGGTTCTCGCGCCTCAGGGCAGGGAAAAGACGACAATTTTGCTGATCGGAGCCGGCGATGCCAAGGATATGGATGCGCTGCGTGCGCAGGAAATCGGCGCGCAGATATACAAGGCTGCCGGCGGAATTTCGGATTCTTCTGCGACAATTATCGCGGAGATGACGGGAGCCAAGGTGCGCGGCGGTGAACTGGCGGCCAGTATTGCGATCGGCGCGCGTTTGCGGTCCTACAAGTATGACAAATACCTGACCGGTTCGAAGGGCCGGGGTGGCTCGAAAAGTTTGTCTCGTCTTCAAATCATGGTGAAGGGAGCTGCGGATGCGCGCCGGCGATACGCAGTGCTTGCGCCCGTGGCCGACGGGGTCGATATGGCCCGCGATCTCGTGTCGGAGCCGAGCAATGTAAAATCACCCAAATGGATGGCCGCGCAGTGCCGCAAGCTGACGAAGCTCGGCGTCAAGGTCGAGGTGCTGGGCGAGGCCCAGATGCGCAAGCTCGGGATGAACGCCTTGCTGGCCGTGGGGCAAGGCAGCGTGCGCGAATCCCAGCTCGTGGTAATGCGCTGGAACGGGGGCGGCCGCGATGCCAAGACCGTGTCGTTTATCGGCAAGGGCGTCACCTTTGACACCGGTGGAATTTCAATCAAGCCGGCCGGCGGCATGGAAGACATGATCTGGGATATGGGCGGTGCGGGGACCGTCATCGGCGCGATGCGCGCCATCGCCGGGCGGAAGGCCAAGGCCAACGTCATTGGCGTGGTCGGTCTGGTCGAGAACATGCCCGACGGAAATGCCCAGCGGCCCGGCGATATCGTGACATCGATGTCGGGTCAGACGATTGAAGTGATCAACACCGATGCCGAAGGTCGCCTCGTGCTGGCGGACGCGCTTTGGTACACGCAAAAGCGGTTCAAGCCCGACGTGATGATCGACTTCGCGACCCTGACGGGCGCGATCATGGTGGCGCTGGGGCGCGAATATGCCGGCCTCTACGCCAGTGATGACGGCTTGGCGGAACGTATCGTGTCTTCGAGCCAGGGTGTCGGCGAGAAAATATGGCGAATGCCGCTGGATGATGCCTTTGACCGGCAAATCAACACGCCGCGCGCCGACATGAAGAATGTTGGACCGCGCTGGGGCGGCAGCATCACCGCTGCGCAGTTCCTGCAGCGTTACACCAATGACGTGCCCTGGGCGCATATGGATATCGCGGGTGTCGCCTGGTCGGACAAGGAACTGCCGCTGATGGCGCGAGGCGCCACCGGTTTCGCCGTTCGTACGCTCGATCAGTTCGTTCGCGACCACTACGAGAAATAGGTCCACCTACACCGTGACGGAGATCCGATTCTATCATCTGACGCGCCGCACCCTGGAAGAGGTGTTGCCTGTCATGCTCGAACGGACAGTTGTGCGCGATGGGCGCCGTGCGATCGTCATTGCGGGCTCGCCCGAACGCGTCGAGGATCTCAACACGCATCTCTGGACGTACAATGACCGTGTGTTCCTGCCACACGGCAGCAAGACGGACGGGCATGCGGCACTGCAGCCGGTGTGGCTTACCGACCAGGATGAAAACCCCAACGACGCGCGGGTCCTGTTTCTCGCCGACGGAGCGCAGTCTGCCGATCCCGGTGGTTTTGATCTCGTTTGCGAACTGTTTGACGGGCGCGACGATGCGACCGTGAGCGCGGCGCGCGCACGCTGGCAGATTTACAAAGATGCCGGGCACGACCTGACCTATTGGCAGCAAACTGAGCGCGGCGGTTGGGAACAGAAAGCTACCGGATAGCGACAATCACCGCTGCGGACCGATCAAAGTCATCATCGATGCCTTGTCGCCGCCGTGCGCGCTGGATATAACGCGCCGACATTTTCATTCCAGACCGGAGCATACCCATGGCCCTCGAGCGCACGTTCTCGATCATCAAACCCGACGCGACGAAGCGGAACCTGACCGGCAAGATCATTGCCAAGTTCGAGGACGCCGGATTGCGCGTTGTGGCCCAGCGCCGCATTCATCTCAGCCGCGAGCAGGCCGAGGAATTTTACGGCGTTCATCGCGAGCGTCCGTTCTTCAACGATCTGGTCGCGTTCATGACGTCCGGCCCGGTCGTCGTTCAGGTGCTGGAAGGCGAGGACGCGATCGCGCGCAATCGCGAGATCATGGGCGCCACCAATCCCGCCGATGCGGCAGAGGGCACGATCCGCAAGGAGTTCGCGGAATCGATCGAGGCGAATTCCGTGCATGGTTCGGATGCGCCAGAGACCGCGGCCGAAGAGATCGCGTTCTTCTTCAAAGAGAATGAGATCGTCGGCTGATCGCCACGCCTGATCCGGCATGGCGGGGGTTGGTTAGACGATTGTCCACCACATGATGAGCAGGGCAATCGTAACCGCGATTCCCGAATAGGACATAAAGCGCAGAAAACCAGTCCAGGTTTTCCAGCGGCGTTCGAGATTCATAATATCGTCGGACATGTTCACTCGCATGTTTCCGGTTGAGCGTTAGCCTGAGTTTTATACGCGACCGCCGGGGGCGTCAAAGCCCTTCGGCGAGGTTTTTCGCATGTCACACGGGTCGAGGGTGAATCAGCGGGCCGGTGACCATATCCGGCATGTCGATGATCGCACGCTCATCGAGGATTTTGACCCTGTCTTCCGCCAGGAGCCGGACGGCGTGGGGGTAGCAAAGATGCTCGGCCTCCAGAATGCGGGCCGCGAGCGTATCGTCGTCATCGTCAGGCAGGACCGGGACGGCGGCCTGCACGAGGATCGGCCCGGCATCCATCTCGGGGCGCACGATATGCACGGTGCAGCCGCTCAGGCGAACACCGGCCGCGATCGCCTGTGCGTGGGCGTCGATACCTTTAAAGGCCGGGAGGAGTGAGGGGTGAATATTCACCACCTTGTCGCGCCAGGCCTCGACAAACCAGCTGGACAGGAGGCGCATGAAGCCGGCAAGGCAGACAAGTTCCGCACCTGATGCTCTGAGTTTTTCGTCGACCTGCCGATCGAAACTTTCGCGGTCCGGGAATGCGCCATGCTCGATCACAGAGGTCTCTATTCCCGCGGCCCTGGCGTGATCGAGACCCTGCGCGTTCGGTTTGTTCGAAACGACCAGCACGATTTCGGCGGGAAAACCGGGTGTCGCGCAGGCGGCTATCAGGGCCTGCAGGTTGGAGCCCCGGCCGGAAATCAGGACGCCGACCTTCAGGCGGATCATGCGGCCCCGCCGAGGGCAGCCGACAGGTCCGAAATCTCGACTGCGGCGTCTGTGGAGGATGTGATCTCACCGATGATCCGTGCATCCTCACCCGCGGCGTTGAGGCCGTTGACGATGTCATCGGCGCCATCCGCTTGCGACAAGGCGATCATGCCAATTCCGCAATTGAATGTGCGCGCCATCTCCATGTCATCGACACCCCCGGCCTGTCGAAGCCAGTCGAAAACGGGTGGTGCTGTCCAGCGGGTTCCGTCGAGCGCCGCCCCGAGGCCTGCGGGAAGTGCGCGCGGTATATTCTCGAGCAGGCCGCCGCCGGTGATGTGGGCAAAGCCCTTGAGCGCCGGCAGAGCCACCGCTGCGAGACAGGCGCGCACGTAAATGCGTGTCGGCGTCAGGAGTGCCGCGCCGAGTTCCTGTTCGCCATCAAAAGGTGCGGGGTCAGCCAGGTTGCTCCCCGCGTGTTCGACAATTTTGCGCACAAGGGAATAGCCGTTCGAGTGCACGCCGCTGGAGGCGAGACCAATGACAAGGTCGCCGGCTTCGACCGGGCGGTCGGGTCGCGGGAAGGCCGTGCCACGCTCCATGGCGCCGACCGAAAACCCCGCAAGGTCGAATTCGCCGCTCGCATAGAGACCAGGCATTTCAGCCGTTTCGCCCCCGATGAGGGCGCAGCCGGCTTGTTTGCAGCCATCCGCGATTCCCGAGACGACCGCAGCCGCGACTTCGGGGTCCAGCCCGCCGGTTGCGAAGTAATCCAGAAAGAAGAGCGGCTCGGCGCCCTGAACGACGAGGTCGTTGACGCACATCGCAACCAGATCGATACCCAGCGTGTCGAAGCGGCCGGTTTCGAAGGCCAGCTTGAGCTTGGTCCCGACACCATCCGTCGCTGCAACCAGGATCGGGTCCTTGAATCCCGCCGCCTTGGGATCGAAAAGTGCACCAAAACCACCGAGCCCATCGACCGAGCCGGCGCGTTGCGTCGACGCCGCCAACGGCTTGATGGTCTCGACAAGGGCGTTGCCGGCCGCAATATCCACGCCGGCGTCTTTGTAGGAAAGCCCCAGTGTCCGTCTCCTCGCGCGCATCGCGCATCATTCGTGCTATTGCTTTGCCACATTCGCGGCGCAGTGGTCATGTAGACCGCGAATCACGCCGTATCGGTACGTCAGAATAGGTGTTTCAAGGTCATTTGCAATGTGTCGCGCGCTGCAAAAATTTAGTCTCGTTCTCGCCATGTGGTTGCTCGCTGCGGGTGTCGTTTCGTTCGTCGGATCGTCCGCTCTGCAGGCACAGCAATCTGCGCTTGAGGACATTTTCGTCGTCCGTGATGTGGCGCTGGACGAAAGCGCCCAAACGGCAACGGCCGCGCGTGCAAGCGCTCTTGCCAAGGGACAACGCGAGGCGTTCGCGCGGCTTGAGGCGCGATTGACCCGCAGTGTGCACCGCGGCATTGCCGCGGGCATCGAACCCGACACGCTGCGTTTTCTCGTCGACGCAATCCAGATCGACGGAGAGAAGACGTCGGATGTGCGCTATCTCGCGAATTTAACGGTCACCTTCAAACCGGATGCAGTGCGAAACCTCTTCCGCCTGTCCGCTGTACCGTTCTCCGAATTGCGCAGCCGGCCGCTGACGGTGATCCCCGTCCTGGCGACTCCCGCGCGCTATCTGCTTTGGGATGACCCCAACCCCTGGCGTGAGGCGTGGCGAAACCATCCCGAGGGAACCGGCCTTGTTCCCATGTTGGCGCCGATCGGAGATCTGTCGGACCTGTCGGGGCTCACGGTGGATCAGGCCGTCGATGGTGATCCGGATGTCCTGGCGCGCTTCGCCGCGCGCTATGGTGCCCGCGGGGTGGTGGTCACGATCGCCAATATTTTCGAGGTGGAGCCTGGCATTCTGCGCAGCGATATCGTCAGTGTGCCCGTTGGGTTGCCGGAGATGAGCCCTTTCAGCATTTCCGTTACCGGGCAGGAAGACGAGACCGAGCACGTCATACTCGCGCGCGCGGTCGGCGAGATCCGTGAGATTATCGAGGATGAGTGGAAGGCCGCGAGTGCGCTCACCTCTGGTGAGATTGGCCAATTGCGGGCGGCAGTCCCCATTTCGAATTTGAAAAACTGGGTCGATATCCGCGGGCGAATTTCCCGTGTGCCCGCCGTCACCGATATTCAGGTCGTCGCGCTTACGGCCATGTCGGCGGAGATCGTGATCAATCACCGCGGAGATGTTGCGCGGCTGACCCGCGCCTTCGAGCGGTTCGATTTGATTCTTGAAAGCACCGGTCTCGAGCCGGTCAACGCGCAACCGTCCGGGGCCACCCAGGCGGGCCTCCGGGCGCTGGTGACCCATGTCGTCCGCCTGGCGGTCAACTGATTGGATCGATCCGTGAGCCGGC
Organism: Rhodospirillaceae bacterium; assembly: GCA_018667335.1. Lineage (GTDB taxonomy): Bacteria > Pseudomonadota > Alphaproteobacteria > UBA6615 > UBA6615 > UBA8079. The sequence continues at coordinate 54,186 of JABIVD010000051.1, forward strand.
AACTTGTCTTGGATTTGGGGCATCGTACGGCCCGGGGGCGATCCGACTTCCTGGTCTCGCGCAGCAATGCGGAAGCGGTGGAGTGGATGGATCGCTGGCCGGATTGGCCTGCCCGCGCACTCGCGATCTGGGGCCCGGCGGCTTCGGGCAAGACGCATCTCGGACATGTCTGGTGCGATGTGAGTGGCGGGATCCTGATCGGACCCGACGATGTGCGCGCGTCAGATGGCTCGGAGTTGCGCGCGCGCAACAGATTTCTATTCGTCGACGATGCGGACCAGCTTGCGGGCGATCGGGACGGCGAAGAGGCGCTGTTGCATCTCTACAATTACGTGCTTGAGACGGACGGCGCGTTGTTGCTCGCGGGGCGCGAGGCGCCCGCGCGCTGGAATGTCGGTCTCGCCGATCTGGCGTCGCGGCTGAAGGCCCTGGCCGGGGCCGGCATATCGGCGCCCGACGACGACCTGCTGGCGGCGTTGATGGTCAAGTTGTTTCGCGACCGGCAATTGCGTGTGGGTGAGGATGTCGTGCTTTACCTGATGGCACGCATGGAGCGTTCCTTCGCCGCCGTCGCCGATATTGTTGCCGCGATTGATTCCGCCGCGCTCGAACGTGCACGGCCTGTGACGGTCCCGCTGGCGCGGGAAATTCTCGACGATTTTGTCTGACACCAATCTGTCATCGGTCCGTCATAAATTGCGGACATGATCCGATATCGTTAGCCTAGACGGCTGAATGGCGCGCATGCGCCTGTAATCCTTTGCAAAAAATGGTCCCCGTGGTCGCTGAAGACGCAGCATTAAATCCTGACTCGGTCCCCGGGATCGGGTTGGATTCTCCGGAACGGTTCATCAACCGCGAGCTCTCTTGGCTGGCGTTCAACGAACGCGTGCTCGAAGAGGCCGAGAATCACAGCCATCCGCTGCTCGAGCGCGTGCGCTTCCTGTCGATTTCCGCGTCGAACCTGGACGAGTTCTACATGGTTCGGGTTGCGGGCCTGAAGGGACAGGTCGAGGCCGGGATCGCGTCTGTGACCCAGGAAGGCCTGACACCAAGCGAACAGCTGGTGGCGATAAATGCGCGGGCCGGGGCGCTGATGGCGGCGCAGCAGAAAATCTGGCTCACCCTTGTCGAGGAACTGCGGGCGAGTGATATCGCGGTCGTCGAACCGGACGAACTGAGCGACGAAGAAGCTGCCTGGCTCGAAAACCGGTTCATGACCACGATTTTCCCGGTCCTGACGCCGCTCGCCGTTGATCCCGCCCATCCGTTCCCGTTTATCCCGAATTTCGGGCTGGCACAGGCGCTGGAATTGTACCGGGCGAGCGACAACCGGCTGATGATCGGCCTCCTGCCCTTGCCAGGACAGATCGAGCGTTTTATTCGCCTGCCCGGCGAGCGCCCGCGTTTCGTCCTGCTCGAAAAATGCGTCGCCATGTTCCTCAACCGGATCTTTCCGGGCTTCGAGCTGCGCGGTGTGGGCACGTTCCGGGTCATACGAGACAGCGACATCGAAGTGCTGGAAGAGGCGGAAGATTTGGTCCGTCTCTTCGAATCCGCGCTCAAACGCCGTCGTCGCGGTTCGGTGATCCGGCTGACAATTGATGCGGAAATGCCTCCGGATTTGCGGCGCTTCGTGACCGAGGAAATCGGCGTCGATGAGGAGGATGTGTTCGTCCTCGATGGGATGCCCGGTCTCGACCGGACCAAGGAACTCATCGTCGATGACCGGCGCGATCTTCTGTTCGAGCCTTTCAACGCGCGCTTCCCCGAGCGTATTCGCGACTTCGCCGGTGATTGCTTCGCGGCGATCCGGGCCAAGGACATCGTCGTCCACCACCCGTTCGAATCCTTCGACGTGGTCGTGCAGTTCCTGCGCCAGGCCGCGCGTGATCCCCAGGTTGTCGCGATCAAACAGACGCTCTATCGCACATCCGAGGATTCACCGATCGTCAGCGCCCTGATTGAAGCCGCCGAGGCCGGGAAATCCGTGACGGCGCTGATTGAGCTCAAGGCGCGTTTCGACGAAGAGGCGAATATCCGCTGGGCCCGCGAGCTGGAGCGGGCGGGCGTACAGATCGTCTACGGATTCATTGACCTCAAGACCCACGCGAAGATCAGCCTCGTGCACCGGCGTGAAGGCAGTGATCTGCGGACCTATGCCCATTTCGGGACAGGCAACTATCACCCGATCACAGCCCGGATCTACACGGATATCAGCTACCTGACGAAGGACCCGATGCTGTGTCAGGACGCCTCGCGGGTGTTCAACTACATGACCGGATATGCCCGGCCCGAGGGGCTGGAGAAGGTCGCGGTCGCGCCGGTCAATCTGCGCGAAACCCTGATGGACTGCATCGAGGGAGAAATTGCACATGCCCAGGCGGGTCGGCCGGCGGAAATCTGGGCGAAGTTCAACAGCCTGGTCGATGGTGACATCATCGACACGCTGTACCGGGCATCCCAGGCCGGTGTGCTGATCCGGTTGGCCATTCGCGGCATCTGCTGCCTGCGCCCCGGTGTGCCGGGTTTGAGCGAGAATATCGAGGTGAAGAGCATCATCGGACGGTTCCTCGAACATTCGCGCATCATGGCCTTCGGATCGGGCGCAGAACTGCCGTCGCCCCAGGCGAAGCTCTTTATCTCATCCGCTGACTGGATGCCGCGCAATCTCGACCGTCGGGTGGAGCTTCTGGTGCCCATCGAAAGCGGCACCGTGCATGAGCAAATTCTCGACCAGATCTTGGTTGCGAATCTGCTGGATCGCGCCCAAAGCTGGGTCATGGAGCCCGATGGCACCTACATCCGGATCGACACGAGCCGCGAGCAGGACCCATTCAACGCGCACAAATATTTCATGACCAATCCCAGCCTGTCTGGGCGTGGCAGCGCGCTGAAGAAGCCCGGCAGCGCGCCGCAACTGCTTGCGCATCCGGACTAGGCTTCCTCCACGCCGACCAATTCCGCGACGACGATGCCTAATCGCTCTCCTTTGGTGGGCGGGCCGGCGGCCGTCGTCGATATCGGGTCGAACTCGATCCGACTCGTCGTCTTTCGTGACCGTTCCCGCGCCGCGCCGGTTGTATTCAACGAGCGCGTGACGTGCGGTATTGGCCGCGACTTGGCCGCGACCGGCCGGCTCCACCCGGACGGTGTGACCCAGGCCCTGGCCAACCTGCCGCGGTTTGCCGCGATTGTGCGGACCATGGGTGTCGAGGACACGATGCTGGTGGCGACCGCAGCGACCCGTGAGGCTGCGGACGGCGCGGAATTTCTCAAACGGGTCGAAGCGATCTTCGGCCGTTCTGTCGCGCAGCTCGATGGTGACCAGGAGGCCCGGTTTGCCGCCTGCGGCGTGATCAGTGGCCTGCCCGAAGCGCATGGCGTGGCCGCGGATCTCGGCGGCGGCAGCCTGGAGCTTGCCGCGGTTTCTGCGGGAGAGGTTGGCGAGCATGGCAGCCTGCCGCTCGGCCCACTGCGTCTGGCGGCGACGCTGGGCGAGGACAATGGCGGGCTCGCGGACCACATCGACGAGGTGCTTTCGACATTCCCCTGGATTCGTGGCGCAGTCGATGGCGGCGCGATCTACGCTGTCGGCGGCGCCTGGCGTGCCCTGGCGCGGCTGCACATGGTGCAGACCAAATATCCCCTGCGTGTGATCCACAATTATCGGATGACCGGCCGGGAGACGTTCGATTTTTGCGAGCTGGTCGCCGGGCTGGGTGCCGAGAGCCTGTCGCGGATCAGCGCCGTGCCGCGCGCGCGCGTATCCACGTTGCCGATCGCGGCGACGGTGCTCGCACGGTTGATCCGGACCTCGAAGGCCGAGCAGGTCGTATTTTCCGCCAACGGTATTCGCGAGGGATCCCAGTTCGACGCCCTCGACGAAGAGACCCGCGCCGCCGACCCGCTGATCGTTGCCTGCGAACATCTCGCGGCCCGTGAAAGCCGCGCACTGGGCTCGGGCACCGCGCTGTTCGACTGGGTCGACCCCCTGTTTGTCGGCGAGAAAGAAAACCTGCGCCGGTTGCGCCGGGCCGCCTGCCTGCTCGCCGATATCGGTTGGCACGAGCACCCGGATTATCGGGCCGAGCAGGTCTATTTCCGGATTCTGCGCCTGCCGCTGCTCGCCCTGTCCCATGCGGAGAAGACCAAGATCGCGCTGGCGGTCTATCGCCGCTACACGGGCGCCAAGGGCGGCGCCACCCTGCGCGTGGCGAATGCGTTGCTCACCCCGGAGGATGTCGATTGGTCACGCCGCCTGGGCGCGGCCCTGCGCCTGGCCGAGACCCTCACGGGCGGGAGCGCGGTGTTGCTTGAGGGTGTCGGGCTGAAGCTCAAATCCCAGCAACTGACCCTGACATTAGCGCCGGGTCATGCCGATCTGTTCGGCGACCTGGTGAGCTCCCGGTTCGCGGCACTGGCGAAGTTGTTCGGCGTGTCGGGCGTGATCAAGGGCGACGGGCTGCGCGAGAAAGTTTAAGCAGCGCGCAGAACGCTATTCGGCGGCTTCGTCGTTCGCTTCGCCTTCGGGCACAACCTCGACGATACGCACCAGGCCGCTCCCGGCGGCCAGCGCGATTTCACCGGCCTTGAGACGCAGCGCGTCGTTGCCGAAGATTTCCCGGCGCCAACCCCTGAGGGCCGCCACATCGGCATTGTCGTCGGCCGCGATCGCTTCCAGATCCGGCACGGTCGCGATGAGTTTCTGCGCGACCTGGTTGGTGTCGCATTTGAACTTGAGCAGCACCTTGAGCAAATCCATCAGCGCGCCGGCACCCGGCGGCAGATCCAGCGGTTCGGGGATCGTCGGCGCCTGATCGAGGGGCAGGGCTTCGCCTTCGGCGATCGCCGCCAGCAATCCCTGGCCGAGCCGGCCTTCGGCGAAATTCTTCGGTATGCCCCGGACCCGCGACAGGGAATGGGCATCCTCGGGCGGGCGGGCCGCGATCTGGGCCAGCACATCGTCGCGCATCAGCCGGTTGCGCGGCAGATCACGCGCCATTGCCTCGCGGTCGCGCCACGCGGCGACGGCCTGCAGCATGGCCAGGTATTTCGGCTGGTTGCGCTTGGGCTTGAGCCGCCGCCAGCCATTTTCCGGGACCACCTCATACAGGGCCGGGTCGGCGAGCTTGACCATCTCCTCCTCGACCCATTCGAGGCGGCCGTTCTCCTCGATCCGGCGGCGCAGCTTCTCATAGGCGGGGCGCAGATGGGTGACATCGCCCAGCGCGTATTCGAGTTGGGCATCGGTCAGCGGCCGTTGGGACCAGTCGGTGAAGCGGCTGCCCTTGTCGGGGCGGATTTTCGTCAGCTTGGCGATCAGGGTCTCGTAGCCGACCTGGTCGCCGAACCCGGCGACCATGGCCGCGATCTGGGTGTCGAACAGCGGCTTGGGCGTGACGCCGCCTTCGTGATGGAAAATTTCGATGTCCTGCTTGGGCGCGTGCATCACCTTGAGCACGTTCTCGTCGGCCATCAGGTCGTAGAGCGGCGTGAGGTCCATCCCGTCGGCGAGCGGGTCGATGATCGCCTCGTCCTCGGGCCCCGCGACCTGTACCAGGCAAAGGATCGGCCAGAACGTGCTCTCGCGCATGAACTCGGTGTCGACGGTGATGTAATCGGCGGTAGACAGCGCGTCGCAGAAGCTCGCGAGCGCATCCGTATCTTTAATGACGTTCATGGGCGGAATTTCTACAGGGATTCGAGTGGGTGGGGAAGGTGCGAGTCGGGCGGGTTGGAAACCCGCCCCTACGGTATTGACGGTTTCGTCGGATGCCTTGTTGCACGTCCGCATAGATGTAGGGGCGGGTTTCCAACCCGCCCGGGGTCATCCCGGAATACTCGGTCCGGCCTTGACAGGCGCGGGCGATCCGTGGCCATTGGCCCGACAGGCCCAAAAGGGCCGAATTCCAGCTTTTAACCAGCCTCTTTGGGACGAAACATGCATCCCTATCGAACTCATACCTGTGGTGAACTGCGCGACGAGAATGCGGGCGAAACCGTCCGCCTGTCGGGCTGGATCCACCGCAAGCGCGATCATGGCAACCTTCTGTTCGTGGATCTGCGCGACCAGTACGGCATCACCCAGTGCGTGATCGACACGTCGAGCCCGATTTTCGAGACCGTCGAGGGCGCAAGGCTGGAATCGGTCATCACCGTGACCGGCCCCGTTGTCGCGCGCTCCGCGGAGACGACCAACGCGACCATCCCGACCGGCTCGGTCGAGGTCGGCATCGCCGAGGTCAACGTCGAGAACGCCGCCGACCAGCTGCCCCTGCAGGTGAACTCCGACGAGGACACGGGCGAGGAAATCCGCCTGCGTTACCGCTATCTGGACCTGCGCCGCGAGAAGGTTGCGCGCAACATCCTGCTGCGCAACGACGTCATCGCGTCGATCCGCCGGCGGATGATCGAGGCCGACTTCAAGGAATTCCAGACCCCGATCCTGACCGCGTCGTCGCCCGAGGGCGCGCGCGACTATCTGGTGCCGTCGCGCCTGCATCCGGGCAAGTTCTATGCGTTGCCCCAGGCGCCGCAGCAGTTCAAGCAGCTGTTGATGGTCGCGGGCTTCGACAAGTATTTCCAGATCGCGCCGTGCTTCCGGGATGAAGACGCGCGTGCCGACCGCTCGCCGGGTGAGTTCTATCAGCTCGATTTCGAGATGGCCTACGCCACCCAGGATGACGTGTTCAACGCCATCGAGCCGGTGATCGCGGGCGTGTTCGAGGAATTCGCGGGCTTCAACCGGGACGCGGCTTGGTCGGTCACGCCGACGCCGTTCCCGCGGATCGCGTATGCGGACTCGATGCTGAAATACGGCAACGACAAGCCCGACCTGCGCAACCCGATCGAGATCGCCGACGTGGCCGAGGTGTTCGCCGGCTCCGACTTCAAGATCTTCGCCGGGCTGGTGGCCAAGGGCGGCACCGTGCGCGCCATTCCCGCACCGGGCGGCGGCGCGCAGCCGCGCAGCTGGTTCGACAAGCTCAACGACTGGTCCCGCGACGAGGGCGCGCCGGGGCTCGGCTACATCATCCTCGAGAACGGCGAGGGCAAGGGCCCGATCGCCAAGTTCGTGGCCGGTGAGCGCCTCGAGAAGCTCAAGCAGCTGGCGGGCCTGAAGGACGGCGACGCGGTGTTCTTCTCCGCCGGGGATGCCGACACGGCGGCCGAACTGGCCGGCAAGGCGCGCACCAAGATCGGCGAGGATCTCGATCTGATCCCGACGGGTCGCTTCGACTTCTGCTGGATCGTCGATTACCCGATGTACGAGAAGGACAAGGACACGGGCAAGATCGGCTTCTCCCACAACCCGTTCTCCATGCCCCAGGGCGAGATGGCGGCGCTGGAGTCCGGCGACCCGCTCGACGTGCTGGCCTACCAGTACGACATCATCTGCAACGGGGTGGAACTGTCGTCCGGCGCGATCCGGAACCATCGGCCCGACATCATGCTCAAGGCCTTCGACATCGCGGGCTACGACCGCGAGACGGTGGAGCGCGAGTTCGCGGGTATGTTCAACGCCTTCCGCTACGGTGCACCGCCCCATGGGGGCTCGGCACCGGGCATCGACCGCATCGTCATGCTGATCGCCGACGAGCCCAACATCCGCGAGGTCATCGCCTTCCCGATGAACCAGCGCGCCGAGGATCTGATGATGGGCGCCCCGGCAGAGATCGACGACACGCGCCTGCGCGAGCTGCACCTGAAGAAGGTGCTGCCGAAGGGCGAGAACAAGGCCGAGAAGTAGGAAATACCCATGAACATCACCCTGAACGACGTTGATTTCCGCTACGAGCTCGACGGGCCGGAAGGCGCGCCGTGGATCGTATTTTCCAACTCGCTCACCACCGATGTCACCATGTGGGACACGGAGGTGGCGCAGCTCAAGGATCGCTACCGCATCCTGCGCTACGACACCCGCGGTCACGGCCAGACGGCGGCGGCACCCGGCCCCTACAGCTTCGAGATGCTGGTCGGCGACATCATCGCGCTGATGGACGCGCTCGGCGTGGACAAGGCCCATTATGTGGGTCTCTCGCTCGGCGGCATGGCGGGGCTCGGCATGGCCATCGAGCATGGCGATCGATTGTTGAGCATGGCGGCTTGTGACGCGCGCCCGTTCGCGGACCCGGAATGGGCCGCGCCCTGGGTCGACCGCATCGCGCTGGCCCGCGCCAAGGGCATGGAAGCGCTGGCGGAGCCGACCGTCGCGCGCTGGTTCACCGAAGATTTCCAGGCCGATCCGGCCAACGTCCCGGTGCTGGATCATGTGCGCCGGATGATCCGCGAGACGTCGGTCGAGGGCTATACGGGTTGTGCGGGCGCGCTGCAGGGCCTCAACTACCTGCCCCGGCTGGGAGAGATTTCGGTGCCGAGCCTGTTCATGACGGGTGCGTCGGACGGCAGCACGCCGCCGGCGTCGTCGCAGCAGATGCATGCGGCCGTGCCTGGATCGCAATGCGTGATCCTGGACCCGGCTTCGCACATCTCGAATATGGAAAACCCGGCGCAGTTCGACGCCGCGCTGTTTGCCCATATCGAGGCGGCGGGCGCCTGACGGGCGGGTTTGAAACCCGCCCCTACCACCCCGTTATTTCCCGTAGGGGTGGGTTTCAAACCCACCCGGTTGCCGAAGGTGACCGTGAGGCGTGGATGCCCGGATCAAGTCCGGGCATGACGAAATCTACCAATTTGAAACATGACGAGGTCCCGGCGCGGGCTTATCATTGCCCCCCAAGATCGCTTCTCTCGTCATTGGAGACAGACATGACCTTCAAACCCCGCCTGCGCCATGTCGGCCTGTACACCCACGACATGGACGCGATGCTGGCGTTCTACACGGACATCATGGGTCTGACCGTCACCGACGACGGCCGGTATGGCGACCCGGAACAGCGGATCGTGTTCCTGTCGAGCGACCCCACCGAGCATCATGAGTTCGTGCTGGCCGACCCGCCGGCGGGCGACGGCGAGACGGTTCACGTGCAGCAGATGTCGTTCCTGCTCGACGATCTCGACCAGCTGCGCGAGATGCATGGCCGGGTGGTCGGCGCGGGCATCAACATCGACCGCATGTTGACCCACGGCAACGCCTGGTCGATCTATTTCCAGGACCCGAGTACGAACCGCATCGAGTGCTACGTCCACACCCCCTGGTACGTGACCCAGCCCCATGGGCACCCCTTCGATTTGTCCAAGTCCACCGACGAGATCATGGAGATGACCGAGGCCCATTGCCGCGAGGATGCGGGCTTCATGATGGCGGCCGACTGGGAGAAGAAGATGGCCGCGAAGATGGCAGGCAACGCATAGGGCCATCGTTTCCAATAATGCCGTCATACGCGGGCTAGACCCGCGTATCTCCTGGGATGCCGGGACAGAGATGCCCGGATCAAGTCCGGGCATGACGCTGTCTTTTTATTGTTTCTGGCGAATTTTCAATTTGATCCAGATCATCGACCGCTGCGTCGTGGCGTCGGAAGCTCGATGCTGCGGGGAGTCTCGGGCGGTATCCGGGCGGCCCCCTCCGATTCTATGCACGCGAGCCGCAGCGGGAGCCTGTCATGACCATCACTCCGAAACCGCAACTCAGGCATCTGGGCCTGTACACCAGTGATATGGACACCATGCTGGCGTTCTATACCGACGTCATGGGGCTGGTCGTCACCGACCGGGGCGAGATCGGCGACGGCGGTACGCGGATCATCTTCATGTCGAGCGATCCCGGCGAGCACCATGAATTCGTGCTGATCGACGCGCCGGCGGGAGCCGACGGAGCGCCGATGGAGAGCGTTGCCCAGCAGATTTCGTTCCTGCTCGGCTCGCTGGACGAGCAGCGCACGCTCTACGAGCGGGTGACCGCTGCGGGCATGGACGTCGACCGGATGATCACCCACGGCAACGCCTGGTCGTTCTATTTCAACGATCCCGACGGCAACCGCATCGAGATCTATGTCCACACGCCGTGGCATGTGCCCCAGCCCCATGCCCACCCGTTCGACCTGACGTTGTCCAATGGCGAGATCATGGCCGAGACCGAGGCCCATTGCCGCGAGGATGCGGGCTTCATGATGGCGGATGATCGCGAGCGGCAGATGGCGGATGTGATGAACGGCGGCGCCTAGGTCAGTCCGTTTTCGCCACGGCCGGACTTGATCCGGGTATGGCGCCTCGTTCCTATTTCGACACGCCGTGTGCCGTCAGCCAGTCGCGCACCAGGTCCTGGCCGCGGATCAGGTCATCGGGTGACAGTGCCTTGGCCGCGCGGTCGCGATTGCGCGCCGCCTGCGGGTTGCCGGTCCGGGCGGCGATGGCGAACCAGCGATAGGCCTCGACGAAATTCCTGGGTGCGCCTTCGCCCGTCGCGTGGGCGATGCCCAGGGCGAGTTGTGCTGCGTCATGGCCTTGATCGGCGGATTTCCGGTACCACGCGGTGGCCTGCGCCGGGTCACGCGGCCGGCCGTGGCCGCGTGCGTAGAGCACGCCGAGATTGAATTGCGCGCGGGCATGGCCCAGTTCGGCGGCGGCTTCGAGCCAGTTCGCGCCGGCGTCGGCATCGGCGAGCACTCCGGGTGCCCCCTTGTATAGAAGGTTGCCGAGATTATAGCGTGCACTGGCGTTTCCCTGGGTGGCGGACTGGCGGTACAGGTCCCGCGCCACGGCCGCATCGCGGGGGACCCCGCGCCCGTACTCGTACATAACCCCGAGGTTGAAGCGGGCTTCGTGGTGTTCACCCTCGGCGGCGCGGCGGTACCAAATGGCGGCTTCGGCATCGCTTTGGGCTACGCCCCTGCCGGCCTCGTGCAACAAACCGATATTGTATTGCGCGGCTGCGTTGCCTCCAGCGGCGGCGCGGTGGAACCATTCCAGCGCCTGTGCCGTGTCCTTTTCGACGCCGTGCCCGCGCAGATAAAGGGCACCCAGATTGAGTTGGGCCTCGGGGTGGCCGCTGTCGGCGGCGCGCCGATACCAGCGTGCCGCTGCGGCGTGGTCGATCGTGACGCGCGCCCGCGTTTCCAATTGTGTGCCGACCGCCGCCGCGGATGCATCATCGGGCGCATCATCATCGGCCGCGACATCAGGCGCGCCGCTGTAGAGCAGGTTGGCCAGATTTACCTGGGCGTCGCGTTCGCCTTGCTGTGCCGCCCGGCGGTACCAGGACAGCGCAGTGGCGATGTCCCGCTCCACGCCGCGACCAACGAAATAGAGGAAGCCCAGATTGAGCTGTGCGGTGGCGTGGCCCTGATCCGCCGCCAGCCGGAACCACTTTGCCGCCGTTGCGTGGTCGATCGAAACGCCGGTGCCGAACAAGTAAATCTGGCCGAGGTTGAAGCGTGCGAAGGTGTTTCCGCCATCGGCCGCGCGCCGATACCAGACGAATGCCTGGTCCGGGTCGCGCGGGGTGCCGAGCCCGAACTGGTGCATCAGAGCGAGGTTGAACTGGGCCTCGGTGTGACCGCGTTGTGCAGCCAGCCCGTACCAGCGGAATGCCTCCGTGTGGTCCTGGGCGACGCCGCGCCCGCGGACGTAGAGGAAGCCCAGAAGGTTGGCCGCCTCGGCATCGCCGGCGATGGCCTCGGTGCGGCGCTTCTCGAAATCCGGCGACAATTCCGGTGCGCCCTCGCGACCGCCCTGGAAGCGGAACCCGGGATCGCCGGAGCCGCCCAGCCCGTCGGGTGTTGCGGCCGACAGATCACTGGCGACCAGAGAGACAACCGCGGCGAGGAAGATAGAGACGAAAATGCTGCGAACCATGTCGCGCAGACTACCACCCCGCAGGGCGCGGCGATTGATGCCGATCAACCGACTTCGACCGGGTTGCAACCGCGATCGTATAAAACTTTCCGAATTCTTAACTCGCCTCTAAGCCTGCCTGCGTGAGGCTGTGCCCTGCGATGCCGCGTGGATATTCCACGCAATGATGGAACAGGGGAGACAGGTTCATGACCGATCGGGTCACAGGCTGGCTGGCCGCGCTCGCCGGAGCAGGCGCTGTGCTGGCCGCGCTGACGGCGCTGAGCGCGCCCGCTGCGCTGGCACAGACACAAACGACGCAAACCGCAACGGATACGCAACAGCAGGCGCGGGTGGTGCCGCCAGACGTACCGGCGACGGACCTGTCGGGGGCCACCGGCGCTTACGACGGCCGCACCCTGGATGCGTTCGCCCGGGCGACGCGGATCGTTGGCGCGTTGCGTACCGAATATTCACCCAAGATCGCGGTGGCAAACATCGCCGGGCGACCGGAACGGGCCGAGGCCCTGTTCGACGAGATGCGTGCGCGCATGCATGACGCCATCGACGCCACCGGCCTGACCATCGAGACCTATGAGGCGATCGCATCGCGGGCCGAGCATGACCGGGCCCTGCGGGCGCGGATCGAGGCGATCATGACGGGCGCTCGACCCCCCGCCGATCCCGGGCTGGGGGTACAGGCTCCGCAAAGCCCGCAGAGTGCGCCGATCACGCCGGTGTCGCGCAGCGACACGCCGGCCAGGAACGAAACCGCGCTGGCGACGGCGAAGGGTGAGATCGAGACCCTGCACCGACGCCTCGATACCGAGCGCTCGCGCGCCCGTGCAGACAGGGAACGGGCGGCGGCCGACGCGGCGGCGCTGCGGCAATCTCTCGAAGGGGCGATCGAACGCCTCGGCGTGCAGCTGGAAGAGAGCGCATCGGCGGACGAGATCGAGCTGCTACGGGTTGCGGCCATGCGCCACGAGCTGGCGCGCGCGGCCCTGATGCGCGAGATCGCGCGATTGTCGCGAGCGTTTGCGTCGGCTGGTGAAGCGATGGCGGCGCTGGGTGAGGATTTATCGGCGTCACCGTCTCCCGATGTGGTGCCTCTCGCGCGGCTCGAAGTGCGACCGGTGCTGCTGGCTGGGAGCCTGCCGACACTGGCCCGGGATCTGACGGCGGTGCAGTCGCGCGATGCGCTGCGTGCGCGGTTGGAAGCGGAACAGACCCGTAACCTCACGCTGCGCGCCCGGCACGCGGGCGAACGTGTGGGGTTGCGCCGGGAGATCGACCGGATCGGGCGGGATCTTGAGGCCGCCGTGGCAGCGCTTGAGGATTTATCCGCTGATGCGCCCGATACGGTGATCATTGCGGAGCGTGCGGTGGAGGCGGTTGCGGCGGTGGTCGTTGCCGACCCGATGCATGACGAGGAGTTCTATCCTGGCGTGGAGACCAGGCCGGCGACACCGGCAGGTCCCGGTTTGGATGTTGCGGGGCTGGCGCGTCCCGAACTGGAGCTCACGTTGCTGGACCTTCCGCGCGTGCCGGCCGCGCCGGTGATTCAGAAGGGTGCGCTACAGGCCGGGATCCGCGCCTATGAGACCAGGAACTACGCCCGCGCCTATCAGGTCTGGCAACCGTTGGCCGCGGCGGGGGAGGCGAGCGCCCAGTTTCACCTGGGTGCGCTGTACTTCGAAGGGCGTGGCGTGCGCCAGGACCTGGCGCAAGCGCGGCGCTGGCTGAGCCGGGCGCTGGAGCAGGGACACGAACGGGCGCGGTTCCTGCTCGGTCGGGTCGAGACGCAGCTTGCGAAGGCGGGCTGAGTTTCGCGCGCGTGAGCGCTTCATATCTCCGCCTTAATTGGCTTGCATGCTTCACCCTATGCGCTGGGCATGGGCAAAAATTCTGACTTTGATAGGTGCGGCCATCGCGGCGCTGGGCGCGGCATCGGCCGCCCAGGGGCCGGGGTTCGTGCAGGCCTATCTGCAGCGTCTCGGCGGCCATATCGACGAGGCCCGGCGCACCCTGGGCGAGCTTTCCGGTGGTGGTGCCGCGCAGATCGTCGGCGATGGCGCGGCGCGCGACCAACTCGTCGGTGCGTTCGCCGAACGCCTCGCTGACCTGGAGGCCTCCCGCATTGCCATCGAGAACGCATCACCCCTGTGGCGGCCCATTGCTCTCGCCCTGCATGGTGATCGCGATATCGCGTCTGCGGCTGCAGAGGCATTTACCCTCGCCGTGCCGCTCGATGCGGCGAGCCTGACCTACGCCTTTGTCGGGTTGCTGATTGGCTGGTCTGTCTGGGAGCTCTGCCAGTGGCCCGTGAAGGCGAAGCTGCGACGGCTTAAGGGTCGACGTATGGCGCGCAAGGTGATGGGCTGAACGGATTGCGGTTTAGCGCGGTCGCAGCAGAATCGCGCCGGCGTGAACCAGAACAAAGCCGAGATATGCCGCAATCCATAAGGCCGCCGCGACCATGAGATGCACGGTGTAGGTGTCGGCGTGGAAGGGTGTGCCAACGCGCACCAGAGCGGCGAATGTGATCGCGATGAAGACCAGCGTGGCAACAGTCCCCGCCGTCAGCGAGCGCCCGGAATGGCCGCGGATCGCCCGGCTCATCACGGCCAGGGTCATGGTGGCGATCGCGCCGACCGTCAGCGCGTGAATGCCCGCGCTCGGCGGCACCCGGTCGGGCCAGAAGCCGCCGGCGGCGATCAGCGCGAGGGCGACCGGAATCCAGCCATAGCCGACGTGAAGCACCGCGAGGAGCGGCTCGCGCCATGTGGGAAGTCCCCGCCAGCGAGAAAGGCGCACAACATGCGCGACCGCAGCGAGGGCGACGAGACCGGCGCTGGTAACGGAGAATGGTGCGAAGACCCAGGCCAACAGGGCGACGATGCCGACGACGAGGGCGATCTTGTCGAACTTGCCGAACGGGGCGGGCAAGCGTGTGTGTCCGGCCTTGACCAGCCAATTGCGGGTGAAACTGGGTACGACCCGGCCGCCGATCAGCATGATCATCGCCGCGAACACCGCCAGTGCCAGGCGGGTGCCAATAGGTTCCAGGTCGGCGCCATTGATCGTGATGTCGGCATAGCCGGCATGGGTCAGCGCGTTGGCCGTGATCAGGATCGTGATCGCGAGGACGAGGGGCAGATTGCGCCAGTTCTTGCCGGCGGCGATCTCGCGCAGCGCGATAACCGCGAAGGATATGAGGAAACCAAGATCGATCAGCGCCGTCGCCGGGGTGCCGAGATCGTCCGAGAACCAGATCGCGAGGCGTCCCGCGATCCACAGGCCGGCCAATCCGGCGAGTGGCCAGCCCTGCAATGGCAACCGCCCGGTCCAGTTCGGTATCGCCGTCAGCATGAAACCGGCCATGACGGCCGCGCCGTAGCCAAACAACATCTCATGGGTGTGCCAGGCGAGTGGCGTCAGAGCGCCGGGGCTTTCGAGCAGCCCAAGGAAGGCGTGCATCCAGATGAGGAGCGCGATGATCGCCCACAGCCCCGCAAACAGGAAGAACGGCCGAAACCCCTGAGAGAGGATTGGCCAGCCCTGCCAAGTGCGGTAGCGCGGCACGGGTGTGTGATCGGGGACGCGCGGGCCGGACGGGGTTTCGTTCTCGACGGGGTCGGACATGGCGGTTCTCGGATCCTTCCGCCAACGGGGCGCTCGGGCTTGCGATCATCGTACTGCCTGGCGCCGTTCTTCGTCAGTGACGGATTGTCGCCGACAGGCTGGTATTGCGCAGGCGCAGACCTATATCATGCGCCGCAAATCACGGTTTTCAGGGGAAATTCCATGCGCGCAGCATTCTATGATCGATTGGGTTCGGCCAGCGACGTTCTGACCGTCGGCGAACAGCCGACGCCGGAGCCGGGACCGGGCGAGGTGCGTGTTCGGCTCGCGACGTCTGGGGTGAACCCGTCCGACTGGAAGGCGCGTGCGCGCGGACGCGGCGGTGTCATCCCGTTTCCGCTGATCATTCCCCAGAGCGACGGCGCGGGCACAATCGATGCCGTGGGCGACGGCGTGGATGGTGGCAGGGTCGGGCGCGACGTCTGGCTGATGAACGGCCAGTGGCAGCGACCCTTCGGCACGGCGGCGGAATATATCTGCATGCCCGCGAAATACGTGATCGATCTGCCGGCCGGGGCCGACAAGGCTGAAGCGGCATGCTTTGGCATTCCGTTCCTCACCGCCCACCGGGCCGTGATGTTCGATGGCGACGTTGCCGGCCAGACGATCCTGGTGCAGGGCGGCGCGGGCGCGGTCGGCGATCACGCGGTCCAGGTTGCCAAGGCGAATGGGGCCCGGGTTATTGCCACCATCAGCTCGGACGAGAAGGCGGATTTTGCGCGCCAGGCCGGGGCCGACGAGGTGGTCAACTATCGCAGCGAGGATGTGGCGGCCAGAATTCTGGAAATGACCGACGGGAAGGGTGTGGACCGGATCGTCGAGCTGAACCTGTCGGCGAACGCGCCGGGTTACGGTCAGATTCTCGCACCGCGCGGGACCGTCATCATCTATGGGACGGTCGATGCCATGGCGAGTGTCCCGGCCCAGGATTTCATTGTGAAGGGCGCGAGCCTCAAATGGTTCATCGTCTATTCGATCACCGATGCGGAACGCGACGAGGGCGTTGCGGCGCTCAACAAGATGCTCGCCGACGGGGCGCTGAAGACAACCATCGCCGCGCGGTTCCCGCTCACTGATATCGTCGCGGCGCACGAGATGGTTGAGGCGGCCAAGCATATCGGCAATGTGGTTCTCGATATCGGCTAGCGGCGGTGCCGGGCCTGAACCGGTTATTCTCTGCGCCGGGTTTCCCACTTCATGCGATTGGGCACAGATGCGCCATGCCGGGGCATGTCGTCAATCTGACCGATGCGGGAAAGGCCTCATAACCAGTTGATTTATATGATAGTTTATTTCCCTAATTGACGGTCGGCCTGACCAGGTATAATGCTTTGAATTTATTGGTTTAATTTGATTTTTTGACCAATTTTGAGTTTCCTGAATAGATAATAAACTCAATGAATTTAGTATTTTATGGGCATCTTCTGATTTTTTTCTATGCAACACGAGTCGCACCGGTCCAGTATCCGATCTGAGCTGTGGGAGGCTTGTGATGCATAGAAAAAACTTGGCCATGATTGGATTGCCGCTTTTGCTGGGCGGTTGCGGATTACCGCCCGCCATTTCGGCCGCGTCATGGGCACTGGACGGGATCAGTTATCTGGCCTCGGGAAAAAGTGTCACGGACCACGCTATCTCCCAAGTCGCGCAACAGGATTGCGCCTTGTTTCGGGTGGTTCAGGGTCGCGAGCTTTGCGAGGCAGAGGTTGACGACATACAGACCGCAGAAGGCCCACAGATCATGGTTGCGGCGGCACCACAGGGTGACAACTGGCAGGGAAGCGATGGCACGGTGCCGTTGGACGATCCCTTTGTGGTCTCAGTTGAAGTTGCCAGCTTCGTCGAAGGGTTCGGCCCGGGCACCGTGGCCGTGAGTGACCGGCAGACCGCAGCGACGTTCGCGCCGGTGGCCGCCAAATGGCGTGAGACAGGTGCGTCACGTGATCGTTTTGCCGATGCGGCACCGAAATCACGCCCGGCCTATTTGAACACACCAATTCACGATGTTGCGCTGTCCCGGCCGCAGGTGCCGGCATGGCTGCCGTCCCGACAGACGCAGGGGCAATCGTCCGTCCAGTCGCACGTCGTGTCTGTGGTGGGAAGTTTCAATTCCATCGACAACGCCTGGAAACAGGCAGACCGCTACGCGTCGCTGGGTGCTGAGGTGCGTTCGATGCGCATTGATGGTCGGACCTGGCACCGGGTCGTGGTCGATGCCCCGCTGTCGAGAGTCCAGCAAATGGGCGCGGCGGATGCGTGGGTTTTGCGGATCTGCAACGCCGACGGTACCTTGCCGCCATGCGGTCCGATGACGGTCAGCAGCGCCGGTGCGGTCGCGCCGCAAGCCGCCGCACAGGTTGACCCGCAGTTTGCCTGGGCCAATTAGTCCTATTCAACTCACTGTGTGACATGAACCCGCCGGATTTTTCCGGTTACAATGGATTCATGATGACCTTCCAGACCAAGACACTTCGTCGCGCGCTCACCGGTGGATTGCTGGCGGCGTTGATGATCCCCGACAGTGCAGCCGCACTGGTGTCCCATGCGTCTCACCGCGCATTCTATGAAATTCAGATCGGCCGGGTAGATGCCGACTCGCAGATCGTCGACGCACGCGGCCGAATGGTAGCTGAGTGGAGCCGCGCCTGTGACGGCTGGGCCTCCAGCCAGCGCCTCGTCGTCAGTATGGCGCCAGGCGAGGGAGAGCCGATCAATTCCGAAGTCGTCATGACGAGCTTCGAGGCACTCGACGGAACCCTGTTCAGCTTTGATTCAGAAACCAGGATCGATGGAGAGACGGTCGAGGCGGTGAAGGGTGCGGCAGAACGGTCCGGTCCGGGCAAGGCGGGGCGTGCGACTTACAATATACCGCGCGGAATTGTGGTGGAGTTGCCTGCCGATACAGTGTTTCCGTTTGAACACACGATTGCCGTGATCGAGGCTGCGGAGCAGGGGCAGGTGCGGGCGTTCAGCCATTATTTCGACGGATCGCAGCCTGAGAATGCGCCTATGGCAGCGAATTCGCTTGTTCTTGGCAAGGCGCGGGATGCCGCAGATGGCGGGGAAAACAGTTTCGGTGCGTTGAGCGCACACAAATGGTGGCCGGTTCGTCTTGCGATGTTCGCCAGCAACGGAGGCAAGGGGCTCAATGAGGAGCCGGAATTCGAGATGACCCAGGTCCTGCAGGACAATGGCGTCGTGCGCCGTTTCGAGTTCGATTACGGCGAGTTCTCGCTGGTGGCCGCTCTCATCGAAATCGAGGAAATCGCGCCGCCCCGCTGTGACTAGTCCGTGTGACTGGTCCGACGAACATCCCGGCGTCGCCGGACGGCTGTTTCGACAACGGCAGGTCTCAGGGTCTTTCGGGTGTTTTCTTGCGTTTCCCACCCCGAATTGATCGTCCTTTGCCGATCGCGTCGTGACCCAGTTTGCCGCGCACCTGATCGATAACCGCCTCGACCCGTTTGCGGTGGTCAGCATCCGGATCGGCCAGGTCCGGCGGGTCGGCCTCGAGCGGGTCGGCGAAATTCGATAGCCCGACGCCGATAAGCCGGAACTTGCTGCCGGACGGTGCTGCCGCGATCGCGCGCTCGAGCAATGGCACAGCCGCCTGGTACAGGGTCTCGGCCAGTCGGGTCGGCGCGGGCAGCGCGTGGGACCGGGTCAGGGTCTTGAATTGAGATGATTTCAGCTTGAGCGTGACGGTTCGGCCGGCAAGGTCACGCATCTTCATGCGGTCGGTGACCTTCTCGCACAGGGGCCAGAGACGCTTGGCCAATGCATCGGGATCGGCGATGTCCTCAGAAAATGTGGTCTCGCTCGATAGATTTTTGGGCACGGAATGGGGTTTTACGACCCGGGAGTCTTCGCCATGGCTGAAACGTGCCAGGCGCTGTCCTATTGCGCCGTAGCGTTTCATCAGTCGCGCTTCGTCATGGGCGCGTATCTGACCAATGGTGTGCAACCCGTCGGCAGTCAGCTTGCGATGCAGGGACTTGCCGACACCCCATATTCGCGACACGGGCAGCGTGTCGAGGAATGTCAGGGCCTCGCCCCGGCCGATAACAGCGAACCCCCTCGGTTTGTCGATGTCGGAGGCCAGCTTCGCCAGGAACTTGTTGTAGCTGAGTCCCACCGACGCGGTGACACCAATCTCGCGTTCGATTTGATTGACCAAGCGGATCAACGACTTTGCCGGGCTGGCTTGGTGCAACCTCTGGGTTCCGGTCAGATCGAGAAAGGCCTCGTCGATTGAAAGTGGTTCAACCAGCGGTGTGATCTCGCGCATCAAGTCGCGGATATGCCGTCCGACTGCGCTGTACTTTTCCATATTCGGCTGGATCACGGTTGCGTCCGGGCAGAGTTTGAGCGCCTGGAACATAGGCATCGCCGAGTGCACACCCTTTATCCGGGCTATGTAACAGGCTGCGGAGACGACACCGCGCTGCCTGCCGCCAACGATCACCGGCTTGTCGCGCAGGGACGGGTCGTCGCGTTTCTCGACGCTGGCATAGAACGCATCGCAGTCGATATGCGCGATCGACAATGTATCGAGTTCACGATGAGACAGAATCCGCGGTGCGCCGCAGGCGGGGCAACGGCGGGCTCCGGCCGGGACAGACGCAGCACAGTCGCGGCAGAGGCCCGTGTGCGCGCCCTGAGGTTTTTCGGTCACGACGGGGTGCCAACTGCCGGCCACAGCCACGCTGCGCCTCTGACGCCGCTAGAATCGCCATGCCGGGCCTTTCGGATCGGTGTCGAGATCGAATCCGAGAAAATATGCCTATCGATCAGGCCAGGCAGGTGCTGATAGAGGCGGTCGATGTTCGACAATCCGCCGCCCAGGACGATCACGTTTGGGTCGATGATATTTATGATCATCGCGAGGCTGCGTGCCAGACGGTCTTCAAGGCGCATCATGGATGCCGTGGCGTCGGCATCGCCGGCCTCGGATTCGGCTGCAATATCCGCGGCTGAGAGAAGCCGCCCGGTCTGCGCTGCGTGATCTCGTTCGAATGCGGGTCCCGAGACGAAGGTCTCGATACAGCCATGCCGGCCGCAGTAGCACGCGTGTCCGGGAAACTCTTCGGCCGTCATCCAGGGCAGGGGCGCATGCGACCATTCACCGGCGATAGCGTTGCCACCGACTATGATCTTGCCTTGGTTCACCAGTCCGCCGCCAACACCCGTTCCGACGATCACGCCAAAGACCGTCTCTGCGCCCTCGGCCGCACCGTCTGTTGCTTCGGAGATGGCGAAACAGTTCGCGTCATTCGCCACTCGTACCGGGCGCCCGAGATGTTCTGCGAGATCACGGTCGAAGGGCTCGCCGACCAGCCAGATCGAATTCGCATTCTTGATCAATCCCGTGGCCGGAGAGATCGTCCCGGGAATGCCGATCCCGACAGGTGTTGCGGCATCGGGTGCGGGATCAATCTGCGCGATGAGATGGGCGATTGCCTCCAGGGTCGCAGCGTAGTCGCCACGCGGTGTCCCAATGCGTGCGCGTGCGATCTCGGCACCGGAATCGTTCAGCACGATTCCTTCGATTTTGGTGCCGCCGAGGTCAATTCCGATGCGCATGTCGATGGGACCAAAGTGTAGCGGTGGACTTTTGACGCATTATTATCCATTTTCTCCAATGAGTCCGCGCCTGGTCGGGGGACGGACGGCTCATGGGGAGAACCGTGGGGATTGGTCCGGCTTTTTTTTGTACCAACAACATCAGGCTGAGCATGTCCAAGACCGTCCTCATTGTCGAAGACAACGAACTGAACATGAAGCTCTTCCACGATCTGCTGGAGGCGCAAGGTTATGCAACCCTCCAGACCAAGGATGGGCGCGAGGCGCTCAAGCTGGCCCGCGAACATCGGCCTGACCTCGTTTTGATGGACATCCAGTTGCCGGAAGTATCGGGACTGGAGGTTACCAAGTGGATCAAGGAGGATGAAAATCTTCGCGAGATTCCGGTGATCGCCGTCACCGCCTTTGCCATGAAGGGCGATGAGGAAAAGATACGACAGGGAGGCTGTGAGGCCTATATCGCCAAGCCGATCTCGGTTTCCGAGTTCCTCGCAACGGTCCAGAAATTTATCGACGCCTAGCGCCCCGGCCACATGATGTGGCCCTCGATTGTCCATGAAAAAAGCCGCCCGGGGGCGGCTTTTGCATGATGACGGCGTGGCAAAGCCAGGCGTGCCAACACGCTATTTCATCTTTTCTTCCTTGAAGGTCACGTGCTGGCGTACGACAGGGTCGTATTTGCGCATTTCGAGCTTTTCCGGCTTCTGTCGCGGATTCTTCTTCGTGACATAGTAGTAACCGGTGTCCGCCGAACTGACGAGTTTCACAAGGATGGTAGCGGGTTTCGCCATGGTCTTTGTCCTGAGGCTTTAAATCTGGCCGGGAAGATACCGTGCAACCCGCGCAAGTCAAGCAGGGATGATTGCGTGAGGCCGAGTATTGCGACCGGAATCGCGTGAAATCGACCTTTGTTCCCGTTCGTCAGCCGATTTAGGCGACGTGTTCGGTCGCATCGCGCGGGGACAGGGCTTCGCGCACCCGTTGCGCAAGTTGCGTGCGCTGGAACGGTTTGCGCAAAATGGGATACTCCGTGATCCCGTCGGCGTCGGCCGGATAGCCGGACATCAAAAGCGCGCCGACTTCGGGATGAATGGCGCGTGCCGCGCGCAGGAGGTCAGGTCCGGACATTTCGCCAGGAAGAACCACATCCGACAGGATCAGGTCGGCTCTGCCTTGTTGCAACATGGCCAAGCCTTGCTCGGCAGTCGGCACGTTCGTCACCTTGTAGCCGAGACTCTCGAGGGTGACAGTGACGAGCGCGCGCACTTCATCATCATCCTCGACAACCAGAATATGTTCGCCCCGACCTCGCAGCAAATCCTGGTCATTCTGTGCGGAACCTTCTTCCGCGTCCGAATGCGCCCGTGGGAGATGCAGCGATATCTCCGTGCCGGCGCCGGGTTCGCTGTCGATTGTGATATGGCCGCCAGACTGGCGGACAAACCCGTAGGCCATGGACAGTCCAAGCCCGCTGCCCTTTCCGAATTCCTTGGTTGTAAAGAACGGTTCGAAAATTCGGGATTTCACGTCTTCCGACATACCTGTACCGGTGTCGCGGACCGACAGCACAGCAAACTCGCCAACCTGGGCATCGGCGTGGTGCATCGCCGACATTTGGTCGATGACAGCATTGCGGCAGGAGATCGTCAGAGTGCCGCCATCGGGCATTGCGTCGCGCGCATTGATGGCCAGGTTCACGATGACGTTCTCGACCTGGCCCGGGTCGGCCGTGGCCGGCCATAAGTTTTCATCCGTCGACAGCCGGACGTCGATTCTTTCGCCCAAAGTTCGACTCAGCAATTGGTGGAGGCCTTCGACGAGGGACGAAAGGTCGAGCGACTTGGGCTTGAGTTGCTGCTGTCGCGAAAAAGCGAGAAGGCGCTGGGTGAGCTCCGCGCCGCGCTGAGAGGCGCGCAATATGGAGCGGACCATCTCGTTGTC
The DNA here is from genome assembly GCA_018667335.1 of Rhodospirillaceae bacterium. GTDB lineage: Bacteria > Pseudomonadota > Alphaproteobacteria > UBA6615 > UBA6615 > UBA8079. The sequence continues at coordinate 77,094 of JABIVD010000051.1, forward strand.
TTCGCCGATCTCGTCGGCAAGGAATTCCGTGTTGCCCTGGATGACAGCCAGCAGGTTGTTGACGTCGTGGGCGATGCCGCCCGTCAGCTGGCCGACTGCTTCCAGCCGCTGTGCCTGCCGGAGCTGCTGTTCCAATTGCTTTCGCGCGGAAATATCCCTTGCGACGATGAGGAAGGCATCCTGATTTTCCCAGGTCGTCTGCGATGCGAAGGTATCGACTTCGACTACATTTCCGCGCAGCGTCTGGTATTTCACATCCAGAAGGCCGGAATGTGACTTTCCTTCGGAAAGGCGTTGGCGTGCCTCAGATGTCCGTTCCAAATCTTCGGACGCGACAATCGTTGTCACCGGTATGCCGAGTATCTCGTCGATGGAATCGGCCTCCATGAGGCGCAGCATCTCGGGATTGGCGAAGATAATTTTTCCATCTGCGTGAACGAACACCGCATCCGGCGAGAGATCGGACAACAAGCGATAATGTTCCTGGCTGTTTCGCAGGGCGTCATTGGCGAGAAGGAGTTCGGTTGTGCGTGATTGAACCTGTGATTCCAGTGTTGCGCGCAGTTGACGCGCCTCATCGGCTGCATGTTCCGCGGCCTCGGTCGTCTGTTCCAGGCTCTTCTGACGGTCCTTGATGTCTGTTATTTCCGTCCACAATCCGATCGAAGAAACACGCGTACCGTTTTCGTCGAGTACGGGCGTCGCGTTGTTGATGCAGGAGACGTGCGTGCCATCAGGGCGTTGCAGGGCGATCTCGTAGGACCCCGTGATTCCGTGTTCGCGGCGCTGCATCTGATCTCTGAATATCGCCAGGTTCGTCGCGTCGACGAAATCGAAAATTGTTCGACCCAGAATGTCTTCTCGCGGGCGGCCGAGAATTGCACACATCGCCGGATTGACGTCGATTGTCAGGCCTTCGACGTCAATGTGCCAGAAGCCTTCGTGCGTGGCTTCGAGCAGTTGCCGCAGGACGGGATCGGCGGTGTTGGTGGTGGGGCGGTCGTCCACTTGTTTCTCGCTTCGTTAGGGCGCGAAAAGGATTGAGAATCTAGCGCCTCGCGACGGCGATTTCAGCCTGGCGCAGCAGCGATGCGTAAAGTCCCTGATCCGAGATTATTGCGCTCGCGAGCGCAACGTCAACTTCGGGCGAACCTCCGTCCGACGGGCAAATCTGGCGCAATCCGGCGCGATCCGCCGTATCCACGTTGCCTGTCGCCTGCCAATTCCCGAATTCTCCCGCGAGGACGTTTTGTCCGTCGCGCACAGCGGGCACCAGAGCGTCAACCGATTTCAGGTTGCCACCGCCATGGGTACACACAGTCGGTAGGACGCCCAATTCATGGATTCGATATCCCGACGGCGCCAGGATGCGGGACCAGGTGAGAGTCATTTCACCACTGTTGGGCAGGCGCAGCACGGATTGCACTGTGCCTTTGCCGAAGGAATTCGTCCCGATGACCACCGCCCGGCCATGATCCTGCAGCGCGGCGGCGACGACTTCCGATGCCGACGCCGAATTGCCATTAATCAGGATCACCACCGGCAGTTGCGCCGTCTCGTCGCCCTTTGATGCCGCAAACGCCTGCTGGCTGCCGGGATGACGACCACGGGTTGCGATAATGCTGCCCGCATCGAGGAAGGTGTCCACGACATCGATGGACACGTCGAGACGGCCACCCGGGTTCGAGCGCAGGTCGAGGACGAAACCCGCTGGTGGGCCGTCGGGGCTGCGCATCTGGCGCTGTACACTTCGTTGAAGGTCCTTGGCAGAATCCACGTTGAACCCGATCAAGCGAATGATTGCGATTCCGTTCTCGCGCCGCGCCTCGACTGTTTCGGGTACGACGTGTTGCCGGGTCAGTGCAATGCCGATGGGCGCGGGGGCCCCGGCGCGCGCAACGGTGAAGGATACCGCGCTGTTGATCGGACCACGCAGTGCTTCGACCAGGCGTCGCTGCGTCCAGTCAGCTATCGATTCTTTCTCGATATGGGTGATCCTGTCCTGGGGTTGTACGCCAGCCTTTGCGGCAGGACTCCCCTCGGTGACGGAGATGATCACCGCGTCGCTGTCTTCTTTGGCGATTGTGATTCCGATGCCGCCAAACCCGTCGCGATAGGCACGCTTGTCGGTCGCGGTTTCGGCATCGTCGTAGCGGGAAAATTTGTCCAGCGGCGACAGAACCCCGTCAAACACAGCCTTGAATACGGTCTCGGCACGCGCATCCGCGAGCGCAGATGAGGCCGATCGCGCGATCGCAATCGCATCGACAGTTGCCTGGCTCCACGCCTCGGGATCGTCGTTGCGCGGCGCGGGAAAGCGACCCACGCTTCGGTTTTGGTAGAGCACTTCTATGCTGTGACCTGAGGGACGAATATCGAGGTTCGAGTCAATCTGGTGCAAGCCGGCGAGGCCGCTAAAACTAAGGTCCCGCAGCGATACAGAAGAGATATAGCGGTCGTTTATGAAGGTGTAGCCCGTGTTGAACATCGCGTGGCTGTAGGAGTCCGAATACTTGGCATCGGTCTTCGAGCCGATCTGAACGCAGGCCACCAGTACGAGTGTGGCGGCCAGCAACGCGGTGCGTCGGGCCCAGGCGGAATAATTCTTCAAGTCATTCATATTCTTCACATATCGTGCGCACGGCGTCCGGGTAAAGGCCGGAAACCCGAAGACAACATCGTATCGTAAACGGGTTCTATTTGGTTAACGCCGTCGCTGTCGCTTGTTGTGGCGTTTGTCGGGGCGTTTGCGTCCGGATCTCCCCTTCCGCGGGGTGGGCTTCTTTTGGTCGCTCGATGCGTTGCCGCTATCCATCAAGTCGAAAATGGTAGAGCCCCGCAAGCCGTCGGCTTCGGACACCCGGATTTCCACCGCATCACCCAAACCGTAGGTGCCCCCGCCGGGGGATTCGATCGACTGCGTGCGCGCATCGAAGCGGGGTCGTCCCCCGGGAATCCGTGAGGCGGGTACAAAACCCTCTGCGCCCTTGTCGTCAATCGCGACGAAAAGGCCGGCGCGTGTGACACCCCGAATCGTACCGGTAAAGTTCGAGCCGATATGTCGCGCCAAATACGCGGCCGTATAGCGGTCGTTGGCGTCACGCTCCGCGACCACCGCGCGGCGCTCGGTATTCGAGATATGACTGCCGAGTTCCTCGAACTGACTGGCCTGTTCATCCTCCAGCCCGCCGTCGCCGAGACCCAATCCCCGGATCAGGGCACGGTGAACCAGCAGGTCGGCATAGCGACGGATTGGCGAAGTGAAATGCGCGTAGTCACGCAGACCGAGGCCGAAATGACCGAGATTGTCAGGGCTGTAGGCGGCCTGCATCTGGGCCCGCAGAATGAGCTCGTTGACCGTGCGCTCATGTGCTTCGCCGCGGACCTGGTAGAGAATACCGTTGAAGTCACCCGGCCGCGATATCCCGCCGCGGGCAATATTGATTTCGAAACCGGACAGGGCCTCGCGCAGGCCCTCGAGTTTTTCGAGCGACGGTTCGTCATGGACGCGGTACATCACCGGTTGTCCGCGCTTTCCAAGCTCACGCGCAGCGGCCACGTTCGCGGCGATCATGAACTCTTCAATCAGGCGGTGGCTGTCGAGGCGGATCACCGGCACGATGTCCGCGACTTGACCTGCATCACTCAGCACGATCCGGCGCTCGGGCAACTCGAGGTCCAGCGCGCCACGAACGCGTCGTGCCTCGGACAAAGCCTTGTATGCGCCGTAGAGGTGGGCGAGATGGCCCGGTGCGACAGGGTCTTGGTTGGCATCGCGAGCGGCCTGCACCTCCTCATAGGTCAGACGTGCCGCCGAGCGCATGAGGGCGCGCCGAAATTGGAATGACCGTAGGTTGCCGTCGGGACCGATCCACAGGTCAGCAGCCACACACGCGCGGTCTTCGTCGGGGCGGAGCGAACACAGACCGTTCGAAAGCGCTTCCGGCAACATGGGAACGACACGATCGGGGAAATAGGCGGAGTTGCCGCGTTTATATGCCTCGCCGTCGAGTGCGCTGTTCGGTGTGACATATGCGGCAACATCCGCGATCGCGACGACGATGTGCCATCCACCATCCGTGCTTCGGTCCGTATCCGGTTCGGCAAATACCGCGTCGTCGAAATCGCGCGCGTCGGCGCCATCGATCGTGACGAGCGGCAACTCGCGCAAATCCACCCGGTCGCCGAGGACAGGCGGTTGCGCGGCGTCGGCTTCGGCAGTCACCGCGTCGGGAAACCGGTCCGGAATACCGGCGCGGTGGATGGCGATCCGGCTAATCGCGCCTGGAGCGTCGCCGGCACCAATATTCTCGACGATACGTGCCTGCGTCATGCCCTGGCGGCGGGCGGGGATAACCTCGATGACCACGAGGTCGCCGTCTTGCGCCTCGACGTTGTTCGTCGGCGCGACGGCGAGTTCAGTCTGCCGGCCCCGTTCGAGTGGCAGAATGCGCCCCCCGTCATTGCCCGTCCGATACTGGCCGACGATTGTTTCGGCCTCACTCTCGGCGGCACGTAACGGCTTGGCGGTGTAGCGATTGTCGCCACGCGGGGAAAGGCGGGCCAGGAAACGGTCACCGAGGCCGGGTGCCGTCATGCTGCGAGGTGCGCGCATTACCTCGATCTCGGGCAGTGGCGCACCCGCCGCACTGTCGACGGGTTTGACCTGCAACTCACCGTCGGAATCCACCGCCACGACTTCCAGGACTGCGACCGGGGGCAGGGTGTCTGCCGGGCGCCAACGCCGGCCCTGAACACGTTCTATGCGACCGGCCGCTTCGAGCTCGTGCAGGCGGTGGCGCAGTTCGGAGCGCTGGCTGCCCTTCAACGCGAAGGTGCGGGCGATTTCACGGGTTGGCAGGGCGTCGGACGCCGATCTGAGGAGCTTCAGAATCGTATCGGCGTCGGGCAGGAGGCCCGCTTCCGTCTCGCTGGATTTGCGCTTGGCCAAGCCGGTTGGCTAGTCCGCGCTTGGCGCGGTGTCAGCCTTTTTGGCGGCCGGTTTCTTGGCGGTTTTCTTTTTTGCCGTCTTCTTTTTGGCGGGCTTCTTTGCCGCTTTCTTCTTGGCTGGCGCCGTCTTGGCTTTCGCCGCGCGGGCTGCGATCAGTTCAACAGCGCGCTCGAGCGTCATATCTTGTGGATCGACTTCCTTCGGGATCGTGGCGTTGATCTTGCCATGCTTCACATAGGGGCCATAGCGGCCGTCATGCACGGTCACGGGCTTCTCGTCATCGGGGTGATTGCCCAATTCCTTGAGCGGCGCGGCGCGGCCACGCCGTCCCTTGCCCTTTTCGGCCAGTACCGTGACGGCGCGATTGAGGCCGACCGTCAGGACCTCGCGCGGATCCGGCAGCGACGCGTAGACCGTGCCGTGTTTCACATAGGGGCCAAAGCGGCCGATTCCCGCCTGGATAACCACCGCGTCTTCGGGATGGGGACCAATGTCGCGCGGCAGGGCCAGCAGGCCGAGCGCGAGTTCCAGCTCGATTTCGTCGAGTGTATAGCCGTCGGGGATGGACGTGCGCTTAGGCTTGGTTGCCGCCTTGCCTTCACCCTCGGGCTCACCAAGCTGCACATAGAGGCCATAAGGGCCCTTGCGTAGGGTCACATCCTTGTCGGTTTCCGGGTCTTTGCCTAGCTCGCGGGGGCCGTTGGCCAGGTCCGCGGTCTCGTCGTCACCGTTATCGACCGACAGCTTGCGGGTGTATTTGCATTCGGGATAACTCGAGCAGCCGACGAACGGGCCGTGTTTTCCGAGCCGCAGGCCGAGCCGGCCTTCGTTGCAGGCCGGACAAACGCGTGCGTCGGTACCGTCTTCGCGGGTCGGGAAGAAATGGGGCCCGAGCTCTTCATCGAGCGTGTCCAGCACGGATCGGACCCGCAATTCCGCGGTGCCATCGATCGCCACCGAAAAATCCTTCCAGAACTCGCGCAGGACCGACTTCCAGTCGATGCGTCCGCCGGAGATATCGTCCAGGCGCTCTTCCATCTGCGCCGTGAAGTCGTACTGCACGTAGCGCTCGAAGAAGCTGCTCAGGAAGCTCGTGACGAGGCGCCCCTGATCCTCAGGGACGAACCGCTTGCGGTCGAGCTGGACATAGTTGCGATCCTGCAGGACCTGGATGATCGATGCATAGGTGGAAGGGCGGCCAATCCCGAGCTCTTCCATCATCTTCACCAGGCTCGCCTCGGTGTAACGTGGCGGCGGCTGGGTGAAATGCTGTTCCGGCGACACGTCGCGGACGGCGGCAGCTTCGCCTTCGTCGAGCGGCGGCAGGCGGCGTTCGTCGTCGCTTTCGGCGGCCTCGCCGTTGCCGTTGGTCGGCTCGTCCTTGTCCTCGCGGTACAGCTTCAGGAAGCCGTCAAAGGCGATGGTCTGACCGTTGGCGCGCAGCGCCAGTTGTTCGTCAGCAGAACGCAGGTCGACGGCGACGCGGTCGATCTGGGCTTCGGCCATTTCCGACGCCATCGTGCGGCGCCAGATCAATTCATAGAGGCGGTACAGATCACCATCCAGCATGTTCTTCAGGCTGGCCGGGCGGCGGAACAGGTCGGTCGGGCGCACCGCTTCATGGGCTTCCTGTGCGTTCTTCGCACGGGTCCGGTAAACGCGGGGTTTCTCGGGCAGATACTCGCTGCCGAAATCCTGATCGATCAGGTTACGACAGCCCGTGATGGCTTCCTGGCTCAGGGTGACGCTGTCGGTCCGCATATAGGTGATGAGGCCGACGGTCTCGCCGTCGATCTCCATGCCCTCGTAGAGGCGCTGGGCGACCCGCATCGTCTGGGACGCGCCGAACCCGAGTTTGCGCGAGGCTTCCTGCTGCAGGGTCGATGTCGTGAAAGGCGGCTGCGGGTTGCGCCGGGTGCGCTTCTTCTCGATGGACGCGATCTTGAAGCTTGCGGCCTCGACGTCGCTCTTCGCGGCGGTTGCGGCCGCTTCATCGGCGATATCGAACCGGTCGAGCTTCTGGCCGTTTCGCTCGACCAGGCGCGCCTGGTAAGTGGCGCCTTGCGCGCTGTCCAGCCCGACTTCGATCGACCAGTACTCACGGTTCTTGAAGGCCTCGATTTCGGCTTCACGCTCACAGATGAGCCGCAACGCCACCGACTGTACGCGGCCAGCCGAGCGCGAGCCCGGCAGTTTGCGCCAGAGGACCGGCGAGAGATTGAAGCCGACCAGATAATCCAGCGCGCGCCGCGCGAGATAGGCCTCAACGAGCTCTTCGTTCAGGCCACGAGGATGGTTGAAGGCATCCTGAACCGCGCCCTTGGTGATCTCGTTGAACACCACGCGCTTGACGTCGATATCGTCGAGCAGCCCACGGTCACGCAGCAATTGCTCGATATGCCAGGAGATCGCTTCGCCTTCACGATCCGGATCGGTCGCGAGATAGAGGGTCTCGGCGCCGTCGAGCGCGTCAACGATGGCGCTGATCTGTTTTTCGGATCGGGCGTCGATCGCCCAGTCCATTTCGAAATCTTCGTCCGGCCGAACCGAACCATCTTTCGGCGGCAGGTCGCGCACATGTCCATAGGATGCCAGCACCGTGTAAGCATCACCGAGATACTTGTTGATGGTCTTGGCCTTGGAGGGCGATTCAACGACGACGACATTCATGCAGAGAGGATTCCGCTTAAAATTCGTTCACTTATAAGGGGCGCTTGTTTGCGGATTGCAATTCGTCAGCAGGCCGCAACACGGTTGCCCGGATGCCGTTCCAAACGTCCCGCCAATTCGAGTTCAAGCAGGATTGTTCGGACGACAGGGGCGGTTAATTGGCACCGCCGCACGATTTCGTCAACCGCGACGGGCTCAGGCGACAAACATGAAATCACTGTTTCACGGCTGCTGGTGCCCGGAGAGTCGAGATCGAGAACCGGCGCGCGGGACTGCGGCGACGGCGTTTCGACGAGGGGCATCGCCGGTGTTGCCATCGGCCGAACGGCCTCGAACACGTCTTCGGCATTGCGGATCAGAATCGCACCCTCGCGAATCAGATGGTTGGCACCGAATGCGCGCGGATCGAGCGGGGAACCGGGGACTGCGAGCACCGCGCGGCCTTGTTCACCAGCCAGTCGGGCCGTGATGAGTGAGCCGGATCGTTGTGCCGCCTCGACCACGATGACGGCGAGGGACAGCCCCGATACGATGCGGTTGCGGCGCGGGAAATGCCGGGCTACGGGTTTCACGCCCGGTGGCATTTCGCTGACGATGGCGCCGGTCTCCAGAATATTTCGATAGAGGTCTTCGTTCTCTGGCGGATAGACGATATCGATCCCGCCGGCCATAACCGCGACGGTCGCGCCGCCTTCGGAAATTGCACCGGCATGCGCTGACGTGTCGATGCCGCGCGCCAGGCCGGAAATGATTGCGACTCCGGGGTCGGCTGCCAGTTCCGCAGCGAGCACTTCCGCGATGCGCCGGCCATTGGCCGATGCGTTTCGTGCGCCGACGATGGCGATACCGATCTGGGTGAGTGCCGCTGGGTTGCCGCGCACGACGAGCACGGGGGGCGCGTCGTCGATAGCCGCGAGTGCGGACGGATAGTCGGGTTCGCCCAGTGTTACGGTCTGCGCGTCCAATGCGGCGAGCCGGCTCAATTCCTCGTCCGCGTTGGCAGTGCTTGCGATCTTGATGTTTCGCTTGCCGCCGCGGCCTGCAAAATCGGGCAAGGCGTCGAGCGCGTCCCCAGCCGACCCGAAATGGTCCATCAACTCGCGCCAGGTCACGGGCCCGATGCTCTCGGTCCGGATCAGGCGCAGCCGGTCGCGGCGCTCGGTTGATGAAATCGGTTCGTCATTCACGCGTATGAGGATGACCCTCGAAAAGCCGAACGGTCAACTCGCTGTGCCGGAACCCTTGAGTTTGATGCGGGATTCCTCGCCGCGCAGAAGCCGCCGAATGTTGCCGGCATGACGGGCCCAGACCAGTACGGCCAGAAAGATTGCGATGCCGCCGGCCTGGGGCTCACCGAGCCACCAGGCAAAACCCGGTGCGAGTGCCACCGCGAACAGCGCCGAGAGCGAAGAGTAGCGAAACACCAGCGCGACGATGAGCCATGTGGCCAGCGCCGCAAGACCGAGCGGCCAGGCCAGTCCGAGCAGGACGCCTAGGGTCGTGGCGACCCCCTTGCCGCCGCGAAACCCGAGCCAGATCGGGAAGAGATGGCCGAGGACGACCGCAAGTGCCGTGAAGAAGGTGACATCGGGTCCGAACAGGAGGTAGGGGATATAGACCGCGACATAGCCCTTGGCACCGTCGAGGAGCAGGGTTGTGGCGGCGAGTTTCTTGCTGCCGGTGCGCAGCACATTGGTCGCGCCGATGTTGCCCGAGCCGATCTGGCGGAGATCACCCTTGCCGGCGAGTTTGGCCAGGATCAGGCCGAACGGAATGCTGCCCAGCAGGTAGGCGGCAACGATCGGCGGCAGGAACAACTGCCAGCCATAGATCAGATTTTTCCAGTCGGGGACCGAGAATGTCGCCTGGAAAATGCTCCAGTAGAAGAGGATCGGACTGGCGCCGTCTTCGACCATGCCTAGATTCCGCGGTTGGGTTTACGACGCAGCAGTATAGATGGTTCGGCCGTCGACGATGGTGCGGATCACGCGGCCTTGAACGAGCCGGCCGTCGAAGGGCGAGTTTTTCGATTTGGACGTGAAATTGTCCGGTTCGATGCGACCCGGGCGCTCTGGATCGAAAATCACGATATCGGCGGCGCCGCCCACATGCAGTCGGCCAACCGGTAACTTCAGAAGCTCGGCCGGGTGGTTGGTCACCTTGGCCAGTGCGTCGGAAAGCCCCAGATGCTCGTTGTGGACAAGTTCGAGGGTCAGGGGGAGCAGGCTCTCGAGCCCGGCGGCGCCGAACTCGGCCTGCTCGAACGGCAGGCGTTTTGATTCCTGATCCTGGGGCAGATGGTCTGAGGCAATACAGTCGATGGTGCCGTCCGCCAGCCCGGCCACGATGGCCTGCCGGTCCTCTTCGGTGCGCAAGGGCGGCGACAGCTTGGCGAAGGTCCGGTACTCGCCGACCGCCAACTCGTTCAGCGCGAAATAGGGCGGCGCTGTATCGCAGGTCACGCGGAGGCCCGCTGCCTTGGCCACGCGAATTTTTGCGACGCTTTCGGCCGTGGAGATATGGGCGGCGTGGTATCGCCCGCCGGTCATTTTCACGAGCGCGAGGTCACGGTCGATCATGATTGTTTCGGCTTCGCGGGGAATGCCGGGCAGGCCGAGCCGGGTCGCGAGTTCACCGGACTGCATAACGCCGCCGTTCGAAAGGCTCGATTCTTCGGGGTGCTGGACGATCAGCGCGTCGAAGGCCTGCGCGTATTTGAGAGCCCGGGACAAGGTCTTTGCGTTGGCGACGGCGCTGCGTCCGTTGGTGAAGGCGACCGCTCCGGCCTGCTTCATCAGGCCCATCTCGACGATCTCGTCGCTGTCGGCCTTGCGGGTAATGGTGCCGTAGGCGAACACTTTAACGAGCTTCACATCACGCGCGCGGCGCGCGACGAATTCGAGGACCGACGCATCATCGATTGCGGGGTCGGTATCGGGCAGGGTTACAACGGCGGTAACGCCGCCGGCGGCGGCGGCTCGGCTGCCGCTCTCGATGTCTTCCTTGTGCTCGTTTCCCGGTTCGCAGAAATCGACCCGCATATCCACCAGGCCGGGGGTCAGCACCGCGCCTTCACAATCCACGATCTCGGCGCCCGCGGGCGATCCAGTGGAGAAAATATCAGGCCCGATCGCCATGATGCGGGTGCCATCCGTCAGAACGCCGCCCTTGGCGGTGGCGGGCGCGTCTAGGCCGGACGCCGGGTCGATCACCCTGGCGTTGATATAGGCGACTTTACCGGTCATGGGGTGGCCACGAACCTTTCGCGCGTCAGGACGTCGAGACATGCCATCCGCACGGCCACGCCCATTTCGACCTGTTCGCGGATCAGGGACCGGTCGAGGTCATCGGCGACGTCTGAATCGATTTCGACGCCGCGGTTCATCGGTCCGGGGTGCATGATCAGCGCATCGGGTTTGGCGTGCTGCAGCTTGTCATAGTCGAGACCGTAGAACTGGAAATACTCATGCACGGAGGGGACGAAAGAGCCCTCCATCCGTTCGCGCTGGAGCCGCAGCATCATGACGATGTCGCAGCCTTCCAGGCCGGCTCTCATGTCATGGAAGACCTCGACCCCCAGCCGCTCCATGGCCGCCGGGATCAAGGTCGGTGGTGCGATGACACGCACCCGCGCGCCCATCGTCTGCAATAGATAGATGTTCGAACGCGCAACCCGGCTGTGGGCGACATCGCCGCACAGCGCCACCAGAAGGCCCTGCAGGGATCCTTTGTGGCGCCGGATGGTCAGCGCATCAAGCAGCGCCTGGGTTGGATGTTCGTGGCTGCCATCGCCGGCATTGATGACGGCGCAGTTCACCTTTTCAGACAACAGCTTCACCGCGCCGGCATTGGAGTGTCGTACGACAAGCGCATCGGCATGCATGGCGTTCAGGGTCATCGCCGTATCGACGATCGTCTCGCCCTTTTTTATGGAGGAGTTGGCGACGGCGATGTTGATGACGTCGGCACCCAGCCGCATGCCCGCCAGTTCGAAACTGGTGCGGGTTCGCGTCGAGTCTTCGAAGAACAGATTGATCAGCGTTTTGTCGCGCATCAGGTCGAATTTAGGCCCGCGCGCGCGGTTGTGCTCCGCGTACTTATTCGACAAATCGAGCAGACAAGTGATCTCGTCCGGAGACAGATCCTGGATGCCCAATAGATGACGATGTGGAAACGGGAAGTCCGCTGGCTGATCTTGAGCGGAAAGGCCTGTGGTGGCTGCAGTCATTAAAGCGGGAATATAGGGACGGGACTCACGCTATTGCAAGACGTTGTTATGCACCGCTGCTAGATTCCCCTGGATTTCTGGCGACGCAGCCCCCGCTCTGCTAGAAGGCGAGGACTTAACCGGGCGGCCAAAGGGGAAACCGGGCGATGAAAGCGGTGATACTGGCCGGCGGGCGCGGCACGCGTCTGGCCGAGGAAACGGAGCTTCGGCCCAAGCCGATGATCGAGATCGGCGGGCGGCCGATCCTGTGGCACATCATGAAGATCTACGGGCATCACGGGATCACGGATTTCGTGATCTGCCTCGGTTACAAGGGCTACCTGATCAAGGAATATTTCGCGAACTACGTGTTGCATTCCTCTGATGTCACGGTCGATCTCGCGACCAACGAAATCCGTTATCACAATATGGCTGCGGAGCCCTGGACGGTCACGCTGGTCGACACCGGCGACGATACGCAGACCGGCGGGCGCATCGCACGGGTGGCCGAGCATCTCGATGACGAACCGTTCTGCCTGACCTACGGAGACGGCGTCGCGGATATCGACGTGGCCGCCAGCGTCGCCTTTCACAGGGAACAAGGCGCGCGCTGCACCATGACGGCGGTGCGTCCGCCCGGCCGCTTCGGGGCCGCCGAAATCGAGGGTGGGCGTGTGACGCGCTTCGCCGAGAAGCCGCGCGGCGACGGGGGCACCATCAATGGCGGCTTTTTCGTCTGCGAGGCGAGCGTGCTCGACCTGATCGACGGTGATGCCACCGTTTGGGAGCAGGCGCCGCTGAACAACATGGCCGAGGCCGGCGAACTTGCGGCCTGGCGTCACGACGGCTTCTGGCAGCCCATGGATACATTGCGTGAGAAGAACCAGCTCGAAGAGCTGTGGGATGCGGGTGACGCGCCCTGGAAGATCTGGGATTGAAACTGCGCGGGCTGCGCATAGGTTCCATTCAGGAGCTGAGACAATGGACGTAAACGCCGATTTCACCCAGCGTGTCCTGATCGACACCAACGGGCTCGACTGGATTCCCTCGCCACTTGCCGGCGTGGACCGGCGCATGCTCGACCGGGTCGGCGATGAGGTGGCGCGGGCGACGAGCATCGTGCGCTACGCGCCAGGCAGCGCCTTTTCTCCCCACACCCATACCGGCGGCGAGGAATTTCTCGTTCTCGACGGTACGTTCTCCGACGAGCACGGCGACTACGGCCCGGGGTATTATGTGCGCAACCCGGTCGGCTCGGCCCACACGCCGTCGAGCGAAGGTGGATGCACCATTCTGGTCAAACTTTGGCAGATGGATCCCGACGATCAGGAATTCGTTCGCGTCGACACGGCGAACGGTGACTGGCAGCCGACCGATATCGACGGGGTCGAAACGCTGCCGCTGCACGAATACGAACCGGAACGCGTGATGCTGTTCCGCATGGCGCCGGGCACGTCGACACCCCTGCACGGCCATGCCGGCGGCGAGGAAATCCTGGTCCTTGAGGGTGAGTTGGCCGACGAGCACGGCCGGTATCCGCAGGGCAGCTGGTTGCGCAGCCCGCCGGGTACGCGCCACGCGCCGTTCAGCGACACAGGCTGCGTGATCTATGTGAAGCTCGGCCATCTGGCCGAGGTGCGTGGCCTGGATATCGGCAGTTAGCCATCAATCCGTGAACGCCAGGCGTCCACGATCTCATTGAACGTCAGTCCGTAGATATCTTCCCACCGCATGGGCAGGCCTGCGAAGCGACCGCGCGTCACCAGCGGCGTCATGGCGTACAGGGCCCGGAATTTCTCCATGCCATGGGTCTCGATCAGGAACCGGACGAAGGACCCCGCCACGAGATAGGCCCCCTGCGGCTGCAGGTCAGGAAGCTGCAGTCGGGCGGGAACCGCGAGCCCTTCGAGTGCGGGCATGTCCGCATCGTTTGCGAATTGTCTGGCGCGGGCATGAAGATCATTTCCGAAATTGGGGAAGGCGGATTGGCCGCCCAGCGTGTCATGGGCATGGGTCGCGAGACCCTCCGCCAGGAAGCGATTGCCGTTCGGCGCGACGGCGTGGACGATCTCATGGGTGATCGGCGACGTCCCCTGCCGGATTGTGCGCATCCGGAAGATGACCTGGCCGTGATTGCCGCGCCAGGCCGGGATCAGCGCCATCGAGGTGCCGCGGCTGTCTTCGATTTCGATCCGGTAGGGGCCGGCGAAGTCGCCGCCCCACCAGTCGCAGACTTTTGTCAGTTCTGCGCGGAACGTCGCCACGAATGCCTGCTGGTCTCCGCGTGAAAGAGGCGGTGCACTGATGGATATTTCCGCATCCGAACAGGTGCTTGCATGCGCCGTGGCCGGCAGAGCGAACCACAGGGTGAGCGCAGCAACAAGGAAGACCGCACCCCGGTGGTTCATGCCACCCCGCCGAATTGTTTGTGATACCGCTCGATCATGCGCTGGATTTCGTCCAAACGCCGGCCGAGGAGTGCCGCGGGAATGTTGACGGGCGCATGTGACATCACGGCGAGGGCGCGCACCATCCAGCGCCGATACGGCGGCACCCGGGCGAACACCGTGTCACGGTCGTGTGGGCGGATGCCGATCAGTCGCGTCAGGTAGTTGCGCCGCGGCTCGATCCGGTCGATCTCCGCCCACGCGATCCAGCCGACCGCGAAGGGGGATGCGTTGTCGAAAATCCCGTCGCCGTTCAGCACGATGACGGGCGTGTTCGAGATCAGGCGATAGGTGGCGTAGGCCGCGCTTGCGCCGAAGGCGACGAAGGCCGCGACACCGATCAACCGGGCGGCCAGATCCGGGGTCAGAATGAAGAAAACCGCCGCCACCGCGAACATGAGCGAGCCGAAGATGTTCGCGAGGGTCTTCGACCGGGTCGGATAGATCACGATCTCCGGGAAGTCGCTCTGGCTCATGGGCGCGGATTTCCGAACTCGCGGTGGTAGTGCGCAAGAATCGCAAGCAGATGATCGCGGCTGATATCCAGACGCCAGGTGTTGAATTTTATGATGTTTTTGGCGAAGGCAGAATCGAACCAGATGAGCGAGCGGCGGAGCGGATGCATTCGCGCGAGAAGGTCCTTTTTGTCGTCCACGAGCACCCAGACCACCTGCTTGTGGGGCATGCCACGCACGTCGCGGATCTGGTCCCAGGTGATTGTGCCGAGGCTGAAGCGGTCCGACGGGTCGGATATGCCGGTCTCGTCGATCCGCAGGCGCGGTTGCCCGTAGATCCGGGCATGCAGGCTCAACAGCATCCAGACGGAGGCGATGAGGCCACCGCCACCGCAGACCAGCAACGGCAGGGCCTGCAGGCCACCCGCTGTGGCGCCGGTCAGAATGCGGAATACGACCCAATAGGCGCCGCCGGTCATGACGCACATCATCGCCATGGTGATCGCGAATTTTGCACCCGATGGGCCGATGAGGATCTCGGGGAATTCCTTGGTTTCGGGTGTGTCAGTCATCCGGTGTTCCGCAGGAAATCGAGGAAGTTCTGGAGAATAATCGACGCGGCCATCTTGTCGATCACCTCGCCGCGACGTTTGCGGTTCATGTCCGCCTGGTCGATCAGCACGCGCTCGGCCTCCGCCGTGGTCAGGCGCTCATCCCAGAAGGTGATCGGCAGATCGGTCTTGCCGGCCATGTTGTTGGCGAAGGCGCGGGTGGACTGGGCGCGGGGGCCCTCCGAGCCGTCCATGTTGCGCGGCAGGCCGAGGACAATGCCGCCGACGTCTTTCTCCACGATCAATGTCAGCAGTTTTTCGGCGTCGGCTGTGAATTTGGTCCGCCGCAGGGTCTCCAGCGGCGAGGAGACCATCAGCATGGAATCCGAGACCGCGAGGCCGATGGTCTTGCTGCCCAGATCGAACCCGAGCAGCCGGGCGCGGGGCGCCAGGGCTGCTTTCATTTCAACGGGTTGCTCGATCAGCATGAAAACTGTTTAGGCGTCGGGAGGCGGTCTGTCCACGCTTCGGCAGACTGATGCCGGTAGTCACCGTCACCTGGCACAACATATCCCCAGTTTTCTGGGGAAAATGGGAGATTGGTAATCGTTGATTAAGAAACACAATGATACGTTGAATATGAGGATATTCTTCAATAGGTTGTCGGCGCCCTGCAGGGGGGCATTTCGACCGATACTAACCGGGAATCCAGTGCCATGCGGGCCTTGGCGTCCATATCTTCTCGACTTATGCCGCACCGCCTCGCTGGCTTGGTGCGGTTGGGAAAGTTCGGCATTCCGATCGGCTTCGCGCTGATCGCCGCGCCGGTGTTTCTCGTCGTCGGACTCCTCGTGCTGCGTGCCGAACAAGATGGTGCGACCAAGGCGCTCGTCCTGGCCACGGAAGTCCAGAATGCAGGCATCGCGCGCACGCTGGCGAATGCCCATTCGGATCCGATCTCCTATCTGCTGGCCTTTGATATCGGTGACGCGCCGGAATTGCTTCCCATCGCGTTGCGCCGGTCCGGCCTGCAGCCGCTGATCGAGGCGAGCATGCGCGATACGAATGTGGTGAACGTCAAGATTTATGACGGCAAAGGCGTGACGCTTTTCTCGCTCGACCGGGACCAGCTGGGTGAGGATATTTCGGCGTGTGAGTGCTTTATCAAGGTGCTGACGGACGGAACCTTCAGCGAACTGGTTCGTCATGGGGATGGCGATGGCCTCGTTCTGGACGGCGGCCATGGGCATGCCGCTGGTGAGATCGATCTCCTCTCAACCATGATCCGCCTGAATGTCCTGACACCGCATCTGGTTGCGTCCGACAGCGTGCTCGAGATCCAGTCGGACGTCACCGGCCTGATCGCACCGATTATCGCCACGCGGCACGAAACGAGCATCGTCGTCGGTATTCCGTTGGTCTCCCTCTATCTCCTGATGGTCGCGCTCGTCACCTTCGGGCACATGACAATTATGCGCCGCGACCGCGTGGCCGCGAGGTTTGCTGCTCGTGCCGCCCAAAGTGAGGCGTCCGACATGGCGAAATCCGAATTCCTCGCCCTGATGAGCCACGAGCTCCGCACGCCCCTGAACGCGATCGTTGGTTTTGCGCAGTTGATCGCCGAAACCAGCCGGACCCGTGCGGACGACGAGACGGCGGGATGGGCCGATGCGGTGCACGACAGCGGCTTGCACATGACCCGGATGATTTCATCCATCCTCGATATCACCGCGTTGGAACTGGGCGAATTCGATCTTGATCGCGATGTCCTGCATATGCATGACGTGGTGCGCAAGGCTGCCACGACGGTTCAGCCCGCGTTCGACAAAGGCCTCGTGACCCTGAACGTTCACGATGACGGTCGACAGGAGCCGGTCCTGGGGGACCTGGAAAAACTGCGCCAGGTGTTTGAAAACCTGCTGTCCAATGCCGCTCGACATACCCCGGCGGGTGGCGCGGTCGATGTGACTTTTGACGCAACCCCGGACGGATTTGTGTCGGTGAGTATCCAGGATACCGGCGCCGGCATGACCAAGCAGCAGATCGAGCAGGCGCGCCTGCCTTTCCAGGCAACCTGGGTCGGCTATTCGCGTGAAAATGATGGCGCAGGCCTGGGCCTGACGATCGCCGACAAGGTCGTGAAAGGCCTGGGCGGGGACCTCATCATCGAAAGTGAAAGCGATGCTGGAACGCTGATCACGGTTCGACTGCCGGCCCACAAGGCTGGCCGCGAGAACGTAACCGAAGTTGTGCTCCCGGAAGATGATGGCGTGGCGCACGATACGGAAGCGCGGAAAATCGTCGCCTGACAGGATTGCCGCATTTCCGTCGCGGTGATAGCTTCCGCGCCGTTTCCGAACCGTAACGCACCGGACCTTCATGGCGCTCGATACCGACACCGTTCGTCGCATTGCGCGGCTCGCCCGCATCCACGTCGATGACGCGGAACTGGCACCGCTCGCCGACGAGCTCAACAACATCCTCGGCTGGATCGAGCAGCTCGACGAGGTCGACACCGATGGTGTTGCGCCGATGACCAGCGTTGTCGAGATGGTGCAGCGCCTGCGCGCCGACGAGATGAATGACGGTGATCGGCAGGAAGATGTGCTGGCGAACGCGCCGGACCCGGCGGACGCCTTCTTCACCGTGCCGAAGGTGGTCGAGTAATGGGCGAACTGACCGACCTCACGATTGCACAGGCCGGAGACGGCCTGGACAAGGGCGATTTCAGCGCCCGCGAGCTCACTGATGCGTATGTCACAGCAATGGAAGGCGCGCGGGGCCTCAACGTGTACACCGCCGAGACGCCGGACCGGGCCCGCGCAATGGCCGACGCGTCGGACGCGCGTCGTGGCAAGGGCGCGGCCGTAGGGGCGCTCGACGGCATCCCGCTGGCGATCAAGGATCTGTTCTGCACCGAGGGCGTTTTATCGACCGCGGGCAGCTATATCCTCGACGGGTTCACGCCGCGTTATGAATCGACCGTGACTCAAAACCTCTGGGATGCGGGCGCGGTCATGCTCGGCAAGGTGAACATGGACGAGTTCGCCATGGGCTCCGCCAACATCACCAGCCATTACGGGCCGACGATCAATCCATGGAAGGCCAAGACCGGCGACGCGGCGGGCAAGGATCTCGTGCCCGGCGGCTCGTCGGGCGGATCGGCGTCGGCCGTCGCCGCGCGGATCGCGGCGGGCGCGACCGGCACGGACACGGGCGGCTCGATCCGCCAGCCAGGCGCGTTCTGCGGCATCGTCGGGATGAAGCCGACCTACGGCCGCTGCTCGCGCTGGGGCGTCATCGCGTTTGCCAGTTCACTCGATCAGGCGGGGCCGCTCGCCCGGACGGTCGAGGATTCGGCGCTGATGCTGTCGGCGATGGCGAGCTTTGACCCGAAGGATTCGACCAGCGTGGATCTGCCCGTGCCCGACTTTGCGGCGGCGCTGACCGGCGACATCCGCGGGCTGCGGGTCGGCGTGCCCGCCGAATACCGGATGGAGGGCACACCACCCGAGATCGAGGTGCTCTGGCAGCAGGGGATCGACTGGCTGCGCGATGCGGGTGCAGAGATCGTCGATATCTCGTTGCCCCACACGAAATACGCGCTGCCGGCCTACTACATCGTCGCCCCGGCTGAAGCATCCTCGAAC
>JABIVD010000032.1 GCA_018667335.1 Rhodospirillaceae bacterium
CAATCTGCTCAAGCGAGAACGGGTACGGCGCAGGACCTACAGTTCCCGGGCCGAGGCCCGGCAGGATGTGTTCGACTACATCGAGATGTTCTACAATCCTCGGCGCAAGCACACGAAGAACGGGATGCTGTCGCCCGTCGAGTTCGAACGACAGCGCAAAACAGTCACCGAGGGTGTCTAGAAAACTCGGGGCTATTCAGCCCTGGGAGAACACGATGATCAAATCAAAGACATTCCTCAAAAAGCTCGGTGCCGTCAGCGCCGGCGCCATCGTCGCGACGATGGCCCATGCGGGCGCGGCAAATGCCGCCGAGACCATCAAGGTCGCCGCTATTGACGGTTATTCGCCCAAGTCACTTTGGGTGAAGGAATTCATCAACTACTACATCCCCGAGATCGACAAGCGGCTTGCCGCGACCGGCAACTACGAGATCGAGTGGAACCAGGCCTGGGGTCAGATCGTGAAGGTTCGCGGTGTGCTCGGCGGACTGGACAAGGGCCTCGGCGACATTGGCGTCGTGACCACGGTGTTCCATGCCGACAAGGTGCCGTTGCAGCTCGTCGCCTATGCGACCCCGTTCGTGTCCAACGATCCGGGTCTCGTTGCCAAGACGGTTGACGGTCTCGCCAACAAGCATCCGCAGTTCAAGGCGGCTTTCACCAAGTTCAACCAGGTCTATCTGACCAACCTGGCCGTTCTGGACACCTATCAGATCTTCTCGAAGGATCCGATTACAAAGCTTTCGGACATGAAGGGCCTGAAGCTTGGTAGCGCCGGCCTGAACCTGCGCTGGCTCGATGGCTTCGGTGCCGCGGGTGTCGCGGGTAGCCTCGTGACCTATCACAACAAGGTCGGCACCGGTGTGCTCGACGGGTTCATGCTGTGGCCGGAAGCGGTTGTCGGGCGCAAGATTTACGAAGTTGCGCCGTACATGCTGAAGGCCGACCTCGGAACGGCCAATTCCAAGGTGATCAGCGTCAATGCAGATTCCTGGAAGAGCTATCCGGAAGAAGTGCGCGTCGCCATGCAGGAAGCCGCATACGGCTATCGTGACAAGATGGGTGCAGATGCTCTGTCGGTGGCTGCCGCGAGCTACAAGGCGTTCGCAGAAAAGGGCGGCAAGATTACCGTCCTGGGCCAGGATCAGCGTCAGAAGTGGGCGGACGATATGCCCAACGTCGCCGCTGACTGGGTCGCCGCGCGCGAGAAGGAAGGCGCACCGGGTAGGGTCGTGATGGAGTCCTATATGAACACGATGCGGGCGGCCAAGCAGCCGATCCTGCGTCAGTGGGACAAAGAACTCGGCTCCTAAGCCGCAAACTCAAAGGGTTCGAATATGTCGGATCTAGCCGAAGGGGCGCCACCAGCGGGTGGCGCCCCCCAGGACTTGCTCGATCGCGTCCTGACCGTGATGAACACGGTCGGGTCGCTTTGGATTTTCGTCCTGATGGTGATGATCGACACCGACGCCTTCAGCCGGACTCTGTTCACCCATCCAATCCATGGTGTGAACGAGTTGGTGGAGATGTCGATTGTCGGGATCGTCTTCATGCAGCTTGGCGATGCAACGCGACGCGGACGCCTGACCCGGTCTGACGGGTTCTATGGTCTGATGCAGCGCAAGGCGCCGAAGTTCGGACATGTGCTCGGGGCGACTTTTGATCTTCTGGGCGTCCTGTTTCTGGCCATCGTGCTCTACGGCGCGGTCCCGGAGATGATCGATGCCTATGAGCGCAACTATTTCGTCGGTGAAGAGGGGCTGTTCACTGTTGTGGAATGGCCGATCAAGGCCGTCATCGTTCTCGGTTGCACCGTAACGTTGCTCCAGTTTCTGAAATTCGCCGTGCGGCACATCGTGCCGCTCGTGCGCGGCGCGCGTTAGGCGCTCCGGAAGGGGATTCCCGGTTATGGGTGGTATTGAGGTCGGAATTATTTCGGTCGTCCTGATCGTTGCCCTGATTTATCTGGGGCTCTACATCCCCGTCGCGCTGGGCCTGGTGTCGTTTCTCGGCGTGTGGGTCATCCGCGACAACCCGAACATCGCTGTGGCGCTGCTGTCGGAATCGATAGGTGACACGATTTCCGAGCTGGTCTTTGCGTCGGTGCCTCTGTTTGCGCTCATGGGACTGATCGTGAGTAAGGCGGGGCTCGGCAAGGACGTCTATGAAGTCGCCAACTTCGCCTTTTACCGGGTCCGCGGAGGTCTCGGCATCGCGACCGTGGCTGCGAATGCGATCTTCGCCTCGATCACGGGCTCGTCGATTGCGTCGGCTTCGGTGTTCACCCGCGTTGCGGTGCCCGAAATGCGCCGCTTCGGCTACAAGACGCGCTTCACGGTTGGCGTGGTTGCGGGCTCGTCCGTGCTGGGCATGTTGATCCCGCCGTCAGCCATGCTGATTATCTACGCGATCGTGACCGAGCAGTCGGTCGGACGCATGTTTATCGCCGGTATCATCCCGGGCATCCTGCTCGCGATCGCATTTGGCACCCTGATCCTGTTCATGGCCTATCTCGTGCCGCGCTTCGTCGGCGGCCAGGAGGCCGCGGGCGTCGCCGCAGAAGACTGGGCGAACCAGACCTGGTTGGATCTGGTCAAGAAAATCATCCCGGTCATCATTCTGGTTATGGTCGTGCTGGGTGGCATCTACGGTGGTGTATTCACGCCGACCGAAGCGGGTGCTGCCGGTTCACTTGCGGCGCTTGTGATCGCGGTGGCGAAGCGCGCCATGAGCTGGCGTGATCTATGGGAAGTGCTGGTCGAGACCGGCTACATCACCGCAACCATCCTGTTCCTGATCATCTCGGCCTCCATGTACAGCCGGATGCTCGGCGTGGCCGCGCTGCCGACCGTGTTCGGCGAATGGCTCAATGGGTTTGATCTGTCACTCGGTCAGCTGATGTTCATCTATGTGGTGCTGATGGTGCTGCTCGGGACGATCATCGAAACCGCCTCGATCATCCTGATCGTCGTCCCGTTATTCCTGGTTGTGCTCGAAAGTTTCAATGTCGACCTGGTCTGGTTCGGGATTGTGACGGTGGTTGGTGCCGAGATTGGCCTGCTGACCCCGCCGCTCGGGATTTCCTGTTTCGTGATCAAAAGCGCGATCAACGACCCGACGGTCTCGCTGTCGGATATCTTCGCCGGAGCGTTTCCGTTTGCGGTGACGATGTTCCTGGTCCTGCTGATTCTCATCACTTATCCGCAACTCAGTCTGTTTCTTTTGGAAATCGGATACGCGAACTGATCACGGGCGGATTTCTGCCTTTCGTGCGCTGGTTTTCCCCGGGTTGATTGCCCATAATCACGGCAATCCAACCGGGGGAAGTGATGAAAATTTTCAAGGACCGTATTCCGTATTCAGCCATTGTCGATCGGCCCGCATGGAAGCTGCCCGATGGCAAACGCATGGCCGTGTGGATCATCGCCAATGTCGAAGACTGGGATATCGCCCGGCCCATGCCGCGCGTGGTTCTGCCGCCGCCCATGGGCGTGCCGCTGCTTCCCGATTTGCCCAACTGGGCATGGCATGAATACGGCATGCGTGTCGGCTTCT
The DNA here is from genome assembly GCA_018667335.1 of Rhodospirillaceae bacterium. GTDB lineage: Bacteria > Pseudomonadota > Alphaproteobacteria > UBA6615 > UBA6615 > UBA8079. The sequence goes on from JABIVD010000032.1 coordinate 3,556, forward strand.
GGCGCATCCGCGATGCGCTGCGCGACCGCGGCATCATCCCGACGATGGCGGTGAATGGCCGGGTCTGCGAGACCTACCCCCGTGTGGCCGAGGCCGCGCTCGAGCTCGGCTGGGAGTTCATGGGGCACGGCTACGTCCAGGGACCGATGCACAAGCATGATGACCAGCAGGAGCAGATCGATCGCGCCTGCGCCGCCATCGAGAAGTTCTCCGGCAAGAAGGTGCGGGGATGGGAAAGCCCCGGCATGACCGAGACGTTCCAGACGATCGATTGCCTGAAGCGCGCCGGTATCGAGTATGTGGCCGACTGGGTGCTCGACGACCAGCCGGTTGAGATCGAAACCACCGAAGGCCCCATGATGTCGGTGCCCTACACGGTCGAGACCAACGACATTTCCATGATGGCGCTGCAGCAGCATTCGTCCGACGAGATGTTCAAGCGTTCGAAGGACCAGTTCGACCGCCTCTACATGGAGAGTGAACATTCGACGCGGGTCATGTCGATCAGCCTGCACATGTATCTCACCGGCGCGCCGCATCGGATCAAATATTTCGAGGAGATCCTCGACTACATTCAGGGTCATTCGGACGTGGCGATCGTGCCGGGCGAGCAGATCATGGATTGGTACCGCGAAGCCCACGCTTAGGGATCGAGATCATGGCCTTGCTGCTGACACCGCCCGTAAAGGGCACCCTCGAACATTGGCGTGACGGGATATTGCAGGAAATTCCCGATCTGGAGATCCGGCTTTGGCCGGATGTCGGCGATCCGGCTGACATTCGCTACGTGCTGATCGGCAAGTTTGACCTCGCGGACATGCCCGAGCTGCCCAATTTGCGGGTCATGATGCCGATGTTCGCCGGGATCGAGTATCTGATCGCCCATCCCAACATGCCCGATGTGCCGTTGGTGCGGATCGGACCGCCGGGCGGTGATCCGGCGATGACCGAATATGCCGTGCTCCATGTGCTGCGACACCATCGTCATATGCCCGACTATCTGGCCCAGCAGAGAGACAAGGTCTGGAATGCCATACCCCAGAAGCTGCCGCGCGATCAGCGGGTCGGGTTCATGGGCTTCGGCACGATGGCCGAGCCGCCCGCGCGGGCCTTGCACGGCATGGGCTTTGACGTCGCGGCCTGGGTGCGTAGCGATCGGCGCGACGCCGATATCGAGATGTTTTGTGGTCCCGACCGATTGCCCGATTTCCTCGCGCGGACCGACATCCTGGTGTGCCTGTTGCCGCTGACGGCGGAGACGAACGCGATGCTCAATGCGGAACGGTTCGCCCAGTTGCCCGAGGGCGCATCGGTCATAAATCTGGGGCGCGGGGCGCATCTGGTGGATGACGATCTGGTCGCCGCTCTCGATTCCGGCCATCTGGCGGGCGCGACCCTCGATGCGACCAACCCGGAGCCATTGCCGGCGGAGAGTCCGCTCTGGTTGCATGAGCAAGTCACAATCATGCCGCATACGGCGCGCAGGGTGCGCCCCGAAGATGTGGGCCCCCAGGTGGCGGAAGCCATTCGTCGGGATCGGGCAGGTGAGCCGCAACTTTGGGCCGTCGATCGGTCAGCAGGTTACTAGGGAGATACGGAAATGGCTTTATCAGACGCACAGGTGGCGCAGGCCGCCGATATTCTGGCGGGCGCCTTCAAGGCCCGCACCACCATTGATGGACTGCCAGCGGCGTGCGGCCCGGCGAATGCCGCCGAGGCGGTGCAGGTCCAGATTGCCATGCTCGAGCGGTTGGGGCTGAGCGCGGCGGGCTACAAGGCCGGTTTCACCAACCCGCCCATGCTGGAGAAGGCCGGTCCGGACGGCCCCATGGCCGGGGTCATGTTCGCGGATTTTACGGTTGCGAGCGGGGGCGTTCTGCAACGCGCGGATATGGGGCCGGGTTCGCTGATCGAGGCCGAGGTCTCGTTCCGCATGGGCGCCGATCTGCCGGCCCGCGAAGGTGGCTACAGCGATGACGAAGTGATCGCGGCCGTCGACAGCGCGATCATCGGCATCGAGTTCGCCGTGCCGCGCATGAACGATCCACTCGGACAGCCGATGGTGCATCTGGCCGCCGACAATGGCGCGGCCATGGGGTTCGTCGCCGGGCCGGACATTCCCGACTGGCAGTCCCGCGACCTCAAGACGCTTGATATTGAACTCCTGTTTGATGGCGAAGTCGTTTCCGAAGGCCTGCCGCTGCCGGCGCGCTGCGACGAACGCTGGTCGCTCGCCTGGATCGTCAATCATTTCTGCGCGCGTGGCGTGGGGATCAAGGCCGGCGACTACATGACGACGGGTGCCGCTGCGACGCCGAAGCCGTTGGGCAACGCCAAGGACGTCGTGGCGCGGTTCGCCGGTGTCGGCGAAGTCCGCGTGACCGTTGAAGGCTGACGCTGATCCGACTTTTTACATTCGCGCTCGCGGCGCTTCTGGTCATCGCCGTCGGCGTGCCCGCCCAGGGTGAGGACCTCGCTGCGCTGAAGAAGCGCCTGTTGCCGGGGATCAAGGGCGAGGACAATCGCCGGATCGTCGATTCCAGTGATTATCCCTGGAGCGCGATCGGCCGGGTTAACACGCGGATCGGCGGCTTTTGCACCGGCACGGTGATCGGCCCGCGTGATGTCCTGACCGCAGCCCATTGCCTGTGGAACAAGCGTACCAGGAACTGGTTGCTCCCCGAGGCCATCAATTTTCTCGCCGGTTATCGTCGCGGCGATTTCATCGCCCACGGGAAGGTGGTGGACTACACGCTCGCCGATCCGTTGCTGACGCCCGATGACGGACCCCGGTTTCGTCCAAACGACTGGGCGATCCTGCGCCTCGCGGAGCCGATCGATGGGATTACGGGGACGCTGACCCTGGGCCTTTCCGGGACCCCGGTGCAGCAATACCTCCAGGCCGGGTACAGCAAGGACAAGCCACACATCCTGACCCTCGACGAGGGGTGCCGGGTCGACGACAAGCCGGACAACGGCGGCCTGTTGTTTCATGGCTGCGACGCGGTGAGTGGTGATTCCGGCTCGCCGATCCTGGGGTTATCGGGCGATGCGCTGGTGGTGCTCGGCGTTCATGTTGCGACGGCGCCGCGAAAGAACGGGGAAAGTCTGGGCATCGCGATCCCGATCGATTCGGTCGCGGAGGGCGCGAATCCGACCCAGTAGGGCTTGTAAGGCGCAGGCGCGCGCCTATGTCAGATGAACACGATTTTGGGGACACGCCGCCTATGGCTGAAGCTGACCGACTGGAGACCAACGCCGTCCTCGACGGGTTGATCAACCGCAATTCGACACCGCCGCGCCTGTTCGACGGGGGCGAGCCGCCGCGCGCCGACATCGACCGGATGCTGGATGCCGCGATGAGCGCGCCGGACCATGGTTTCGTACGACCCTGGCGCTTCCACATCATCGAGGGTGACGCGCGCGACAAGCTGGGCGGATTGTTCGCAGACGCGTTGCTGGAGCGTGATCCGTTTGCGCCGACGGCGGCCATCGAGAAAGAGAAGGGCCGCCCCTTGCGTGCGCCGACCATCATCGCGGTCTGCGCGAAGGTCGATCCGACGCGTGCGCCCAAGGTGCCGGTGATCGAACAGATCGTCGCCGCTGCGGCGGCGATGGAACATCTGGTGCTGGCGGCCCAGGCGATGGGCTACGGCGCCATCGTGCTGACGGGCCGCAACGCCCACGACCCCATGGTCCGCAGGGCGTTTGATCTGGCTGGCGAGGATGAGCTTCTTGGCTTCGTCTATATCGGCTGCATCAGCGAACCGACACCGGCGAAGGAACGCCCGAACGCGGCAGATTTCACGAACGTCTGGTCGTAATTTTTGATCTGGTATTCGTGCCGGAGATACGCGGGTCAAGCCCGCGTATGACGAACTGGTTGGCGCCGCAGGCCATTCCCTTATTCGTCATGCCCGGACTTGATCCGGGCATCTCACATATGGATGTCGAGATGAGCCAGAAACAGAAATGGCCGGGTCGAAGCCCGGCCATGACGTTTTGATTTTGAGTCCGATGGGTTCCTAGAACGTCTCGTTCCAGTGGACCATCGGCAGGCCGGCCACCGGTGACGTGAAGTAGGGAAGGTTGGTCGACCGCAGGCTGCCCACATAGACCGTCTTCAGGTCCGGGCCGCCGAAGGTGACCGAGGCGCACCATTTGGCGATGTCGCCGCCGCATTCGAGCAGCAGATCGGCCGTCACTTCGCTCTTCTGGAATGCCGCGTCGAGCTTGGCGACCTCTTCAGGACTGGAATCGTCGAAGATGATGTGCAGATCGCCGTCGGGCTTGATGGCGAACAGGCCATCATTCATCACATGGGTGCCCCAGAGGTTGCCGAAGGCGTCGAATGCGATGCCGTCGATCAGGCGGCCATGGTCGGTGGGGCCATAGATTTCCTTGGGCCCGAGGCTGCCGTCATCGGCGATCTTGTAGCGCGCGATATTCCGACCACAGGTCTGGACCACGTAGAGCCATTCCTCGTTTGCATCGAGTTTGCACTCGTTGGAGAAGTGCACGTCGTCGGCAACGATCCGAACGCCGACACCCTCTTCATAGAGCAGGATGCGCCCGTCGATGATGTCGGGGCTGATCGCCTTGGGCCAGTCATGGAGCATCGTCGAGACGGTGATCCAGATGCGATTCTTGCTGTCGCGGGCGACGAAATTGACCTTGCCGATTTCCTCCCCGTCGACGGTGTCGAACATGACCTCCGTCTCGCCGGTGCGGGTCATCCGCTCCAGGCAGTCGGTGCCGAAGTTGGAAATCAGGATGTCTCCGTTGTCGGCAAAGGCGAGGCCGTTCGGCAACGTGCCGTCGATGAATTTCGTGGATTCGTCGCTGGTCTCCTCAAACGCCCCGGCGTCGTGGGACTGGGTGATGATCTCCTGACTGCCGTCCGGCATGATCCGGACGACGCCGCCGCGGGCATCGGCCGACCAGAGCGTGCCGTTTTTCTCGGCCAGGATGCATTCGGGCCGCTGCAGACCTTCACCGATGAACTTGAAGTCATCCTTGGTGAGGGTGAAACCGTCGATAGGATTGTTCGCCATTTTTCTCTCCTCCCGGAACCTCCGGGGTATGTGATCGGGTGTGCCACGCGGACCCAGGTCCGCGTGGCACTTTGTTTTTTATGATCCGATCTCGGTGTGTTCCGGGTTGAACCTAGAACTTCACCATGTCGCCGCCCTTGAGATCGAGGATCTCACGGGCTTCGTCCGGCGTCGCAACTTCCAACGACAGGTCTTCGACGATCCGGCGGATCTTCGCGACCTGCTGGGCGTTGGAATCAGCCAGCTTGCCCTTGCCGATGTAGAGCGAATCTTCCAGGCCGACGCGCACGCTGCCGCCCAACAAGGCCGACTGGGTGACGAAGTTCATCTGGTGACGGCCCGCGCCCAGCACGGAGAAGACATAGTCGTCGCCGAACAGCTTGTCGGCGGTCTCCTTCATGTGCATCAGATGCGCAAGGTCGGCGCCGATGCCGCCCATGATGCCGAAGATGAACTGCAGGAAGATCGGTCCCTTCAGGCGGCCCTGATTGTACCAGTAGGCCGTGTTGTAGAGATGGCTGACGTCGTAGCACTCATGCTCGAACTTCACCCCGCGCTTATCGTGCAGCTCGGTGATGATGTATTCCATCTGCTTGAACGTGTTGGTGAAGATGAAGTCGTCGGTCATCTCCAGGTACGGCTTCTCCCAGTCGTACTTCCATTTGTCGTAGCGTCCGGCCAGGCCGAAGATGCCGAAGTTCATCGAGCCCATGTTGAACGAGGTGACTTCCGGCTCGGCAACGACGGCTGCCGCGATGCGCTCGTCGACGGTCATGCCGAGGCCACCGCCGGTGGTGATGTTCACGACCGCGTCGGTGTTCTGCTTGATACGGGGCAGGAACTCCATGAACACGTCCGGGTCCGGCGTCGGCTTGCCGTTCTCCGGGTCGCGGGCATGAAGATGGATGATCGAAGCGCCGGCTTCGGCGGCCTCGATCGAGGCCTGTGCGATCTCGTCCGGCGTGATCGGCAGATTGTCCGACATGGTCGGTGTGTGGATCGCGCCCGTGATTGCGCACGAAATGATGACTTTGGTTTGTTTCGCCATGGATTTCCCCCTGAGGTCGAAGTTCGTATTTTTTTCGTTGGTCCAATATTGGGTCGCAGGGTCGCCGGCTGTCCAGTCGGAAGCGATGCAATTTGCATGAATTCACATGCTTGAAGCGCTCGCCGAGAGAGGTCGCCAGGACCAAGCTTTATGGTGGCGCGAGCCTACAAGCGCGTTTCGGCCAAGTCCAGATTGGACGGCAATTATCCCAGTTCGAAGGTCGTAATTCCGAACATGCCGGGAAAGCGGAGCTGCGGGACAAGGCCGCGATACATGCGTGCGGTCTCGAACACCGGCGCGAGGCCCAGGCGTTCACACATCTCTCTCGATGCGTCATTGGCGAATGGCGGGTCAATGAACACGGGCCCGGCACCGGCGTCTGCGTCCGTCACGAGGGCGCCGACCAGGCGTTCGGCTGTCGCCACATCATCGGCGAAGAGGGGCCCGATCTTGTGCCCCTCCCGGCAAACCCGGATGACGCCGTAGCCGCTGATGGCGTCGTCGGTCATGGCCGCGATTGCGACATGTCCGGGCGTTGTCAGCCATGCGTTCAGGAAATTCTCGCGCGCGGCGGGGAAAAATTCGCGGTCATAGGCATGGACAGCCGCGAGGTGGTCGGCATCGATGGGCGCGAGGTCGTCGCGGTCCAGGTTCGTGAGGACGGGAATGCCGCCATAGCGAATATTTCTGTGCGCCCGGGTGAAGCCTGACTTGCGATAGTTCAGCTGCTGATCGATCACGCCGTCGAGCCCGATCGTCATCCTGGCGGTGCGGTCCGCCATGACGTGCTGCCACAGCGCGTGACCGATGCCCTGACCACGCAGGTCGGGGCGGGTGATGTAGAAGCCGAGGAAGCTGTAATCCCTTGCATAGCGGACGACCGAGATGCAGGCGGCCATCGCACCGTCCTTACGCACGACCCAGAACCCTTCGGGATCGGCCTCCCAGAAACAGGCCGCATCGCTCAAGCCGGGGTTCCAGCCTTCGGCGGCCGCCCAGTCAATCATCACATCGAGGTCCGCGCGCTCAGCTTGGCCGAATTCAATATCGTCCTGCATGATTTTCCTGTGGCTTATTGGGGTTGGTTGGCGGGCGGATCGTTATTTGCCCCAACCCAGGGCAATCGGATCGAGTTCGACCGCGAGGTCAAGCAATGTTGCGCGCACTTCCGGCGCGAGCGGCGCGATCGGGTGACGGCAGAAATCGGACTTGATCACGCCGCCGGCCATCATCACCGCCTTGGCCGCGCGAAACCCGCACAGCCGGTTCTCGTGGTTGATCAGGGGCAGGACCCGTTCATAGACTTCCTTGGCGGTATCTCTGTCGCCTGAGAGATGTGCGGCGATCGCCGGGCGGACGAGATCGGGGATCATCGCCGACGTCATGCAGCCCGTCGCGCCTGCGTCGAGATCGGCGAGCAGCGTAATGCCTTCTTCGCCGTCGAACGGTCCCTCGATCGCGTCACCGCCTGCGGCGATCAGCGCGCGCAGCTTGTTGGCGGCCTGGGCGCACTCGATCTTGAAGCATTTTACGGCCTCGATTTCACGCGCCACCCGGACGAGAAGGTCGACCGGCAGATCGGTGCCGGACAAGGGGGCGTCCTGGATCATGATGGGCAGCCCGGCCTCGCCGGCGGCGGCGAACTGCTCGATGATCTGGTCCGGCGTGCCGCGCAGAAGCGCGCCGTGATAGGGCGGCATCAGCATGATCATCGCCGCACCGAGGTCAGCGGCCTGTTTGGCCCGGGCGACCACGATTTCCGTGGCGAAGTGGCTTGCGGTGACGATAACAGGGACCCGGCCGTCGACATGTTCGAGGGATAGCCGGGTCAGCTGGTCGCGCTCATCATCTGACAGCAGAAACTGTTCGGAGAAGTTGGCGAGGATGCAGATGCCGTCGACGCCCTGGTCGATCATGCAATCGAGGACCCGTTTCATGCCTTCCGGATCAAGCGCACCGGTGTCGGTGAAGGGCGTCGGCGCGACAGGCCAGACGCCGCTGTAGGTGTGAGTGATGCTCATGGGTGCTTGATAGCAAGCCCGCGCGGCTATGCCCATGGTTGACAGTGTCTCCGGCAGGGACGTTCAATGTCATCGACGGCAGAACAGGGAACCAGGCCATGGGCGAGACGCTATTTACCAATGTTTCCGTGATCGACGGGACGGGGGCAAAACCGTTTGACGGCACCGTCTTGGTCAACGGGAACCAGATCGCGGCTGTTTCGCGCGGCGACGCAATAGATGCCGGTGATGCACACGTTGTTGATGGCGGTGGCGCGACCCTGATGCCGGGCCTGACGGATGCGCACGCCCATCTGAGCTTCCTTGATTCCGCCACGCTGGGGGACATCAATTCGCAGTCGGCCGAGCGCCACATCCTCGAAACGGCAAAAAACGCCCGCAAGATGCTGGATCACGGTTTCACCAGCATGTTCAGCGGCAGCTCCGCGCGCGACAACCTCGAGGTCGCGCTGCGCGACGCCATCAACGCCGGCGACATCCCCGGGCCGCGTCTGAAGGCCGCCACCCGCCAGATGACAGTCACCGGCGGGTTCGGCGACATCGGCCAAGACGATGCCTATTCGCTCGTCCTCGACGGGCCGGATGCGTTTCGCGATGCTTGTCGGGCGGCGGCGCGCGCCGGGGTCGACACCTTCAAGATCGTCCCGTCGGCGCCGGGCTCGGGTCCGGATCCCCTGGCGGAGGATACTGCGATGACTGATGACGAGGTCGCAGCCGTGTGCGCTGTCGCCCGGCAACGCAACCGCATGGTCGCGGCCCACGCCCGCTCTGCCGAGGCGGTGAAGATGTGCGTACGCAACGGCGTCCAGGTCATTTACCACGCGACCCTGTCGGACGACGAAGCCAAGGATATGCTCGAAGCCGAGCGGGACCGTGTTTTCGTGGCGCCGGCGATGGGACTGCCCTATGGCCGCCTGACCGAAGGCGAGAAATACGGCGTCAGTACCGATGATTTCACCCGGGCGCGGGCCGAGAAGGAAATCGAGACCGTCAGCGCGACGATGGCCGACCTGCGCAAGCGGGGCATCCGGGTGTTGCCGGGCGGGGACTACGGATTCAAGTGGAATCCCCATGGCCGAAACGCCCGCGATCTTCAGATGTTCGTCGAACTGTTCGGGTTTTCGCCGCTGGAGGCGATCCAGGCGGCGACGCAGGCCGGCGGTGAGTTGATGGGCGAGCCTGGTCGCTTGGGCGTCATTACGCAGGGTGCTTTCGCCGATCTGCTGCTGGTCGATGGCGATCCTTCGAAGGACATCGCAATCCTGCAGGACCCGGACCGGTTCCTGGCGATCATGAAGGACGGCGCATTTCACAAGGAACCGGCGGACAATCTGGCGGGACAGCGGGTCGCGGCCGAATAACAAACGTAGAGGCCGGGAACCACCGGCCGAGGGGGAAGAAACGATGAAACTGGTAACATTCACCGCTGGTGGAAGTGCGGCGCGCGTTGGCGCGTTGAGCGAAGACGAAACGCGTGTATTCGATCTCGCGGCGGCTGACAATCAGCCCTATTTCCAGACCATGCTGGACCTGATCGAGGCCGGTGATCCGGCTGTGGCCCGGGCGCGTGAAATCGTCGCTGCAGCAGGCGACAACACAGGTGGTGGCGCCGTGTTTGCGTTCGCGGATGTGGAGCTTCTAACGCCGGTCCCACAGCCACCTCAAATACGTGATTTTTTGTGCTTTGAGAGGCACTTGCTGAATTCTTTTGAGATGTTAAGAAAGAAGAAGGCGCAGGCTGAGCCCGACCCCGAAGAGGCGCTAAAGCGCTTCGAGGCAGAGGGCGCGTTTGCGGTCCCGCAGATCTGGTACGACCAGCCGCTTTTCTACAAGCCGAGCCGCCTCGGCGTGATCGGCACCGGCACCGATGTCATCTGGCCGTTCTTCTCGGAAATGCTGGATTACGAGATGGAGTTCGGCTGCTGGCTGGGCAAGGGCGGCAAGGATGTCGACCCCAAGGATGCGACGGACATGATCTTCGGCTATTCGATCTTCAACGATATCTCGGCGCGCGACACCCAGGCCCATGAGATGCCGGCCGGCTTCGGGCCCGGCAAGGGCAAGGATTTCGACACCGGCAACATTATCGGCCCCTGCATTGTCACCGCCGACGCGTTCGACCCCTACGACGCCGAGTTGATCGTGCGGATCAACGGTGAGGAGCGCTCGCGCGGCAATTCGGGCGAGATGTATCACAAGTTCGAGGACTGCATCGCCCACACGTCGCGCGCCGAGACCGTGTTCCCGGGTGAGTTCTTCGCCTCGGGGACCGTTGGCTGGGGCTGTGGTCTCGAGCATGACAAATACCTCGAAGACGGCGATGTCATCGAACTCGAGGTGACGGGGATCGGCATCCTCAAGAACAAGGTGGTCAAGCAGTAGCGCGAAAGCCCCTGTTGGCGTTTGTGTGCACAGCCATCGATTGACCTACATCAACGTTGGCGGTTCCCCACGCCCGGATAGTGCGATGAAGTGGTGTGGTCTGCCCGCCGGGTCGACACAATAAAAAAAACGGGGGACACGATGGACGAAATTTTCATTCAGAACGACGACCAACGCGCAATTCTGGATTCGGTGCGGCGCTTTGTGGAAGAAGAAGTCACGCCGCGCGCCGCCGAACTCGATGCGCAGAAGGATCCTGAGGATGCATTTTCCTGGGAAATCGTCGAGGCAGCGGACGCATTCGGGTTGCGGACCATGACCCTGTCCGAGGAGATGGGCGGCATGGGTGTCGATTCCACAACCACCGCCATGGTGGTCGAGGAACTCGCCCGTGGCGATCTGGGGATTTCGGTGGTTTTCGCCCAGACTCTGAAGATTGCGGCGATCATGGAGAAGGCGCTCAACGACGATCAGAAGGCCCGTGCGCTCGTCCCGTTCGTCGAGGATCCGCGCGCCGTCCTGTCCATCTGCATCACCGAGCCGGACAGCGGTTCGAACGGCGTATTGCCATACTCGGCCCCACTCAAGACAAATGCGAAAAAGGTCGAGGGCGGCTGGGTCGCGAACGGAATGAAGCAATTCATTTCGAACTCGAACCGCTCACGCTTTTTCCTCGTTTTCATGCAGACGGATCCATCGAAGCCGATGACAGACGGGGTGTCGTGTTTCCTTTTGGAGCGCGGCCATCCGGGTTTCACCGTCGGGCGGGTGCACGACAAGATGGGCGAGCGGCTGGCCAACAATTCCGAGCTCATTTTCACCGACTGCTTCATTCCCGACGAGAATCTGGTCGGTGAAGTTGATATGGGCTTCAAGACGCTGGGTACCTTCATGCCGTCGAGCAACGCCTATGCCGCGGCCAGCATTCTGGGCGTCGCGGTGTCCCTGTACGAGAAGTCGCTCGATTGGGCTCAGACCCGCGTGCAGGGCGGCAAGCGCCTGATCGAGCATGACGGGATTAGGGCACAGATCGCAGAAATGAAAATGCTCATTGATGCTTCGCGGGCCTATACCCATCTGGCGACGGATTGCGCCGACAATCAGGAGGATGGATGGGATCCGACGCTCGGCGCGCTGCCCAAGGCGATGGCCTCCTAGGCGGCCTGGAAGATTGCGACCTGGACCCTCGAGATCCACGGCGGCCACGGCTACATGAAGGAAGCCGGCGTTGAGAAGCTCGTTCGCGACGCGGCCGCATTCCTGCATTCCGACGGCGTTAACCGTACGCTGTTCCTGCGCTCGGCCAACTTCCTGGGCTGGTAGCCTGTAGATAGCGTTCCACCGGTCCAATCGAACGGGCCGGTGGAGTTTTTTGAACAAGAACGAGGAGAAGGGCCGGTCGGCACCGACTCCCGGGGGGACATGATGGACGAAATTTTCATTCAGACAGAAGATCAGCGCGCAATCCTTGAATCGGTACGCCGCTTCGTCGAAGAGGAAGTCACGCCGCGCGCGGCTGAACTCGATGCGCAGGTTGATCCCGAGGACAGCTTCTCCTGGGAGATCGTCGAGGCGGCCGACCGGATGGGCCTGCGGACCATGAGCCTGTCTGAAGAATATGGCGGCATGGACACCGACATGCTGACCACCGCGATGGTTATCGAGGAACTTGCGCGTGGCGACCTTGGTATCTCGGTCGTCTTCGCCCAGACCCTCAAAATTGGCAAGCATATGGAACGGGTGCTCAACGAGGAGCAGCGTGCGCGCACCCTGATCCCGTTCCGCGATGACCCACGCGCGATCCTCAGTATTTGCGGGACCGAGCCAGAAAACGGCTCCAACGGTATCGTCGGCTACCCCGCGCCCTATACGACGCGTGCGGTGAAGACCGAGGGGGGCTGGATCGCGAACGGGATGAAGCATTTCATCTCGAACTCAAACCGGTCGCGCTTCTTCCTGGTGCATATGCAGACCGATCATGAAAAATCGATGCTCGACGGGGCGACCTGCTTCCTGCTCGAACGCGGGCATCCGGGGTTCACGGTGGGGCGTGTCCACGACAAGATGGGCGAGCGGCTGGCCAACAATTCGGAGCTGCTGTTTACCGATTGCTTCATCCCCGACGAAAACGTGGTCGGCGAGGTCAACGAGGGACACGTCGTCCGGCGTACGTTCGGCCCGTCGAGCAACATCTTCGCGGCCTGCAGCATTCTTGGCGTCGCCGTCGCCTGTTACGAGAAGTCGCTCGACTGGGCGCAGACGCGCATCCAAGGCGGCAAGCGGTTGATCGATCATGACGGTATCCGGGCCCAGATCGCCGAGATGAAGATGCTGATCGACGCTTCGCGGTCATATACCCATCGTGCGGCATGGCTCGCGGACAACCGGGAGCAGGGCTGGGACATGTCTCTGGGTTCGTTGCCCAAGGTCATGGCCTCGCAGGCGGCGTGGCAGGTCGCGACCTGGACCCTCGAGATTCACGGCGGCCACGGTTACATGAAGGAAGCGGGCGTGGAGAAGCTGGTGCGCGACGCCGCCGCATTCCTGCACTCCGACGGGGTCAACCGCGCCTTGCTGCTGCGCGCTGCGAATTTCATCGACACATAACCGACAACGGGCGCCGGAGTGGTGTCGGGCGGCTTTTGGGCGCTCGGGCCTTGGGCTATGCTTTGTCTGAATCAACTGACGGCGGGAGTGATGGACGATGGCGAAGTGGCAATACACCAAGGGTCTGCATGAGGTCGGCAACGGGCTTTACGCCTATCTGCTGCCCGATGGCGGCTGGGGGTGGTCGAATGCGGGCCTGATCGTCGACGGCGAGGAGACGGTGCTGATCGACACGCTGTTCGATCTGCCGCTGACCCGGGACATGCTCGCAACCATGCGCGACGCGGTGCCGGCAGCCAAGGATATCGGCCGGCTGATCAACACCCACGCCAACGCCGACCATGTCTGGGGCAACCAGCTGGTGAAGGATGCGGAAATCATCGCCTCGACGGGCTGTGCGGAGGAATTCGACCATTTCCCGCCGAGCCGGCTCGAGGAGATGATGGCGAACGCCAAGAATCTGGGTGTTCTGGGCGAATTTCTTGATCATTGTTTTGCGCCGTTCGACTTCTCCGGCATTGAGCTGACCCCGCCGACGACGACCTTCGATGACCGGATGAGCCTGACCTGCGGTGACCGGGAGATCGAGCTCTACAATGTCGGCCCGGCGCACACCCGCGGCGATATCCTGACCCACCTGCCGGGCGACCGGCTGATCTTCACCGGCGACATCATCTTCAATGGCGGCCATCCGGTGATCTGGGACGGCCCGATCTCGAACTGGCAGAAGGCCTGCGACATCATCCTGTCCCTCGACGCCGACGTGATCGTGCCGGGGCACGGACCGGTCACGGACAAGGCCCATGTGCGCGTCTTCAAGGGCTATCTCGACTATATCGAGGCCGAGACACGCAAATGCTTCGATGCAGGGCTGTCGGAGTGGGACGCGGCGTGTGAGATATCGCTCGCAGACTACGACACGTGGGGTGACGCAGAGCGGTTCATCGGCAATGTCTACGCACTCTACCGGGAGTTCCGAGATGACGGCAGCGAGCCGGAAGTGATGCCGGTGTTCGAGGAAATGGCGCGGTTCCACAAGGACGTGATTCTGCCGCGCCTTGCAGCTGGTTAATCACACGCATAAGTGAGATCGTATTCCCGCTGTAAGGTCCGGGAAACCAGGCTTTTTGCGTTAACGAATTCACATCTTCTTCATTGTACCGTCTGTCGATGCACCACTACTGTCGCGTGGTGTTTCAACCGGGGCGTTCGTTGGCGATTACGACGGCGCTGGGGGCGTTTTTTTTGCGTTCTGACCCGAATGAGTAGATGGGGATGAAATGGCACGACGGCGCGGCAAACGCGGGGACGACCATCTTGTCGGCACGAGTGGGCGCGACGATATCGACGGTCGCGACGGCGATGACACGATCATCGGTGGTGCGGGCAGCGACAGGCTGAAGGGTGGTCGCGGCGACGACACGATCAAAGGCGGATCGGGCAATGACCGGATCGATGGTGGGTCAGGCGACGATGCGATCCGCGGCGGCTCCGGCAACGACTACATCAAGGCAGGTTCGGGCGACGACACGGTCAACGGCGGTTCTGGCAACGACCGAATTTCCGGCGGCTCGGGCGACGACAAAATCCGTGGCGGCTCCGGAGATGACCGTATCGACGGTGGTTCTGGCGATGATGATATCCGGGGTGGTTCCGGCAACGACCACATCAAGGCAGGCACGGGCGACGATGTTGTCCGCGGTGGATCGGGCGACGACCACATCGACGGTGGCGCGGGGGATGATGCCCTGAAGGGCGGATCTGGCGACGACGTTCTGAATGGTGGTTCCGGCGACGATATCCTGAAGGGCGGTTCGGGCGAAGATATCCTGATTGGTGGTGCTGGCGACGATGTCCTGAAGGGCGGGTCGGGCAACGACATTCTTATTGGCGGGTCGGGCGACGACAAACTCCGGGGTGGCGACGGCGACGATATCCTGATCGGCGATGAGCTCGGCTATGGCGGTGGTTCCGGCTCGGGTTCCGGGCGCGGAAGCGGCCATCACGGCAAAAAGGGCAAGGGCTCCGGTTCCGGTTCCGGTAGCGGGCACGGCAGCGGCCATCATGGCAAGAAGGGCCGGGGTTCCGGCTCGGGCCGTGGGTCGCATCACGGGCGCGGCTCGGGTAGCGGGTCTGGGTCGCATTGGGGGTCGGGCTCGGGCGGCGCCGACGTCACCTTCAATGACTATCTCGATGGCGGCACCGGGTCGGATTACGTCTATGGCGGCCAGGGCGACGACAGAGGCGTCTGGAGCTTCACGGAGAACATCGGTGAGACCGACGCCTATGACGGCGGCCGGGGTTTCGACACGCTTGTTCTTAAACTGACGGCGGCTGAATTCACGGATGCGGATGTGCAGGCCGAACTGGCGGCGCTGGACGCGTTCATTGCGGCGAATGCGAACCCGTGGAGCGACCACGGCCCGGTGTTCACCTTCGACGCGCTGGGCGCGACGCTGCATGTCCAGGATTGGGAAGATTACCGGGTGAAAATTGTCGGGGGACCGGCGAACAACGCTCCCGTCGCGATCGATGATTTCGGCACGACCGACGAGGACAGCGTCCTCCTGATCACCGATCCGCTGGCGGGTCTGCTGGCGAACGACAGCGACACCGACAATCTGGATGTGATTTCGGTCACCGGCTTCGATGCGCTGAGCATCCTGGGCGCGACGGTCGTCATGAATACCGACGGCACCTACAGCTACGACGCCACGGGTCTGCTGGACAGCCTCGCGGTTGGTGAGAGCGCCGTAGATACATTCACCTACA
The DNA here is from genome assembly GCA_018667335.1 of Rhodospirillaceae bacterium. GTDB lineage: Bacteria > Pseudomonadota > Alphaproteobacteria > UBA6615 > UBA6615 > UBA8079. Next base: position 19,440 of record JABIVD010000032.1, read on the forward strand.
CGATCGCCGATCTGGTGGGTGCGACGGACACGGCCACGGTGACTATCACCGTGACGGGTGTGAACGACGCCCCGATACTCACGCCCGGCGGCGACACAACTGGCACAGTCGATGAAGACGGCGTCGATGCGCCGACGACGGTCTCCGGAGACCTGGACTCAACCGATGTAGACAACGGCGCGACGGCGGCTTGGTCCGTTCAGGGCGGCGGCGCCGGTGTCTATGGAGACTTGTCTGTCGATGCCAGCGGCACATGGACCTACACTCTGAACAACGGCGCGGCCAATGTTCAGGCGCTGGCGGCCAACGAATCCCATAACGATGTGTTCATGGTTGTGGTGACCGACGATCAGGGCGCGACGGACACCGAGACGGTCACGGTGACGGTCACCGGTACGAACGATGATCCGTTTATCACGGCCGGCGGAGAGGTCACGGGCGCGGTCGATGAAGACGGCATTGATGCGCCGACGACGGTCTCCGGCGATTTGGACTCCACCGATCTCGACAACGGTGCGACGGCGGCCTGGTCTGTCCAGGGTGGCGGTGCGGGCACCTTTGGAGACCTGTCTGTCGATGCCAACGGCACCTGGACCTACAACCTACGGAACGGTGACGCCAACGTTCAGGCCCTGTCTGCGACCGAGAGCCACAACGAAGTGTTCACCGTCGTCGTGACCGACGATCAGGGCGCGACGGACATGCAGCAGGTGACCGTCACGGTGATGGGGACCAACGATGCGCCGGAGATCGGCTTCGATGCCGGCAACGATGCCGGCACGGTGGTCGAGGATGACGCGACCAACGCTGTCTCGGGTCAGCTCACTGGTAATGATGTCGACAACAATGCGGCCCTGACCTGGTCCGTCGATGGTGGTGGTTCTGGTGCTTACGGCGCGCTCACTGTCGATGCCGCGGGCGCGTGGACCTACACGCTCGACAACGGGACGCCCGCGCTCGAGGACCTCGACAGCGGCGAGACCGCGACCGAGACGTTCAATGTGACGGTCACAGACGATTTCGGAGCGACCGACACCCAGGCGATCAACGTCACCATCGACGGCAACACCGACAACGTCGCGCCGGTTGCTGCGGATGATGCCATCACCGGCGACGAAGACACGGTTATCTCCGGCGACGTGCTGGCCGACAATGGTGCCGGCGTGGACAGCGATGCGGACGGAGACGCGCTGACAGTATCGCTGGTCTCGGATGTTGCGAACGGCACCTTGCTGCTGAACGGCGACGGGACGTTCGATTACACGCCGGATGCGGACTTCAGCGGGACGGACAGTTTCACCTACGCGGTCTCCGACGGTAACGGCGGGACGGACACGGCCACGGCAACCATTACCGTCGACCCGGTGAACGATGCGCCAGATGCTGTGGATGACGCGTTCACGACGGACGAGGATGTGCTCGTCTCCGGCAATGTGCTGGCGGACAACGGTTCGGGTGTGGACAGCGATGTCGACGGCGATGATCTGACAGTCACGCTGCTGTCCCCCCCTGCGAACGGCATGGTGGTGCTGAACACTGACGGCAGCTTTGATTACACGCCATACCCGGACTTCAACGGGACGGACGAGTTCACCTACGAGGTCTCCGACGGCAACGGCGGAACCGACGTGGGTACGGCGACAGTAACGATCGATCCGGTCAACGACGCGCCTGAGGCAGCCAGCGATTCAACGGCGACGATTGAAGACACCGGTGTCTCGGGTGTGCTGGTCGCAGCCGACATCGACAGTCCGTCGCTGACCTACACGATCACGACCCCGCCGACCCACGGCGCCATCACGTCGTTCGATCCTGCGACGGGTGCTTATACCTACGAGCCGGACCCCGATTACAACGGTCCGGATTCACTGCAGTTCACCGCGACCGACGGTCAACTCATCTCGAATGTCGCGACGGTCGACCTCACGATTGTTCCTGTGAACGATGCGCCCGTTGCGCAGGGCGATACCGCCTCGGGCGACGAAGATACGGTGATCTCCGGCGACGTGCTGGCAGACAACGGCAACGGCATTGATGACGATGTCGATGGCGACGCTCTGACGGTGTCGCTGGTTGGGGATGTGTCGAACGGCGCGCTGGTGCTGAACTCCGATGGCAGTTTCGACTACACGCCGGACCTCAACTTCCAGGGCACGGATACGTTCACCTACGAGGTCTCGGACGGTAACGGCGGAACCGATACAGCGACGGCGACGATTACGGTCGATCCCGTCAATGACGCGCCTTTGGCGACCAGCGATTCGGCAGCGACGAATGAAGACACCGGCTTGTCTGGTGTGCTGGTCGCCGCCGACATCGACAGCCCGTTGCTGACCTACACGATCACGACGCCGCCGACCCACGGCATCATTACGTCGTTCGACGCGGCGACGGGCGCCTACACCTACCAGCCGGACGCCGATTACAACGGCCCTGACTCCCTGCAGTTCACGGCGACCGACGGGCAGCTCACCTCGAACATCGCAACGGTCGCCCTGACGATTGTCCCGGTGAACGACGCGCCGGTTGCGGTCGGTGATACGGCGGCGACGAATGAAGACAGCAGCGTGTCTGGCATCCTGGTCGCGAGCGACATCGACAGCCCCTCGCTGACCTACACGATCACCGCCCCGCCAACCCACGGTGCCATCACGTCGTTCGATCCTGCGACGGGTGCTTACACCTACGAGCCGGACCCCGACTACAACGGTCCGGATTCACTGCAGTTCACCGCGACCGACGGTCAACTCACCTCGAATGTCGCGACGGTCGACCTCACGATTGTTCCGTTGAATGACGCGCCGATTGCGCAGGACGACGCCATCACCGGCGACGAAGATACGGTTATTTCCGGTGACGTTCTGGCAGACAACAGCAACGGCATAGATGGCGATACCGAAGGCGACAGTCTGACGGTCTCGCTGGTAAGTGACGTGTCGAACGGCGCGCTGGTGCTGGGTTCAGACGGAACGTTCGACTACACCCCGGATGCTGACTTCCAAGGCACGGATACGTTCACTTACGAAGTCTCCGACGGCAACGGCGGAACGGACACCGCGACGGCGACGATCACAGTCGATCCCGTCAACGATGCTCCCGTTGCGCAGGACGATAGTGTCTCGGGTGACGAAGATACGGTGATCTCCGGTGACGTTCTGGCAGACAACGGCAACGGCATAGATGACGATGTCGATGGCGACAGTCTGACGGTGTCGCTGGTTGGGGATGTGTCGAACGGCGCGCTGGTGCTGAACTCCGATGGCAGCTTCGACTACACGCCGGATGCGAACTTCAACGGCACAGACAGCTTCACCTATCAGATTGATGACGGGAACGGCGGGACGGACATTGCGACGGCGACGATTACGGCCGATCCCATCAATGACGCGCCTTTGGCGACCAGCGATTCGGCAGCGACGAATGAAGACAGCAGCGTGTCGGGCGTCCTGGTCGCGGCCGACATCGACAGCCCGTTGCTGACCTACACGATCACGACGCCGCCGACCCACGGCACCATCACGTCGTTCGATCCGGCGACGGGCGCCTACATCTACCAGCCTGATTCCGATTACAACGGCCCGGACACCCTGCAGTTCACGGCGACCGACGGGCAGCTCACCTCGAACATCGCCACAATCGACCTGACGGTTGTCCCGGTGAATGACGCGCCGATTGCAGCCAGCGATTCAGTGTCGACGAACGAAGACAACGGCGTATCGGGTGTGCTGGTCGCGGCCGACATCGACAGCCCCTCGCTGACCTACACGATCACGACGCCGCCGATCCACGGCAGCATCACGGCCTTCGACCCGGCGACCGGCGCCTACACCTACGAGCCGGATCCCGACTACAACGGTCCGGACTCCCTGCAGTTCACCGCGACCGACGGTCAGCTCACTTCGAATGTCTCCACGATCGACCTGACGATTGTCCCGGTGAACGACGCCCCGGTGGCGGCCGACGATGCTCTCTCTACGGATGAGGACACGCTCGTCTCCGGGAACGTGCTGGCCGATAACGGGTCGGGTGTGGACGGCGATGCCGAAGGCGACGCGTTGACGGTGTCGCTGGTCTCCGATGTTGTGAACGGCACGCTGGTGCTGAACGGCGACGGCACGTTCGACTACACACCGGATGCGGACTTCAACGGCACGGACGCGTTTACCTACCAGGTCGACGACGGCAACGGCGGGGCCGAGACGGCGACGGCGACGATCACCGTCGATCCGGTCAACGACGCGCCGGTGGCCGTCGACGACAGCTTCGTCGTCGACGAGGATACGGCGATCACGGGCAACCTGTTCGTTGACAACGGCAACGGTGTGGACAGCGACGTCGACAATGTGAACGTGCGGACGGCGGCGGGGACATTCGCGACCGCCTCGGGCGGTTCGGTGGAAATTACGGTGAATGGGGACTTCACCTATACGCCGCCGGCGAATTTCGGCGGCTCGGATTCTTTCGAGTACACGCTGACCGATATCGGCGGCGCGACCGATACGGCGACGGCCACGATCACCGTCAACCCGATAAATGATGCGCCGGTGGGGCTGGATGACGCGGTCTCCGGCGATGAAGACACGGTGATCTCGGGCGATGTGCTGGCCGATAACGACAATGGCGCCGATAGCGATATCGAAGGGGATTCCCTGACCGTCTCGCTGGTGGGCGATGTCTCGAACGGGACGCTGGAACTGAACGGTGACGGGACCTTCGACTACACGCCGGACGCGAACTTCTTCGGGACCGACAGCTTCACCTATGAAGTCTCGGACGGGAACGGCGGCACGGACACGGCGACGGCCACGATCACGGTAAACAACGTCAATGACGCGCCGGTTGCCGCGGATGACGTCTTCGAAGTATCCAGCTTGATCGATGTGTTTTCCGCCTTGTGGCAAAGCGACACGTCGGTTCTGTCATTCCAGGATGAAACCGGTGAATTCACGTCGTTCGACCAGAATACCGGCGGCTTCCGCTCGCGCGATATCTCCATCACGGATTTCGACGGAGACGGCGACAATGACGCATTCGTTGCCGCGGAAAACGATGATTCGCGCCTGCTCCTGAACGACGGTGACGGTAATTTTTCTCTTCAAGCGACATTCACTGGCGATGTTCTCGCCAGTGCCGTCGGCGACTTCGATGGTGACGGCGACATCGATCTGGCGCTCGGCCGTGATGCTGGCGAGCAGAACACGGTTTTACTCAACGATGGCAATGGCGCGTTTTCGGTGGGCCAGAGTCTTGGCTCGGGCGTGCGGCGTGACATGGAGGTCGGAGACATCAACGGCGACGGGATCGACGATCTTGTCACGCTCGGCGACAGCATTGTCGCTTTCATCGGAAACGGCGACGGGACCTTCGATTCACCCTGGAGCTGGAACACCGAGGGTCGGGATATCCGCGATATCGCGCTCGGGGATGTCGATGGGGATGGCGATCTCGATCTCGTCTCGACCAACTTTAGTGTTAACGAGTCTGCGTTCTATTTCCGGAACACGGGTGACGGATCTTTCGCCGCCCCCCAAACCATTTTCGGTGGCCAAACTGTCAGTATTTCCGTCGATCTCGGAGATATGGACGGGGATGGCGATGCCGATCTCGCTTTTGGTACCGGCACTTCGGGGGCGGTGCGCCTTTTTCGTTTGAAGAACGACGGGAGCTTCGCTCAGTTCGATAGCGTGAGCGTGGGTTCCGATGTTTCGATAACCGAACTCGTCGACATCAACGGGGACGGGCTGCTGGACATCGTGCAGGCCGGCGAATCAGGCTCGTTCATCATTGAACGGAATGAGTCCGGAGATTTCAACAGTGCCGAGATGGTCAGCGCCGGTCCCGTCAGGGCACTTGGCCTCGGCGATCTTAACGGGGACGGATTGCTCGGCGCGCGGGAAGATGAGGTCTTCAATCTCACCGCCGAAGAACTTGTGGCGAACGACACCGATCCTGATGGCGACACACTCGAGGTCACGGCCGTCGACGGCGTAAGTGCCCTGGGCGCCATCGTGACCTTCGACGCGGTCACCGGCGAGATTTCCTACGATTCCACTTCGACGGCTGCCGTTCAGGCATTGCTTGAAGGCGAGACGATCAACGACAGCTTCACCTACACCGTCTCGGACGGCAATGGCGGCACCGATACGGCGGTCGTCACGATTGTTGTGCAGGGCGCGAATGAAGCCCCGGTCGTTTCGTTCTCAACTGAAACCTCGAATGTGGTCGAGGAGGAATCGGGTGCGTTGGCGGACATCGCGATCTCGGATGGCGACAGCACGAAATCGACGGTCACCCTCAGGGTCAACGCCGGTGAACTCACACTTGGGGCCACGACCGGGCTCACCGTTGTGGACGGTGATGGCAGTGATGGCACGCTGACCGTTTTTGGTGAGATCGCGGACATCAACGCGGCTCTGACTGACATCGACTACCAGGGCAACCTGGATTTCTTCGGTACCGACGGCCTCACCGTCACCGCGACGGACTCCGACGGGACGACGGGCGTGGGGCGCCATGATATCGAGGTCGAGGGGGTCAATGATGCGCCGTCGGCCATCGATGACGCGATCCTGCGCATCGAATCGACCCTCGATGTCTTTACCCCCCAGTGGGACAGCGCGAACACGAAGGTTTCGCTCCAGAACCTGGACGGAACATTCACGACGGACACCCAGAACACACGCGGGAACGAATCCTGGGATGTCACCATCGCGGATTTTGACGGCGATGGTGACCAGGATGCCTTCATCGCTGCCGAAGATGGTTCGTCGCAGGTTCTGCTCAACGACGGCGATGGCAGTTTTGTATTGGGGCAGGAGATCGACGGCGCCCTGTTTGCCAGCGCCACGGGAGACTTCGATGGTGATGGGGACATCGATCTCGTCGTGGGAAGCGAAATAGGGGAATCGAACGAAGTCCTGCTGAACGACGGCAGTGGTGTGTTTACGGCGCATCAAAGCCTGGGCTCGCTGAGGAGCCGAGATATCGAAGTCGCGGACGTCAACGGCGACGGCATCGACGATATTCTTGTGTCGACCCTTACGAGAGGCCAGGTCTTCGCGGGGGACGGCGATGGAAACTTTGCCCAGATTTCGGACTGGAGTCTCGGGTCCGTTCCTCAGGCCTGGGACATATCGCTGGGCGATGTCGACGGCGATGGCGATCTGGATCTTATCGCCGGGAATGTCGTTACAGATGTATCCGGGCAAGCGACAGCGCGCCTGTTTCTCAATTCCGGTGACGGTACGTTCACGGGGCCTTCGTCGGCGTTCACATACGGCGGCGGCATCCTGTCCCTGGATCTCGGGGATATCGACGGCGATGGCGATGCCGACGTGGTGATTGGCCGGACCTTTGGGGAAGGTGACTCCATTGTTCTCCGTTCCAACGGGAACGGGAGTTTCACCGAGATTCAAGAATTGGATTCGAGCGGGGTTGGTGTTCACGAAACCCAGCTCGTCGATATGAACGATGATGGCGTTCTCGACGTTGTCCAGGCTGGCATTTCGGGAACCTTCCTCTGGGATGGCAACGGCGACGGCACCTTCGGCGCGCGCCAGGCCGTGAACATCGGCGAGGCCAGATCTGCCGGCATCGGCGATTTCGACCTGCATGGCGAACCGCTAGTTGCGCGCGAGGACGCGCCTTTCGTGATCGCCGGGGATGACCTCCTGGCAAACGATCTGGACGTCGATGGGGATGCCCTAACTGTTTCCGGACTCGATTCCGACGGAATCCTGACGGCCACGTCCGCGAACGGCGCGACGGTGACGCTCGATGCGCTCAGCGGGGACATCACCTACGACCCGACCGCCGCGACGGCCGTTCAGGCGTTGGCCGACGGGGAAACGCTCTTCGATACCTTCACCTACACGATATCCGACGGCAATGGCGGCACCGACAGCGCGACCGTGACGGTCGAAGTGGCCGGGGCCAACGATGCGCCGGTGGCGTTCGACGATTCCGCTGAGACGGACGTGGACACGATCGTGTTCGGCAATGTCTTGGCGGACAACGGCCACGGCGCGGACAGCGACGTGGATGTGAGCGACATCCTGACGGTTTCTTTGGTCAGCGATGTGGTCAACGGCACGCTGGTCCTGAAGGCGGACGGCGGCTTCAACTACACGCCGGACACGGATTTCTTCGGGACGGACACGTTCACCTATCAAATCTCCGACGGCAATGGCGGCACGGACACAGCGACGGCGACGATCACGGTCAACGAGCCGAATAACGTACCAGAGGCGATGGACGATTCCGTCTCGGGCGACGAAGATACGGTGATCTCCGGCGATGTTCTGTCCAACGACAACGATCGGGACGGCGACGAATTGACGGTGACGCTGACCACGGATGTCCGAAATGGCGCGTTGGTCCTGAACGCCGACGGAACTTTCGATTACACGCCAGATGCGGACTTCTTCGGCACGGACTCATTCACCTACGAGGTCTCGGACGGGAACGGCGGAACAGATACCGCGACGGCGACCATCACTGTGAACGCGGTGAACGATGCGCCGGTCGCGGCAAGTGATTCTGCCGCGACGAACGAAGACGTTGGCGTCTCGGGCGTCCTGGTTGCGGCCGACATCGACAGCCCCTCGCTGACCTACACGGTCATCACGCCGCCGACACACGGCACCATCACGTCGTTCGACGCGGCGACAGGGGCTTACACCTACCAGCCGGACCCGGACTACAACGGGCCGGACTCCCTCCAGTTCACCGCGACTGACGGGCAACTCACCTCGAACGTCGCGACGGTCGACCTGACAATTGTTCCCGTTAACGACGCGCCGGATATCTCGTTCGTAAGTGGCGAAGACGCTGGCACGGTGACCGAGGACGACGCGACGAACACGGTGTCGGGGCAGCTCGACGGCAATGATGTGGACACTGGAGCCGTCCTGACATGGTCGGTCGACGGCGGCGGCGTTGGAACCCACGGCACGCTGATGATCGATGCGTCGGGCGAATGGACCTACACCCTCGATAATGCGACGCCTGCGCTCGATGACCTCGACACGGGCGAGATCGCCATCGAGACCTTCGATGTGACGGTCACCGACGAGCACGGTGCGTCCGACACCCAGACCGTCACGGTCACCATCGACGGCAACACCGACAATATCGCGCCGGTCGTGGTGGACGACAGCTTTGGTGGTGGCGAGGGCATCGGCGGGACGGGCGTATTCGACCTGTCGTCGCTCGACGGGACCGATGGCTTCCGCCTCGACGGCGTCACGGCGGGCGACCGAACTGGCTACTCGGTCGCGGGCGCCGGCGATGTGAACGGCGATGGCATCGACGATGTGATCGTGGGGGCCTATTGCGCTGGGAACAATGGAAGCTTTTCAGGCTCCAGCTATGTGGTGTTCGGGACGTCGTCGGATGCGACGGGTGGGACGGGCGCGCTCGACCTGTCGTCGCTGAACGGGACGAACGGTTTCCGCCTTGATGGCGCCGCAGTGAGCGACTTCTCTGGCCGCGCGGTGTCTGGCGCGGGCGATGTGAATGGCGACGGGATCGACGACCTGATTGTCGGCGCGCCGTTTGCCGACCCGAACGGTCAAAGTTCCGGTTCCAGTTATGTGGTGTTCGGGACATCGTCGGATGCGACGGGCGGGACGGGCGCACTGGACCTGTCATCGCTGGACGGGACGAACGGCTTCCGCCTCGACGGCGTTGCGGGAAACGAACGATCGGGCGCAAGGGTATCAGACGCAGGCGATGTGAATGGCGACGGGATCGACGATCTGATCGTCGCCGCGTACTTCGCCGATCCCAATGGAGGCGATTCGGGTTCCAGCTATGTGGTGTTCGGGACGTCGTCGGATGCGACGGGTGGGACAGGTGCACTGGCTCTGTCGTCGCTGGATGGGACGAACGGTTTCCGTCTCGACGGCGTCGCGGCGGCTGATCGGTCGGGTGTCTCGGTTTCGGGCGCCGGTGATGTAAACGGCGACGGCATCGACGATTTGATCGTCGGCGCGTTCTTGACCGACCAGAACGGTTCCGGTTCCGGTTCCAGCTATGTGGTGTTCGGGACGTCGTCGGATGCGACGGGCGGGACGGGCGCATTGGAGCTGTCGTCACTGGACGGGACGAACGGCTTCCGCCTGGACGGTGTCGCGTCGGGTGACTTCTCTGGCCGATCGGTGTCGGGCGCGGGGGATGTGAACGGCGACGGTATCGACGATCTGATCGTCGGTGCGTACAGCGCTGACCCGAGCGGCGCCGATTCGGGTTCGAGTTATGTGGTGTTCGGAACATCGTCGGATGCGACGGGTGGCACGGGTGTGCTTGATCTGTCTTCGCTGGACGGGAGCAACGGCTTCCGCCTCGACGGCGCCGCAGCAACTGATCGGTCCGGGCTTTCGGTCTCGGGCGTGGGGGATTTGAACGGCGACGGTTTCGACGATCTCATCATCGGGGCCTGGGGTACTGACGTGAACGGTACCGATACGGGTTCCAGCTACGTGGTGTTCGGGGCATCTGCCGATACGACGGGTGGAACCGGCATTCTGGCTCTTGCATCACTGGACGGAGACAATGGTTTCCGTCTCGACGGTGCTGCAGCTGGTGACTTCTCCGGTCGATCGGTATCCGGCGCCGGCGACGTGAACGGCGACGGCCTGGACGATCTCATCGTCGGGTCATTTGGTGCCGACCCGAATGGGTCAGTGTCGGGGTCCGCCTATGTGGTGTTCGGTGCCGAGATGGTCCTGGACGAGGACTCAGCAGTGGATCTCGATCTTCTGGCAAACGACAGCGACCCGGATGGCGATGCCATCGAGATCGACGCATCTGCGCTTCCGGCGACGAGTGTCCTGGGTGCGACACTGAGTTTGAATCTGGACGGGTCGGTGAACTACGACCCAACCGGTTCCGCGACGCTCCAGGCGCTCCTGGACGGCCAGACCGCGAACGACACGTTCACCTATACCGCGTCGGACGGCAATGGCGGCTTCGACACAGCCACCGTGACGGTCACGGTGGCGGGTGTGACCGATCTGCCCGACGCCGAAGACGATTCAATCGTCATCGATGAGGAAGAGACGATTGTCATTGATGTGCTTGCCAATGACAGCCATCCGGAAGGACGCGTTCTTACGCCAATCGCTTCCACGAATCCTTTGAACGGATTCCTGACCTTCGATGCGTTTACCAACATGTACACCTACACGGCGAACCTGGATTTCGTTGGCACAGACAGCTTCGACTACACCATTGCCGATGATGCGGGTGGTCTGGATACGGCCACGGTGAACATCACCGTCAACCCGGTCAATGACGCTCCCGTGTTCGGTGGAGACCATCAGGTGAGCGTGAACCAGAGCGGGCTGGTGGCTCTCTCGACGACAGACCTGACGGCTTTGGACCCCGACGATGTGGACGCGGACGTGACGTTTGTCCTGAATGGTTCCCCCACGGACGGCAGCCTGACGAAGGGTGGCGTGGCGCTGTCGGACGGTCAGAGCTTCACGCTGGCGGACATCGTCAACGGCGACATCGCCTACGATCACAGTGGTGCGGCCGGTAGCTCGGATTCCTTCGTCGTGGAACTGTTCGATGACGAACTTGCGACCGGCGGGACCGCGACGATCGATATCGATGTCGTGTCTCCGCCCACGCCGCCGGTTGCGGTGACGGACAATTACGTCATCTCGAACACCGTTAACGTGTTCATGGATCTGATCGCCAATGACACTGACGCCAACAATGACCCGCTGTCGCCGATCGCGTCGACCAACCCGGTGAATGGTTTCCTCGGGTTCGATGTTCTGTCGGAGACCTATTTCTATATTCCGACCGTCGGCTTCACCGGAACCGACAGCTTCACCTACACGATCACCGACGGGAATGGCGGGTTCGATACCGCGACCGTGAATGTCTCGATCCTCGCAGATGGCGACCCGCTGCTTGGCACAGCATCCGACGAGGTGCTGCAGGGCAGCAGCCTCGATGATGATATGACCGGCGGCGGCGGCGACGACCTGTTCCAGTTCGACAACGGGGACGGTGCCGACACGATCACCGACTTCAGCGCCGGAGCGGGCACCGATGATCGGCTGGACGTGTCCGGGTTCGGCTTCACCGACCTCGCGGACCTTCTGGCGTCAACGAGTGATGCTGGCGCCGATACGGTGATCAGCCTGGACGCAGATGACAGCGTCACCCTGATCGGCATTCAGAAAGCCGACCTGCACGACGACGACTTCCTCTTCTAGCGAGGGTTACCCGTCCAACTCTGGATAGTGTCGGAAGATGCCGTGTTCGTTGAACGGAATGCGCGCGCCCGATGCCACGTAGGCCGCGATTCCAGGACGTGCCGCCACCTTCGCATGTAACGCGACGACACCGGGATAGTCCGGCTCCAGCCGCGCCGAGGCCTTGGGGAACGCGTAGCGCATGCCCTCGATGATCTGGAACAGGGAAAGATCGGCGGTCGTCACGCCGTCGCCGACCAGATGGCCGCTCGCGGCCGGGTTCCGCTCAATGACCCGCTCGAGATAGCCGTAGAACTTGGGAATGCGCGCATCGCGGAAGCTGGGTGCGCGGCGCAGCGCCGCGTCGCGCTGATCCTCGTAATAGAATTCCTTGGCCAGCGGGTGATGCACGTCGTGGGCCTCGATCAGGAAGTCGGCCAGCAGCATGGTCAGCTGCAGGGTCCAGCGACGCTGGACCTCGTCCGACGGCGTCAGGCCGTGCTTCGCGCCCAGATAGTCGAGGATCAGCGGCGTCTGGCAGACCAGCACATCGCCATCTTTGAGGATCGGCGGGGCGAAGGGGGCGGTCGGGTCGTCTTCCGCGCCCATCAGCGCCAGCATCGCGGGCACACCGCCGCCGTCTTCCTCGGGCTGGCGCACCACATCGATATAGTCGGCACCGGCCTCGGCCAGCGCCAGGCGGACGAATTCGCCGCGCCCCTGGATCGTCGGCCAGTAATAGAGTTCGTAGGCCATGTTCGCTCTCTTCCCTGATGTCTTGTCCGGTTCTGCCGGCTGCGCCATTCTAGGGCGCAGGAGGGCCCAAATTCCATGAATCTCAACCAATTGCTGGTGCGCGCGGCGCGATCATTTCCGGACCGGGTGGCGATTTCCCACGGAACGGCGGATTACTGCGACTACGGAACCCTGGCGCGGCGGGCCGCGGGGCTGGCGGGCGCGATGCGCGGGCCGCTCGGCCTCAAGGTCGATGATCGGGTCGGCCTGTTCATGACCAACACGCCGGAATATCTCGAGGCGTTCCACGGTGCGCTGCATGCCGGGCTGACGGCGCTGCCGATCAACAACAAGCTGCACGAGAAGGAACTGGCCTACATCCTCGACGATGCCGGGGCGGGTGTTTTGATCGTGACGCCGGATCTGGCGGAGAAGGCGGCGAAAGGCCTGGAGATCGCCGGCAGCAAGGCCCGGATCGTGGTCGTCGGCGACAAGGAATATGCGGGCTTTCTGGCCGGCGATCCCATGGAGATGGCCGATCGCGGCGACGACGACCTCGCCTGGCTGTTCTACACTTCGGGCACGACCGGCAATCCCAAGGGCGCGATGCTGTCCCATCGCAATTTGTGGGAGATGACGCTGACGTATTTCATCGATGTGGACCGGGTGCCGACCAATGGTGCGGCGCTGCATCCGGCTCCCATGTCCCACGGGTCGGGCTTCTACGGCATTCCCCATCTGGCGGTCGGCGCGCGCCAGGTGGTGCCGGAATCCGGCGGCTTCGAGCCGGACGAAATTTTCGAGTTGTTTCAACACCATGAAGAGGTTTCCTTGTTCGCAGCACCAACCATGGTGAAGCGCCTGGTGGGGCATTCGGGTGGAGGCGACGCGGGCAATCTGCGCACCGTGACGTATGGCGGCGGGCCAATGTATGTCGCCGACCTGAAACAGGCGCTGGACCGGTTCGGGCCCAAGTTTGTGCAGGTCTATGGCCAGGGCGAGAGCCCGATGTGCATTACCGTGCTGCCGCGCGAGGATCACGTGGACACGGACCATCCGCGCCACGAAGAGCGTCTGGCCTCGGTCGGCTACGCCCAGTCGGTGGTCGATGTGAAGGTTGCCGACCCGGACGATAACGCGGTGCCGGTGGGTGAAGTGGGCGAAATCCTGGTCCGCGGTGCCGTCGTCATGCGCGGCTACTGGAACCGACCCGATGCCAGCGCGGAATCCCTGCGCGGCGGATGGCTGCACACCGGCGACATGGGCGCCTTCGATGATGACGGCTACCTGACCCTGAAGGACCGCTCCAAGGACATGATCATCTCCGGTGGCAGCAACATCTATCCGCGCGAAATCGAGGAGGTGCTGCTGCGCCACCCGGACGTGCTGGAATGCGCGGTGGTCGGGCGCCCCCACGCGGAATGGGGCGAGGAGGTCATCGCCTTCATCGCGCCCAGCGAGGGCACGGAGGTGGACACCTCCGCGCTTGATCAGCTTTGTCTCGACAACATCGCACGGTTCAAGCGGCCCAAGGGCTACCGGGTCGCCGCCGCTCTGCCGAAGAACAACTACGGCAAGATCGTCAAACGCGAGTTGCGCAACATGCTCGAAGCAGAAGAGGAAGGCGATGCCTGACCGGCTGAAGGACAAGGTCGCGATCGTCACCGGCGCCGGGTCGATCGGCGAGGGCTGGGGTAACGGCAAGGCCACGGCGGTGCTCTATGCCCGCGAGGGCGCGAAAGTACTCTGTGCCGACATCAACCCGGACGCCGCACAGGAAACCGCCGATATCATCGCGGGCGAGGGTGGTGCCGCGAGTATTTTCGCCGTCGACGTCACCGACAGCGCCCAGGTAAAGGCCATGGTGGATGCGGCCTGCGCAGAGTTCGGCCGGCTCGACATCCTGCACAACAATGTGGGCATCGCCGAGGTCGGCGGGCCCGTTGATGCCAGCGAGGAAAGCTGGGATCGGGTGCATGACGTCAATCTGAAGAGCGCCTTCCTGACCAGCAAGCACGCGATCCCGAAGATGCAGGAACAGGGCGAGGGCGCCATCGTCAACGTCTCGTCGATCGCCGGCGAGCGCTGGCTGAATGTGCCCTACATCTCCTACGCCACGACCAAGGCGGCGATGACCCAGATGACCCGCGTCATCGCGGGGCAATACGCGCCGGAAAACATCCGCTGTAACGCGATCCTGCCGGGCCTGATGCAGACGCCGATGGTGTCCCATTCCTTGCAGGGGGCGTATGGCGACGACGACGTCGATGCACTCTGGGCCGCGCGCGAGGAGCAGGTGCCGCTCAACCGGGTCGGCGACGCCTGGGACGTCGCCTATGCAGCCGTTTATCTCGCTTCGGACGAGGCCCGCTACGTGACCGGTGCGACCCTTGTGGTCGATGGCGGCATCACACTTGGAATTGGATAGGGGAACCAGCATGCCATCACCCGTCGATCTGGGCCTGCAGGCCGTCTTTGAGGAGCTGAAAGAGGCTGGTGCGAACCTGCCCGATCCGGCGGAGGTTGGTGTTGAAGAGGGCCGTGCCGCGCGCGCGCGTTACTACGCCTATCTGAACCAGCCCGACGGGGAGTTGCCCGTCGACGAGGTCCGTGACGTGACGATCGAAGGTCCCCATGGGCCGTTCAGGCTGCGGCTCTATTTCCCGACCGGAGAACGCCCGGCACCGGTGACGGTGTTCATCCATGGCGGCGGATGGTGGACGGGTGATGTGCCCGCCTATGACCAGATTTGTCGGCGTCTGGCGGCGGAAAGTGGCTGCGCCGTGGCCAGCGTGGAGTACCGGTTGTGGCCCGAGCATCGGTTTCCGGTGCCCGTTGACGAAACGATGGCCGTTGCCGAATGGGTATTGAATCAGGGGGCCGAACACGGGCTCGACCCGTCACGGATCGGATTTTGCGGGGATTCGGCAGGTGCGACCCTGGCGCTCCATGCGGGGGTGCAGCTGAAACACACCGGTGCGGTTCGCGCGCTGGCCCTGGTCTACGGCGTCTATCTGCTGGATGTGGACACGCCGTCCTGGCGCGAAATCGGCGACGGGACCTACGGCCTGACCGTCGCCCAGATGCAGTGGATCTGGGATGGCTACCTGGAAGGCCAGAACGCCGACCCGACCGACCCGCGTATCGCGCCCGCCCACGCCGATCTCGCCGGGCTTCCCTATACCTGGGTGATGGTCGGCGATCTCGACCCGCTGATCGACGACAGCCGGGCGTTGGCGGCCAACCTCGCAGCGGCCGGCGTGCCCCATCACTTCAAGGTGGAGGAGGGCATGACCCACTTCATCTGGATGTGGCAGCGGCTATACCAGCGTTCCCGCGCCTCGATTGCCGAGGCCGGTGCAATCCTCAAACGTGAACTGAGGCGCGACTAGCGGCTAGTCTTCCTTGGCCATAACCGCCGTCAGGTTGGACAACGCATCCTCATAGGGCTGCGGGTTGCGCATCTCGTGGATCTGCGGCCACAGCTCGGCGATCCGGTCCGGCGTCATCTCGGCGCGCGGATCGACGCGGACACCCTCGCTCTCGACGATCTGAATGCGTGAGTAATACCCCGCGGTCGCCGCGACGATGTTGCCGGAATCCGTGCATTCCTCGCTGACAAGATAGGTGACCATCGCCGCCACCGCGTCGGTCGTGACCAGCTCGGGGTCATAGGTGTTGAAGATGCCCGACGGCTCGGCAATCCGGGTTGCGGCGAGCGGTGCCAGGGCGTTGACCACGATGTTGTTGCGCGCACCCTCGATCTTCAGCGTGTTCATGAAGCCGACCACCGCCATCTTCGCTGCGGAATAGTTGGTCTGCCCGAAGTTGCCGTAGATGCCGGAGTTCGAGGAGACCATGAGGATCCGCCCGTAATTCGCCTCGCGCATGTGGGGGTAGGCGGCGTGGGTCACATAGACCGACCCCAGATAATGCACCCGGGCGACGAACTCGTAGTCCTCGAGGGTCATCTTGTGGAAGGACTTGTCGCGCACGATCCCGGCATTGTTGATGACGATGTCGACCTGACCGAACGCATCGATGCCCGTCTGCACGATGTTTGCCGCGCTTTCGGGGTCGGCGACGCTGTCATAGTTGGCGACCGCCTCGCCACCGGCCGCGCGGATTTCCTCGACCACGGCGTCGGCCGGCGTACCGGAGTGGCCGCTGCCGTCGATTGCGCCGCCGATGTCGTTGACCACGACCCGTGCCCCGCGTGCGCCGAGCGCCAGAGCATAGCTTTTCCCAAGCCCGTGCCCGGCGCCTGTTACCACGGCCACCCGGCCGTTAAATGAGATTGTCATCGGTTTCCCCCCTGCATCCTGATCATTGGCGTCGCGCCCGTTTTTGCGTTTCGCGACGCAGGGGTGATTGGTTTCGATTCAGGGTGTTGAGTCAAGTCGTTCGCTCTGTTTTCGAGGCTCCCGATCACCGAATTGCGCGTGGATTTTCAGATGCGGGCGCGTTAGCTTGCGCGCCCGAAGTGAGGGCTGCTCACAAGTATTTCCAAACAAGGGATATCCCGATGGAATTTCTCGCGGATCTCGACTGGACGCGATACTGGTTCATGTTCCCCATATCGATGGCGGTCGCGACGACGGCGATGCTCAGCGGTATTGGTGGTGCGGCCCTGTTCGCCCCGATTTTCCTGATTATTTTCCCGCTTCTCGGGTCTGAGTACGTCCTGGCCGGAACCGCCGCGGCGATCGGCACCGCCCTGATGACCGAGGTGTTCGGGTTTTCCTCCGGCTTCGTCGGGTACTACCGCAAAAAACTGATCCATTTTCGAAGCGCATTTCCGTTTCTCATGGTCGCCGTGCCGGTCTCCGTCGTCGGGGCCCTTATGCTGGCGACGTTGAAGGACCAGGAAGGCCTTCTTAAGGCCGCCTATGCGCTGTTGATGCTCGCACTGGCGCCGATCATCTTCCGCCATCATCCGCCGCAGGAAATGGTCACCGAAGACGATGACCGTTTCGAGGGCTCAGGCCGCGAGCCGGTCAGCGTTACCGCTGCTGACGGTCAGGTCTACAACTTCAAGAAACCCAGGCAGGGTGTCGATGGCGCGGCGACCACGGGTGTGGGCGCATTCCTGACCGGTCTGCTGGGGGTCGGGATCGGCGAAGTCATCATGCCGCAACTGGTGAAGCGCAATCATGTGCCGGTGCCGGTCGCTGCGGCCACCTCCGTATTCACGGTCATTGTCGTCATTGCCGCTGCGTCATTCACGCAGGTTGCCGCACTGGTTGCAGCGGGCGGCGCGAACGTCGTTCCCTGGAACCTCGTCGCCTACACGATTCCCGGTGTGATCATCGGCGGCCAGATCGGTCCCCGTCTGCAGGGCAAGATCGCCCAGCGCACGATGGAGAAGACCATCGCGACGTTGTTCGCGATCATCGGGTTGGCCATGGGCTTCATCGCTTTGCGTGAGCTCGGATTGTTCGGCGCTTAAGCGAAAGACCGGTACGCATGTCGCTCGGCTTTTCAGACAACAGAAACCGCCTGCGTCGCCGCAGGCAGGTGTTTGGATTCGTCTTCCGTTGGGGTTTGGTGCTGGCCGTAGGGCTGGGTGTCGGCCTGTGGGCGAAGAATATCGGCACCGAGGTGGCCAATCAGGAAGTGCGGGTGCTGGAAGGCAGGCTGTCGGACATCACGACCGAGAGCGCTACGCTGCGTTCCGAAATTGCCGGACTCACGGCCGCCCTTCGCACGGAACGCGACCGGGTGAGCGACTGGCAAGACCGTTATGAAGCTGACGTGCCGAACGTTGATGAGGCTGAAATTCTTGCCGCTGCACGGCTGCGTATCGACAGCGGCATCAGCACCGATCGACTGACTGCTGTGGTCGGTCTGGCGCGTGACGATATTGCGTGTGAGCCCCTGGGCAGCACGAAGCGGTTTATTGTGAACAACGAAATTCAAAGCGGCGCGAACGGTTCCGTGTCCTTCGTCAACGGTGCGGTCACCATCACCGCCAGCGGCGAGGCCGCGCGCAATGCCGGGGGGCAGCCGGTCGGCTGGTTTGACCCGGGCAAGCCGGTGACGGCGATCTTCAGCCATTTGGGCGGCGAGACCTCTCAAACGGAGGGACTGTTGCCGCTGCATCATTCCGTCGCGGTGGGCGATACGGAATTCCGTTTCAGCCTGATTGCCGGCGCACGTGCCTTCATTCAGGTCACCGGCGAAGCGTGCCCGTTCCCCTAGAACGAAACGTTCAAAATCATGTGTTTGGCGGCGGTATTTTGCAGCTAGTTCGCGTAAGGTCCGCCCGTTTGTGAAGAAGAGATGCGTACCGGCCCGATTTTATGTCGATGGGACAATGGGTTTCCCGCTTGAAACAGCTGGGCCAATTGCCTAAATCGGACGTCAATCGGGATGCAGGGGACCTGGAACGCCCCTGCTGATCACAAGAATGCCGGACATGGAACGGCAACGGCGAGTTCATTGGCCTCTGGTCCAAAGTCACCGCCGTCGCCTGCATGTCGAACCGGATGACTGGCGACAGCCATATTGCTGTCAGCCGTGGAGGGAAGAAGCGACGTGACGACATTGCTCGATATTCGGGGCCTGACGAAAAACTATGGTCCCATCACCGCGGTCGACAACGTTTCGTTTTCGGTCGACCAGGGCGAAGTGCTCGGATTCATCGGACCGAACGGCTCGGGAAAATCCACCACGATGAAGATCGTGACCGGGTTTCTGACGCCGACGTCCGGCACCGTGGAAGTGGCGGGCCAGGACGTGACGCGCTATCCGCTGGAGATCAAGCGGCGGATCGGTTATCTGCCCGAGGGCGCGCCGCTGTACGGCGATATGACGCCGATTTCGCTTCTGAATTTCGTGTGCAAAGTGCGCCGTCTGTCGAAGGAAGAGACGAAGCGCGGCATCGACTATGCGGTCGAGAAACTGCACATCGCGAACGTGCTGTATCAGCCAATCGAAACTCTGTCCAAAGGGTACAAGCGCCGCGTCGGTCTGGCGCAGGCGATTGTCCACGAGCCCGAGCTGCTGATCCTCGACGAGCCGACGGATGGGCTCGATCCCAATCAGAAACACGAGGTGCGCGAGCTTCTCAAGGAAATGTCCGGCAAGAAAGCCGTGATCATCTCGACCCACATCCTGGAAGAGGTCGAGGCCGTTTGTTCGCGAGCGATCGTGATCGCCAAGGGCAAGATGGTGGCCGACGACAACCCGCTCGCCCTGCAAACGCGCTCGCGCCTGCACAATGCGGTCGGAATACGGCTGCCTGTTGCACAGGCCCAGGCGTGTATCGAGTTGCTCAACGGCCTCGGCGGTGTGCACCAGGTGCGCACCACGCTTGAGACGGCCACGATGGTTGAACTGCTTGCGCTGTCAAAGGACAGTTCTGAAATCCTCGGGTCGGTGCATTCAGCGATCGACGAGAAGGGCATCCAGGTGAATGAAATCTATGTCGAGCGCGGGCGTCTCGAAGACGTGTTCCGTGATCTGACCTTTGCCGTCGAGGGCCTGCAGCAAGACCCCGATGCGAACACGGAGACGTCCAATGCTTAATGTCTGGATCGTCGCACGCCGCGAATTTTCGGCCTATTTCACGTCGCCGCTGGCCTATGTGTTCATCGTGATTTTCCTGGCTCTTGCCGGAGGCCTCACATTCTTCTTCGGCCAATGGCTGGAGCGGGGGCAGGCGGACCTGCAGGTCTTCTTTATCTATCACCCCTATTTGTATCTGTTCCTTATTCCGGCGGTCGGCATGCGGCTGTGGGCCGAGGAACGGAAATCCGGCACCATCGAGTTCCTGTTGACCCTGCCGGTCACCACGGGACAGATCGTGATCGGAAAATTTCTCGCTGCCTGGGTTTTCGCCGGCATCGCATTGGCGCTGACGTTCCCGATGTGGATCACGGTCAATATGCTCGGTGAGCCCGACAATGGCGTGATTTTGGCAGCCTATATTGGCAGCTGGATGATGGCGGGTGGGTTCCTGGCCTTGAGTGCCTGCGTGTCAGCGCTGACCAAAAATCAGGTCATCGCGTTCGTGCTGGCCTCGGCTCTTTGTTTCATCTTCATGATGAGTGGTGTCGAAATCATCCAGTCGTTCTTCCGGGCCTGGACACCGCAGACCTTTGTGGAATCGGTGGCGGAACTCAGTTTTCTGACCAATTTCAATGAGGTGTCCCAGGGCGTGATCGATATTCGCGATCTTGTCTTCTTCCTGTCCGTCATCGGTGTTGCCTTGTTTGTTAACGCGGCGATTGTCGAAGCGAAGAAGGGAGTCTGAGCTATGTGGGATCGCATTCGAAACGCTGACCGGCAAGCTTTGGCATGGGCCACGATTGCGCTTGCCATCATCTTCTTTGTGACGCTGAACGCGCTGTCCAACACGGTGCTCACAAGTACGCGTCTGGATTTGACCGAGGATCGCCTGTTCACCCTGTCGGACGGCACGCGTGACGTGCTCTCTTCGCTGGAAGAGCCGATCGACCTTCGATTCTATTATTCAGAACGGTTCGATGAAATCGGCCCGAATATCGCGCGTCATTCGGATCGGGTCCGCGAACTTCTCGACGAGTACGAGCGGCTGTCAGACGGCAAGGTCCGCATCGAAATATTTGATCCACTGCCGTTCTCGACCGAAGAAGACCTGGCGGTCAGCGATGGCCTGCAGGGTCTGCCGTTCGACCAGTCCGGTGCGCGGGCCTATTTCGGCGTGTCAGGGACGAACTCTACGGACGATCTGGATGCGATCGGCTACCTGGCGCCGGAACGCGCCCCGTTTCTCGAATATGATCTGACCCGGTTGATATCCAATCTGGCCGAGCCCGAAAAGCCGGTGGTCGCGTTGATGACGGATCTGCCGTTCCAGGGGACCCAGTTCGACAATTTCACGCCCTGGCTCGTCGTCGACAATTTGCGCCAGTTCTTTGACGTCAAGTTCCTCGATAAGGACGCCACCGCGTTGCCGGAGGATACTGAGGTTCTGGTGATTGCGGGCGCGCACACGATCAAGGACGAGATGCTGTACGCCATGGACCAGTTCGCCGTGAACGGCGGCCAGGTGCTGGCATTTGCCGATCCGTTTGCGGAATCGATGGCGCTGCTCGGCCCGACGGCTGGGCAATTGCCGCCTCCGGGTGTGGCGCAGGCTGCGATCGAACCCCTGCTCAATGCCTGGGGCGTGACGGTCGCGCGCGGCGAGTTTGTTGCAAATCTCGATGATTCGGTTCGGGTGGGTTTCCCCAATCCCGAGACGGGTCAGCAAGTGGCCGTCGACTACGTCGCCTGGCTCACCCTGCAGGGCGACAGGTTTGCGAAAACGGATGCTGTGACCGCGCAGTTGCAGCGCATCGTCGTGAGCACCTCCGGCGCATTCATGTCCGCCGAGGACGCGGAGACCAAGCTGGAGCCCCTGATCTTCACCACCCCGACGTCGGACCTGATGAGTGCGTTCGAAGTTTCGCAGCAACCCAATCCGATCGCGTTGCTGGATCGCTTCGAGCCGCAGGATACGGTCTACAATCTCGCCGCCCGGCTCGTTGGCAAGATCAAGTCGGCATTCCCGGACGGGCCGCCTGAGAAGGTCCTCGAGGCAATGGAGGATGAAGCGGCCGCCGAGGCTCTGCGTGCGGCACACAAGAATACTGCGGAGACGGATGCCAGCATCATTCTCGTCGGCGACGTGGATATGCTGGCGAACCAGAACTGGGCGCAGGTCCAGGATGTGGCGGGCGAGCAGGTTGCGGTCCCGACGGCCAACAACGCGGATTTCTTTATCAACGCCATCGACAATCTTCGCGGCAATCAGGGGCTGCTTGGACTTCGTGGCCGCGGCTTCTCGATCCGGCCGTTCGAGGTCATCGAGGAAATGCGCAGTGAGGCAAACAATAAGTTCCGCGACAAGGAACAGGAACTGCTCGCGAGTATTGCGGAGATGGATCAGACGATCGAACGCTTGCAGCGCGAGGAACAGACCACCGGGGTCATTCTCACGTCTGAGCAACAGGTCGAGATCGATAATTTCCGCCTCGAGATGCTCGATTCTCGCCGGGAGCTGCGCGATGTGCAGCGGTCGCTGCGCGAGGATGTCGAATCGCTCGAGAGACGGGTCCGGGTGTTTAATATCTGGGCGGTACCGCTGCTGATTGCCGTGTTGGCGATTTTCCTGGCGATTGTCCGCAGAATTCGCCGGTCGCGGTATCACCGCACCGTGCTGCACTAGGGGGGCGAGACATGAGTCCACGCGTATTTTTGGGCTGGCTGGTTCTCACGGCCGTAACAGTTGTTCTGACGATCGTCGTCGGCATTGGTCGTGAGACATCGTCGTTCGATCTGATCAAGCGAGAGCCTGTGTTTGCCGAGCTTCGTGAGGCACCAGACTCTGCCGCGCGGATTGAAGTCAAAAGTCGCTTTGGCGCATTCACCATGATTCGGGACGGAGATGGCTGGGTGACGCCCGATCGTGACGACTTTCCGATCGATGAAGGTGATATCCGGCGGTTGATTATTGGCCTGTCCGATATGCGCTTTGTCGAGCGCAAGACCGAGAAGCCCGAGCGGTTTTACAGGCTTGAGGTGCAGGACGTTGATGTCGAGTTGTCGGACTCGGTCTATGTCAAAGTCATGAACACGCAGGGTGCCGTACTGGCCGAGACAATCGTTGGTCGACCGAGTGCGCGATTCTTCGATGGCCGTGCATCGGGCACCTATATTCGTGAGGCCGACAGCAACAACGTCTGGCTGGTCACTGGCGTTACCAACGTCCAGACCCGCCTGATCCCCTGGTTGCAGCGCGAGATCGTGGGGATTCCGGCCAATCTGGTCGCGAGCATTTCGGTCGGTGCGGGCGAGGGTGCCTACACCCTGTCACGTGCTGCGCCATCCGATGAGGTTTTTGCGATCAGCGGAGCGCCGGAGGGTCGAAAACTGGACGCCGACAAGGCGACACCGGTGAGCCGCGCTCTGGCGAAAGTCGAACTGGAAGATGTCCGTCCGCGCAGTGAGCTGGAGCTTCCGGCAGACGCGGCGACGGCGAGCGTCACCACGTTTGATGGTCTGACTGTCAACGTGCGACTGGCGGATCTGGACCGCAAGAAGTGGGCGACCTTCGAAGCCGCCTACACTGGCGATCCGGCCGATCAGTCTGAAGCCGCAGTGGCGGCACGCGCGGCCGTCGAAGAGATCAATGCCCGTGTCGGCAAATGGATCTACTGGGTGCCGAGCGCTACCTATACAAACTTAACCCGACCGCTTGATGACGTCCTGGTTGCGAAGGACAGCGACAGTTCGTGACGTGATTGGGAAATGTGTATCGTGAAACGGCCCGCGGTGTTCTGTGGGCCGTTTCTTTATGGGAGAAGACGAAATGGACTTGGGATTGACCGGCAAGCGTGCGCTGGTGCTCGGAGCCAGCCGCGGGATCGGGCGCGGCATCGCCGACACGCTGGCCGCAGAGGGAGCGCGGGTCATTGTCGCGAGCCGCGACGGGGATGCTTGTGACGCTGCGGCTGCGGCGATGCGGGAGGCCCATGGCGCCGAAGTTCTCGGAACATCCTGTGACATGTCGGATATCGACGCGGTCGATCGGGTCGCATCCTTCGCGGAAGATGCCTTTGGAGGCATCGATGTGCTGGTGAACAACACCGGCGGGCCACCGTTCGGACCGGTCAGCAAGGTTGAGTCCGATACCTGGCGTGAATCCTTTGAGGCAATGTTCGTCAGCGTGACGCGTTTGACGGGGCATCTTCTGCCCGGCATGCGCGCGCGTGGTTGGGGGCGAATACTGCTGGTGACGTCCACAGGGGTCGTGGAACCGATCCCGAGCCTCGGCATTTCCAATTCGATCCGCATCGCGTTGACCAACTGGGCCAAGACGCTGTCATTCGAGATCGCACCGGATGGCGTGACCATCAATGCGCTGATGCCGGGGCGAATCGCTACAGACCGAATTGATCAGCTCTATACGCTGACCGCAAAGGCGCAAGACAAGGATATTGATACCGTGAAGGCCGAGGTCGCGGCGTCAATCCCCATGGGACGGGTCGGCACAGTCGAAGAATTTGGTGCAATGGCGGCGTTTCTGGCGAGTGAGCAGGCCGGCTACATCACGGGAACGGCCACAGCTATCGACGGCGGATTGACTCAGCGCGCGGTATGATTGTCTGTGCGCACTGCGGTTTTCGTATAGATTTCTTGAGGTTGCATTGGGCTGTGCGTTCAGCCTACCGTGCCGCGCAGATTAAATTGATGGATTTGGAGATAGCCGATGGCCCGTAAGCCAAAAGGTGACAAAAAGGCAAAACCGGCCGCGAAAGCCGAGGAAACTACAGCGCCTGACGCGCAGCAGGCACCTCGCTTTCCGCTGTTTTACAAGGCGCCGCGCCCGGTAGAAGCCACCCGACACGCCAAGTCCGGCCTGATCGAGAACATGGATGTTGGTTTCGCGTCGGACGCGAACGCAATTCCGGTCAACGTGGTCGAGTTTGCAGTCGCTGCGCGCCATTATCCGATCGTCTTTTCAACAGCTGAACCGTCCCTGCCTGTGGTTGTCACCGGTCTGCGGACCGGCACCAATGCGTTCGTGGGTACCGATAGCAGCTGGGCGCGTGGATTCTATGTTCCGGCCTATGTGCGTCGTTATCCGTTCATCCTCATGGAGAATACAGAGAAGGAGCAGTTCATTCTCTGTGTTGACGAGGAATCGGGCGCCATGACCGATGGGGGCGAACGCCAGCTCTTCAACGAGGAGGGCAAGCCTTCGGAACTGACCGATCGTGCGCTCGAATTCTGTCGTGCCTATCACGGGCAGTATGAAGCCACCCGGCAGTTCGTCGCTGCCTTGAACGAGCATGAGTTGCTCACGGACAACTCGACGGAGATCCGCCTGGCCGACGATCGAAAGATCCAGATGCAAGGCTATAAAGTCATCGATCGAGAGAAGTTCGACAAGTTGCCTGACGACGTCTTCCTCGAGTGGCGCAAGAAGAACTGGCTGCCTGTCGTGTACAGCCACCTGGTCTCACTCTCGAACTGGCCGTCCGTTCTGCAGCGGGCTGCCGACCGGGCGATGGAGGACTAGGCGGACGCGGGCTGCGCGTCGCGCAGTTTCCGGCTGTCGCCGAAGCGGCCATCGAGCTCTTTCGCATCGTCGAATACATAAATCGACATCGGCTCGCGTCGGCCGCGAACCTCGATCTCCTCGCGGCGCAGATCCCCGGTATCGAGCTTGCCGATTTCAGACAATTGCTCTGACACGATTAGTTGCGCCCCGAAATCTTTCGTTTTGGCTTCGAGCCGGGCCGCCGTATTGACGGTGTCGCCGATCGCAGTCACGGAGATGGCCGGCCCGTAACCCATTTCGCCGACGATGGCAGGGCCGATATGGATTCCAATTCCGATCCGGAGCGGGGACGGTAGATCCGCCTCGAGCAGGCGGTTGAGTTCATCCAGTTGGGCCGACATGCCTTGCGCGGCGAGAAGGGCGGATGTCGCGCCGTCCGCTGCACTGCCGTCCACGCCGAACAGCGCCATGATGCCATCGCCGATGAACTTGTCCACGCGCCCGCCGGCCTGCTCGATGGCTTCGCCCATGGAGCGGAAGTACCGGTTGAGGACAAACACCACATCATAAGGCAGCTTCTGTTCCGAGAATGTCGTGAAACCGCGAATGTCGGCAAACAGGATGGCGATTTCCTGCTCCTGCCCCTGCATGGCCGCGGATTTGGCAAAGCCGTCACGCGGGCCCGCATTCGGTGGCAGCATTGGGGTGACGGAAATGTCTTTCGTCGGGCGGGTCTGGCAGGCGAGACGCACATCGGGTGCCGCGCCCACACGGCGCAGGACCTTGAGTTCGGCCTCGTCTGGCGGCGGCAGATCGTCGAGCGGCCCGTTCACGCGGACGCGGCAAGTGGAACAACGGCCGCGTCCTCCACACACCGAAGCGTGGGGAATATCATTGAGCTGGCTCGCTTCGAGGATCGTCGTTCCCGGCGGCACGGAGACATTGCGGCCTTCGGGATAACGGATACGAACGATGTGGCGCTGGCTCTCCACATACAGGCGAATGCCGCGCGCGAGCAGCGTCAGCAACAGCAGTGCGCCGAGCCCCAGGAGGATTCGCTCCTCGAGGAGATAGAGAAATTCGATCTGGTCGGAGGTCGGCGAATTGGTGTCGATCTGGACATCGAGCCGGAAGCCCGGGTCATCCGCGATCATTCGCCCGACGGTCCGACCGGCCGCGACAAAGCCGAGAAGACCGAGCACGGGGAACAAAAGCGCGAGGCCGTAGAGCCAGGCCAGGCTGCGCGCGAACCAGGGTTTGAGGCGCAGCCAGTAGTAGATGCCGATACAGGCATGCACCCAGACCACGAGCGTTGCCGCTGTTTGGCGAATTCCGTGGGTCAGGGCATCGACCCAGAGTGCCAGCAGGACATAGGTGTAGGTGTCAGTGGTGTCGAACGTCTGCATCGCCGCGCGGGTGCCCAGAATATGGCTGACCAGCAAGACCGGTGCAGCGAACCCGAGGATGAGCTGCAGCGCTTCACCGATGCTCATTTTAAGGCGCCGGCGGCTGTAGAGTGCGTGCAGCGCAAACATCATGTGGATCACAAGCGATCCGAGGAAGAGCGTGGTGCCTACCGGATTGCGCCATGCGAGCAGGAAATAGTGTCGGCCGGTCTCCATCGCTTCGAGAGAGATCAGGCCGAGCGCGTGGTTCGTGAGATGGGTGAGCACGAAAACGAACAGGATCAGGCCGCTGCCAAGGCGTAGTCCACGTTTTGTGATTTTAAGCCGCGGAAATGGCGAGTTTTTGGCCGGTGAGGCGGTATTTGTGTTGTCGGCAGATGACATGATGTTGAACAGAGCCAATTTGTCACTATTTATGGGGAAAGGTTAGCATGACCGAGGGCGTCGAAGTATTTGAACGGGGGCGACGCCTGATTTTTTGAACACGGGGTAACGAGGGGCCCCGTATTATCAGAGGAGACAAACGCGATGCATGCACGTTTAGCGACGGCATTATTTGTGACTTTCATGGCTTTCGGCGCCGGCGGGGCGTATGCGGCCGGATCCGACACCACGACTCAACTCACTCCAGCCGAGGTGCGAACCCAGTTGGCGAGCGCGCAGGGGTTGATTCAGCAGGAAAACTACCGGGATGCCATTCAGATCTTGAATGGCGTCGTCGAATCCAGCCCACGCGAGGCGGATGCCTACAATCTTCTTGGTTACAGCTATCGCAAGTCCAAGGACTTCAACCGCGCGGAACGTAATTACAAGCGCGCCCTGCGGCTGAACCCGGAACATAAGGGTGCGATCGAGTACTACGGCGAACTGTTCCTTGAGACCGATCGTCGCGAGAAGGCCGAAGGTATGCTGGCGAAGCTCGAGGCCCTGTGTCCGAGCGGGTGCGGGGAGCTTGATGATCTGCGCAAGGCGCTCGCCGGGGGCCAGACCAGCAGTAACTGGTAATCAGAATCTGAGTTTGCCGGGCGGCTGGTTCGACTTCAGCTGCCTGGCCATTCCGCATACACCTCGAGTTCGCTCGCGCGTTCGTACGCGCGCGCGATTTCTGCTGGGCTCATATGGGGTTTGAGTTCGTCCAGCGCCGTGCGGCCCTCGATCCGGCCGTTGCGCGCGGACAGAATGAACCACGCATACGCCTCGACGTAATTCTGCGCCACGCCCTCGCCATAACCATACATCCTGCCGACATTGTACTGGGCTTCAGCGACGCCGGTCTCTGCGAGCGGAATCCAGCAGCTGAGCGCCTCGGGATAGTCCCCCTCGTGGTGGCAGCGCATGCCTTCCTGGAACAGCTTGTACTCGTCTGGCGTGATGACGTGGTCTGCGTGCGCGGCTTGCAGATTGAATGCCAGCCCGCCGGCCAGAACAAACAGTGTGACGATCAGGCTGCGTATGGTGATTCTCATATTCATGTGCCATCGATAGTGCCTGATCTGCTGGCGCGCATTGCGACAGGTCAACGCAATAGTACGCATTTGCGCTAAATCCTTGGTGATGTTCGTTGCCGATATGCGCTCTGATCCTCACTTTCGGGGGCAATAGGAGCGAAGCAATGATTGAAGCCATGCAAACCGCCATCGCGGGCCTGCGCGTGAGTGTGCAGCGATTTGGCGTGGCAGCGGACAATATCGCCAACGTGGGCTCGACGGGCAGAGTGGAGCCATATGACGGATATGTGCCGCAGCGCCTGGTGCAATCAACCGGCGCGAGCGGGGCCCCCCAGGCCAGAGTAAGACCGTTCGACAACCCGGCGTTTCCGGCCTATGCACCTGCCGACCGGTCCGCGAATGCAGATGGTGTCGTGGGGATGCCCAACGTCAACCTGCCGGCACAGTTTGTTGAGCTTTCGGTGGCGCAGCGCAGCTATGAGGCGAATGTCGCCGTCCTGGAGACCACGAACGATTTGATGAAGTTCCTCGTCGATCGCGAGATCTGAGAGGTCTAGCGCGTGCTGGTGTAGAAGCGTTGCACGCGCTTGCGGGCGTCTTCGATCTGGTCTGGTGTCATGGTCTTGCGAAGGTTGTTCAGCGCCTTGCGCGCCTCCGGACGTCCGCTGCGGTCCGCGATCGTCAGCCATTTATGGGCTTCAACCTTGCTGCGTGGAACGCCTTCGCCAAGGATGTACATCCGCGCGATATTGAATTGCGCAGCCGAACTGCCCAGGCGCGCATGCTGATTCCAGCACTCGAAGGCCTTGCCGTAGTTTCTCTGACCGTGAAAATTAACGCCGTCGCGCACGGAACAGGTGGGTTTGGCCTGCGCGTGCACCGTCGGCACATTGCTCACAAATGTGACCGCCATGATCGTCAGTGAAACAAACAGCGCTCTTGTAACCCTCATGACTTTTCCTCGGCCCCTTCAGCGGTGAGACGCTCGAGAGCGGCTGGAGAATCAACATCTGTCAGCACGGCATCGTCCGACATCGGAACCTCGACCACGACATCGTCATAGTCACCGATAAGATGTTTGGCACCGACGTCGCCGCCCAATGCGGCCATATCCTCGAAAAAGCGCCGGTCCCAGAATACAGGATTACCGCGTTTTCCGTTCCGTGTCGGCACACAAATGAGATGTCCTTCATCGGGATCATGCGCCGCGACCAGTTGGCGCAGATGTTTGGCACCGACTCTCGGCATGTCACCCAATGCAATCAGGGCCCCGTCGCATGTCTCGGGTATGGCTAAAACACCGACCCGCAATGACGTACTCAGCCCGTCATCGAAGGCTGGGTTGTGCACGAATGTCGCCCGATCCCCTGCGGCGGCCTGCACCTCATCGGGCTGGTGGCCGGTCACGACGATAACGGGGTCGGCACCGGCCTCGCGTGCCGCGTCGACCGCATGGCGCATCATCGGTTTGCCATCCACCTCGATCAGCAGCTTGTTGATGGCACCCATACGCCGCGATTGTCCGGCGGCGAGAATGATGGCCGCAAACTGCGGCGTCGAAGTTTCCTGCCGCCGTGCGCGTGGCGCAGCCTGGGTGCGGGGCAGGGGCCGGGAAGGTATCTCCTTGAGTAGCCCGCCGACACCGAGCCCCATGATGTCTGCCCCGTCGACGGGGATGTCGGCCATGATCCGTTCGAGCACGAGATCATTGCCACCAAGCCGCGGAGATCGCGCAGACCCCGGCAAGGCAAGGACGGGAACCTCGTTGATCCGCGCGAGGACCATCAGGTTGCCAGGGTCAACGGGCATTCCGAAATGCTCGATGGTTCCCCCGGTCCGCGTGATCGCCTCGGGAATTACGTCGCGACGGTCCGTGGTCGCTGACGCACCGACGATCAGGACCAATTCGGCACCGCTCCCGACCAATCCGTGAAGCGCGGCTTCGATGGCGATCACGTCATGATCGACGGTTACGGGAGCAGACAATGTGCTGCCGAGCGCCTCGATACGGTTGCGCACCACGCCCTCGGTCTTGACCAGCACCTTGTCGGGCAAGCCGGGCAGGTTGGTCTGGATCAGGCCGACGCGCCGCTCACGATAGGGACGCACGGCGATCAGGCCGGCATCTCCAACGGCGTGCGCAGCTTCCTCCGCCTGGGTCAGGTCTGCTTCGGCGACAGCGAACGGAATGATCTTTATCGTCGCGACGACCTGTTCCGCTTCGACCCGGTCGAAGGGGTGCAACGTCGAAATGGTGATGCCCTCATCGACCCTGTTGATGCGGTTAACAGCGTCTGGGGCCAGCATTGCGAGACCGGCAGTGCGGGCGAACAAATTGACCCGCCCCGTGCCCGCGATGCCGGCGCGTACCCCGGAACCCGTCGCGGCCGTCGCCAAACGGCTGGCGGCTGCGTTCTCGTCGATATCCCCGGCCTCGAAGATCGCCACCGTGACGTCATTGACGCCTGCGTCTGTTAGCCGGGAGATGTCGTCGGCGTCGAGGAGGTGTCCCTTGCGGTAGCGCTGCCCGCCCAGGGTCTGACCGTGTACGAGCATTGTGCCCTCGGCCTGGGTCAGCGGGACGGGGCCGAACTTCATGCGCCGTGCAGGACCTGCGTGACCTGCGCCATGATCGAGATTGCGATTTCGGCCGGGCTCTTCGCGTTAATGGCCAGGCCGACCGGTGCGTGGATCTGTCCGATTTCATCTTCGGAGTAACCGGCCTCGGTCAAACGTTCGACCCGGCCCGCATGGGTTTTCCGGCTGCCGAGCGCGCCGATGTAAAACGCTTCCGAGCGCAATGCCACGTGCAGCGCGGGGTCGTCGAGCTTCGGATCATGGGTCAGGGTCACCACCGCCGTGCGGTTGTCGACGCCGAGCGTATTCAGCGCGTCGTCGGGCCAGTCCTCACTCAGGGTGACGCCGGGGAAGCGATCGCGGGTCGCGAAGGCACCGCGCGGGTCGACGATGACAACTTCATAGCCGGAGGTCTGGGCGAGGGTGACCAGCGGCTGGGCGATATGTACGGCGCCGACAATGATCATTCGTTTGGGCGGGTTGAAGACCTGTACGAACAGCGGGGCGTCATCGCGGCGTAAGCGTCCGCTCTTGTCGTCGCGCAGCGCATCGCGCGTGGCATCGAGGGCCTCGTCGTCGAGTTTGAGGGCACCATCGGCCCGGTCGCGGAAGACCAGCGTCTGGTCGCCGGTCTCCAGGTTCGATACGAGCGCGACCTGCTGCTTTGCTGCGCGGGCGGCCAGGAGTGATGTCAGGGTTTCGGGTCGCATGGCGGGTCAGTCGAGCCGCTCGACCCAGACTTCGACCTTGCCGCCACAGGCGAGGCCGACTTCCCAGGCCATTTCGTTCGACACACCGAAGTCGAGCAGGCGGGGCTTGCCGTCCGCCATAACCTCACGTGCCTCGTGGACAACCGCGCCTTCGATGCAGCCACCCGACACGGAGCCGATCATGTTTCCGTCCTCGTCAATCGCGAGTTGGCTGCCGACCGGGCGGGGCGAGGAACCCCAGGTGGTGACCACCGTAGCGATCGCGACATTCTTGCCGGATTGGCGCCAGTCGGCGGCCTTCTCGACGACGTCGTCGTGATCAAGGGCCTGCAAGTCGATACCTGTTTCACTCATTGCGCTGCCTCCTGCCATGATTTGCTCTGAAACGTCCCATGACCATCGGCGCGGGACAAGGCTTCTGCAAGCTGTTCCAGACTTTCGAGATTGTGGATCGAGCGGAATTCGTCGGTGTGCGGGAGCATGGCCCGGGCGCCAAGCGATTTCGGTTCGTATCGGTCATAACGTAGGAGCGGATTAAGCCATATCAAGCGCCGGCTCGACATGTGAAGCCGTTCGATTTCCTTGTCCAGGCCATCTGCCGCATCGCGATCGAGCCCGTCCGTGATCAGCAGGACCACGGCACCCTGACCGAGCACGCGCCGCGACCACTCTGTGTTGAAGTCGTGCAGAGAGTGGCCGATACGTGTCCCGCCGGACCAGTCATCGACGGCCTCCGCGACCTTGTCGAGCGCTTCGTCGACGTCCTTGTAGCGTAGCTGGCGGGTGACGTTGGTCAGCCGGGTGCCGAACAGGAACGTGTGGACACGGTCGCGGTCGTTTGTGACCGCGTGCATGAAGTGCAGGATCATGCGCGAGTAACGGCTCATTGACCCTGAGATGTCGCAGAGCACGACGAGCGGCGGATGGCGGCGTTGGCGCTTTCGGTATTGCAGCGGGATGGTCGCACCGCCGCCGCGCAGGGCGGCCCGCAGGGTCGCGCGCATGTCGATGCGCCGGCCGCGTGCGTCGCGCCGGAACCGGCGGATCGGGACTTCCATGATGGGCAGCCGCATCCGCGCAATCGCGCGCTTGGCGGCCTCGAGCTCCTCGCTCGACATCTTCTCGAAGTCTGTCTTCTGCAGGACCTCGTTGGCCGAGAAGGTCATCACGGCATCGACCGTGATTTCCGGCTCTTCCTCGTCCTGGCTGCCCTCACCCTCGCCGGGCATCTCCATCTGATCCTGCTTCAGCGCCTCTGCGAGCCGTCGGTTCATTTCCTCGGCGTTCTGCTGTGCGTCGGGATCGACGAAGGAGGGCAGGACGAGGGACGCCATGCGTTCCAGAAGCTTGGGATTGCGCCAGAAAATGTGGAAGGCCTGATCGAAGATTTCGCGCTGGTCGCGCCGGTTCACGAAGACGGCGTGCAGCGCCCAATAGAAATCGTCCCGATTGTCGAGCCCGACCGTCTCCACGGCCTTGATGCCTTCGATGACCTTGCCCGGGCCGACGGGCAGACCCGCAGCGCGCAGCACCCGGGCGAAATGCATGATGTTGTTGGCAATCTTGCCGCCGCCGACTTCGCCCACATCGGCGAGGTCGTCGAGCTTCGCCTTGGCCTGCAGAGCCGGGCGTGCCGCGTCCGGGATCGCTTTCTCGGACACGTGTCTAGTTCGCCGCCTGGGCGAGGGCGACCTCATTCTTGACCTCGTCGAGGATCTTCGCGGCTTCACTGCCGCGGATCTTCGCGATGTCGTCCTGGTATTTCAGAAGGACACCAAGCGTGTCGTCGATGGCATCGGGGGTAAGCTCGATAATGTCGAGCTGATGCAAGGCAGACGCCCAGTCGATGGTTTCGGCGATACCGGGCACCTTGAACAGGTCCATCGCGCGCAGACGCTGTACGAACTCGACGACCTGACGTGACAGCCGCGCGTCGGCCTGGGGCGCCTTGAGGTTCAGGATTTCCAGTTCGCGTTCCGCATCGGGATAGTCGACCCAGTAGTAGAAGCAACGACGTTTGAGTGCGTCGTGAATTTCGCGGGTCCGGTTCGACGTGATGATGACGATCGGCGGCTCGTCGGCACGCACGGTGCCGATTTCCGGAATGGTGATCTGGAAGTCTGACAGCACCTCCAGCAGATAGGCCTCGAAGGCCTCGTCGGTGCGGTCAAGTTCATCGATGAGAAGCACGGGCGGTCCGTCGGCGGACGGGTCGAGTGCCTGCAGGAGCGGCCGGTGGATGAGGAACTTGTCCGAGAAGATGTCGTCACCGAGGCGGTCGCGGTCGCTGAGGCCTTCGGCTTCTGCCATCCGGATTTCGATCATCTGGGCGGAATAGTTCCACTCATAGACGGCCGATGCGACATCGAGCCCCTCGTAACACTGCAAGCGGACCAGGCGGCGACCAAGTGTCTCCGACAGGACTTTCGCGATCTCGGTCTTGCCGACGCCGGCCTCGCCCTCAAGGAAGAGGGGGCGTCCAAGTTTCAGGGACAGATACACTGCCGTAGACAGGCTCCGGTCCGAGACATAATTGCCCGACGACAGGAGTTCGAGGGTGTCTTCGACGTTCTCAGGAATGTTGATCAAGGGACTTCATCCGATGTTCGACGCGAACTCCGTGGTGCGCGCATGTTCCAAGGTATTACGCTCGGCAGCTTCTGTGTTTGATATAGCGCAGGGCGCGCTTCCGGCCAAGCGGACCAAGAGATACGGCCGGAGCGAAGCCCCGGCCGTATCAAAATTCATTTTGTCGGTCGAGAATTAACCTGCGGCAGTGACCGCGCGGCTCGCCATGACCGAAATCAGATGGGCGCGATATTCGGCGGAGGCATGAATATCAGTATTCAAACCGTCATCGGACATCTTCACACCCTTCGCGGCATCGGCGCTCCAGTTGCCCGACAATGCGCTCTCGATGTCGCTGGCCCGGAACACACCATCCTGTCCGGCGCCGGTGACTGCGACGCGTGTTTCCCCACCCGTCTGCGCCACCATGACGCCGACCAGAGCGTAACGTGACGCAGGGTTCGGGAACTTTGTGTAGGCGGCCTTCTCGGGAACGGGGAAGCGCACGGCCGTGATCAGTTCGCCTTCTTCGAGCACCGTTGTGAACATGCCGTCGAAAAAACTCTCGGCCGCAATTTCACGCTGGTTCGTGATCACGGTTGCGTTCAGAGCGAGGACAGCAGCCGGGTAGTCTGCTGCCGGGTCGTTGTTCGCAACCGATCCGCCAATGGTGCCGCGGTTGCGGACCTGCGGGTCGCCGATATTGTCGGCGAGGCCTGCGAGAGCAGGGATCTTGGACTGCACGACGTCGGAGTTCGCGACATCGACATGACGCGTCATGGCCTTGATCGTGACGGAGTCTCCGCCATCTTCGATACCGACGAGATCGCCGATGTCTGCCAGATCGACCAGATCCGATGGTTGCGCCAGGCGCTGTTTGAGCGTCGGAATGAGGGTCATGCCCCCGGCCAGGAAACGCCCGTCATCTGCGGCTGCTACGGCGCTTGTGGCTTCGTCGGCGGAACCCGCCTTTTGGTAATTGAACTGGTACATGGTCTATCTCCCTAACCAGACGTTATTCCGCCGCCTGGCGGACATTGGATTCCTGAATGGCCTGCCACACCTTTTGTGATGTCGCGGGCATTGAAATGTCATCGACGCCGAGCGGCGCCAATGCATCGAGAATGGCATTGATCACCGCGGGCGGTGAGCCAATCGCGCCGACTTCGCCGACGCCTTTCACTTCCAGTGGGTTCGAAGCCCCCATCACGCCCTGGGTTGCGACCGAGAAGTTCGGCAGATCGTCTGCCCGGGGCATGGTGTAGTCCATGTAAGACCCGGTCAGGAGCTGGCCGTCATCGTCGTAGACACAACCTTCGAGCATCGCCTGTCCTAGCCCCTGGGCGAGGCCGCCATGGACCTGGCCTTCAACGATCATCGGATTGACCACACGCCCGACATCGTCGACGGCGGTGAAGCTGATGACCTCGACGTCACCGGTCTCGGGATCAATCTCGACCTCGCAGATATGCGCGCCGCCCGGGAAGCTGAAGTTGAGCGGGTCGTAGAACGCATTTTCGTCCAGGCCGGGCTCGATCTCCTCGATGGGATAATTGTGCGGCACATAGGCGGCGAGTGAAATTTCAGCGAACGCCATTTCCTTGTCAGTGCCGGCGACGGTGAACTTCCCGTCGGCGAACTCGATGTCGGATACGTCGGCTTCCATGATGTGGGCCGCGATCTTTTTGGCCTTGTCGATCACCTTGTTGCAGGCATTCAGGATCGCAGGGCCGCCGACGGCCAGCGAGCGTGAACCGTAGGTGCCCATGCCGAACTGTACCTGGTCGGTATCGCCGTGGCTGATTTCGATCTGGTCAATCGGAATGCCGAAGGATTCAGATACGAGCTGGGCGAAGGTCGTCTCATGGCCCTGACCATGGCTGTGGGTGCCGGTATAGACCGTCACCGAACCGGTCGGGTGGACCCGGACCTGGGCTGATTCATAGAGCCCCGCACGCGCGCCGAGCGCACCGGCAACCGCTGAAGGTGCGATCCCGCAGGCCTCGATATAGGTCGAGATGCCGATCCCGCGCAGCTTGCCGGACTTTTCGGCATCCGTGCGGCGTTTCTCAAATCCGGCATAGTCCGACGCCTTGAGTGCGCTTTCGAACGTCGCCGGGCTGTCACCGCAGTCATACTGCAGCGCGACCGGGGTCTGATACGGGTATTGATCCGGCTGGATCATGTTCATCTTGCGCAGTTCGACGGGGTCGATCCCGATGTCGCGTGCGGCCTTGGTGACCAGCCGCTCGAGCAGATATGTGCATTCCGGTCGTCCGGCGCCGCGATAGGCGTCGACGGGGACGGTGTTGGTGAACACCGTCTGCACTTCGGCATAGATCGCGGGTGTCGTGTACACACCGGCCATAAGCGTCGCGTACAGATATGTCGGAACGCTGGAGCCGAAGGTCGACAGATAGGCGCCGATATTGGCTTTCGTCGCGACCCGTAGCCCGAGGAACTTGCCCGATTTGTCGAGCGCGAGTTCCGCATGGGATTCGTGGTCACGCCCATGGGCGTCGGTCGCGAAGGATTCAGATCGTTCGGCCGTCCACTTGATCGGCTGATGGACCTTGGCCGCGGCCCAGGTAAGGATCGCTTCCTCGGCGTAATGGAAAATCTTGGAGCCGAACCCGCCACCCACATCCGGTGCGACAACCCGAAGCTTGTGCTCGGGAATCTGCAGCACGAAGGCGCCCATCAACAGGCGGATGACATGCGGGTTCTGGGATGTGGTGAAGAGCGTGTACTGGCTCGTCGAGCGGTCGAAATCCGATATTGCCGCGCGGGGCTCCATCGCATTGGGGATCAATCGGTTGTTCACCAGATCGATGGACACGACATGGTCCGCCTTGGCGAAGGCCTCGTCGACGGCATCCTTCTCGCCGATCTCCCAATCGAAGCAGCGATTGTTCGGCACGTCGTCATGCACGAGCGTGCCACCGGCGAGGGCCGAGTCCATATCGACGACAGCAGGCAACACGCCGTAGTCGACTTCAATGAGTTCAGCGGCATCGCGCGCGGCATCGCGTGTGGCGGCGATGACGATGGCCACCTGATCGCCGACATAGCGCACTTTCTCGTGCGCCAGGGGCGGGTGCCCCGGCTCCATCATCGGCGAGCCATCCTTGTTGTGGATTTGCCAGCCGCAGGGAATGCTCCCGACACCATCAGCCGCCATATCGGCACCCGTGAAGACAGCGATGACACCTTCGGCCTTTACGGCCTTCGAGATGTCGACCGAATTCAGGGTCGCATGGGCATGCGGCGAGCGTAGAATCCACGCATGGCTCTGCCCGGGACGATTAATGTCGTCCGTGTAGTTGCCATTGCCGGTGAGGAAACGCTGGTCCTCGACCCGCTTGACGGAAGCACCAATCCCCGTGCCGGTCATCGCGCTATCCCCTCAGGGCTTCGGCGCCGGCGAGAATGGATTTAACAATGTTGTGGTAGCCGGTGCAGCGGCAGAGGTTTCCCTCGAGCCATTCGCGGACTTCCTGTTCGCTTGGATCCGGGTTCTTCTGAACCAGGTCGAGAGCACTCATCACCATGCCCGGCGTGCAGAAACCGCACTGGAGGCCATGATTTTCACGGAATGCTTCCTGCATCGGATGCAGTTCGTCGCCATTCGCGAGCCCCTCGATCGTGGCCACGTCGGCGCCTTCGGCCTGGGCCGCCAGCATCGTGCAGGATTTCAGGGATTCGCCATTCACATGGACAACGCACGCGCCGCACTGGCTCGTGTCGCAACCGACATGCGTGCCGGTCATTCCCAGACTCTCGCGAAGATATTGAACGAGTAGAGTCCGTGGTTCGACTTCAGCCGATACGGACTTTCCGTTCACCGTCATTGATACGGTGGGCATAACGCTCCTCCCAGTTTTGGGTTGCCCCCAATGGCCACCACGCGGTGCCCCGCGTGCTGATCCGATTATTACTTCGTCAGAGTTTCTTCCGCAGGGCGCGTTGCGTCAAGCCGCAGCGCACCAAATTCCGCAGAAATTACCAAGATTGGTGCGTTGACGCCTAGCCGAACAGCGCGAACAGTACGATTGCGGCAACGACGAGCCCACTGACCCACGTGCCGGCCCCGACCTGTGACATGGCCGTGACCTGTCCGGCCGCCGCTGATGCAGGCGCCGGCGCTGCTGCAGCGGGCGCATCCGTTGCGCCGTCTTCACCCTCCGTCACCGCTTCCGCGAAGTTCTCGAAAAACTGCGAGGCCATTTTCTTTGCCGTGCCGTCGATCAGGCGGGCCCCGAGCTGCGCCAGCTTGCCGCCGACCTGGGCGTCGACCTCGTATTTGAGGAGGGTGCCGTCGCCGTCATCCTCGAGTTGGACGTTGGCGCCGCCCTTGGCAAAGCCGGCAGCGCCGCCTTTGCCTTCGCCTGAAATGCGATAGCCGTTGGGTGCGTCGATATCGGTCAGCTGCACGGAGCCGGCGAACTTGGCCTTCACCGGCCCGACTTTCGCCGTGACTTTTGCTGTGAATGACGTGTCGGATGTCTGGTCGATTTCCTCACAGCCGGGAATAGACTGTTTCAGAATTTCCGGATCGTTCAATCCGGCCCAGACCTTCTCGCGTGTTGCGTTGATTTTGTATTCGCCAGACATTTCCATGGCGGTGATCCTTATCGGCTGGGATGAATTTGACCAAAAAATAGTCCTCGGCCGTCCTTGGGACAAGCGGTGATCTGTTATTGTCCAAATTGCCCGCGCGCATCGCGCAACATGCGGCGCCCGATGAGGGTCATGGCCGCGGCACCGGCAAGGGAACCGACACCGATCGTTGCGAACCCCAAAAACCAGGCCGTCTGCGATGTTTGTCCGCCGGCAGCGTCCAGCGTCAATCCGACCGCGAGTGGACCCAGAAAGCCCGCGGTGAAGCCGAACAGGGAATGCACCGCCAGGGTCAACCCTCGATAGCCGGGCTCGGCGGCTTGTGTCGCACCGGCGGTGAGCGATCCGGAGTCGCCCATGATCAGGCCGCTATAGACAAAGAACAGGACAACCACGACCGGGAAGGGCAGGCCCGGGCTCAGGCCCATCAGGAGCGCGGCTAAAAATGACGACAGCATGGCCAGTCGGACGACCCGGCGGCGTCCATACCGCTCGCACAGCTCATTCCCGCCCAGACTGGCGGCAACGGCGGCGAGATTGGCCAGCGCGGCAATGACCGCCGCCTCTGCGTTCGCCGCGCCGCCGCTTTTCTCGCTGGCGAAGACGAGGAAGGCGACGATCCAGCCTCGCAGCGCAAACAGCTCCCAGGAGTGACCCGCGTAGCCGAGGACGTAGGCCATCGCCTCCCGGTTGCGCAGCACCGGGCGAAAATCGAACGTGCGGGTCGGCGGGCGTTCCTCGTCAAGCGGGGGGCGTGGACTCAATAATGTAAGGACGATGACCGCACCCAGGATCGGTCCGATCGCAGCGACCGAGAACGCCCATGGCCAGCCGAACACCGCCCCGATCACGCCGTTCATTGCAAAAGACAGGGCCGCGCCGACTGAAAACCCGGCGGTGTAGATCGCAATGCCGCGCGACGGCACGGGCGCGGGGAGGCGGTCGGTCAAAACCTTGAGGCCGGTCATGTAGGTACCGCCGACACCTGCACCCTGAATGGCATTCCAGAACAGGGCCGACCAGAAACCGTCGGCAAGCAGCGCGAATCCGGCCAGGCCCGATGCAGATATCAGAAGGCAGGCCAGATAGATTCGTCGCGAATCGATCCTGTCGGTCCACGGCACAATGACGCCGACCGCGGCGACGTAGCCCGCGAAATAGATGCCGCCGATCCAGCCGGCCTGTGTGTTCGTCAATGCCCAGCTGTCCTGAAGCGGAATCAGAAGGGCTGGAAATGCCGCAAAACCGGTCATGCTGACCACATGGGCAGCGAACATTGTGGTGATGATCAGGCGGGCGGACATAACCGTTCCTTACACTTAAGGCGGGGCGTCCCGAAAGGGTTTGGCCGTCTCACATTCGATTGTGACGGCGGGTGTCTTGCACGGCCAAGACGGGAATAGTATGACCGCTTACCATAAGGGAAGCGGACGCAGGAATTGGGACCAACCCGATCCTGTCTGGTGTGAACCACCGGACGCTTTCGAGGAGGTTTGAGGGGCGTCAGGTGCTGTACTTCGCAAGCGCAGTCATCATTACCTATTTTTTTTGGCTGGTCCTGTCGGGCCACTACACGCTGTTGCTGATGGTCATTGGCGCGGTGAGCTCGCTGCTTGTCGTGATGCTGGCGTCGCGCATGGCCGTGGTCGATCGTGAGGGACATCCGATTGATCTCGTCGGGCGCGCGATCTGGTTTTGGCCCTGGCTGGTCTGGCAGATCGTGAAATCCGGCATCGATGTCTCGCGGATCATTCTTTCCCCGTCCTTGCCGATCAGCCCGACGCTGATCAACGTCCGTGCAACCCAGAAATCCGCTGTCGGCCTGGTGACCTATGCCAACTCGATCACGCTGACGCCGGGCACCGTTTCGGTTGAGGTTGAGGGCGACGAGATTACTGTTCACGCAATTACATATGCCGGCGCCCAGGATCTTGCCGAAGGCGATATGGACCGGACGGTCTCGCGGTTCGAAGGCGGGAGGCGCGCGCAATGATGTTCTTTGCCGCAACGATTGCCGTCCTGGTCAGCCTCGGGCTGGCGCTGGTGCGGGCCTTGCTTGGCCCGACGCTGTTCGACAGGGTTCTGGCGGGCAACACCATCGGCACGCTTGCAGTGCTGACCCTGGCCCTGATCGGTTTTGTGACCGGCCGTCCCGAATTTCTTGATATCGCGATTCTCTACACGCTCCTGAATCTGATCGGGACGATCGCTGTGTTGCGCTACTTCAAGCTGAGCGAGCCGGTCGTCCCG
Source organism: Rhodospirillaceae bacterium (assembly GCA_018667335.1). Classification (GTDB taxonomy): domain Bacteria; phylum Pseudomonadota; class Alphaproteobacteria; order UBA6615; family UBA6615; genus UBA8079. The sequence goes on from JABIVD010000032.1 coordinate 60,999, forward strand.
GCGGCGCCCGAGGAGTAGGCAATGGAACAGATCATCGACATCGTGAGCTGGGTTTTTCTGATCGCGGGCGGATTGTTCTGCGTCATCGGGACCGTGGGCATGATGCGCATGCCCGATATGTTTACCCGCCTGCATGCCGCGTCGATCGTCGACACGCTGGGCATGGGCTTTCTCATTGTCGGCATGGTGCTGCAAGCCGGGTTCACGCTGGTCGCCGCCAAGCTGATCATTATCGCGGCCCTGATTTTGCTGACGTCGCCGGTTGCGACCCACGCGTTGGCGCAGGCCGCTTTGCACGCCGGGCTACGCCCGAAGCTCGACCATGACGAGACGGGTGGTCATATCGCCGGGGAGGACGCGTCATCGAACTCGTGATGAACACGGTTCTGTTGCTGTTCATGGTCGTCGTCGTGATCGGGATCATCCGTGCGCACAATTTGTTTTCCGTGGTGATCCTGGGCGGTGCCTACAGCTTCCTGCTGGCCACCGTCATGGTGGTCCTCGATGCGGTCGACGTGGCGATGACCGAGGCCGCGGTTGGTGCCGGTATGTCGACGGTCCTGTTGCTGGCCGTTCTGCATCTGACCCGGACGCGCGAAGCGCCGCTGCGCCATGCGCCGGCGATCCCGTTGCTGGTTTGCCTGCTGACCGGCAGCGCCCTGGTTTACGCCACTGTCGACTTGCCGCCATTCGGTCTGGCCGACAATCCGCAGAACCAGCATGTCGCGCCGTATTATTTGGACAACGCTGAGAAAGAGACCAAGTCTCCGAACGTCGTGACGGCGGTCCTGGCCAGCTATCGCGGCTTTGATACGCTGGGTGAGGTGACGGTTATTTTCACCGCCGGGATCGGCGTGCTGATCCTGCTCTCGCGCCGCCGACGGCGCGAAATGATCGTTGTGGACGAGGGGCGCTCAAAACATGATGCGTGACACCGTCATCCTGCGCGTCGTCGTGAAGCTGCTCCTGCCGGCGATCCTGATTTTTGCGCTCTATGTCCAGTTCCATGGGGACTACGGCCCCGGCGGCGGCTTCCAGGCCGGCGTGGCCGCAGCTGCGGCGATCATCCTGTACGGCATGGTGTTCGGCATCGACGAGGCCAAGAAGGTGGTGCCGCGGCGGATCGTCAACACGATGATTCCGCTCGGCGTATTGATCTTCGCGGGCACCGGTGTTGCGAGCCTTTTGCTCGGCGAGAATTACCTCGACTATTCACCCCTCGGCAGCAAGCCGGTGAAGGGCCAGCATCTCGGAATTCTGATCGTTGAGGCGGGCGTTTTCATCACGGTTGCATCGACCATGCTGGCAATTTTCTATGTGTTCGGCGGCCGCGCAGATGAAGCCGACGAAAAGGGAGGCGAGGGATGACCGAAATCCTCGCGGACCTGAATTACTGGGTCACGATCTTCCTGATGATCGGCGGCCTCTACATCATCACGGCCCACGGCAACATGATCAAAAAGCTGGTTGGCCTGGGGATTTTCCAGACGTCGGTCTATCTGCTGTTTCTCTCGCCAGGCAAGGTCCTCGGCGGCACGGCACCGATCATCGCGCCGGGATTTGAACTCTATTCGAACCCGCTGCCCCATGTTCTGATTCTCACCGCGATCGTGGTCGGTGTCGCGACCATCGCGCTCGGGCTCGCGCTCGTTGTCCGGATCCACGAGGCCTATGGCACGATCGAGGATGACGAAGTCCAAGAGATGGAGGCCGACTGATGCTCGCACAGCATTTGCCCGCCCTCCAGGTCGTTATCCCGCTGCTGGCCGCGCCGCTATGCGCGTTGTTCCGGCGCGGATTCATTGGCTGGTTGATTGCGGTCGCCGCGACGTGGCTGGCCTTCGCGGCTGCTATCGGCCTCCTGTTCAGGGTTCTCAATGAGGGCGTGATCTCCTATGCCATGGGCGGCTGGGCGCCGCCGATCGGCATCGAGTATCGGGTCGACCTGATCAACGTGTTCGTGTTGGTCGTGGTCTCGGGCGTGGGGTCCGTGATTATCCCCTTCGCGCGGACCGGCACGGCGGCGCGCTTCAACGATACGGATCAGGCCTGGTTCTACGCCATGTATCTCCTGGCGCTGACGGGGTTGCTCGGCGTCACGATCACGGGCGATGCGTTCAACATCTTCGTGTTCCTCGAGATATCCTCGCTTGCCAGCTATGTGATGATCGCCATGGGCCGCGATCGCCGCGCCCTGACGGCGGCCTACCAGTATCTGATCATGGGCACGGTCGGCGCGACCTTCATCGTGATCGGGATCGGTTTGCTCTGGGCCATGACGGGCACGCTGAACCTGGCCGACCTGGCCCAGCGGATTCCGGAAATCAACGACACGCGCCCGGTGCTTGCGGCGCTGGCCTTCCTGACGGTTGGAATTTCGCTGAAGCTGGCCCTGTTCCCGCTGCATCTCTGGCTGCCGAACGCGTATGCGTATGCGCCGGCTGTGACGAGCGCATTTCTCGCCGGGACGGCGACGAAGGTGGCGATCTATCTGTTCCTGCGGTTTTTCTACACGGTGTTCGGTGGCGGTGGATTCTTCGAATCGACGCCGTTGCCGGAGATGTTCCTGGTCTTGTCGGTCGTGGCGATGTTCGCAGCGTCGACCGTTGCTGTATTCCAGGACGATGTGAAGCGCATGTTTGCCTATTCGAGCGTCGCCCAAATCGGCCTGATCACGCTCGGCATCAGCTATGTGTCCGAGACCGGCCTGACCGGCGCGATGACCCATCTGTTCAACCACGCGATCATCAAGGCCGGTATCTTCATGTTGCTGGGTGGAGTCATGTTCCGCATGGCCTCGGTCAAGCTTGAAGACATGGCCGGCATCGGCCGGAAGATGCCGTTCACGATGGCCGGGATCGTGATCCTCGGGCTTGCGCTGATCGGCACGCCCGGCACGTCGGGATTCATCTCGAAATGGTGGATTGTACTGGCGGCGCTGGAGAAGGATCAGTGGTGGCTGGTTGCGCTCATCCTGCTCGCCTCGCTGATCACCATGCTTTACGTCGGCCGGATCGTAGAGGTCGCGTATTTCCGCGAACCGAGTGCGAAGGCGGCGGATGTTCGCGAGGCACCGCTGGCGATGTTGATCCCGGCCTATGTCTTGGTCATCGCAACGATTTATTTCGGGCTCGACACGCAGTGGTCGGTTGGTCTGGCGCAACGCGCTGCGGCCGACCTTTTGGCCGGAATTTACTGAGGTTTGGACGTTGGAACCCGCTGATCACATTCTGCTCGCGATGCTGATCCCCACGGTGGGGGCGTTGCTCATCGTATTGACGCGTCGCAACCCGAACTTGCGTGAGGCGGTCACCCTCGCGACAGCCGGCCTGCTGTTCGTGAACGTGCTGCAATTGCTGCCGGTCGTGCTGGCGGGTGGGCGCCCGGAATTGTCTGGTTTCGAGGTCACGCCGGGGCTGGAGGTTGCGTTCCAGGTCGAGCCGCTCGGGATCCTCTTCGGACTGATCGCCTCGTTCCTGTGGATCGTGAATTCCTTCTATTCGATCGGCTACATGCGGGGGAACAAGGAACCGCGTCAGACCCAGTTCTATGTGGCGTTCGCGGTCGCCCTGGCATCGGCGCTGGGAATCGCATTCTCCGCAAACCTGTTCACGCTGTTCCTGTTCTACGAAATCCTGACGCTGAGCACCTATCCGCTGGTCGCACATCACGGCGATGCAAAGGCACGGCGTGGCGCACGGATCTATCTGATGATCCTGTTGGGCACGTCCATCGTCTTCTTCATTCCGGCATTGGTCTGGACGCTGGCAATCGCGGGCACTCTCGACTTCACCCCCGGCGGTATCCTCGCGGGCAAGGCGAGCGGCCTGACCACCGGTTTGCTGCTCGCGCTGTTTGCCTTTGGTATCGGCAAGGCAGCTTTGATGCCGGTCCACAAATGGCTGCCCAACGCCATGGTGGCGCCGACGCCGGTGAGTGCGCTGCTCCATGCCGTGGCCGTCGTCAAAGCGGGTGTGTTCACGATCCTCAAGGTGTCGGTCTACATCTTCGGCTCCGACCATTTGCTGGCAACCGGCGCGTCGGAGTGGCTGGTCTATCTCGCGACATTCTCGCTTCTGGCCGCCTCTGTGATCGCGCTCACCAAGGACAATCTGAAGGCCCGGCTTGCCTATTCGACGGTCAGCCAGCTCGGCTACATCGTGCTCGGTGCCGCGATCGCGACCCCGCTCGCGTTGATCGGTGCGGGCATGCACATCCTCATGCACGCCTTCGGCAAGATCACGCTGTTCTTCGTCGCCGGCGCGATCCACACCGCGACCCACAAGACCGAGATCAGCCAGCTCAACGGGATTGGCCGCGTGATGCCATTCACGATGGGGGCGTTCTTCATCGGGGCATTGTCGATCATCGGGCTGCCGCCACTCGGTGGCGCGTGGTCCAAGCTCTACATCGCGTTGGGCGGCATGGACGGTGAATACTGGTTCGTGGTCGCCGCGCTGATGATCAGCTCCGTGCTCAATGTTGCCTATCTGATGCCCGTCGTGGTTCGTGCCTTCTTCCGGCCACCGGATCCCGACGATCATGGGCACGGTGATGCACATGGAGATGCGGCGCCAGTCCCGGAAACGGGTAGCCTGCGGTCCCGGATGAAAGAGGCGCCCTGGCTCTGTGTCGTGCCGCTGATGTTTACGGCGTTTGCCTGTTTCATTCTGTTCTTCGCGCCGGATGCAATCGAAGGGTTGCTGCAGGGCATGCTGGAGGTGCCGCGATGACCGATCATCATGAAACAGAGGTCCCGATGGCCGCGCCGGACGAGGCACCAAGGTGGCTCGACCGCAAGGCGAACGTCACCAAGGTGGCGTGGGCGCTGTACATCGTATGCGCGGTCGTGATCCTGCTCGATTTCCCGATCCATCGGCACGCGGACACCAGTTTTGACGGCAATTTCGGGTTCTACGGCGCGTACGGGTTCATTGGCAGCGTTATGTTGGTGCTTGTGGCCAAGAATATCCTGCGTCGCATCGTGAAGCGGCCCGAGGACTATTACGATGATTGAGTTCCCGCCGGGCCTTCTGCTGATTCTCGGTGCCCTGCCGGTGCCGTTCCTGCGCGGCCCGCTGCGCGGAATCTGGATGCTGGCGCTGCCCGTCGCGGCCTTCGCTTTGCTCTACAGCCTGCCGGACGGCAATCATTTCCCGATCTCCGCCTTCGGCCAGGAGCTCGAACTTCTGCGTGTGGACGCCCTGTCCAGAGTGTTCGGCTATGTGTTCATCATCGCCATATTCCTGGGCGTGATCTATTCGCTCCATGTGCGCGCGGTGGAGGAGCATGTCTCCGGGCTCATCTACGCCGGTGCGGCGATCGGTGCGGTCTTTGTCGGCGATCTGGTCTCACTGTTCGTCTACTGGGAGCTGACGGCCATTGCCTCGGTCTTCCTGATCCTGGCGCGGCGCACACCCGAGGCGCTGGCGGCCAGCATGCGTTACCTGATCATCCAGGTCGGCTCTGGCGTGCTCCTGCTGGCCGGGTTGATCGTGCGCTGGCACGAGACCGGCTCGATCGAGTTCGGGCATATCGGCATCGACGGGGCCGGCGGCGTGCTGATCCTGCTGGCCTTCGGCATCAAGGCGGCGTTCCCGCTGCTCCACAACTGGCTGCAGGACGCCTATCCCCAGGCGACACCGACCGGCACCGTGCTGCTGTCGGCCTTCACCACCAAACTGGCGATCTATGCGCTGGCGCGCGGTTATGCGGGCACCGAAGAGCTGATCTGGATCGGTGTGACGATGACGGCGTTCCCGATCTTCTTCGCGGTGATCGAGAACGACCTGCGCAAGGTGCTGGCCTACAGCCTGAACAACCAGCTGGGCTTCATGGTCGTCGGCGTGGGGATCGGGACCGAGCTGGCGCTCAACGGTGCCGCCGCGCACGCCTTCACCCACATCATCTACAAATCGCTTCTGTTTATGTCGATGGGGGCGGTGTTGCACCGGACCGGTACGGTCCTCGCGACCGAACTGGGCGGGCTCTACAAGTCGATGCCGTTCACGACGGTCTTCTGCATCATCGGCGGCGCGTCGATTTCCGCCTTTCCGCTGTTCAGCGGCTTCGTCAGCAAATCGATGATCCTGTCGGCAGCGGCCCATGAGGAATATTACTTCACCTGGCTGGTGCTCCTCTTTGCGTCCGCGGGTGTGTTCCATCATTCGGGCATCAAGATCCCGTTCTTCGCGTTCTTTGCCCATGATTCCGGCAAACGCCCGAAGGAAGCGCCGCTCAACATGCTCATCGCCATGGGGCTCGCGTCGATCCTGTGCATCGGCATCGGCGTTTGGCCGTCCGCGCTGTATGCGATCCTGCCGTTCGATGTCGATTTCCGTCCCTACACGGATTCCCATGTCCTGGCGCAGGTCCAGCTGCTGTTCTTCTCGGCGCTGGCCTTTACGGTGCTGATACGCACGGGGCTGTACCCGCCGGAGTTGCGGTGCACAAATCTGGACACGGACTGGCTCTACCGGCGCCTGGGGCGCAGATTGTTGGTTCGGATCACGAGTGCAGCCGGGGCGGTCCAGGCCCGCTTCTATGGCGCATTGAACCGGCGGGGCCAGCGCTTCCTGCTGCAACTCTATCGCCATCACGGCCCCCAGGGCGTGCTGGCACGAACCTGGCCAACCGGCAGCATGGTGTTGTGGGTGGCGTTGCTGCTGTTTGCCTATCTGTTCCTGTACTTCCTCGATATTTTCTAGGCCCAAAGGCACCACTGACCTGGTCTTTGCAGCGTTCTAGGCTTAAATCATCGCCTCATGTCAGGCCACAGACGCACTTCTGAACCAATGATCGAGACACCCGAACGCCGTTCGGGCGCTGAAATGCGCGCTATTCGCGCATTGGCGCCCTACATGTGGCCGAAGGGACAGCTCGAGATGCGTGTCCGTGTGGCGATCGCGGTGGTGCTTCTGGTGGCCGCCAAGGTCGCCACCGTCGCGGTGCCGGCGGTCTTCGGCAAGGCGGTGGATGCACTGGAAGCGGATGCGACCGGTGCGGCCATCGCGGTGCCCGTCTCATTGCTGGTCGGTTACGGCCTGCTGCGGGTCGGCCAGCAAGCCTTTGCCGAACTGCGCGATTTCGTCTTCGCGAAGGTCGGCCAACGCGCCATTCGCTCGATTGCGCTTCGGGTCTTCAAGCATTTACACGCCCTGGCGCTGCGTTTTCACATGGACCGTCAGACCGGTGGCCTGAGCCGCGCCATCGAACGTGGCATCAAGGGCATCGATTTCCTGATGCGGTTCATGCTGTTCAGCATTCTGCCGACCCTGGTCGAAATCGGCCTGGTGTGCGGCATTCTGTGGTCGCTGTTCGGATTCATATTCAGCGCGATCACCTTCGTGACGGTGGTGATCTACATCATCTTCACGCTTTCCTTCACCGAATGGCGCCTGAAATACCGGCGCGCCATGAATGACAGCGACAGCGAGGCCAACACCAAGGCGATCGACAGCCTGCTGAACTTCGAAACGGTCAAGTATTTCGGCAACGAGGAACATGAGGCGCAACGCTACGACGTCTCGATGGAACGCTACGAAAAGGCGGCCGTCAAAAGCCTGACGACCCTGTCGATACTCAATGTCGGGCAGGGCCTGATCATGGCGCTTGGGATGACGATCCTTCTGGTGTTGTCGGGGTTCCAGGTGGCGGATGGAGTCATGACCATCGGCGCCTTCACCGCGGTCAACCTCTACATGATGCAATTGTTCCAACCGCTTAATTTTCTTGGATTTGTTTACCGGGAAATCAAGCAGTCTCTCGTGGATATGGAGCAGATGTTCGGCCTGTTGGAGGAGAACCGCGAGGTCGAGGACGAGCCCGATGCCAAGCCCCTGATTGCCCGGGACGGGGTTGTCCGCTTCGAGCATGTTTCATTCCGCTATGACCCGCGACGTTCGGTTCTCAAGGATGTGAGTTTCGAAGTGCCGGCGGGCAACACGGTGGCGATCGTCGGCGCGTCGGGGGCGGGGAAATCGACGATCTCACGGCTCCTGTTCCGGTTCTACGATGTGGAGGCCGGCGCGATCACCATCGACGGCCAGGATATCCGCGCCGTCACCCAGGCAAGTCTGCGCGCCGCGATCGGGATCGTGCCCCAGGACACGGTGCTGTTTAACGATTCCGTTTTCTACAACATTCAGTATGGCCGCCCGGCGGCAAGCCCGGCAGAAGTCGAGGAGGCCGCGCGGCTGGCCCAGGTCCATGACTTCGTGATGAGCCTGCCCGATGGCTACAACACGCGGGTTGGCGAGCGCGGGCTCAAGCTGTCCGGCGGTGAGAAGCAACGCGTCGCCATTGCCCGCACGATCCTGAAAAGCCCGAAGATACTGTTGTTCGACGAGGCCACCTCGGCGCTCGACACCCATACCGAGCGGGAAATACAGGCGGCGCTGGAACTGGTTTCGGCGGACCGGACGGCGCTGGTCATCGCCCACCGTCTCTCGACCGTGGTCAATGCGGACGAGATCATCGTGTTGGACGACGGCACAATCATCGAGCGCGGGCGCCATGATGATCTGTTGGCCCAGGACGGCGCCTATGCCGAGCTGTGGCGCCGCCAGCAGGCCGCTGCGCTGCGGGAAGAAGAGACCGCGGCAGACCTGGCCGACGGCGTCTTCATTCCCGCACCGGCGAAATAGCGCTAACGCAGCGCTTCTACCGCAGTTCGACTGCGTAACTGTCGACGGGCGGGATGGTCTCGATCAGGCCGCGACCCTTGAGGAATTCGGCAAACCGGTCATACCGGCCCCGGTCCAGCGCGGCCGGCCGCAGTGCGAAGCGGGGCAGGGTGTCGCGCCAGGCCCGGCGGTTGAGCTCGTCATCCAGGTCCTTGCGCCCCTTGATGAACAGCTCCCAGGCCTCGTCCGGCCGGTTGATCATGAACTGGGTGGCAGCCTCGATCGCGTCCAGGAAGGCCGCGAACGCCGGCTCCGACAGGCGGTCATTCTTGGCGACGATGATCAACTCGTCATAGGCGGGCACGCCTTCTTCTTCGAGGAAGAAGGCCCGGCCCGGCCGACCGTTGATGTCCATCTGGTTGAGCTCGAAATTGCGGTAGGCACCGATCACCGCGTCGACCTGGCCGCTCATCAGCGACGGCGAGAGCGAGAAATTGACGTTCACCAGCTCGACATCATCGAGGCTGAGCCCGTGTTTCTCGAGCATCGCACCCAGCAGCGCGTCTTCGAAGCCACCGACGGAGAATCCGACCTTCTTGCCCTTGAGGTCGGCGATCGATGTGATCGGACCGTCCGCGAGGACGACCAGCGAGGCGAGTGGGGTGGCGACGAGGGTGCCGATCCGCGTCAACGGCAGCCCCTGGGCGACTTGCAGGTGAAGCTGGGGCTGATAGGTGATCGCCATGTCGGCGCGACCTGCCGCGACCAGTTTTGGCGGGTTGTTGGGATCCGCCGGTGCGATCAGTTCGACCTCAAGCCCGCGTTTTTCGAATTCGCCACGCTCGAGTGCGACGAACAGCGGCCCGTGGTCGGGATTGACGAACCAGTCGAGCATGACCGTGATCTTGTCGGCAGCCACCGCAGGTGTTGTGAGGGCTGCAAACAGGGCGAAAAGTGCAATCGAGATAAGGCGTTTCATGATCTTCCGTGTGTTTGAGTGCGCTGAAACTAGTTGTGTGACGCGGGGTCCATGTCGGCTTGCCAGGAGACAAGCCGGCGCAGGGCCGCGTCGATGATGAAGTAGATCGCGACGGCAAGCAGCGCGAGGACGAGGAGGGCGGCGAACATGGCGTCGGTCTGGACACGGCCGTTCATCAGCAGCATGTAGTAGCCAAGCCCGGCCGAGGAGCCGACCCATTCGCCCACAACCGCGCCGATGGGGGCCACGGCGGCCGCGACACGCAGGCCTGACGCAAAGGCAGGTAATGCCGCGGGAATCCGGATTTTTCGCAGGATCGCAGCCTTGGACGCGCCCATGGTCCGCGCCAGATCAATCCAGCCTGGCTCGGTCCGCCGCAGGCCGTCATAGAACGCCGCGGTGACCGGGAAATAGATGATCAGGGTGGCCATGGCGACCTTGGGCACGATGCCGTAGCCGAACCACAGCACCAGAACAGGGGCGAGCGCGAAGACGGGCACCGCCTGGGAGACCACGAGTACGGGCAGGACCCAGGCACGCGCGCTCCGGAAATAAGCCATCACAAGCGCGCTGACTGTGCCCATGATCGTCCCGAACAAGAGCCCCAGAAGAATCTCGCTCACGGTCACCATGGCATGACCGGCGAGTGTATCGGCGCGTTCGACAGCGATGTCGAACACGGCAAGCGGCCCCGGCAGGATAAACGGCGCGATCGAAAATCCGCTGACGATGGCCTGCCAGGCCGCCAAAATTCCCACGAAGACGATGATCGGGCGCAGAAAATTCACGGCGTGCCACCCGATGCCTGGGCTGCGCCATCGGTCAAACGCCGCATGATTGCGCGGTGTGAGCCCCGCAGTTCCGGGTCTGTCGGGTCCCGCGGCGTCGGGCCGGGGGGAACGATGGGCGCATCGGTTGGCCCGTCGGTTTGTTGTGCGCCGGCGGTCAGCACGAAGATGGTATCGGCCAGGCGCAGGGCCTCGAACGGATCATGGGTGACCATCAGCACGGTGCGGTTGGCAAGAAGCTCTACTGCAAGATCCTGCAGGCGCGTGCGCGTGATGGCATCCAGTGCGGAGAAGGGCTCGTCCATCAGTACGATCGGCCGCTGTTCCATCAGGGTCCGCGCCAGGGCCACACGCTGGCGTTCGCCGCCCGAGAGCTCCGATGGCAGCGCGTGCGCCCGCTCGGCCACGCCGGCGCGCGCCAGGATATCCAGAGCGCGCTCTCGATCCGCGCGTTCACCGCGCAATCGCGCGCCCAACGCGACATTCTCGATCGCGCTGAGCCAGGGCAGCAACAGATCCTGCTGCGCCATGTAGGCGACCCGTGCGTCGAGTTTTGTCCCGTCATGTGCTTGGATTTCCGTCGCTCCAACCGAGTCGATGAGCCCTGCGATAGTACGCAGCAGCGTTGATTTCCCGACGCCGCTTTCGCCCAGCAGGCAGGTCCATGAGCCGGCCGATGCGGAAAACGAAAAATCGTCCAGCAGAACGGTCTCGCCCCAGGCGAGCCGGGCGTTGCGTACATCCAGCCCCAGCATTTCTGCGGGCGTAAGATTGTTCGGGTCGGCGGCAGTCAAATCCACGTCCCTCCGCCGGTGTTAACCGGATCAGGTTCCAAGGGTCGTCCCGCACGATGCGAGACCTCTCAGCCGCAATGGCTCCCCATGTGGTGAAGTTCAATATGATGTGTGCGGGCGCGAAAGGTCAACGCCCGCGATTGCCAATCGCGCCGCGCCACGGTAGGGAAAATACATGAGCCAAACCGCGCCCGCCCGCTCCCCGGAAACCCGTCGCAGGCTTGCCCGGCCCCTGTTCATCGGCAACGAGATTTACCGACGGTCCAACTTTGGCCAGAAACACCCGCTTTCCGTGCCCCGCGTGCCCGCAACGATCGATCTCTGCCGGGCGATGGGCTGGCTGCCGGACAACGCCTATATCGAGAGCGCTGCGGCCAGCCCGGCCGAGATCGTCCGGTTTCATGCGCCGGAATACCTTCAGGCATTGCGCCGGGGCGAGCGGTCGAATGAACTGACGGCTGAAGAGCGCGAACGCTACAATCTGGGCCGCCTGGAGAATCCGATCCACGACACCATGTACAGCCGCCCCGCGACATCGGCGGGGGCCGTGCTGGCGGGGGCGGAAATGCTCGGTTCAGTCGATTCCGGTGTCGTGTACAGCCCGGCGGGCGGGACCCACCACGGCCGCCCGGACCGGGCGAGTGGTTTCTGTTATTTCAATGACCTGGCCCTCGGGATGCTGCGTTTGAAGGATTTGGGGTTCACGCGAATTCTGTATCTGGATTTCGATGCGCATCATGGTGACGGTGTTCAAGATGCATTCGCTGGCGATCCCGGCGTGTTCACGCTCTCGATCCATGAAGAACGGCGCTGGCCCTTCACGGGCGGGGAGGATGATTGCGAAGGCGGCACCGCCTGCAACATCCCGGTTCCGCGCGGATTGCGGGATTCCGAGTTCGATTTGATCATCGATGAAATCGTGATGCCGATCGGGCGGCGTTATGGTGCCGAGGTTCTGGTTTTGCAGTGCGGCGCGGATGCATTGGCGGATGATCCGTTGAGCCGCATGGAGTTAAGCAATGGCGCGATCTGGCGCGCCGTTGCGCGCGTTTCCGGCCTCGCGCCGCGTATGCTTGTCACGGGCGGAGGAGGATACAATCCCTGGAGTGTCGCGCGATGCTGGTCCGGCGTGTGGGCGACGTTGAATGAAATCCGGATTCCCGATGTCCCGACGGATGCTGCACAGTCGGTCCTGCGTGGCCTCGAGTGGAACCGCGCCGGTGGCAAAAATCCGCCTTCCCACTGGTTTGATAGCATCGCGGATTTGCCCGGAAACGGGGCCGTCAGGGCACCCGTTCAGGCTCTCGTGGAGCGGATTCATGAAACTCATGTCAAAAATTAAAGATGATACATAGCATGTTAAAAACAAATATTATTGTTCTCCTAAAAAGCGCTTCTGCGTCGCTGATTCTCGTGTTCTTCATGTTCACGTCGGCGCTCGCGCAGGATGCTGTCGTTTTTGAGCAGTCGACCCTGAAAATCGAGACGACCGACGCGGTTCATAATTTTGAAATTGAGATCGCGACAAACGATGAACAGCGGGCCCGGGGGCTGATGTTTCGCAATGACATGGCGCCGGACGCCGGCATGCTGTTTGTTTATCGCCGCGACCGCGTCCTGACCATGTGGATGGCCAACACCTATCTGCCCCTGGACATGCTCTTCATCGGATCGGACGGCCGCATTGTTCGCATCGCCGAAAACACGATCCCGCTGTCACGGACGACGATCTCGTCGCGAAATCGCGCCCGCGCGGTGCTCGAACTCAACGCCGGCACGGCCCGCCGCCTTGGCATTAACGCCGGCGACAGGGTTGTCTATGACGGTTTACCGGGGCAGCAAGGCCCGGATTACCGCTAGATTCTCGACCCGGCCTTGATTGGTTGCAGCGGCTCCCAATGCTCTCCCGAGGCGACGATGCACGCCATGCCGTCGGGCATGGTGATGATGATCGACCAGGTCGAACCTCCGGTATCGGTCAGCACTTCCACCACACCACCATTGTTCGCGAGACCGATGGCGACCGGCGCCTCGCTGTACTTCTTGGACAAATGGGTGAGGGCACTTGTGCGATCGGTGCACGCGTGATTTGGCTGGGCTGCTTCTGCAATGTTGCTTCCGGCAACGACTGACAGGACCAACCCAGCGAACAGGTTTTTCGTCCCAAACATGTCAGTCTCCTTACGGTCAGGAGTGCCGGACAATCCGGCATCGCAGTCTGAATGTTAGGAGGCGATGATTAAAACTTACTGAATTCACAGTGTGTTAACGAAATGTGGGAATGATCCGCGGTTTTGTCCGGCTCAGCGCGTCTTCGCGGTAGGTGCCCGATTGTCGGAGGTGGTCACGATGATCGCGGTGATCAGCAGTGCCACGCCGATGATGATGCGCACGGTGATGGGTTCGGAAAGGATCCAGGCACCCAGAAACAGCGCGGTCACCGGGTTGAGGCCGACGGTAATGGTGGCCTGGGTCGGCGTGATCAGCTGCAGCGCACGTCCCCACAGGAAATTCATGAGCGCCGCGCCGGGAATGGCCAGCAGGAACATGATGAACCAACCCTGGAGATCGAAATCGAGAGATCCAGAGAAGGGGTGGCCAAATGCGATGGCCAGGGCAAACAGGACTGCGCTGCCAATGGTCATCGTGAGCGAGACAACCGCGAGGCTCCCGTATCGTTTGAAGTAACCTATTGAAAAAACGTTGAAAAAGGCCGCGCAGAGTATGGCGAGGAACATGAAGGCATCGCCGCGCAGGGCATTGGGCGCCGCGGCTGCAACGCTCTCACCCAAAACGATCGACGTGCCGGTTATTGCGATCCCGATCCCGATGATCTTGCGCAATGTCAGGCGCTCGATCCGGAACAGGGCGCCGATCACTATCGTCGTCAGCGGAAGTGTCGCGAACACGAGCGCACCGCGGGCTGCGGTGGTGTCTTCAAGCGCACGGGTCATGAAGAATGGGAAGCCCGAGAACATGATCACTCCGAAAATTCCGAGCCAAACAAAGTCGCGTCTGGAAACACGTGGAATTCGCGCGGTTATCAGCAACACAGCGAGCAGGAAAATGGCCGCCAGGCCATAGCGGACGGACGCGAATGTGAGTGAATCCGACTGGGAGATGGTCAGGCGGGTCAACACGACCGTTACCCCGCCGATCATCGTCGAGAGGCTCGCGAAGAGCACGCCCGTGACGACGGGTGGAATGCGCATTTTGTTCCGATTCAAGGTAAATATTCTCAATATGCGACTTACAATTTGCGAAACAGTCGCGGGATATTGTGGCGGTTTTGGTGTGCTGAATGGTTAACGACTATTGATGAGACTTGCGGCCTGTAATCACGGGATGTGCGGTAATCCTGTCTGCTCCACAGAGCACCCGTAGCGGTACACTGAGTTGCTGCTACCACCGCGGATATCTCGTAACTATCTAAAATGTAAAATAAATTTGCATGTAAAAACGGTTGAATCATCCCACTGTATGTATAGAATATGCAGGCTTATTTGAGCAGCTTAGTGCCCGGGGGCGGGGGAGGCTACCGGACCGATTGCTCAAGTAGGTGGTTTGGCGTGTGCGTTTGCCGAACCTTTCGATAGGTAGCATGCTAACTGGTACGGTTCTTGCGTGTATATGCGCGTAGAAGCCGGAGTTTTTTGGAGGCAGTCTCCAGGACAATCCAGCTAAGTAACCCCGCAACGACCACGCAAAAGGCGATGGGACATGGCACGCATCAACGGTACCAACGGTAACGACTCCATCAACGGCACGCACCGGGATGACGACATCCGGGGGCGCAAGGGCGATGATTTGCTCGATGGCGGCGCAGGCGACGACACGCTGAAGGGCGGTGCCGGCAACGACACGCTGATCGGTGGTTCGGGCTCCGATCGTCTGTTCGGTGGCAGCGGCGACGATATCCTGATGGGTGACGGTCCGGATGCAGGCGGCAGCGGTTCCGGGCAGCGCGGCGGGCGCGGTTCTGGTTCGGGCAGCGGCTCTGGCCGTGGTTCAGGTTCGGGCAGCGGCTCTGGTCGTGGTTCAGGTTCGGGCAGCGGCTCTGGGCGCGGTTCCCACCATGGTTCGGGTCATGGCGGTTCGGGCCATCATGGCGGCAGCGGCAGCGCCGAGGTTTCTTTCAACGATTATCTGAATGGCGGCTCGGGCAACGACACGTTGCTGGGCCAGCTTGGCGACGACACGCTCAAGGGCGGTTCGGGCAATGATTCCCTCGATGGCGGCGTTGGCCGCGATCATGTCGACGGCGACAGCGGCGATGACGTCGGCCTGTTTGTCGGCGGCGAGAATGGCGGCCGGGTCGATTGGTATGACGGCGGCACCGGTTCGGACACGCTGATTGTCTCCCTGACGTCGGCACAGTTCGCCGATGCGGGTATTTTCTCCGATCTCGTGGCGCTGAACGATTTTATCTCCGCGAACTCCGACATCGCGACCGACAGCGGCGCGAAGCAGACCTTCAGCAATCTGGGCATCAAGGTGCAGGACTGGGAAGGCCTGACGGTTCTGGTCGACGGCGAGCCGGTTGATATGACCCTCGATCCGCTGTTCACGGAGCAGGCGGACACGGTCGACTTCGATGATGTCCAGGCGGGCACGTATGAAGCCGGCACCCAGTATGATGCGCTCGGCAGCGACGACACGGTCACCATGGCGTCGAGCCAGGGTGAGGCGAACCAGGCCGGCTACGATACCGACGAGATCTTTGATGGTGGCGCTGGCGATGACGCGCTCACCGGACGCGGTCTTGATGACAAGATTGCTGGCGGTGCGGACGACGATACGATTGCTGGCAATGACGGCGATGATCTTCTGATCGGTGACCATCACGAAGCCAATGAGCAGACTCCCGGTGAGACGCACTTTGCTTCGGGTGGCGCACAGAATTGGGTCGATGCCGGTGTAACGCTTACCGCTTACGATTTTGAAGGGGCGGAAGGCACCGTCACATATGATGGTAGCGGTGTGGGTGTGTCCGGCGGTAGCCCGGTTGGCAACCAGATCAACCATTTGTCGGATGGCACGTCCGAGACCCTCGTCGCGGCGTTCGATGAGCCTGCCATTGAGGCGACCATAACGGTCGCTCGTATGTATGCGAC